>NZ_VFRR01000004.1 GCF_006385675.1 Maribrevibacterium harenarium | reverse complement strand
CTCTGTGCTACCGCTCGACTTGCATGTGTTAAGCCTGCCGCCAGCGTTCAATCTGAGCCATGATCAAACTCTTCAGTTTAAAAAGTTTGCTCACACTCGTGAATCACGTCTGACTTTAACTATATTCTTCAACCCGAAGATTAAAGAACGTAAAGCGAATTGACATGGTCACTCGTATAAGACTTCAAGTTTTTTGAGAAGTCTCCAGCGAGCGCCCACACAAATTATCTGATTATCTATTTTAAAGAGCGGTGACACCTCAAACATCAGCTAATCTAGCTAGTGTTTTGCAGTCCTTAGCGACCTGCCGTGTCAGTGGGTGCGTATATTACAGCCGAGAATTTTTAACGCAAGCACTTTTTTTCAATTATTTTAAAAAATCTAAAAAAAGCCCGGAAACGCTATTCGCGCAACCGGGCAAAGACACTCAGCGAGAGTGAGTCGTTTACTTAGCTCGGTTCACTACTTTACGAACCGTATATTCCAATAGACCTTCTTTACCAAATTCAACACCAAGACCTGACTGCTTGTTACCACCAAAAGGAACATAAGGTAGCACTTCCGCATGGTTGTTTACCCAAACTGTTCCAGAGTCAAGTTGCTCCACAACCCAATCCAGCTCCTCACCTGGTTCTCCCCACACGGATCCACCAAGCGCAAACTCTTCGTGTTTAGCAAGCGCCATAACTTCTTTCACATCATCGAAAGGAATGATTGGCAATACAGGGCCAAACTGCTCATCGCAGACAACAGGTAGCGCATGTGCTGGGTTTTTAACTAAAGTAGGCGCAATAAAGTAACCATTTAATCCCTCGGGAAGTGCTGGCGCAATTACTTCAGCACCAGCCGCTTTTGCTTGTTCGATCATGGCGGTGACGCTTTCGTACTGCTTTTCATTCTGCACTGGACCAAAAGTTACACCCTCTTCCATGCCATTGCCGACGACTTGCGCTGCGGCGATGTTAGCCAGTGCTTCACACATTGCATCGTAGTTCGAACGATGAACGTACAAACGCTTCAAGCAGGCACAGGTTTGCCCCATGTTCAAGAATGAAGTCATAAATACTTTTTCAGCAATTTCCGTGACATTGGCACTTTCTAAAACGATGCCAGCATCATTGCCACCCAATTCTAAGGTGACTTTTTTCAGATCAGAAACGGCCAAGCCAGCCAGATGCTTACCTACACCAGTCGATCCGGTAAACACTAGTTTTTTCACACCTTGATGCTGGACTAAAGGTTCACCGATTTGACGTCCACCAATAACAACCTGAACTAGGTTAGGAATCGTATTCGCGTTGATGATTTCAGCCAAGCGGATGGTGTTCACTGGGGTTAGAGAAGAAGGCTTGATGATCACACTACAACCCGCTTTTAGTGCAGGCATGATATGCCAAACAGCGATCATAAGAGGCCAGTTCCACGGTGTAATGGAAGCCACGACACCCACTGGAAGTCGTTGAACTTCTACGTAGCGCTCTTCACTATCCTCGATAATTTCAGGCTCAATTGATAGATCCGCTGCGTAACGAGTCCAGCCAACCGCCCCACCAACTTCAATCTGTGCAAGGAACAATGGCTTACCCTGCTCACCTACAACAACTTCGGCTAACTCCGGTGCCGCTGCTTCTATCGCATCTGCAATTCGATGTAACGCAGCTGCGCGCTCCTCAACTGAAGTTTGGCGCCATACATTGAATGCTTCATTTGCCGTTGCAACGATTGTATCAAGTTGCTCAATATTGGTTTCGTTAACTTCGGCAAAGATTTCTTTTGTTGCTGGGTTTAATACTTGAATAGACATTGGAATCACCTTGTTATTTTTTGATTAGACGAGAGAGCGTCCCTCTCTCGTCTTGGCATCATTGGTTAAAAAGGAATCTAAGGGGTTGCAAGCGCTACCGGCTTACCTACTTTTACGGGTGCCGTTTCGGTCAACATAAAGGACAACAGTAAGGCAATAACAGAACCACCCGCTGCGATCCACATCACGATATCAAGGCCATAAGCATCAGCCGCGAACCCTGCTAGCACGGGGGTAACAAAGCCCCCAACGATTTCGCCTACACCCATGATTAAACCCAGTGCTGTTGCCACTTGGGTAGAGGAAACAGTTTCCGCTGGGATGGCAACCATAAAGATGGCAAAACATCCCAAGCCAGTGTAGGTAAGGAATATCAATGGCAACATGGTGCTAGCATCATCAACATATAAGAGCACCATCGGGCAGCAAGTTGCGATAACAGTAAAGAATATCAATGTTGGTTTGCGGCCAAAGCGATCAGACAATCCAGGGATCAAAAATCCCCATATAGCCCAAGCAAACCCTAGACTGGTCATTACATTGCCCATGGTTTCCGGCGTAAAGCCTTTCACTTCCATCAAATAAGTTGGAGTAAAAGAAACGATGGTGATAAACCAGGAAATATAGAAACAGGCGATCAGCACGCACAACACGACGTTGCGGTTTTTTAGCAAGGCCTTAATATCGCCTTTGTTGCCAATAGAGTGCCCCATATCCACATCCGCGTGGACATGTTTATTGCGTACTACCAACAACATAAGTGCCGCGATAACTAAACCTGGAATAATGGTGGCGTAAAACGCGCTACGCCAGCCATACTCAGTCGCCAACCAGATAAGGATAGGTGGGGCTAGTACCGCCCCAATTAACCCTGGAGCGGTGGCATTAACAATGCCCACATTGAGACCGCGACGCTTCGGTGCGGATGCAGCGACTAGTAGAGATTGAGAAATAGGCAACACCGGCCCCTCCGCAATCCCCATAAGCGCACGGAAAAACAATAGGCTCAGGAAGCTCGTCACCATACCAGATAGGGCAGAGCACACAGTGAAGCCGATTACGGACAGAATCAAAATGTATTTTTTTGAATCTTTCCGATCCGCATAGGCTCCTAACGTAATCCCTGAAATTGCCCATGCTAAAGCCAGCACTGACGACAGCATACCAAGATGACTGTTATTCAGGTCTAGGTCCTTTGCGACAAACGGAAACAGGAAGGAAAGCGCCAATCGATCGAAGAAAACAAAGCCAAATCCCAAAAATAGGACGGCTAGCAGTCGATTTTCATAGGTATTAATTTTCATCTAAGTGTTCTCTAGATCTTCTTGCTATTTGTTCAACATAAACTCGGCGCAACGCTCGGCGATCATAATGGTCGGAGCATTTGTATTACCAGATACCAACGTTGGCATCACGGAAGCATCACACACGCGCAGCCCCTGAACACCATTGACACGTAGTTCAGTATCCACCACAGCAGTTGCATCTGAGCCCATGCGGCAAGTACCAACTGGGTGATAAACCGTTTTCGCGTGACTACGAACGTGTTCGACGATTTCATCATCAGAAATGTCGTACTTAGCAGATGGAGCCAATTCTTCGGTTACTAGGCCATCGTAAGCTGGCGCCCGTAGAATCTGACGCGCTAACTTGACGCCACGAACCAACGTTTGCACATCGTCTTCATGGGACAATGCACCACTCTCGAAAATCATCGAATCTTTTGGATCGTTGCTACGCAACTTGGCAAAACCACGCGACTTAGGACGCAAGAAACATGGGTTGATAGATAGACCATGTCCTTCCATCGGCTCACGATCCACATCTCCCATTAGAGTTGGAATAACGTGGAACTGCACATCTGGACGACCACAGCCTGAGGTATCAACAAAGCCGCCACACTCCACAACGTTGGAAGTTAGCAGACCAGTTTTGAAGAAAGTCCACTGGAAGCCGTGCTTGAGAGCTTTCAGACCTTGGTCATTACCAAGCAAGCTGATTGGGTCTTTAGTACGAGCGTAGACACTGACTTCCAGATGGTCTTGGTAGTTTTGACCAATTTCTGGAGCATCGTGTAGTAGCGGGATGTTATGTTCAGCCAAATGTGCTTTCGGGCCAACACCGGACAACATCAGAATTTTAGGGGTAGAGAGAGCACCTGCGGCCAATACGATTTCTTTACTTGCTTTAACCACTTCAGTTTGGCCCGCGCCGTTACGCAGCTCTACACCCGTTGCTCGCTTGTTTTCGTCAAAAATGATTTTATTGACATAACAACCAGTACGAATGGTCAGATTCGGGCTGTCTTTTACTTCAGCAAGATAAGTTGCAGCCGTACTGCCGCGACGGCCGTCGAACGTCGTCGTATGGTAGAAACCAACACCCGCTTGGCTTGCACCATTAAAATCATCATTGTAAGGGATGCCAACTTGCTGGGCCGCTTTGATAAAAGCACAGCTAAGAGGATGACGATGACGGGTATCACTGACCTTCAGTGGGCCGTCAGTACCGTGATACTCACCAGCCAGGCGCATGTGGCTCTCGGAGCGTTTGAATGCTTTGAGTACATTATCCCAACCCCAACCAGTACAACCTTGACGCTCCCATTCTTCGTAGTCTTCTTTCTGACCACGAATGTAGACCATCGCATTTAAAGAACTCCCGCCCCCGAGAGTACGCCCTTGTGGAACGTAAGTGATACGGTTTCCAGCATCAGGCTGGGGCTCACTGGTATAAATCACTGAGCGTTTCGAACCGATAACCCGCACGAAGGTGGCAGGCATGTGGATAAACAAGGAATCATCCGCTGGACCGTCTTCCAATAGAAGCACTCGGGCACCGGATTTAGTTAAACGATGGGTAATGGCACAGCCGGAAGAGCCGCCACCAACAACGATGTAATCAAAGGACTGCATAGTAAACCTCGTGATTGTTTTTGTTCTTTTTCTGTATGTACAGACTCGAAAATAAGTTTACTCAGCACTACACTTCGATTTTTAACTTAACGGGACAATAGAATTAATCAGGCAAGACGAAAAGCGCATAAAGCCGTCAATTAGTTAACATGTTTACTAATTTTGCTATTCTCGGTATGATCGAGAACTGTCGGCTCTTTAACCATTGACTCTCAACACGCATGACAAGAATAAGAGAGGAAAAGATGTCTTTATCTAACGAAATAGTGATCTCAACGAAGCATGTTCCCGTGGCACAAAGACACGACTTTTGGGTAAGCAACGTTGATAAATATCTCATTGATATTGATTGCCCAGCTCAGCGAAACACTGAAATTGAAGCCATGCTCACTCAGCGGGATTTGGAAGTCCTACGGGTAAATGAAATAGCCGCCAACACTCATTCGGTTCACAGAAGTTGTCTAGGGATCGAGAATGACAAGCGCGACAGTATTTTTGCGTGCCTGATGACAAAAGGGAGCGGTTATTCCTACCAAGGTACGTTAAGTGCTCAGCACTCTCCCGGAGATATGGTGATCTACGACACGAGCCAACCTTACGGCCACGGTTTCCCAGATGACATGAGCATGTACGTATTAGATATGCCCAGACATCTATTTGAGGAAAACCAGCTTCCAAACGGTCAGCTGTTAAAAATTGATAAGCATCTCACCAGTGGTGCCTCATCAACCGAAGCAATATTGAAGCTGCTACGCCAACCTCTTAGTGGCAGAGAAAGCATCATCCGAGCGGAAGAAGTAATCCAGCATATACAGTCTCTGCTAACTGTTGCTACTGGAAAAAAATCCAATAGTTACTTGAGACTACTGTTTCGCCAGTGTCAAGAATACATAGATAGTCATTTGGCAGAAAACGATCTGAGTGTCGACCATCTAAGCCAGCATTTTGCCGTGACCACACGCCAATTATCACGCGCCTTTGAAAGCCACGGGGTAGCCGTCAATCGCTATATCTGGCGCGAGCGCTTGAAGAAAAGCCGAGAAGAGCTGATCTGCTCACCACATCTTTCTATTACCGAGATAGCGTTCCGTTGGGGCTTTAACCACTCGGCACACTTCAGTCGTGCCTATAAGCAGTGCTTTGGCGAAACCCCTAGACAAACACAAACGCGCTTTAATCCACACTAAATAGGTGTGAACTTCAATATAGGAGACAAAATGAAGCCAACCCCCATGCCAACCCTGGTATTAATGGCGATGGTCAGCCCAATTGCATTAAACGCGGTATTACCCGCGCTGCCACTGATCTCTGACGACTTGTCTGTCTCCACGGGTGTCGCCCAGCTTAGTCTATCCCTGTATCTAGCGGCATTAGCAATTGGCCAACTTTCTATCGGGGGATTGACGAGTAACTTTGGTTTGAAACGCAGCCTTCATATCGGTCTGTTTAGTTTTCTTATTGGTAGTGTCTTTGCGTTGATGCACTGGAGCATCGAGATGTTATTGCTGGGGCGCATCCTTCAAGGGTTTGGCGGTGCAGCGATGATGTCCATTTCTCGAGCACTATTAGTAGAGAGTTATGGCTCGAAGGTAGCCCCGCAAAAAATGGGCTACATCATCATGGCCATCGCCTTATCACAAAGCATTGCACCGCTATTGGGCAGTTATATTAGCAATTGGTTTGGCTGGGGTTATATTTTCTTGATGTCCGCCATTATGAGTATGGTGCTATTGGTGTTAAGCCACACCCATGTTTCTGCAAACGCGAATAGTGCAAAACGCAGCTCAATAAAGCAAACCTTGCAACAATATCGCACTTTACTCAAAAATAATGAGTTTCGCGCCCACGCTGCAGCGAACACCTTGTTAGCCTGCAGTTTTTACTTTTTCGTTAGCGCTTCTCCCCATTTGACCCGCAACTTTGATGCCGAAGGGATCCATTTTGGCTATTGGTTTATGACCATCACCCTTGCGTTTATGTTAGGTGGCTACCTGAGCACCTACGTGAATCGCTTTTTAGAGGTCAATCAAGCCATCAGTCTTGGTAATATGGTGGCGCTTTCCGGCGCTATTTTGATGGTTGGCGCTGGCGCAGTCTACGAAGTGGGATACGCTTCACTTTTCTTACCGATGTGTTTAGTTACTCTCGGACGTGGTATCAGCCAACCTTCATACCAATCTGCCGCTATCGCTGGCGGTTCCGCCAATGCGGGTATGGCGGCGGGCTTAATGGGGTTCTTACAGCTTGCTTTCGGGGCGGTTTGCTCTCAGGCCTCCCCCACTCTCACTCAAGGTTGGGCTCTGGCTTTGCCGATTTTAGTGCTACTTTGTACGTTTTTTGCATCAGGAGTGCATCACATCGCTAGGCGCAAACAAGTGCTATCAACTCCGTGATTTGCCTTTATAATCGCCTTTTTTATCAAACCCTGTTGGATCAGTATCACCATAAGCCCAATTTATGAAAAAACTTGAAGAATCTCTTACCCTACAACTGCTTCGTGCACGGGAATCGGCGATGACTTTTTTCCGCCCGGTACTCCAAGAAGCCGGCTTCACAGAACAACAATGGCGCGTTTTGAGGGTATTGAATGACCACGGCGAGCTTGAAGCAAAACAACTTGCCGACCTATGCTGCATACTGAGCCCTAGCCTTACTCGCATTATCAATCGCTTTGTAGAAGATGGCATGATAAGCCGCCGACGCTCATCACAAGATCAGCGTATTACACTGCTCGAACTCACCGACGCAGCACGAAAGCTGGTTGACGATCATAGCCCTGATGTGGATGCAGCCTACGCCAAACTTATTGGCCAGTTAGGGGAAAAGAAATTAAATCAGTTAAGTAAATTGTTGGATGAAGTCATCAAGCTCGACCCTTAATCCGCTAAAGCTGATAGAGTTTACTAGAAGCTTCTCACCCAAAATAAAAAGCCCGCTTTTGAAGCGGGCATTATTATTGGATGCTAGAGCAATGCTTACAGTGCAAAAAGGTGGTGTTTTTTCTTACCAAGCTTCACGAGGAAGTACTTGCCGTAGTAACCATTTTCCGCCACAAAGATATCAGCAGCACTCATATTGTCATCCATGCCTTTGGCAACACCGTTAATGAAGACAGAATTGCGTTGAAGCGCATCTTTTACCTGTTTACCACTGGCAGCAAGGCCAGCGTCGGCGAGCAAGGTGGTTAGTGGGGTATTCGCAAGCTCTACTCCAGCGAGGGAACTACTTGGTAAACCATCCAACTGAATTTGCTCTAAATCCTGTTCACTCAGTTCAGCCACATCGCCGCTAAATAGCGCTTTGGTAATGCGTTCAGCAGCGGCCAAACCTTCTTCGCCGTGTACCAAACGCGTTACCTCACGGGCCAAAATTGCTTGCGCCTGCGGCTTACCGCCACTGTCTTTGTCAGCTTGCTCGATCGCTTGAATCTCTGCCACTGGCAAGAAAGTAAAGTAGTTGAGGAACTTGTACACGTCCGCATCTGCAGTATTCATCCAGAACTGGTAGAAGGCATATTGAGACGTTTTCGCAGGGTCAAGCCAAACGGCGCCAGATTCTGTCTTACCAAATTTAGTACCATCTGCTTTGGTCACTAAAGGCACTGTCATGCCAAATGCTTGGGATTGATTTTGGCGACGTGAAAGATCAATACCACCAACGATATTACCCCATTGGTCACTGCCACCAATTTGTAAAGTACAACCGTACTCACGATTCAATTCAGCAAAGTCCATCCCTTGCAACAGGGCATACGAAAACTCGGTAAAAGAAATCCCAGCCCCTTCACGATTCAAGCGCTGCTGTACCGACTCTTTGTTGATCATGGCGTTAACAGAAAAGTGCTTACCCACATCACGTAGGAAGTCCAACACATTCATATTGCCAGCCCAATCCAAGTTGTTTACCACACGAGCTGGGTTGGCACACTCTTCGAATTTGATAAATTGACTGACTTGCCCGCGGATTTTATCTGCCCAGCCAGCCACCACATCTGGGGTGTTTAATTGACGTTCAGAGGCTTTAAAACTTGGGTCACCGATCAAACCAGTGGCACCGCCAACTAGGGCAATCGGGTGGTGTCCAGCATCTTGGAAACGCTTCAGCACCAGTAGTGGTACCAAATGGCCTAGGTGTAAACTGTCCGCGGTAGGATCGAAGCCACAATACAGGGTACGAGAGCCTTCGGCCAGATGAGCACGCAGCTCCTCTTCAGATGTCATTTGAGCAATCAGCCCACGGGCTTGTAAATCAGCCAAAAGGTCGAAGTTACCTACTGTCATTGTTGATCCATTTCCTGTTTAGTTGATGGTTAAGGCCTGCCATTATATAGGCAAGATTGATAGAATTCTAAGCACTTAATATAAATTTTCAGGTGCGTTTTGAGACGATATATCTTGCCGTTGCTATCCGTTGTGCTCGTGGGCACCGGCGCTGGGTTATTACTCAGCCCTTCATCTGATCCTGTATTATTGACGCAGACTCAAGTCGCCACCAATCAACCGGTCACAACCCTTATCAGTCAGCCCACAACCAACCAAAGCCCCACCTACGCGCCACCGACCCAGTTAAACATTAGCGTTAAGCCGGGTGACTCCCTTTCAGCCATTTTTCAAAGCCATGGACTCGACGCGGCTCAATCCTACCAGTTGTTACAAACGGAGCACGGAGCACTTCTTAATAAACTGCAACCTGGACAAGAAATTGAAATTCGTTATACACAAAGAGATAACCACGTACATCAACTGATACTTCGCTCCGGTGACGCGACTGAAACGCACTTTAGCTTCCAAGATAATGGTTGTCATAGTAAGCAAATAGCGTTGGCTGTCGAATCAAACAAAGACTATCGAGAGGTATCTATCTCGCGGTCGCTACAGCAAGATGCGCAGGCGGCAGGCCTCTCGGCGGCAACGATTCAAACCATCAGCCAAATTCTTGCCTCAGAGATCGATTTTGCGCTCGATTTACGCACTGGAGACCACCTCGCCGTTCTACTTAACCGTCATACTCGTAACGGCAAAACTGTATCCTCACCCACAATTGAGGCGCTCGCTTTTTTTAACAATGGCAGATATTTTGAGGCTTTTCGCTTCGAAGGTGAAAGCAACACCTACTATCTGACCGCAGATGGCTTATCTCTACAACGGCGTTTTTTACGTGCCCCTCTCGACTATCGGCGAGTGTCTTCGCGATTTAACCCGAATCGGTTGCATCCAATCTTTAAGACGCAACGTCCACATAACGGCATCGATTATGCGGCACCAGAAGGGATTCCAGTACTTGCAGCGGGCAGCGGCAGAATCAGCTTTATCGGGGAGCAAAAAGGGTATGGCAATGTTGTGATCGTCGATCATGGGCAGAGTTACTCTACCTTGTATGCCCACCTGAGTGGTTTTGCAGCAGGGTTACAAGCAGGCGATGACGTATCTCAAGGTGATGAAATCGCCTATGTCGGCCAGACAGGTTGGGCGACTGGCCCCCATTTACACTACGAATTCCGCATTCACGGTCAACACAAAAATCCGTCCACCGTGACGATCCCATACGATGCCCCTTTATCAAAACAAGAGCTAATGACCTTTTTGCAGCAGGTGGCGGGGATCAAACGGGACTTTACCAGTCGTTTCTCAACTCAGTTGAAAAGTAAGATCAATCGATAATTAAAGGGTTAAATCATTTAATAGCAACACAACGGACGATACGAAAGCCATGTTGAGGCAAAATTTGGGCATAAAAAAACCCCAGCTTTGCTGAGGTTTTGAAACAGACCACGTCACTAATGACTGACCTGGTCGAATTAGATTAGATCGCGCTTTCTACGAACTCGACTAGCTGAGACTTGGAAACAGCACCGACTTTAGTCGCTACCACTTCACCGCCTTTCACAACTAGCAACGTTGGGATACCACGTACGTTGTACTTAGGAGCCGTTTCTTGGTTCTCATCAACGTTGATTTTCACAACTTTGACACGACCAGAGAATTCAGCCGCAACATCTTCAAGAACTGGCGCAATCATTTTACAAGGACCACACCATGGTGCCCAGAAGTCAACTACAACAGGCACATCAGAGTTCAAAACTTCTTCAGCGAATTGCGCGTCGGTAATTTGGATAGTGTTTTCGCTCATTACATTTATTCCTTCAATCTAGTTTCGATTTAGCGCTAGTCTACCATCAAAACGGCTCGGTAAAAATCGTAATATCCTAATTACGCTATAGTTGTTTGCTATTAGACAAGTTGCGCCAGTACCTCTGGTAGTTCGTACAAATTATGAATTTCTGCATCCGGTACACAGTCGTCTCGCAACCAACGTCCGGCGCCATGGCGGTTAAACCAGATCGCACGAGCACCAGCATTTAATGCACCAAAAATATCGTCGTCTGGGTTGTCGCCCACGTGAATCAACGAGGTCACCGGTACGGATTTTTGCTTTGCCGCCATAACAAAAATTTCTGGGTCTGGCTTAGCAACCCCCACCTGATCTGCCCGCAAAGCGAACTCAAAATATTCGTTTAGGCTGATATGTGGGTGATGGACATCGGCATTGCCATTAGTAATGACTGCCATAGCATACTGGTCGCGCAACTGCTGTAATACATCTCGCGCTCCAGGATACAAATCAACCCGTTGGCGCCAATCATAAAAGGCGTCAAATGCCATGCGCGCAAAGGATTCCGCTTCTTCCGCTGGCAGACCATAGTCTTTCAACATACGGGTATAGATCAACAAACGTACCCGGGAAACATTGAAGCTGATTGCAGGCTCATCCAGCAGTACTTCATGGCGGTAATGGCTTACGCCACGCTCTCCGAGTGCGCCATAAAAATTCGGGAATCTGTCCTCAAACCAGTGACGCATCGCTAGTTCTGCCCGCATTAATGTGGGATCCACGTCCCACAGGGTATTGTCTAAATCGAAGGTCACTAGCATGCCGTATTACCTCAACAGTCGGAGCACCATAGCACTCAATAAATCGGATAGAAAATCTAAGAACAAGGAGCCCTTGTCTTTATCAAAATGATTCAGTCGGTTAGAGCCAAGCGCTAATACCCCGTGATACACCAGTTGGCCTCCCTCATGGGAAATAAGCGGAAGAATCGCCGATGACATCACTCGATCGCTATCATCAATAAACAGAAACTCCGACTCTCGCACCGAGAGCACGCCGCAGTAGCAACCCTGTTTAGATAGCATAGCCTTAAGGATTGGCTCTGCATCCCGCCAAGGCGCGGTACGCACAGCGCCATCTAGCGGTTCATCACGAAACAACACCAAGGATTGGTAATGCACCTGAAAGTCTTCGGCCATTGACTCACTGACAGCGGCGACAAAATCATCAAGATCCTGACAAGTCAGACACTTGAGTACCAAGCGTCGACTTTTTTTCATGATTGCTTCGTTTTCACGGGCAACGTCCACCAGCCGCTCAAATTGGGCTTTGAAATCGGCCGTAGAAGTACGCAGCAACATTACTTGATGCTCAAGCAGGGAAATGGCTTTACCGGTATTAGGGTGCGGAATAGTTAACTCTTCCAACAAGCCTTGATGACGCGTGAAAAAATCGGGATTTTTCTCTAAAAAGGCAACCACTTCCGCTTCTTGCATTACTGAACCTTATAGATAAATTTGACCATCAAAAACTTTAGTAGCGGGGCCAGTCATGAGAATGGAACTTCCCTCTCCTTGCCAATCGATACGTAGATCACCGCCAGGCAGATGCACCAACACACTAGGAGCCAACCAACCTTGCTTAATTCCAGCAACGACAGCGGCGCAAGCACCGGTACCGCAGGCTTGAGTTTCACCTACGCCACGTTCGAACACGCGCAGATTGATCTCGTCCGCAGACAGCACCTGCATAAAGCCTACATTGACTCGGTTGGGAAACCAGTCATGGGATTCTAGCTGCGGACCAATACGTTCTACCAAGGCATCGCTAAGTTCATCCACCTTCAGTACTGCATGGGGATTACCCACCGAAACCGGTGTCAACTCGACGCTCTCAGCTCCCACTGGCACAGTGTAAAGCGATGCAGTTGTAGCAGGAGTGAAAGGCAGGTCAGCAGGGACAAAACTTGGAGCTCCCATGTCAACCTGCACGTCGCCATTAGCTTGGATATTCAACTGGGCACGACCACGTTTGGTTTCCACCAAAATCGTATTTTTATTGGTCAAGCCTTTCTCGGTAACAAACTTGGCAAAACAGCGAGCACCATTACCACAGTGCTCAACTTCAGAACCATCGGAGTTAAAGATCCGGTAGCGAAAATCTAACTCAGGGTTGGATGGCGGCTCCACTACCAGTAGTTGATCAAAACCAATGCCGCGATTGCGATCACTCAAACGCTGAATTTGTGCAGGATTAAAATATACCTTACGGGACACTGCGTCGACGACCACAAAGTCGTTACCCAAGCCATGCATTTTTGTAAATTTCAATAACATGCTGGCACTCTCTATGCAGGTAACAAGGATTCGCCAGCAAGCTGGTGATCAATCGTTTCACGGGCACGAATTTCGTGGGCAACATCACCATCTACCATTACCTCGGCAGCGCGATTGCGACTGTTGTAATTGGATGACATGGTAAAGCCATAAGCTCCCGCGGAGCGTACCGCTAGCAAGCTGCCTGCAGTGATATCTAACTCACGCTCTTTACCTAGAAAGTCACCTGTCTCACAAACGGGCCCGACTAAATCATAGACCCGTGAACCTTCGCCAGTCGGCTGTAAAGAAACTGGGATGATATTCATCCACGCGCCGTACAAGGATGGGCGGATTAAATCATTCATCGCCCCATCAATAATGGCGAAGTTCTTATGAGCGGTACATTTTAAAAACTCAACTTTGGTCAACAAGACGCCAGCATTAGCAGCAATGGAGCGCCCTGGCTCGAAGGCTAGCATAATGTCGCGGCCTTTCACTTTTTCTAAAATTAATTGTGCGTATTCCCCCGGCTCTGGTGGTACCTCATCACGGTACCGGACACCTAGACCACCACCTAAGTCCATATGTTTGATCTTAATGCCTTTCTCGGCCAACTGATCAATTAAACCAATAAGACGATCGAAGGTGTCTAGGAAAGGCTGCAGTTCGGTTAACTGAGAGCCAATGTGACAATCCACACCCATTACGTCCAAGTTAGGTAAGGAGTTGGCAACTTCATAGATGCGTACTGCATCCAGAATATCGATACCGAATTTGTTTTCTTTCAAACCGGTAGAAATATAAGGGTGAGTTTTGGCATCCACATCAGGGTTAACACGCAACGACACGGGCGCTTTTTTACCCATTTCCCCAGCCACTTTATCGAGACGATAGAGCTCAGCTTCAGATTCCACGTTGAAGCAATGGATGCCAACTTCCAAGGCACGGGCCATTTCCGCTTCTTGCTTGCCTAGGCCAGAGAACATTACTTTCGCTGGATCGCCACCTGCGCGCAATACTCGTTCCAATTCACCACCGGACACAATGTCGAAACCAGAACCCAGCTTGGCCAACACATTTAGGATGGCAATGTTTGAACAAGCCTTCACTGCATAGCAGATCAAAGTTGGGTGGGATGCAAAAGCATTCGCATAGGCGTTGTAGTGACGCTCGAAAGTTGCACGGGAATAGACATAAGTAGGCGTGCCAAACTGTTCTGCAATAGCGGCAAGTGACACATTTTCGGCATGTAATTCAGTGCCGGAGTAGTTAAAAAAATCCAATTCAGTTACCTCAAAAAACTAGCGATCATTGACCAGCTGTGGCGGTTCATTCACCGGCAAATAAAGGGCCCCTTTATTCCCGCAAGCACTTAGCAAAGCAACTAGCGCCAGACCGATTAAATATTTTTTCGCCATGGTCAAAATCACTCAATATTCAATTTGTTGAACAGTATACCGCCCACTGCAAAGTTTCCTACCCCTATGCCGATATTTGGCAAGATTAATTACGTGTTTTCGTTACCCGGACAATGGGTTTTGATATAGTTGCGTATCAAGTGCAGCCACATAAAAGAAGGAGTGGGCTATTTTCGGGAAAGAGCAAACAAACGGATGGCGCGGTAAAGTCGACTGTGTTTGCAAACCATGGTTGTTGGCCTTTATCGGTGCCGTGATTGTGCATCTGATATTTCTGTTGCTCTGGAAAACTGATGCTATTCCTACCGGTACTCCCCCGAAAACTCAGCGTATTGAAATACGATTGATAGATAGTATTCATCAATCTGACAGCGAACTTTCCACAGAGCCAGAGCCAGAGCCAGAGCCAGAGCCAGAGCCAGAGCCAGAGCCAGAGCCAGAGCCAGAGCCAGAGCCAATGTCGGTTCCTGATGTCAAAGCGTCAAGTCAAAGTGACGAAATCGATCCAACAGTGGAAACCGCAACACCACTTCCTTCAGGTTTTCAAAATACTGAGCAACCCATACTGTTAGAAAACATAGGGGCAGAGGAAGATAACTCGAATCCTCAGCAAGGCATTGATTTCAGTGTAGGAGGCCAGGTTGACCTAGTCAGCCCCCACTCGACCGTGCCAACTGGAACCGAGCCGATCTTCTCTGCCGATACTAGGGAGGCGTTAAAACAAGCCGTACGGGACCAAAAAGCCTATGTGGAAAGCAAAATCAAACAACCAGACTTCCCGATTACGGAGGACGCCGATGGCACCCGTTACGTCAATATCAAAGGGGTTTGCTGGAAAATGCCGCCAGAAGGCGAAAGTGGTGATTGGATGATCGTATTCGCCGGCTGCAGTGGGCAAACTAAGACCTTTCACTTTGAATTTAACATCACGCCGGAATTCATCACTAGCGATCAGTTTAACAACTTGCCTTTCTTGAATGGCGGTAATCAGTAACAAATGAAAAGGGAGCTACCTGGAGCTCCCTTTCACGAGTCATACTTTGCTAACGAGTAAAACCTAGCGTTTAGACAATTCTTCGTGGGCGCGAGCAATAGCAGCTCGAACTTGGGCTGGCGCAGTGCCTCCCACATGATCGCGGGCAGCTACTGAACCTTCCAGCGTTAGCACTTCAAATACATCAGCCTCAATCATAGCACCAAAGCCTTGCAGCTCTTCGAGGGTCATTTCAGATAGGTCACGGCCTTCTTTGACACCAAAACCTACTGCCTTACCAACGATTTCATGGGCGTCACGGAATGCTACGCCTTTACGCACTAAGTAATCCGCCAAGTCAGTAGCGGTACTAAAGCCACGTTTGGCTGCTTCATACATGTATTCTTTGCGGGCTTCGATAGCTGGAATCATATCTGCAAAGGCACGCAATGAACCTTTCAGAGTATCTACGGTATCAAACAATGGCTCTTTGTCTTCTTGGTTATCTTTGTTGTAAGCCAAGCACTGGGACTTCATTAGAGTCAGTAAGCCCATCAGGTGACCATATACGCGACCAGTTTTGCCACGCACTAATTCTGGCACATCAGGGTTTTTCTTCTGCGGCATGATGGAAGAGCCAGTACAAAAACGATCTGGCAAGAAGATGAAGTTGAACTGAGCCGACGTCCACATCACCAGCTCCTCTGCCCAGCGGGATAGGTGCATCATAATAACTGACGCCGCCGCCGTGAATTCAATGGCAAAATCACGATCACTCACGGAATCCAAAGAGTTATAGGTTGGGCGCTCAAAGCCAAGTAAATCGGCGGTCATATAACGATCGATAGGGTAAGTTGTCCCCGCCAATGCGGCAGCGCCGAGTGGTAGAATATTGACGCGCTTGCGGCAATCTAGCAGACGCTCATAATCCCGCTGGGCCATTTCATACCACGCCATTAAATGGTGACCAAAGGTCACTGGCTGAGCGGTTTGCAAGTGGGTAAAGCCAGGCATGACGGTATCTGTATTCTGCTCGGCAAGGGATAAGATCCCCTGTTGCAGACGCGTGACCTCTTCTAACAAGAAGTCTATTTCATCACGCATATACAAGCGAATGTCGGTAGCAACCTGGTCATTACGGGAACGACCAGTGTGGAGCTTTTTGCCCGTGATACCGATTTTTTGGGTCAAGCGCGCCTCAATGTTCATGTGCACGTCTTCCAATTCTACCGACCAGGCGAATTCCCCGGCTACGATTTCCGCTTCGATTTCGGTTAAACCCTGAATGATCTGATCACGTTCTTCTTCGGTTAGTACGCCAACTTTTGCCAACATGGTGGCATGGGCAATCGAACCTTGAATGTCTTGTTTGGCCATACGCTGGTCAAACTCTACCGACGCGGTAAAACGTGCCACGAAGGCATCTACCGGTTCAGAAAAACGTCCACCCCACTGCTGGTTGGTGGTTTTATTTGTATCAGTCATTGCTATAAATCCCAGTGTGAAATCAATGTGCGGCAAGATTACCTGAAGCAGCGGGGTTTATAAAGGCTTACGAGGATGACGCTTGGGATAGCAAAGAGTATGATGTAAGCAATTTTATGCGCCAAATCGGATTGAAGTACCAGGAGAAACCGTGAGAAATAAAATCGTCATCGCAACCCGTGAGAGCCAACTCGCGTTATGGCAAGCTAACAACGTTAAAGCCTCACTCGAAGCTCTCTATCCAGAGGTCAAAGTGGAATTGCTGGGCATGACGACTAAAGGCGATCAGATTTTGGACTCACCCCTTTCTAAAATTGGTGGCAAAGGTTTGTTTGTGAAAGAACTAGAAACCGCGCTCCTTAATGGCACCGCCGATATCGCCGTCCACTCCATGAAGGACGTACCAATGGCCTTCCCCGAAGGCTTGGGATTAGCCGTCATCTGTGAGCGCGAAGACCCTACCGATGCGTTTGTTTCGAATAAATATGACTCTATCGACTCCCTACCAGCCGGTGCGGTGGTTGGCACATCGAGCCTACGTCGCTCTTGCCAGTTACGTATGCAGCGCCCCGATTTAGTGATCAAAGATCTACGTGGCAATGTGAATACTCGCCTAAGAAAATTAGACGATGGCGAATACGATGCCATCATTTTGGCGACCGCGGGCTTATTACGTCTTGAGTTTGCCGATCGCATTCGCCAACGCATCAGTGATGAGTTTTCATTGCCTGCCGGTGGACAAGGTGCCATGGGTATCGAATGCCGCAGCGACGATACCGAACTACTGCAGATGCTCGCACCGCTGCAACACCAAGAAACAGCCTACCGAGTTTTGGCTGAGCGTGCGGTTAATGCCCGCTTAAATGGTGGCTGCCAAGCGCCAATCGCCTGTTTCGCCACCCTGAACGGAGAGCAACTATACCTTCGAGCTTTAGTAGGTAGCCCAGATGGTAAACAAATGGTACGCGGCGAGCTAACCGGCCCAGTCAGTCAGGCGGAACAACTTGGTGTGCAACTGGCAGACGATCTACTAAATCGTGGCGCCAAAGAAATTCTAGACGCTGTTTACGCCAGTGCTTAACCGTGAATACCAATATTCTCATCACCCGTCCCGAACCTGAGAACGCGCTTTCCTGCGCGTTCGTTCGGCAATGCGGCTGGACTCCTGTCCCGTTGCCGATGATGTCTATTACCCCGCTAAATAGTCCAGAGCAACAGGCTGCTATTCGTTCCCAGGTGTTTTGCTTAGATGAGTTCCAGTTCGTCTTTTTCGTGAGCAAAAACGCGGCACGCCTAGCACTTGAGTATATCGACGAATGCTGGCCTATGGCTCCGATCAATACTCAATGGATTGGCATTGGCGCGGGTACGACCGAGTTACTAAAACATGGCGGCCTACCAGCCATTTCTAACCCGGGTAATACTACCGAGCAGCTCTTAGAATGGCTAAAACCCGTCAATATGCGTCACAGCAAAGTACTCATTGTGCGGGGACAAGGGGGGCGGCCTGCCCTTGCTGACGGTTTAGAGGCTAAGGGGGCTAAAGTCACTTATTTAGAACTCTATCAGCGCAGTGAGCCAAGCTATACCGCCCAAGATTTGCTGTTCCTAGACCCATTTGAGCTGATTTGGGCCACCAGTGCCGAAGGGGTAGAGAATTTAACCAAGCTTGCCCAACAACATAATGTAGACATATTTCATCGCCCAATTTTAGTACCCAGCGAACGAGTACGTCGCTTAAGCGCAGAACTTGGCTGGCAAAAGGTGATATGCTCCAACGGAGCAGACGATCAAAGCTTATATTTGGCGACCAAAGACCTGTTAGGACGAACATAATGAGTGAGAAGAAAGACGACAACCAGCCAACTAGCACGGATGTGCAAGCAGATGTAAAACCATCGACCTCACCGTCACCAACACCTCCAAGTAAGTCCAGTAATAGCGCGCTTTCAGGTATCGCACTACTGGTTGCAGTGGCAGCCGCTGGCCTAAGTGGCTTCCAGTATTATCAAAACTATATGGCGAAACAGCAGGACAGTGGTGCGGTAACGGCGCTTTCTAGCCAGGTAGAGCAACTAACCAACACAACCGCCACAACGAGCCAACAACTCAAGCAGCTCACATCGCTACCACAACAAGCCCAGCAACTGGCGCGTCAAGCAGATGCCCTATCGCAGCAGCAAGCGCAAAACCAGTCTCGCATGAGCGAAGAACTCGCCGCTCTGTCGGTTAAAATCAACCAACTAGGTCGTACTAGTAAAGCGGATTGGTCTCTCGCTGAAGCTGAGTACTTGATTCGTTTAGCGAACCAACGATTATTACTAGATCGAGATGTGAACAACGCCTTGGCGCTCTTAACCAGTGCAGATCAAATTCTGGCAGGCTTAAAAGACCCGCTACTATTTGATACTCGCAAAGCGATTACGTCTGATATTCAGAAATTAAAGACCATCGAAGATTTTGACCTCGAAGGTCACTACCTGCAACTTGCCGCCCTTTATGACCAAGTAATGGATTTACCACAACGGGAACCTTCATCCCAGTGGCAAGCACAAAGCCAAACATCAACGCCACTACCAGATGTCAGCGACAATTATGGGCAAATGGCCTTGGACGCTTGGGAAGGTTTAAAATCGTTAGTGGTCATTAACTACAATCAAAAACCCGTAGCAGCACTGTTACCGGCAGAAGATTACCAACATGTTGTTACGGCTATTCAAATGCAGCTTGATATCGCTCAAGTCGCGCTAATTAAAGGCGAAGATACTATCTACGCCAAATCACTAGAGCGGGCTGCCGCAGCGGTGAGCGAATTCTTTGATCCAGAATCGCAAACCACTATCGCGTTTATGACTACGCTAACGGCATTACAGCAAGTTGATCCAACGCCGCAGATTCCATTGCCTCGTCCATCTCTTGAGGCCATGAAAGCACTAATGCTGAAATGGAATCAGAATCCTTCTGCTCCAGTACCAGAAGATGTAGTCGCACCAGCAGTTGATAACGACCAGCAGGAGGCCGCTTCCCTATGAGAAAATTCCTCCTCTCCCTAGTTATCATGCTGATTGCTGGCGGTGCTTTAGGACTCCTCATGAAGCAAGATACGGGTTACGTGATGATTTCTTTCAATCATGTCACCCTAGAAACTAGCGTCTGGGTCTTTAGTGTCCTAGTACTCGCTGGGTACTTTGCTTTTCATTGGCTGTGGCGTTTGGTATGGGTATTACTGCACCCAAACTCTTCTTTGTCGAAAGTGACTGGTGGCATTGCCCAAAAACGCGCTGCTCAAAACACTATCAAAGGCATGTTGGAGCTGGTCGGTGGCAACTGGGATAAAGCCGAGAAACTATTGACTTCCAGTGCCGATAAAGTGAGCTATCCGCTAGTGAACTATATTGGCGCAGCGTATGCGGCCAGTGAGCAAGACGAGCATGAGCGCTCCAAAGCGCTATTACGGGAAGCCCATAAAGTCTCCCCCGACGCGGAGTTTGCTATTGGTTTCGCACAGAGCCAAATTCAGTTAAAACAGGGACATTACGAAGGCGCATTGGCAACCCTGCTGCACCTACATAAGTTGAAGCCAAAACATCGCCAAACGCTAAAAATGTTGGTGACAGTTTATACCAAATTGAAGGACTGGGACGCATTGCAGAAGCTCACTCCCACTCTGAAAAAATACGGTATTTTCAAAGAAGAAAACCTACGGGAACTAGAAGGCAATGCTTTTTTAGCCCTGCTGGAACAACTGAAATTTCGCCGCAAAGTTGGTAAAGACAAGGATCAGTTAGCCGAAGATCTGCAAATCTTGTGGGGAAAACTGGACAGCATCCAATCTGATCCACAAATGCAGTTAACTTATGTGACGGCGCTGATCGAATTTGGTGGTGAAGTACATGCGGAGTCTTACTTACGTCAATTGCTAGGTAAAGCAATCACTCCAGAACTGATCACTTTGTATGGCAAATTAAGCTGTACTGACACCAGCAAAGCGCTCAGTACTGTCGAAAACTGGGTGAAAAAGAACCCTGATAATGCGCCTCTTTTATTGACTGCAGGGCGTATTTGCCAGAAACAAAAACTCTGGGGTAAAGCCAAGGACTATTATGAACGAGCGGTCACACTAGATTACGATAGCGAGGCGGTAGATGAGCTGAGTCGCTTGTTAGAGGCCTTTGGGGATCATAAAGCCAGCCATCAACTCTTGTTATCCCGTGTCCAGGCTAGCCCGAAAACACTAGCACGCTTACCTTTGCCATAATACGAATAATCACCTAAATCTAGGGAGGCGTCTGCCTCCCTTTTTTATGATTTTTTCAATAAGCGACGATGTAGCCAACGGGTAAATACCGGAAGAAAGTAAGTAGGTAGCTGCAACGCCCCTGCCAATGGCAGAAACGCCGGCCCGAGTAATGCTCCCGCGATGGTGTAAGTTAATAATACGTTACGGTTGCCCGAGGTAATCGCCGCCATCAATGCCAATTCATGCCCATGTCGCCGATAGCTGAAAAACGCCACGGCGAAAAATAAGGCAACCGTCACCAGAGCAAGTAACAGGTATCCCAGTGCTAATACCTCGTCGTAATCCCATAACCCACGGAAGTCTCCGATCAAGCCAAACGGGAATGCAAAAACCAGCAGTATGGTATAGGGGGAAATCTTGACCAACAGAGGATCAACCTTAGACTTTGGCAAAAAGCGGCGTACACAATAGGAAATCAGCAGAGGGCCCCCAATAAAGATCCCTAAGCGCATAAAATAGCCACCCCAGTTTAGGCTGCTCTCTCCAGTACCGTAGATAGAAATAGGCACAAGGATGACCGCGGGTAGCAATAATGTTGTCGCAATAGTCATTGCCATGGCCATCAAACTATCCAGCCCGAGCGCCCGAACAATAGCGGGCGTAGCAAACAGAGACCCGGTTGCCCCCACTGCCAGTAAAGCAAGGGTCAGTTCATCCCCCAAGTCCCCCATCCAAGCCACCAATAGCAGCAGCGCCATCGTAACTAGAGCGTGCAAGCCCCCATACCACCACACTAGTGAACGACGCATACAGGTCAGTAAATCCGTTAGCGGCATCCCCAACAATGTCAGCATCATGAGCGTGAATAGAACATAAGGTAAAAATGGAAATACCGCAGCCGACCAAGAGGGTAATATGAAACCGAGTACGGCGCTTAAAAACATACCCAGTAACGAATGACGGATAATAAGGGCTAACACTAGGGTGCCTTTTATAAATGAGAAGTGAACTTAAACGGTGGATAACAGATAAAATCAGGAAAGGCGCTGCTTGCGATTTTCTTCAGGTAACTCAGCCATTTCTATAGGCCAGTCCTTGCAAGCTTGGGCAAATGCATCCCGCAGGCGCTCTAATTCCTTTACGTCTTGCACTGCTAAAGACTTTTCTGCTTTAGGCTGTGCTCGCTTGATATCCGGAAATGGTAATAAATTATCCTTCATGAATCGTCTCTATCAGCTCGATAACTAGAACATTGCTACCACTGTATGGATAATTAAGGTTAAACGCAATGACTCGAAATAGGTATTCAATGAAATATGTGATCTCACCCGCTAAGACTTTAGACTTAGACAGCCAACCTCCAGTAAGCTCGTTGACCGTGCCAGAACACTTAGAATACGCCGCTGAGCTCATCTCCACTCTACGCCAAAAGACACCGGCCGATATCGCCAGCCTTATGAAACTGAGTGACAAATTGTCCACGCTTAATGTGGAACGCTACCATAGCTGGCAACAATTGCACGATAGCAGTAACAGCCGTCCGGCACTGTTTACCTTTATGGGTGATGTTTATACCGGTCTTGATGCCTATTCATTAACCGCTGACCAAATCACCTCAGCACAGCAAAATTTGCGTATCTTGAGCGGCTTGTATGGCATCTTGCGCCCGTTAGACTTAATCCAACCCTACCGTTTGGAAATGGGTACAAAGCTAGAAAATGCTAAAGGTAAGGACCTTTACCAATTTTGGGGAACAAAAATTGCCAAGTTTCTCAATCAGGAAATGGGTGACGATGAAGTCCTAGTCAATTTGGCTTCCAACGAATATTTTAAAGCTGTCAGTAAACAGTACCTAAATCACCAAATAATTACCCCAAACTTCCTAGATGAGAAAAATGGTCAATATAAGGTGATTAGTTTTTATGCAAAAAAAGCACGGGGGATGATGGTGCGCTTCTTGCTAACTAACGCAATCACCAACCCAGAAGACCTCAAGGCATTTGATTATTCGGGTTACCGGTACGATGCAAGTCGCTCCACGGCATTAGAACCGGTATTTATTCGCCCGGAATCAGCCCAAGAAAAATAGTTAAACACCGACGGCTAGCCAGCACCCCATCGTGACGCGCTCATGATTATTTAAGTCCCGCTCAGTTGTCACTTGGTCATAACCAGCGGCAGTGAGGATATCCCTTACTTGCTGCCCTTGATCATAGCCGTGCTCCAGTAACAACCAACCACCTCTAGCCAGAAACTGGCGAGCGTCGGAAGTAATTCGCTCAATATCCGACAAACCGTGATTATCTGCAATCAATGCAGTAAGGGGCTCAAAACGTACATCCCCTTGGGTCAGGTGAACATCTTCTGGGTCGATATACGGAGGGTTAGATACGATAACTTGGTAAGTGGTGCCACTGGAGACTTGGCTGAACCAGTCGCTCTGGTAGAACTCCACCGCTAAGCCATTGCGTTTGGCATTGCGCTGTGCCAGTGCCACCGCATCCGGCTGAAAGTCCAATCCCGTCACCCGTGCTAGAGGTCGCTCACTTGCTAGAGCGAGAGCGATGGCTCCGGTTCCTGTTCCGAGATCAAGCACCTTTAACGTGGTATCTTCAGGGATTTTCTCTAGGGCCAGCTCTACCAAGCGTTCAGTATCCGCCCGGGGAATTAAGGTGCAAGGAGCAACCTCTAAATTCAGCGTCCAAAAATCTTGACTACCAATCAAGTAAGCGACCGGCTCCCCTTGCTTGCGCCGTGTAATTAGCTCAGCGAAAGCACCGCTCTGGGAAGCACTTAGATCCCGATCCGGCCAAGTAAACAGGTAAGTTCGAGGACGATCTAGCACATGGCACAACAAACACTCTGCATCCAAGCGACTGGTGTCAGAGTGTTGCTCTAATTGTTGCTGCGCCCAAGTAAGCGCCTGATCAATACGCATGACAGGAGGGTTAGTTATCGCTACTCAAAGCCGCTAACTGCTCTGCTTGATATTCATTAACCAGAGGATTAATGATGGCATCAAGGTCGCCGGCAATCACTTCGTCTAACTTGTAAAGCGTTAGGTTAATACGATGATCCGTGACACGACCTTGCGGATAGTTGTAGGTGCGGATACGCTCGGAACGATCTCCACTACCGACCAGTGAACGGCGCGCTTCAGATTGCTCAGAAGCCGCTTTTTGTTCCTCTGCTGCACGCAATTTGGACGCCAACAGGGCCATCGCTTTCGCCCGGTTTTTATGCTGGGAACGCTCATCTTGACACTCAACCACGACACCAGTCGGGATGTGAGTGATCCGAATAGCCGAATCGGTTTTGTTAACGTGCTGACCACCAGCACCGGAAGCGCGGAAAGTATCAACACGGATGTCAGCTTTGTTGATGTCTATATCACTAACTTCATCCATTTCCGGCAAGATCGCCACAGTACAGGCAGAAGTGTGAATACGCCCTTGAGACTCGGTGGCTGGCACCCGTTGTACTCGGTGAGCACCGGATTCGAATTTCAATTTGGAGTAGGCACCCTCACCGACAATGCGCGCGATGATTTCTTTATAACCACCGTGCTCACCTTCGCTGGCACTCACTACCTCAACCTTCCAACGTTGTAACTCGGCGTAACGGGAGTACATACGGAACAAATCACCCGAGAAAATCGACGCTTCGTCACCGCCGGTACCGGCACGAACTTCTAGGAATACGTTGCGCGAATCATTCGGATCTTTAGGCAACAATAACTTTTGCAGATCTAGCAATAGTTCTTCTTTTTGCTCCTGACCCGCTTTGTATTCCTCTTGACCCATTTCTTTCAAATCTGGGTCAGAATCCTGCATTAGGACTTTTGCTTCTTCAATGTTTTCAAGGGTTTGTTGATATTGTTCAAAGCACTTTACTACCGGCTCTAGCTCGGCATACTCTTTGGAATAAGCTCGGAACAAATCCTGATCCATGATGACGCTGGCTTCACCAAGGTGCGCCTCTAACTCCTCGTAACGCTCAGCTAAGCTCTCGAGTTTAAATCGGATAGAATCTTTCATAGTTTATAGTTCTTGATGCTCTTTGATACCCAACATAGCCGCAGCCACTTCCAGTGCTTGTTGGTCACCTTCAGCACCGGCGTGTCGTAAAAATTGGGTAGGCTCGTTGATTAGTTTGTTCATCAGACTGTGGGCTAATTTCGCCATCACTTGTTCGGCAGCTTGACCTGATTGCAATGCCCGCAGGGCTTTTTCCAGCTCTGCATTTTTTATTGCTTCTGATTGAGCGCGATAGCTTACAATGAGATCCGCTACTTTGCGAGACTCTTGTTTACGCTTGAACTCAGTAATGCCCTGTTCAATGATCGCTTCTGCGGCTAACGCTGCATCCTGTCGTGCCCGCACGTTTTCCTCAATTACCGAATGCAAATCATCGACGGTATAGAGGTAAGCGTCATCCAGCTCTTCGACTTCTGGCTCAATATCCCGTGGTACGGCGATATCCACCAGCAACATGGGCTTGCGACGGCGTTTAATCATCGCCCGCTCAACCATGCCTTTACCGATAATAGGAAGTTGACTTGCCGTAGAAGAAATTACAATATCCGCCTGAGGTAGAGCGTCAGCAACGTCACCCAATAAAATAGCGTGAGCACCGATTTCCTCCGCCAACACTTGCGCTCGTGTTAATGTCCGATTCGCTACTATGATGCTGCCGACACCAGCTTCCTTTAAATGCTTGGCCACCAATTCAATGGTTTGCCCAGCACCGATTAATAAAGCAGTACTGCGACGGGTATCAGCAAAAATGCGTTGTGCCAAACTCACCGCTGCAAAAGCAATAGAAACCGGGTTCTCACCGATTGCGGTGTCAGTACGCACTTTTTTGGCAATAGAAAATGTTTGCTGGAACAAATGCTGCAACTGTGGGCCGAGGGTTTTACTTTCCTCGGCAACGGCATAGGCTGACTTTACTTGCCCAAGAATTTGAGGCTCACCTAAAATTAGGGAATCCAACCCCGCCGCGACTCTCATCACATGACGAATACTGTCATCATCCGCATAGGTATAACAAAACTTGCTCAGATCCTGCACCGGAATATTGTGGTATTCACTCAACCACTGAATGACTTTCTCAGGGCTTTCCCCTTCGTCGATTGCGCAGTAAAGCTCAGTACGGTTGCAAGTAGAAACAATAACCGCCTCGTTAGCGCTATCCGCATTTACCAAGGAGCTCAGTGCGTCTAACATCTTTTCTGGAGCAAACGACACTCGTTCACGTAAAGCAACAGGGGCGGTTTTGTGGTTAACACCCACGGTTATAAGTGGCATCAAGGCACTCGTTTAAGTCGTTGAAGGTCGCATTTTTGTCACGTTGTATTAACGTAACCTTACAGATTAAGGCGGTATTATAAGTGGAATTTCTACTTAATCGCACCCTATCAGGTCAATAAATCGATTAGAATGAAACCCTTCGGGCAAAATACCCTACTTGTTACTGTGATAGGGTTACCGATTTAAGCGAGCGAAACCGAGAATAACGTCGGATATAGGTGGTGTAATGTTGCGAACTTGCGGAATGATCCTACTAGCCATACCCTTGGCGGTTGCACTCGGCTGCGCCCAGAATCCCACCACGACCCGCAGCAAACCGATTGCCCAACCAAGCCCGACACTTAACGACAGTGCTTTTAGTCGCATTTTAGTCGCGGAATTTACATTACAACGGCACGGCCCTAAGGCCGCACTGCCCCTTTACCTAGCGGAAGCAAAGCGACAATCACAGCTAGACATAATCAAAAAGACAGTGCAGCTAGCACTTATCAGTCAAAGCAACAATGCCTTAGACGAATCCTTGAGCCTCTGGCGAGAGGTCGCCCCTGACGATGAGCACCCTTATGCTCTCGGTTTCAGCCTGGCTCTGGACAATGGTGATATCACACAAGGGGCACAACTGATCCAACAAGCTCAAAACGCCGGTGTCGCCCCCTACTTTGTCATACAATATCTAGATCAAAACTTAAGATCAGAGCAAAAAGTAGCCGATGTCAGCGCCCTATTACAGCAATGGCAAGAGGACGAGAGCCTAGTAAAACAGCTGCTCAGTAATCGGCTGGACTTTATACACGGGGACTACACCAGAGTTGTGACACAGCTGCCAACATTATTGCAACAAGTCCCCGACGCGCAACGGGAACAACTTTATATATTATTGTCATCAAGCTATACCGAACTCGGCGACCTACAACAGAGTCGCAACACGTTAATCAAGGCCCTTGAGGTTTTCCCGAGTAGCCAACGTTTGAGAATCAATCTGCTCGGTTTAGAACTAAAAATGGGACGAGTTGATCAAGCAATCGCTGACTTTCATGCTGCCTCAATGCCGTTGTTCTTACGCCAGCAAGTTGGGTTAAATTTCGCCCAACAACTGTCCGAGAATCATCCAGAAAAAGCGCTGATGCTATTAGAAGAAATCCCCAAGGCTGGGGGGTTGGACTATCAGCTCGATTATCTGAAAGCACAGATCCATCACCAAACTGGTGACTTGGCCGCGGCAATCACCTTGATTAAGGGGGTTTACGGCAACTTAGCTTGGAATGCCACACGAGACTTAGCCACTTGGCTTTACCAAGCCAACCAACCAGAACGCATCAACACCTTAGTGATTGAACGGGCGCAGCAAGATAACGACATTGATCACATTTTAGCCATCAGCCAGCTACACCAACAACAGCAGCGTACAGATTTGACCCTTGCGCTCCTGGATCTGGCACTCGACACACACCCGAATAACATGCAACTGCTGTATCGCAAGGCGATTGTGCTAGAAACCAACGCCCAACCAGCGCAAGCACAGCATATACTAAAGCAGCTAGTTAGGGACTACCCAGACAACGCCGATTATTTGAACGCCTTGGGTTATTCTCTAATGGTCAGTCAACCAGACCAATTAACGCAAGCAATCGTTTATGTAGAAAGAGCTTACTCACTAGACGACAGCAACCCAGCCATTATTGACAGTCTAGGCTGGGGTTATTATCTGCGCGGCGAACTCAATCCCGCTCGCACATACTTAGAGCAGGCTTGGGCTCTACTGAAGGACGCCGAAATAGGTGCCCATTTAGGTGAGGTATTATGGCAACTCGGCGAGAAAGACAACGCCCGAACAATTTGGCAACAGGCACTCGCCCGTGACGCCAACTATCCAGTATTATTAGACACCATTAAACGTTTCGCTCCAGAGCTTTTACTATCAAAGGATGACCATGAAAATTAACTGGACAATCTTAATACTAGTACTCGTCTTAGCGACAGGCTGTAGCACGACGCCTCCACCCCAGGCTCCCAATATTCCTAACGATGTTGCGGCAATACTAGAATGGGAAACGGAAGGGCGCGTTGGTATACGCACTCAAGATGATGCCTTGTCGGGAAACTTTTACTGGCATAAAACTCCGAACGCTTTTGAGCTCAATATCGTCGGTCCGTTTGGACAGGGGGCGACGACCTTAAGCGGTGACGACCATAGCGTGACGCTGAAAACCGATGATCGCAGTGTGACCGGCAACGATGCAGAAACCTTGTTGTTTAATGAGCTAGGCTGGCACTTCCCGATTCGTCAAGTCAACTATTGGATTCGTGGTCTGGCACATCCGACTAGCCCTGCTGATATTGTGTATCGTGCCGATGGCAAGCTAATTGAAAAACTCGTACAAGATGGCTGGACCGTAACATACCGGGACTACACTCAGTTAGAGCACTTATCACTACCGCAACGCATGCAAGTTGAGCGCGCACCTTACCGAGTCAACCTTATCATTACCCAATGGGCGGTAAAATGACTTCTATTACCCTACCAGCCCCAGCAAAACTCAATTTATTCTTACACATCAACGGTCGTCGCCCTGACGGTTATCACAATCTACAAACCATTTTCCAATTCATTGACATTGCCGACACACTGCACTTTTCCCTGCATGAGGGAAGCGGCATTCACTTAGAAAACAGCATTGTCGGCGTGGCAGTAGAAGATAACCTTATTTATAAAGCAGCTAATCTGCTACAACCCTTCGCCAAGTCGCTTGGGGCACTGCATATTCGTATCGACAAGCAGCTGCCAATGGGGGGCGGCTTGGGGGGCGGCAGTTCCGACGCGGCGACGACTCTGCTTGCTGCAAACCAGTTATGGCAATGCGGACTTAGCTTAGATCAACTAGCCGAATTTGGTCGCCAGTTAGGTGCAGATGTCCCTGTGTTCGTACGCGGCCACGCAGCCTTTGCCGAGGGCATTGGAGAACTTCTCACTCCAGTCACCCCCAACACCCCGTACTATCTGGTATTAAAGCCCGATTGCGAAGTCGCAACTGGTCAAATTTTTACCGATAAGGATTTGACAAGAGACACTCCGCCAATCACAATACCGCACGCTTTAAAGCAGGGTGGGCATAACGACTTTCTCAAGGTTGTCTTAGCGCATTATCCTCAAGTAAAAGAAGCATTTGATTGGCTTTCAGACTTCGGGCTGGCAAAACTGACCGGCACCGGAGCATGTTTATTTGTAGCGTTTGACAGTCTTGTTGAGGCGGAGCATGTAAAATCCTCCGTGCCTAATCGCTGGCAAGCTTGGGTTTGTCGCGGGCGCAACGAATCAGCTGCGCACCTTGCCTTAAACCGCTGGCTCGAACAACACGCCCTGACGCCGAATTGAGCTTAGCTAATCTGTCTTTCACTGCTACACATACAAAGGGTATACAAAGTGTCCAAGTTGATGGTTTTTACCGGTAATGCCAACCCTGAACTAGCTCGCAGGGTGGTACGCCGCCTAGGACTACCAATCGGAAACGCCACTGTTGGCAAATTCAGCGATGGAGAAATCGCCGTTGAAATCAATGAAAACGTACGTGGTAAAGATGTTTTCATTATTCAGTCCACTTGTGCCCCTAGTAACGATAATCTAATGGAGCTTATCGTTATGGCCGACGCTTTACGTCGTGCTTCTGCTACCCGAGTTACTGCCGTTATCCCTTACTTTGGCTACGCCCGCCAAGACCGTCGTGTACGTTCTGCTCGAGTACCTATCACAGCCAAAGTAGTAGCCGATATGATTTCTGCCGTTGGCATCAACCGTGTACTAACGGTTGACTTACACGCCGACCAAATCCAAGGCTTTTTCGACATTCCCGTAGATAACGTCTACGCAACTCCTCTTCTGCTAGACGATTTACAACGTCAAGGTCATGAAAACATCACTGTTGTATCTCCAGATGTAGGTGGCGTAGTTCGCGCCCGTGCTTTCGCTAAAATGTTGGATGACGCCGACTTGGCAATCATCGACAAACGTCGCCCACGAGCCAACGAAGCGCAAATTATGCACTTGATCGGTGATGTAAAAGACAAAACGTGTGTGTTGGTCGATGACATGATCGACACCGGTGGCACCTTGTGTGCTGCTGCAAAAGCGCTAAAAGAACATGGCGCGTCAAAGGTATTGGCTTACTGTACTCACCCAGTGCTTTCCGGCAAAGCTATCGAGAATATTAGCAACTCTGTATTAGATGAGCTTATCGTGACAGACACCATTCCCCTGTCTACTGCTGCTCAAAATTGCCCACAAATTCGCCAGTTGTCTATGTCTGACATTTTGGCTGAGGCTGTTCGTCGCGTCTGCAACGAAGAGTCAATTAGTGCCATGTTCGGGGCGTAAACCGGACCCCCTAAGCTCGGAACGGGTCGCAGTTCTGGGCAACCTTAACTTTTTTAGGATATCACTATGTCTCTAGTACTAAACTCTGTAACACGTAACGAAGAAGGTAAAGGTGCGAGCCGCCGCCTTCGTAAACAAGGTCTTGTTCCTGCTGTTGTATACGGTGGTAGCGCTAACCCAGTTTCTGTTACTTTCAAAAATAACGAAGTAGCTAAAGCAGTTGAAAATGCTGCATTCCTAACTGGTGTAGTAACTATCAGCATCGATGGCACTGAAGAATCTGTTATCGTTAAATCTTTGCAACGTCACCCAGCTTCTGGCGAAGTGATGCACATCGATCTACAACGCGTAGAAGCAGACAAGAAAATCGTTACTCGCGTACCGCTTGAGTTTATCAACGCTGCGAAATCTGAAGGTGTTAAATCTCAGGGTGGCCGTCTACAGGTTGAAGCGAAACTTGCTGAAGTTCGCTGCCTACCAAAAGACCTACCTGCTTCTTTGATCGTTGACACTATCAACGGCCAACTAGGCGAAATCTTCCACCTTTCTGATGCTCAACTACCAGAAGGCGTAGAATTGGTTGCTTTGTTGAAAGGCGAAGACCACAACCAACCTATCGCTCGTATCGGTAAAGCTAAGCGTTAATCATTGAGGCATCCTTGTGGCAGGTTTTAGATTACTCGTTGGCTTGGGCAACCCCGGCGCTGAATATGAAGATACCCGCCACAATGCTGGCGCACAATGGATAGAAGCACTGGCTCGTATGAGTCAGTGCTCTCTTCGTAATGAAAAGAAATTTTTTGGCCAATTCGGCAAAGTTTTTATAGGTGGGCAAGAATGCTACTTACTGATTCCTACCACCTATATGAATTTAAGTGGCAAAGCCGTTAGCGCTGTTTGCCAATTCTACAAAGTCTCCCCTGAAGAAGTTCTCGTGATCCACGATGAGCTTGATATCCCCCCCGGCACCGTAAAACTCAAAAAAGGTGGTGGTCATGGCGGACATAACGGCTTAAAAGACATTATCAGCAAACTTGGCAATAATCGTGAGTTCGGGCGCTTACGCATCGGCATAGGTCACCCTGGACACGCCAGTCAAGTAGCGGGCTATGTACTCAAAAAGGCTCCGGCGGAAGAGTACCACAAAATTGAACATACTATTGATGAGTCCTTACGCTACTACAGCGACATTGTTGCTGATAACTGGGGTAGCGTGATGAATCATCTACACAGCTTTAAAGCATAATCTAACAGCTTCTAGGATCTTACCATGGGTTTCAAATGCGGCATCGTCGGCTTACCTAACGTCGGCAAATCAACACTTTTCAATGCTCTTACTAAAGCCGGTATCGGCGCTGAAAACTTCCCATTCTGTACCATTGAACCCAACGCTGGCGTGGTAGCAATGCCTGATCCGCGCCTTGATGCACTGGCAGAAATTGTCAAACCAGAGCGCATCTTAGCGACCACTATGGAGTTTGTTGATATTGCCGGTCTAGTAGAAGGCGCCTCTAAAGGTGAAGGTTTGGGCAACAAGTTTCTAGCCAACATCCGCGAGACCGATGCCATTGCTCACGTGGTGCGCTGCTTTGAAGATGACAATGTCATTCACGTGGCAAACCAAGTAAATCCAAAGGCAGACATCGAAGTCATCAACCTTGAGCTGATTTTTGCGGATATCGAGTCGGTTGAAAAACAGATTTTCCGTACTGCAAAAAATGCGAAATCTGGCAACAAAGAAGCCATCGCCCACAAAGAGTTTCTAGAGCGTATCAAGCTACATCTTGAAGATGGTCAACCAGTGCGCACCATGTCCCTGAGCGATGATGAGAAAAAAGCGGTGAAACTGCTGCACCTGCTGACCAGCAAACCCACCATGTACATTGCCAACGTGGCAGAAGATGGCTTTGAAGACAACCCATTCCTAGAGACAGTGCGTGAAATTGCCGCCCAAGAAGGCGCTATGGTGGTACCAATCTGTAACCAGATGGAAGCTGAAATCTCTGAACTTGACGCCGAGGAAATGAAAGAGTTCCTAGATGAGATGGGCATGGAAGAACCTGGCCTAGATCGCGTTATCCGCGCCGGTTACGAACTTCTGGGCTTGCAGACATACTTTACCGCTGGCGTAAAAGAGGTGCGCGCTTGGACAGTGAAGAAAGGTGCTACCGCACCGCAAGCTGCTGGCGTGATTCACACTGACTTTGAGAAAGGCTTTATCCGTGCCGAAGTGGTTGCATACAACGATTTTATCCAATACAAGGGTGAAAACGGCGCCAAAGATGCCGGCAAATGGCGCTTGGAAGGTAAGGAATACATTGTTAAAGATGGCGATGTAATGCATTTCCGTTTTAACGTATAAAATTTTAGAAAAATGCTTGACCCATGAATGGGTTATATGAATAATATCGCGCCACGGACACAGCGGAAGCATTTGCTAAAACAGTGTTCGATGCAGTCTATTGGGGTGTCGCCAAGCGGTAAGGCAACGGGTTTTGATCCCGTCATGCGTTGGTTCGAATCCAGCCACCCCAGCCACTGACTGTTTAAATTGTTGGCTATGTAGCTCAGTTGGTTAGAGCACATCACTCATAATGATGGGGTCACTAGTTCGAATCTAGTCATAGCCACCAATATCCTTTTTGATGTTGGGGTGTCGCCAAGCGGTAAGGCAACGGGTTTTGATCCCGTCATGCGTTGGTTCGAATCCAGCCACCCCAGCCATCAATATCTAAAGGCTATGTAGCTCAGTTGGTTAGAGCACATCACTCATAATGATGGGGTCACTAGTTCGAATCTAGTCATAGCCACCAATTTAGAAATATCTCCTTATTGGGGTGTCGCCAAGCGGTAAGGCAACGGGTTTTGATCCCGTCATGCGTTGGTTCGAATCCAGCCACCCCAGCCATATTTGCATTATTCTTACCTTTTAGTTTGATTTAAGCACTAGACGCTTACATTCCATAACTTATAATGTCGCTTAACACTCCTCACCCATATGGACGACATGTTATGAAAAAAGCCCTGATCGCTTCATCAATTATTCTTGCTGCCGGTGCAGCCAACGCCGACGTAATCGGCCTGACCGCTGAAGCTGGCTACTATATGCCGGATGCAACATTTACCGGTAAGATTCTAAATACAGAATCCAATCCAAGCATGTCTGCAGAAAGCAGCATGTATTACGGTGTTGCTTTTGAACACCCAGTGCCAGTTATTCCTAACGTACGCGTACAGGGCGTCACCTTTGATACCAAAGCCTCTGGCAGCGAAGACACTAGCTTAAAAATCGACACCACGGATTACACGGCCTACTACGAACTACCAGTAATTCTGCCTTGGTTAGAGCTTGATGTGGGCTTTACCTTACGGGCCATGGATGTAGATATGCGAGTAAAAGGCGCTTCTGAATCTGGCTCTGTGGTACTGCCAACTGGCTATGTAGCTGGTTACGTACACATTCCAGGCCTACCACTAAGCATTGGTGGCGAATTGAAAACCTTAAGCATTGGTGACTCTAGCTTGACTGACACTACCATTAAGGTGAAATACGAGTCTCCATTCTTTGTTGGTGTTGAAGCGGGCTACCGCAATGCCAACATGACTCTAGATACCGATGACTTCTACACCGAAGCGGATTTCTCTGGCGCTTACATCGGTGCCTTTGTGGATTTCTAATGCTATTTAGCTGAGATAACGCACAAAAAAACACCAGCTTAATGCTGGTGTTTTTGTTTGCTATGTAAGCACTAGAGGTGACACCTACTTAGAGAATACAAACTCGCCATTAACCACACTGACCTGCACCTTGTCACCGCTGACAAAGTTGCCCGCTAGCAACTCATTCGCCAACGGATTCTCGATCCATTGCTGGATAGCACGTTTTAATGGGCGAGCACCATAGATGGGGTCATACCCCACTTCGGCAAGTTGCTCCATAGCACTGTCAGATAAGTTCAAACTCATACCCATTTCTTCCATACGAGCATTTAGATGAGCCAACTGAATTTTCGCAATGCCCTTAATCTGATTTTGCATCAACGGATGGAAGACCACCGTCTCGTCAATGCGGTTGATAAATTCCGGGCGGAAATGAGTTCCCACCACCTCCATCACCTTGTTTTTGATTTCTTGGTACTGATCATCGCCACGGTATTCTTGGATCACATCGGAGCCAAGGTTAGAGGTCATGACCACGACCGTGTTACGAAAGTCCACGGTACGACCCTGCCCATCCGTCAACCGCCCGTCATCTAATACCTGCAACAAAATGTTGAAGACGTCGGGGTGTGCTTTTTCGACCTCATCCAGTAGCAATACCGAGTAAGGACGACGGCGCACTGCTTCCGTTAAATAACCCCCCTCTTCATAACCCACATAGCCCGGCGGAGCACCGATCAAACGGGCTACCGAGTGTTTCTCCATAAACTCCGACATATCGACGCGAACCATGGCTTGTTCCGTATCGAACAAAAATTTCGCCAGAGATTTACAGAGCTCAGTTTTACCAACACCAGTGGGGCCGAGAAATAGGAAAGAGCCGTTCGGACGATTCGGGTCAGCCAACCCAGAACGGGAGCGACGCACCGCATTCGAGACAGCGTTTACCGCTTCATCCTGACCAATAACGGACTCATGCAGAGCATCTTCCATGCGCAACAACTTCTCCCGCTCACCTTCCAACATTTTATCAACAGGGATGCCCGTCCAGCGGGAAACCACTGTAGCAATCTCTTCTTCAGTGACACGATTGCGCAGTAACTGATTGGTAGTTGCGCCACTCTCCTCTGCCTGGCTGGCTTTCTCGATCTCTGCCTCAAGCATGGGAATAACGCCATATTGCAGCTCCGACATCTTCGCCAAATTACCTTGGCGACGCGCCTCTTCCATTTCTTGCTTGACTGACTCTAACTCTTCTTTGAGCTTCTGGGCGCCCTGTACTGCCGCTTTTTCCGCATTCCAAATTTCTTCCAAGTCCGAGAACTGCTTTTCTAACTGGTGAATTTCCGCTTCGAGTTCCTTCAGACGCTGTTTAGAAGCTTTATCTTTTTCCTTCTTCAGCGCCTCTTGCTCGATCTTCAACTGGATCAAACGGCGCTCTAAGCGATCCATGTCCTCTGGCTTAGAATCCATTTCCATACGAATACGGCTAGCCGCCTCGTCAATCAAGTCAATGGCTTTGTCTGGCAGCTGGCGGTCGGTGATGTAGCGCTGGGAAAGCTTCGCCGCAGCAATAATCGCCGAGTCAGTGATATCTACTCCGTGATGCACTTCATAGCGCTCTTTCAGACCACGCAGTATGGCAATGGAGTCCAATACCGAAGGTTCTTCCACTAGAACTTTTTGGAAACGACGTTCAAGCGCAGCATCTTTCTCGATATATTGACGGTATTCATCTAAGGTCGTTGCCCCCACACAGTGGAGCTCCCCTCGGGCCAAGGCAGGCTTGAGCATATTGCCGGCATCCATGGAACCTTCTGACTTACCAGCACCCACCATGGTGTGAATCTCATCAATAAAGAGAATCACCTGCCCTTCTTGTTTGGCAAGCTCATTCAATACCGCCTTGAGGCGTTCTTCAAACTCACCGCGATACTTAGCACCAGCAATAAGTGCCCCCATATCCAGCGAAAGCACTTTCTTGTTTTTCAACCCTTCCGGCACTTCGCCATTGACGATACGTTGTGCTAGGCCTTCCACAATCGCCGTCTTACCTACACCAGGCTCACCGATTAATACAGGATTGTTTTTACGACGGCGCTGTAACACTTGAATAGTACGGCGTATTTCATCGTCTCGCCCGATCACTGGATCGAGCTTACCCTGTGCCGCCCGCTCGGTGAGGTCGATGGTATATTTGGATAAGGCTTGACGGCTCTCTTCCGCATTCGGGTCATTCACCGCATCACCACCGCGTACCGAGTCAATCACGGCAACAATGTCACCTTTCGAGACACCGGTAGCTTGCAGTGCTTTGGCTAAATCGCCTTTGCTATCAAACATCGCCAATAGCACGAGTTCGGAGGAAATATACTGGTCTTTGCGCTTCTGGGCTTCTTTATCGGCTAAGTTTAGTAAGCGCCCCATTTCAGGGGACATTTGCACATTGCCGTCGTGATTGTTTACCCGTGGTAAACGCTCTAATAACTCGTTGAGTTTTTCACGAAACTTAGCAACTTGAATGCCGGCCTGCTGTAATATTGGGCGGGTGCTACCGCCTTGCTGATCCAGCAACGCCACCATCAGGTGTAACGGTTCGATATAGTTGTGATCAAGCCCAAGCGCCACCGACTGAGCATCAGAAAGCGCGACTTGGAGTTTGCTAGTTAAACGATCGATACGCATGGGTGTCCTCCGCTGAAACGATCTTAATTCATAGTTACTAGCTTTATAGGACCGAGGAAAAAGTTTTCAATGGTTAGGGTGTCATTTTTTTGACAGTCGTCAGATTCTAGCGATGTTCGAGCCAAATTAATGTGGCCTGACGCCCGGTAACGCCATCGCGACGATAGGAGTAAAAACGCTCCGAATCACTGAATGTGCAGTGCTCACCACCGTAAACCTCGGTCACCCCGACTTGGGCGAGACGCAGCCGCGCTAATTGATAAATATCAGCCAGCCATTTGTTGGCGTTAACGGGATGGGGCACAAACGCCAACTGAGCTTCAGCCTGATGAGAGATGAATGCCTGACGCACGTCTTCACCCACTTCAAAGGCTTGTGAACCAATCGCTGGCCCCAACCACACGAGTACATCGTCGGGATCAGCAAACTTTGCAACAGCTTGCTCCAAGATACCATCACACAGACCACGCCAACCAGCATGCACCGCTGCCACTTGCGTTCCTATCCGGTTAGTTAGCAATACTGGTAAACAGTCTGCTGTCAAAACCACACAGGGTACATGGGGGATTTGTGTCCAAGCCCCGTCTGCCGCCTCGACATCACTCTCGTAAGGCAACTCTTTAACGCGAATACTGTGCGTCTGATTTAGCCAAGCTGCAGAGAGATCAACGCCTACCTGCTGCTGTAACAGGGCCCGATTGCGACCAACCAACTCAGGGTCATCTTGTACATGTAAGCCAAGATTTAGCCCAGAATACTGCCCCTGACTGTAGCCATCACGCCGGGTAGTGGACAACGCCTTCACATGGAAGGGAGCCGGCCATTGGGGGATCAGAAATTCAGTATTCATCGTTACATTCATCCGATTTCATCTAATCAGATAAAATCTGCGTCAGCTACATCACGCAAATCGTTCTCAAGCACACTTAGCAGGTGCTGCATATCTTGCGGTAGACCCACTTCCCATTCCATCCATTCGCCGGTGGCTGGGTGGGTCAACTCTAGACGCTTAGCGTGTAGCGCCTGACGCTTGAATGAGCGCAACGCATCTTGAAGTTCCTCGGAACAACCTTTAGGCATTTTTAAACGCCCAGCATACTGAGGATCACCCACCAAAGGATATTGAATGAAAGCCATATGGACGCGAATCTGGTGGGTACGGCCAGTCTCTAGCTTCAAGCGAATATGGGTATGGTGGTGATAACGTTTAATGAGTCGGTAATGGGTAACCGCATCTTTACCGTGAATCGGCTCCACAGCCATCTTTTGACGGTTATGGGGATGGCGACCAATAGGCTCATCCACCATGCCACCACCGGTCATCACGCCAATAGTTACAGCTTCGTACTCACGGCCCATACTGCGCTCTTGTAACTGCGCCACCAAGTCGGTTTGTGCCAGTAGCGTCTTGGCTACCACCATTAAGCCAGTGGTTTCCTTGTCCAAGCGGTGCACAATACCTGCCCGCGGCACAGATGCGGTCTCTGGCGCATGGTGTAAAATAGCGTTAAGCAAGGTGCCATCTTGATGACCTGCAGCCGGGTGCACAACGACACCCGCCGCTTTATTGATAACTAAGATATGTTCATCTTCGTAGACGATATCTAATGGAATGTCTTGTGCATCATGGTCAGACTGCTCCTCAAGCTCCACATCTAGGGTGATCATCTCGCCGCCAAATAGCTTCTCCTTGGGCTTGGCGGCTACGCCGTTCACCAATAGCACACCATCTTTTATCCAAGACTGGATGCGAGAACGGGAAAAATCACTGAACAGTTCCGTCGCGATTTGGTCAAACCGTTGATTCGCGTATTCAAATGGTACTTGGGCTTCTTTTACTATGCGCTCTGCCATACAATGTCATTACTTATTTAATAGTCGCGATCATCAACACACGGTTGATGCGCTGGATTTTTGTTCGGGCCGACGCCCAGGTAAATGTAAGGTTGTAAGTATACATGGGATTGCTCTCCAATATGTCGCGTACCGCTTTGATATCGGTACTTTTTTTTCTGCTCGCAGGCTGTGCCAGCACTCCGTCTGACGACATTGATCTACCAGAACGCACTTACTACGATAAAGCAATGGAAGCACTGGATGACAATTTGCCAACGACCGCTGCTCGCCATCTTAAGGACTTGGAAACTCGTTACCCCTTTGGTGAATTGACTGAGCGTGCCAAATTAGACTTGATTTATGCTCAGTTTGAAGCGGGTGACTATATTGCTTCCCATGCGACAGCTGAACGCTTTATTCGTAACTATCCAAATCATATCGCCTTAGATTATGTCTACTATATGCGCGCCCTCTCTACCTATAAAGGTGCTGAAACCTTTCTAGGGCGATATCTGGATTTGAATCCAGCAGAACGGGATGCCAACGAGTACAACAAAGCATTTGGTGAGTTTGCTGACCTGCTGCAACGTTATCCCAGTAGTGAGTATGCCCCAGACGCTAAAGCGAGAATGATTTATTTGCGGAACACCATTGCGCAGCACGAAGTGCAGGTCGCCCATTACTATTTCAAGCGTAAAGCGCCTTTATCCGCTTTACGCCGTGGGCAAGAAGTCATTCAGAATTACCCAAGCACACCTGCAGTGGAAGAAGCCTTGGCGGTAACGATTCAGGCTTATATGGATTTAGGCCAGTTAGATTTAGCCAAATTGAATCTATCTGTTTTGATAAACAGCTACCCAGAAAGTCGCTTTGTTGACGATAAACAACGCTTTATTCCGTTCGAACTACCTCGTGAAGCAAATCCTGACACGCTTTATTGGGTCAGCTTAGGGCTGATTGATTAGCTAGAAACAAAAATGCCAGAGCGAGCTCTGGCATTTTTGTTTAAATTCGACAGAATTAAACGATGGTCACATTTTCAGCTTGGGGACCCTTTTGGCCCTGAGTAACTTCGAAAGTCACTTTTTGGCCTTCTTGAAGAGTACGGCGACCAGTGCCGTTGATAGCACGAAAGTGTACAAACACATCCGATCCGCCTTCACGCTCGATAAAGCCGAAGCCTTTCTCATCGTTAAACCATTTGACGATACCGGATACTAATTCACCTGACATAAAAACCTCATTTCTTATTTGCTGATTTAAGATCAGCTTTCATCATTATCATAGCAATTGCTACTTCGTTCCTTGGTGCTGTTGCCCATGATCAACCTTAGCCATCATCGCAACACACTTCGATAATATGCCGAGGCAAACAAAATGGAAAGAGTGTTTTCATTTTCTACGCACACTTATATCGGCATGAATAACCAAGCCGAAAGGCTCAGCCTAACCATCAGGCTAACGCAACAATATGACAATTTTTCGACAGCCAACTCACCATGTCGTCCACTACTACTGCGCGCCCAATATTTGACCACCCCAAAATATAGCGCACTAGCATATAGCACATCGGCACAATTCCTGCATATTTCATCCTAATGCGATGGAATCCCTACCTATAGTTAGCGATTAATGCATCAAACAACAGCATGGATAACAACAATAGCACCCACTTGGTGCAAAAAATTAAATTGAGGACTCTCTGTGGACCACATTAATAGTGCAGTCGAAACGCTTGTTTCGAGTTCCAACACCCTTTTTATCTTGCTCGGCGCCATAATGGTGTTCGCCATGCATGCGGGCTTCGCATTTTTAGAAGTGGGCACCGTTCGCCATAAAAACCAAGTAAACGCCTTGGTAAAAATCATGACCGACTTCGCTATTTCAGCGCTCGTTTACTTTTTCGTCGGTTATCAGATCGCCTATGGCGTCACTTTCTTTGATAGTGCGACGGTACTAGCAGAAAATAACGGCTATGAACTGGTTAAGTTTTTCTTCCTGATGACATTCGCAGCCGCTATCCCTGCCATTATTTCCGGCGGTGTAGCTGAGCGGGCTAGGTTTTATCCCATGCTGATCTCTGCCGCTATCATTGTTGGCGTAGTGTACCCATTTTTTGAGGGCATTATCTGGAATGGTAACTATGGCTTCCAGGACTGGCTCGCAGCTACCTTTGGTGCCAGTTTTCACGATTTCGCCGGCTCTGTCGTTGTTCACGGTGTCGGGGGATGGGTTGCCATTGCGGCGGTAGTGCTGCTTGGCACACGTAATGGTCGCTTCCGTAACGGCCGTTTAGTGGCATTTGCACCTTCCAATATCCCATTTCTTGCTCTCGGTGCGTGGATTCTTTGTATCGGCTGGTTTGGCTTCAATGTGATGTCAGCGCAAACCCTGGACGGTATCAGCGGTTTAGTCGCCGTTAACTCTCTAATGGCTATGGTAGGCGGCATCATCGCAGCCATGCTACTAGGTAAAAATGACCCAGGCTTTATTCACAATGGCCCTCTGGCAGGATTGGTTGCTGTGTGTGCTGGCTCAGATATTATGCACCCCATTGGTGCCTTAGTGACTGGCGCTGTCGCAGGAGCTCTATTTACTTGGTTATTCACGGCGATCCAACAAAAATTAAAAACTGTAGATGACGTCCTTGGGGTTTGGCCATTACACGGAATTTGTGGCGCTTGGGGTGGTATTGCTGCCGGTATTTTTGGTGCTGAATCTTTTGGCGGCTTAGGCGGTGTCAGCTTCTTGACCCAATTAGTTGGCACGCTTACAGGCATTACCGTAGCATTAATCGGTGGGTTTGCGGTTTATGGCGCGACTAAAGCCATCAGCGGCCTACGCCTATCCGAAGAAGACGAGTTTAACGGTGCCGATCTGTCTATCCACAAAATTGGATCTATCGGTAAAGAGTAATTACAAGCGGTTGTGTGAACGTTAAAATGGGAGCTCTCGCTCCCATTTTTGATAACGACTCATGCATATTTGGTTATTAACTCACTCTCAAGAACTGCTTAAGGCGAATGGTACCGGTCAGCTGGTTAAAGCTGTCTTAGGAAATCAATGCCATATTGTCGAATGGAGCAGAGTCAATCCTCCAACCTCCATTCTGGAACTATCGCCAGACGACACGCTACTCATCTATCCAGAGGACACACAAGACTCATTCTCGTCCATCGAGGACGTTGGTAGTGCAACACCATGGAAAAACTTCATTATTCTTGATGGTACATGGCAACAAGCGCGGAAAATTTATAACCGCAGCCCTTATCTACACGGTTTGCGCAAGCACGCTATCGAACATCTTACTTCTAGTTATATCAGACGCCGCAATCAGGTTGTGGGTGGCTTATGTACCGCGGAAATTGCCATTTACTTACTTGAGCAACAACTTGAACGCAAAAATGCAAAAAGCCTCAAAGAGCGCTTCGAGGCCTTTAATAGACAAACTGCTAGCGTCGACGAAAACTAGTTTATCGTCACTTGGATACTACCAAGCCCCGCCACAGTAACCATCATTGTTTCGCCAGCTACTACCGGGCCGACATTCTCAGGAGTTCCGGTCAATATCACATCTCCCGGTGCGAGACTAAACTGCTGAGATAGCTTAACGATTAATTCCGGCACAGACCAAATCAAGCAGGACAAAGTACTGTTCTGTTTCTCAATTCCATCCACAGACAAGCTGATCACGGACTCTGGTGATGGCGCCCAAATAGATTGCGGGACAATTGCGGATATCGGAGCGCTTTGATCAAAGGCTTTACCGGCATCCCAGGGACGCCCTTTAGCTTTAGCGGCACTTTGCAAGTCACGACGGGTCAAATCAATACCTACCGCGTAGCCATATACCGCTGCTTTAGCTTGCTCTAGGGTGAAATCACTCCCCCCTTGGGACAAAGCAACAACAAGTTCCGCTTCATACTCTAACTGCTGAGTGGCGCTGGGGTAAGCGATGCTTACGGACTGATTCAAATCAACAGGAACCACGCACTCTCGGTCTTTACAGAAAAAAAATGGTTCATCTCGGGTTGGATCATCGCCCATCTCAATAGCATGTGCGGCGTAATTTCGTCCTACACAAAAAACGCGACGCACAGGAAAACGCTCAGACGCTCCAACAATGGGCAATAAAACCACCGGAGCGGGATTAAAAACGTAAGACATAAGTCGTTACCACATCAAATCATCAGGAATTTGGAAATCTGCGTACGGGTCATCTTCATCTTCAACCGCATCAGATTTGGTATTCAACACTAGGACAAAGGTTGGCTCTTTTTGCTGAATTTTCTCAGCAATGCCTTTGGGAACCAGCACATATTGTTCATCTGACTTGAGCAACCCTAGGCGCCCTTCTGATAGATCTTTGTGCATTTTCTCAGACAAGTACAATTTTTTGATTTTCTTGTCATCGGTGAAGTTGTACGCAAGATCGCCATCTTCCCGAGCAACCGTGTTCTGAAGAATCATTTGACGAATCTGACCAAGTACCGCAGTGCGCTCTATTTCACGCTGGCGAGCCAGGTTTAACTCTCGATCTTTGGCGGCTTTTTCTTCCCGCTGACGTTGTAGCTCTGCCTTGCGCTCTTCTTCAGCTTTGTTGTCCAGCTTACCATTTTTGATTTTTTGCTTAGTCTGTAGTTTTTCTGCTTTGATTTGGTTGGCTTTTTTCTTGTTAACCACACCGGCTTTGAGCAACTGCTCTTGTAGTGATGCCATAGTTTCCTCCATTGCAATGCAAGGATTATAACGCCATCCATGTTGGGCGCCAGCTTCTCCCAAAAAAACAAAAGGCAGCCAATTGGCTGCCTTTTATGAGTTTAGTTTCTAAAGTAGAAATTAAACTGGAGTAACGTTCTGAGCTTCTGGGCCTTTTTTGCCTTGAGCTACTTGGAACTTAACTTTTTGACCTTCTGCTAGGGTTTTGAAACCGTCAACGTTGATAGCAGAGAAGTGAACGAATACGTCTGGACCTTGTTCTTGAGTGATGAAACCAAAGCCTTTAGTTTCGTTGAAGAATTTAACGGTACCAGTAATTACGTCAGACATTTTTATATCCTGTTTTATCAATAAGTGATTGAGCCGAGGCTCGGTAGTGCTAAAAAAACGCGGTAGTACTTATGATCTAACAGGACCCTATCCTTAGAAAAGATCGAGCAACTCTGGGACATAAATAGTGCCAACTCTTTTTAACGAGCTTCATTGTAGAACTGTTGAAATGAATCGGTCAATCAGCAATCCGATTATTTTTTCTGCAAACGACCAGAAAACGACCATTTTTTTCCAAAACCGATTGAGCAATATCAAACCTTCCCCATGTTAATTCAACAAGCCCTATTTATCCTATCAACCCCTGCTATATTGCAGGCTACTTGGCAATAAACTCAGAGGTGCAACCATGAAAGTAGCCGTTTTCTCGTGCAAACCCTATGATAGACGCACACTGCAACAGGCAGCCGAAGCCTATCCGGATGCGCAGTTGCACTTTTTCGAGAGTCGTTTAAGCATGGAAACCATCTCCCTAGCAGAGGGATTTGATGCCGTATCTTGTTTTGTGAACGATGACGTGAATCGTGAGGTTTTAAATCGCTTACACAACATGGGCATCAAAGGTATCGCCCTACGCTGTGCTGGCTTCAATAACGTCGATCTGTACTTTGCCAAAGCCAATAATATTCCGGTGTATCACGTCCCGGATTACAGCCCTACCTCCGTTGCAGAACATGCTGTGGCACTCATCATGGCGTTAAACCGCAAAACCCACCGCGCCTACCACCGCGTAAAGGAAGGCAATTTCGCTCTTGAAGGACTAATGGGATTCAACCTAGAGGGCAAAACCGTTGGCTGCATTGGTACGGGGCGTATCGGCAAGGCGTTTTGTCGCATCATGTCTGGATTTGGTTGTCATGTATTATGCTATGACATTACTCCTGATGAAGACTTACTCGACCTTGGCTGCGAATATGTAGACTTGGAAACCATATACCAGTCCTCAGACATTATCAGCCTACATTGCCCACTGAATGCCTCTACCCATCACTTAATCAATAAGACTTCTCTCGCTAAGATGAAGCAAGGGGTCATGATCATAAATACCAGCCGTGGCGCTTTAGTTAACGCTCAAGAGGCTATTGATGGCCTGTACTCCGGTAAAATCGGCTATTTGGGATTAGATGTTTATGAACAGGAAGGCGCGATTTTCTTTGAGGATATGTCAGACCACATTATTCAAGATAGCGTTTTTCAGCTGATGCTATCCTTCCCTAACGTGATCGTCACAGGTCATCAGGGGTACTTTACGGATATTGCGTTGAAACATATCGCCGACACGACCATGGAGAACCTAAGAGCCATCGCTAGCGGCGATAGCACCTCTAGGGAACTCACTCACAACCACTAACTCTTGCCCGACAAAAATGTGTGAAGTGGATGCATAACCTGATCTAGACAGTTACTATGCAGGGATGAAGATCACCCTACGTCAACTCCAAATTTTTGTCGCCATAGCCAGAACTGGGTCAGTTACCGCCGCTGCCCAGCAAGTGGCTATTAGCCAGCCAGCGGCATCACAAGCCCTGAGGGAATTGGAATCCCTCCTAGACAAAACTCTGTTTACGCGAAACGGCAAACGCCTGCAAATCACAGAGCAAGGACGATCTCTACTTCCTCAGGCCAGAGCAGTATTAGAACAAATCGATCATATAGAGTCGCAACTCTCTCCCGAAGAACTGACCGGTACGCTTCATATTAGCGCTAGCGTGACCATCGGCAATTATCTTATGCCAGCGATGATCGCTGAATTTCGACAACGACATCCTCAGCTTCACTTCGAGCTCAGCATTTCCAACACACCTGGAGTGATTCGCGATTTGGTCAATGGTAAAGCGGAAATAGGCTTTATCGAAGGTTTTTGCCAGCACCCAGATCTAGAAGCTGAGCTGTGGCAACAAGATGAACTCGTGGTATTTAGTGCTGCTCATAGCGCTATCGCCGATACGCTCGACCTTGATGACCTGCTCAAAGCCGAGTGGGTGATGCGGGAAACAGGCTCTGGAACACGCATTTTATTAGAACAGGCCCTTGGTGCCCGCGTGCAAGACGTGAAGGTTTCATTGTCACTGACGCATATAGAAGCAGTAAAACAAGCGGTGATACAAAACTTGGGCTTAGGCTGCTTATCCCAATTGAGCCTACAACAAGAGCTGCGCATGGGATTGATAAAACATCACCAAACCCCATTACAGCTGACTCGCACTCTGTTAATAATAAAACCTAGAAATAATGCTTTGACCGATAGCGCGACACAGTTCTTGGCCTTTGCTCGGGAATTACGATAACGCCTTCACGAATAATTTTTGTCTCACCATCAAGCTTTAAGGTTGTACTTTCACCATCAGCAGCTAAAATCATTCATTGAATTTTGGGCTGAGCAAAACCATATAAAACATATGAATATTAACAAGATTGATCTGAACCTTTTGATTTACTTGGACGTTCTATTGCGAGAATGCAATGTCACCCGTTCAGCCAATAAGCTCAATATTACTCAGCCTGCTATGAGTAACGGCCTTAAACGTTTGCGCGACCTGCTCGGTGATCCTCTCTTGGTACGCACTAGTGAGGGGATGAAACCCACTGAAAAAGCTCTGCGTTTACAGCCTATTGTGCGTAAAGTACTACTGGAACTAGAAGAAGCATTGCAGCCCGAGGCGGACTTCAACGAGCGCACATCCACTCGCGTATTTCGTATCATGGCCAGCGACTATGCTGCCTCAACTGTCATTCCAAGACTGTTAACGCGATTGCGGGAAAACGCACCCGGCATCACCTTAGACATCATGACCCCAAGCGACGTGACTTTTCATGATGTTGAAGCCGGCAAAATTGATATGGCTATTAACCGCTTTGAAGAGCTACCGCAATCCTTTCATGAAAAAAGCGTTTGGCATGATACTTTTGTCTGCATGATGAGTTCTGAGAACCCGGTGGCGCAAAACTTTACCCTTGATACTTATTTAGAAGCACAACATATCTGGGTAAGTAAAACGGGCTTTGGTGTTGGGGTCGGCATGGACCCGACGGATGTGCAAAAGCTAGGCTGGGTGGATGAAGCCCTACAACAACAGGGACGCAAACGCAGCATTAGGGTATTTACCCGTAGCTACCATACGGCGATGCACTTGGCCCTAGAGCAAGACCTTATCGCTACGTTACCGCGTAAAGTTGCCATGATTAACCGCAAAAATCCCAATCTAGTGATTTTAGAACCCCCGTTTACTATCCCTCCAATTGAATTAAAAATGATTTGGAGCCCTTTATTACATCACGATGCCAGCCATATTTGGTTTCGTAAGCAAGTCATCGAATTGGCAAACGAGTTAAAATCGCAAAGCAAGTTTTAGCTATCACTAACAAAAACGCGCCCACAAGGGGCGCGTTTTTAGTTACAAAATGGACTTGCTATCAAGACTCAGCGCTATCAGCCGCTGCTTCGTTGATCAATGTCTGCAGTTCACCGTTTTGTGCCATTTCAACAATAATGTCACAACCACCTACTAACTCACCTTTCACCCAGAGTTGTGGGAAAGTTGGCCAGTTAGCATATTTAGGTAGCTCAGCGCGAATATCTGGGTTTTCCAAAATGTTCACAAATGCAAAACGCTCGCCACAGGACATCAATGCTTGTACTGCCTGTGCAGAAAAACCACACTGTGGCATACGGGGGGTACCCTTCATGTAAAGCAAAATAGCATTGTTGGAGATTTGCTCTTTAATAGTCTCGATAGTGTTGCTCACGGCATCAACCTCAAATTAAGTAGTTTGGCATCTTCAGCCAAATTTGTTCGCAAAAACGTATGCCAAGTTTATGTGGACGGGCTTTAGTTTTACAACCCCTAAAACGTAATTCTGTTGACATTATGCTCTTTACTAAATGCGACCTCTGTATTAAATTGCTCGATTCCCTTTTAATAAGTAGGTAAATAAAGGAGCAAATTGTGTCGCCGAGACATTTTCTTACTCTGAAGGATTTGTCACCTTCGGAGTTGAAACAGTTGATTTCCCGCGCCTCTGAGCTGAAGGCGATGCATCGGGCAGGGACTGATTACCAGCCACTAAAAAATAAGGTGCTGGCGATGATTTTTGAGAAATCATCAACCCGAACTCGCGTATCGTTTGAAGCTGGTATGGCGCAATTCGGTGGACATGCCTTGTTCTTATCTCCACGCGACACACAATTAGGTCGTGGCGAACCTGTTGAAGACAGTGCTCGGGTTATCTCCAGCATGGTTGACGCTGTGATGATCCGTACTTTCGGACACGACATTGTTGAAACCTTTGCGGCAAATTCTCGTGTCCCAGTTATCAATGCCCTAACGGATGATTACCATCCTTGTCAGTTGTTAGCCGACATGCAGACTTATCAAGAACACCGTGGCAGCATTGAAGGCAAGAAGGTGGTTTGGGTAGGCGATGGTAATAACATGTGCCATTCCTATATGAATGCCGCGAGCATGCTAAATTTCCAATTGGTTGCAGCTTGCCCGAAAGGCTATGAGCCAAATCCCGCTATAGTGGCAGAAAACCAAGCTAACGTGACGGTACTTCATAGTGCTCAAGAAGCAGTAGTGGGTGCAGATTTAGTGGTGACCGATGTATTTGCTTCAATGGGACAAGAAGAAGAGCAGCAGCAACGTCTGCGAGATTTTTCTGGTTTCCAAGTCAACAAAGCATTGATGGATTTGGCTAATAAAGATGCCCTTTTCATGCATTGTCTACCGGCTCACCGAGGCGAGGAAGTGACTGCCGAGGTGATTGATCATCCTGACTCGGTGGTTTGGGATGAAGCAGAAAATCGACTTCACGCTCAAAAAGCCTTACTTGAATTTTTGATCTGTAACTAGCACAATCCTCGTAAAGCTCGTAGTTGGGCTAGTGTTCCAACCGCGGGCTTTTTTTCGCCCTCCAAGCTGAATAAAACTCAACCAAAAGTATAGTTTATGAGCATTATTGAAGTACGCCATCTCAAAACGCTAACCGCACTACGGGAAACCGGCAGTTTGGTAGAAGCTGCGGAACGAGTTCATCTAACACAGTCGGCTTTATCTCATCAAATCAAGGATTTAGAAGAAAAACTGGGATGCCCGCTGTTTATTCGCAAAACCAAGCCCGTACGGTTCACCAGCGCTGGACTGCGCTTGCTACAGCTCGCTGATGACGTGTTACTGTCGTTCCGCACTGCACAACGGGATATTCAGCGCTTCGCCGAGGGCGAAAGCGGCCGACTGCACATTGCCATCGAATGCCACAGTTGCTACGAATGGCTAATGCCAACGATTGATCACTTTCGTGAGCACTGGCCGGACGTAGAACTGGATTTGTCTACAGCCTTCAGCTTTATGCCGTTACCTGCACTAGCTCGGGGGGATTTGGATCTTGTCGTCACATCGGACCCACAAGACTTGCCTAATATTGAGTACATCCCGTTATTTCAGTACGAGTCTCAAGTGGCGTTGTCACGACATCACCCTCTAGCCAAAAAAGAATTTCTAGTACCGGATGATTTTGTCAACGAAACTCTGATCACCTATCCAGTTGAATCTGAGCGACTCGATATTTTTAAACACTTTTTAACCCCTGCAGGAGTCAATCCGGCCCGCATTCGTCATAGTGAACTTACTTTAATGATGATGCAGCTGGTCGCTAGTGGCCGTGGTGTGTGCTGCCTGCCGAATTGGGCGATGACCGAATATACAAACCGCCAATATGTGTTAACTAAGTCTCTTGGCGAGGAAGGCGTATGGTGTAAACTGTATTTAGCCATCCGAAAAGATCAAAAGGATAACGCCTACATGGAAGACTTAATCAATACCGCTAGTAAGACATGCTTTAAAAACTTGCGGGGGATTTTGTCCCCAGACCTGTAGTTCTAACTTAACAAACTATTCTGATGCTGGCTGCGAGACCAAATTAAACTAAATTTGGCACCGCCCATGCTGCTCTCTTCAACCAATACAGCACCACCATGCCAAAAAGCAATACGCTGAACGATGGCCAAGCCCAGACCATAGCCGCCAGATGCTCGGGTTCGGGAGTTATCTAAGCGCTGAAATGGGATAAATACCTTATCCCGATCTTCTGGAGGAATGCCGGGGCCATCGTCTTCTATATCGACCTGCCAACGCTCCGCATCGTTGGTATAGGTAATCACAATCTTACTGCTGGCATACTTCGAAGCGTTCAAAATCAAATTTTGTAGCGCCCGATGTAGGTGATGAGGGTCGGCATTGACAATATCATCGTCATCTAGATGAACATCGACGGTCAGGTGTTTGAGTAAATTTTGGTTGTGCTCAAGCACACCGTTAAGCAGCTGGCGTAAGCTAGTACTTTCAAAATTTAACGCCAAAGAGCCTTCTTCCAGTTTACCGTAAGTAAGAACCTCGTCCACCAAGGTATTCAGCTCTTCTACATCTCCCTCTAGGGCAATTACAGTGCCATGATCATTCTCATCGATATCATCTTTGAGGGCTTCCAAGCCAAAGCGTAATCGAGCGATTGGCGTTCTCAACTCATGGGAAATCGCATTGATCATCTCACGCTGCACTTTAAGCAGTCGCTGGATATGGGAAGACATGGAATCAAAGGAGTAAGCCAGTTCCTTAAGCGCCCCATTACTATCTACAATACCTTTCGGCAAACCACTGCGACCTCGGGCAATTTGCCGAGTGACAATTTCAAAATAACGCCGCTTTCGGTCTAACACCCGCAATTCACGCCAGACTAACAAGCACATACCAATAACAGCCAAAATCACGATAAGCGCCATTTCAGAAAATAACATAGAGTTATTTTCAGTTCTCATTGAAACCGATAAAGCACTCCGATCTTCTTGAGGAACAATAAATTGCAATACACCCTGTTCATCTACACCGATAACCGTTTGCGTAGAATCTGCGAATGTCGGTAATACCTCGACACTAAAGCAAGGGGCAGACTCGAAAAATGCCTGAAGTTGACCTTGCCATAAGCCTTGCTGGCGTAGCAGATCTATTAGCGAAGGAAGTTGCAGCAATGGGGCAGGAACATTTGCTTGTCCAGAAAGAATCACTGTCCCATTATGAAGAATATTAATATCGCCACGAGCGGATTCCTGCCATTGTAGGGGAGCTGTCCCCCCTATGAAATTCTGAGCAAAAGCAGGCGCTATACTAGACAAGATCTGCCAGTGATAACGCGAATAGGTAGACACATCGGCAATTAAATCTGGGGAAGACGCCAGGACAGCGGCAGATAAATAAACATCTGCACACACTGAGGAGTCAACAGATTGTGAAAGTGTTTTTTGCTGAAGATAAGCCAGTGAGGAGAAAACCAACAGGAGAATAGCAGCGCCGCCGATAATGATGTGCCGATACAGGCGCCACACTTCCCCTATCATTTTTATACCTCTTTAACGAACAGGTAACCTTTACTACGAATCGTTTTAATACGACGAGGGTGTATCGGATCATCACCAATTTTAGAGCGAATACGAGAAATACGAACATCAACGGAGCGATCTTGACCATCGTATTTAATACCACGTAATTCACTAAAAATCTCTTCGCGGCTGAGTATGCGACCAGCATTACTAGCAAGCAACCAAAGCAAATCGAACTCAGCACTGGTTAACTCGACCTCATTGCCCTCTAACCAAGCTTCCCGGCGAGAATTATGAACCACCAAAGGACCAAAGGTGAGCGTTTGCTCGACTTCACTCACTGGTGCAGACAAGTCCACATCCATAGTGCTGCGACGCAATAACGACTGCACCCGTGCTAATAGAACCCGTGGCTTGGCAGGTTTACTGACATAATCATCAGCACCAATTTCAAGACCAAGTATCTGATCGACATCGTCACTACGGGCGGTCAACATCAGAATCGGGCCGTTATACTCGTTACGCACGGTACGACAAACAGTAAAGCCATCAACACCAGGCAACATTAGATCTAAGATAACCAATGAAGGTTGTTCATTGATAATTCGAGAAATGGCATTACGACCATCTGGCTCGACACCGACTGTAAAACCGTTTTTTTGGAGGTATTCCTGAGTTAGCGTAGCAAGACGTTCATCATCTTCTACGATCAAGATTGATTGTGGCTCATTGGTGCTCATTATTAATCCTCATCCTGCAGGTAAGCTATTGACTTGCTTTGGATTCAATCTACTAGAAGTTCTCGCAGTTGTCTAAGACGTTTGCGATTCTCGCCAAGGTCATCGTACCCCACCCTTGACGCAGAGCGCACATGAACCACTTGATCGGCCTCAGGCAAGTAGATTTCTATATCATCTTTGAAGCCGAGTAGCGGAGTTGTGATCTCAAAGTGGGCGTAACCCAAGTGGCTATTTAGCAACTTAGCGTGACCACTATTGAGAAAATACGCTTCAATCTTTAGCTGAGTCTCACGCAGGCTGCCACGGTAGATAATAGGCTCAACATAGTGTTGTTCATCATCTGCTTGGGCCATGGAGGACACGCAATTGGGAGTAGGTGGACAAGGAGTAAAACTCCCATCAACCATACCAAGGTTATCTGGGACAGCACTATTCATATCGACATAAACGAAGAAACCAATTCCCATCGCGATAATCGCTACAAGAATCCAACGTAACAGTCCCATATTGTCTCCCTTATTGCAGTGTAATTTTGACTATCGGAATGAGCGACGGCCAGGTTTGCGTGGTTTGAATTCTGGCTTATCCGAGGTTTGCCAGTCAAACCCTTTGCTCTTACTACGCGGTCTAGCGCCACCGGTTTTAGCCCGCTGACGTTTGTAGTCTTGCTGCTCCTGCTGGGTACGCTGACGTAATGGTTGAGTATTTAGACCAACCATAGCCGCCAAGCTATTTACTTCGTCGTCTTCCATCTCTACCCAACGACCAACCTTGGCCTTTGAAGGCAAAAATACTGGGCCAAAGCGCACCCGTTTTAGTCGGTTCACTTTCACGCCCTGAGATTCCCACAAGCGACGCACTTCGCGGTTGCGACCTTCCATTAAGCAGACATAGAACCAACGGTTAATACCTTCACCACCACCATCAACGATGTCAGTAAATTTGGCCATTCCATCTTCCAGCAGGACCCCTTTTTTCAAAGTAGCAAGCTGCTCATCATTTACCGCCCCCATCACTCGCACCAAGTACTCGCGGTCAATCTCGGTAGATGGGTGCATGAGACGGTTAGCAAGTTCACCATCGGTAGTGAATAACAACAAGCCCGACGTATTGATATCCAGACGACCAACGGCAATCCAGCGGCCATTTCTGAGTTTCGGCAAGCGATCAAACACGGTTGGACGACCCTCAGGGTCCTTGCGTGTGCAGACTTCACCCTCAGGTTTGTTATAGATAATTACTCGGCGAGATGATGCCAGGGCTTCGCTAGCATTTACTAGAACACCATCTGAATGAATTTCATCTTTAGGAGAGACGCGATCTCCCAGTTTGGCGACTTCACCATTGACGGTGATGCGGCCATCGCGAATACGATTCTCCATTTCACGACGAGAACCCACACCCGCTCTTGCTAACACTTTTTGTAACTTTTCGTCCATTACGACCTCATTGGGGGAATGCTTCGCAGCAACCTGTTTATCTGTTTTTTTGACGCCTGTTAGTAGGCAAAATATTGGCCGCATTATAACCTTATTCATTGCGGCCTCCTAGCAGATTCAAGGGTTAAATGGCGTCGGATCTCCGCTGCCTACGCGCAGCACTGAAATGTCTTCTGAGTCCATCGCCACCACCGTTGTCGGTTGCATTCCACAAAAACCACCATCAATGACCAAATCAAGCTGATGCTGCAAGGTATCGCGAATATCATAGGGATCCATCATCGGGTCAGTTTCACCCGGCAAGATCAAGGACACACTCATTAATGGCTCCCCGAGCTCTTCTAGCAGCGCTTGCGCAATCGCATTATCCGGCACCCTGATACCAATGGTTTTCCGTTTCGGATGCATCAAGCGACGGGGAACCTCAGAAGTGGCGTTAAAAATGAAAGTGTAAGGCCCCGGCGTGTTATGTTTTAGCAAACGATACATACTATTATCGAAACGCGCATAGACGGACAGTTCCGAGAGATCTCGGCACACTAACGTGAAGTTGTGCTTGTCATCTAAACGACGAATCATACGGATACGATCCAGCGCCTTCTTATCCCCCAAATGACACCCTAGTGCATAGCCGCTATCTGTAGGATAGGCAATTACCGCTCCTTCTCTCACCATTTGTGCGGCTTGCTTGATCAAGCGACTCTGTGGTGTTTCTGGATGAACTGTAAAAAATTGACTCAAAAGAGACTCCCGAAAATAAATAGTATTTGAACCTAGACCATTAATAAGAAACTATCACTGCCATTTTTCCCAAACGGGTACTAGGTTATCTAATTTGACTTGCGTATATTTGCCCACTTGGCTCCAAGGACCAAACGGGCCATGATAATCACTGCCAACCGACACTTGGAAAGCGAAGTCCTGCGCCAACCGCTCCATATAACGCACATGCTCCGGCCTTTCATTGCCAGATACGATTTCCACTGCGGTTCCCCCGGCCGTCTTAAAATCTGCCAACAAGGAACGCAACTTGGTGGCCGTTAAGGGATAGCGCTTGGGATGAGCCAAGATGACATCCACTCCCGCTAGAGTCGGTAACACTTCGTTTATATCGGGCCACACATCCCGCAGGGCTCCGAGGCGTTTATTCGATAGGTATAAATCGAATGCCCGATTCATATCTTTTACCAACCTCAGCTCGACCATCGCTTGGGCAAAGTGAGGCCGCCCCAACTGAGCACCGGACGCTTTTTCCAGAGCCAGCGGCAGTAAATCGGGCAACCCCTGCTTTTGTAGCATTACGTTAATGCGCTCGGCACGCTGTAAACGGACTAGCTGATTATGCTGCACCCAGCTTTGCACGCCGCTGTGATTTAGGACATCGCCCAGTAACACTATATGCAAAGGAAACTTCCCCCAAGCCACGGAAAGCTCAACCCCATTGATTAAATTAAGCTTTCCCAAAGCAGCGCCTTGGGCTTCCTCTAATCCAGCCAATGTATCGTGATCTGTCAATGCCAACCAACTCACCCCTTGGGATTCGGCAAGCTCAACTAACTCTGTCGGCGTTAGGCGACCATCTGAGGCCGTCGAATGGGTATGTAAATCCACCCCTTGATAGCGATCCAAAAGCTAATAATCCTGCGTTGATTGCGATATGATCCGCACCATGACAACACGATACGGTAATGTAACTACCACTCCAATGTAACACTGACTGAAACGAGAAACAGCACATGTATTACTCTATTGTAGGATATGACGTAGAAAATAGCTTAGCAAACCGCCTACAGGCTCGACCTGATCACCTTGCCCGATTGCAGGCATTACGAGACGCAGGTCGCTTACTTGTAGCAGGCCCAAACCCAGCCATCGATAGCAATGACCCAGGTTCAGCCGGCTTTACTGGCAGTGTTGTGATTGCTGAATTTGATTCCCTCGAGGCGGCGAAAGCATGGGCTGATGCTGATCCCTATGTCACTGCCGGTGTTTACGATCGAGTCGAAGTAAAACCGTTCAAACAAGTGTTCTGAGTCGGCGTCACTTCCGATCACTGTGGCCCAGATCTCGGTCTGGGTCTATCTCGTCCCGCAAGCGCTGTTTTAATTCTTTCGCTTCAGGAAAACCATCTTCTTTCTTGCGGCACCAGATTTCCACACCATTGACCCGCACTTTAAAAATCCCACCCTCTGTTGGAATCAAGGTGACACTTTTAATATCGTCGGCGAAGGTCGTCAGTAATTCCTGAGCCAACCAAGCCGCCCGCAGCATCCAACGACACAAGGTACAATATTCAATTTCGACAATCGCCGTACGCACTAAGAAAACCTCGCAAGATACAGTATGATGTGAACAATAAGCACCTATTGTAAAACGCAACTTTAAATTAGGAAGCCACGATGAAAAAAACTTTACTTGCGACTCTGCTGCTAGGCGTTTTCACTAGCGCCGCTTACGCCACGGAAGTGGAAATGATCACCAATAAAGGCACGATTGTTATCGACCTAAATGATGAAGCCGCACCCAATACGGTGGCAAACTTTCTGCGTTATGTGGACGAGGGCTTTTACAGCAATACGGTTTTCCATCGTGTTATACGCGGTTTTATGGTGCAAGGGGGAGGTTTTGAAGCAGACTTAAATCGTAAAGACACCCATCTACCCGTTGCCTATGAAGGTGATAACGGCCTTTATAACGACGCCGGCACTATCGCCATGGCCCGTACTCAAGACCCCAATAGCGCCACCTCCCAGTTTTTCATTAATCAAGTAGATAACACCTTCCTCAACCACGGGGCGCGAGGCACCTACGGTTACACTGTATTTGGCAAAGTAACGCAAGGCATGGATGTGGTCAACCGTATCGCAGACGTATCAGTGCGGAATGTAGGACCTTACCAAAACGTTCCGGTAGAGCCTGTGGTTATCGAGGCTGTGCGTCGTGTCAACTAGCTATTGCCTAGAGCCGCCCAAGCTGCATTTTGGCGAGGATGGTGTGCCTCGTTCGGCAACCTTTGATGATGTGTACTTCGATAAAGAAGCCGGTCTCGCCGAAACTGAGTATGTGTTTATCCAGCAAAATAATCTGTCGGAGCGCTTTGCCGCCTTAAATGACGGCGACCAATTCACCATTGCTGAAACTGGATTTGGGACGGGACTTAACTTCCTCTGTACCTGGCACCACTTTGTCGAGAACGAAAGCAAAGGATGGTTACATTTTGTCTCTGTTGAAAAATATCCCCTTGATAAAATGAGCTTGCAGAATGCGCTCGCGGCATGGCCTTCCCTCTCCCGCTACGCCAAGTTGCTGGTGGATAATTATCCCACCTTATGCCAAGGCTGGCATCGGGTAAACTTTAATGAACATCGAGTATCACTTACGCTTTGGCTTGGTGACGCCGGTGATGGATTTAGCGGTCTCGCTGCCAGTGTAGATGCTTGGTTTTTAGATGGATTCGCTCCCAGCAAAAACCCACAAATGTGGAATGAACAACTCTTCCAAGCAATCGGAAAGTTGAGTCACCTTGGCACCACCTGCGCTACTTTTACCGCCGCGGGCATTGTCCGCAGAGGGCTGCAAGCCTCCGGTTTCAAAATGGAAAAGGTAAAAGGTTTTGGTCATAAACGCGAGATGCTGCGCGGCACTTTCGAGCAAGGGGCGACTACGCTAAAAAACCCTTGGTTCTATCATCAACCCAAACGATTAAATGCATCAGCTAGGATTCTAGTAGTAGGCAGTGGCATTGCAGGTGCAAGTACCGCCAGAGCATTGGTAGACAAGGGCTTCCGCGTGCAAGTCTGGGAAGCCGACACAGAAATCGCTTCCGGCGGCTCAGGCAATATTCAAGGTATGCTCTACCCTAAATTGCAAGCCACCAATACGCCGATTAATCGCTTCTATCTTGCTGCATTTCTATTCGCCCAGGCCACCTTTACCAACTTAAACCAGTCTGTGAGTGGGGAAATCTGGCGCCAGTGCGGTCTGCTGCAGAGAGCCAAAAACTCCGCGGAGGCTGAAAAGTTTGAAAAGATGCTTGGGAGCCAACTTTATCCTCCCGAAGTATGCTTTGCAAAGCAAGATGGCGAGATTCTGCTGCCACTGTCTGGTTGGGTCGCACCAAAACTCGCATGCGCTAAACTGCTAGATCATGAGCGTATTCAAGTCCACCTGGGTAACGAGTTACTTCAACTAGAGCAAACTCAACAGGGATGGGAGGCAACTGGGACAAAGTCACCGGAACCTCAGCATTTCGATAGGGTGGTATTGTGTACTGCCGGAGCGATCAATCAGCACTCTCCAGTTAGTGAGTGGCCAGTTAAAACCATTCGAGGGCAAGTCAGCAGACTATCTGTTGAACATCTCGATACCCAGCAACAGACAACGGCGCTTGCACTTGATCAAGTACTTTGTGCTGATGGCTATGTTTCTCCACCACTAGACGGACATCTCAACTTCGGTGCCACTTATGACTTGACCAGTAATGAGATCCTGCCGACGTTAGCGTCCCACAGCACCAACCTGAACAAGCTGGCGAACTTGCTAAATATTGATACGGAGAACATCGCTCCTGAAAACTTAACCGGAAGGGTTGGCTTTCGTTGTACTGTTGCAGACTATGCCCCAATCGTTGGCCCTGTCAGCAATCCTCAAGTGCTTTTAGAAAGCTATGCACCACTGCGGCAAAATGCCAAATGGCAGCCAACCGAACTACTAAATAACGGTATTTTGGAAGGGCTATATGTAAATGTTGGTCATGGTTCCAGGGGACTGGTTAGCGCACCATTAAGTGCCGAGTACTTAGCGAGCGTGATCAGTGGCGCACCATCTCCGCTAGAATCAGCGGTAGCAGAATCCATTCACCCGAATCGTTTCGCTATTCGCCAACTAAAACGAAACTCTGCTGGATAGACGCTATGATTGGGCACTCGTGATACACCAGTGCCCAGATAGGCGATGACTATAGCTCGAATAGCTCACATGCTCTTGGAATAAGATCTTCCAAACGCTGGAAAGTGGAAGGACGCAAAGCAACGTCAATCAAAAGGGTATGTAAATTGCGTAGCTTATCACTCAAGCGAACCACAGCTGGGTTAATGGGCTCGTAGGGATAAATATGATCCTGAATACTCAGCTTATGCAGCTCATCAAGCTCGTCTTGCAACATGCTCTTCATGGCAAAAAACATGTCTTTGTTATCAATATTATTGGTTTCCCAATAGCCGTCGGCCAACGCCGTGTTCAACTCATAAAAAATATGTAATGCATCCGAAACGGTTTTTTGACTCATAGTGACTCCATTAAATTCGGGAAGACTCTTTACCTTTACCCTTGTTTTGATACATCCTACCCCCATAACGCTTATCTAGCCACGAAAATTCTCACGTTATTAGACGCACAATTATGACATTACAATCCGAAATGACATCCAGCAATTTATGGCCGTCTTTGCAGGCGGAAGCTGAAAAGCTGGCACAAGATGAACCCATTCTCGCCAGCTACTTTAATACGACCATTTTGCGCCACGATAGTTTAAGTTCGGCTTTGAGTTTTTTGCTAGCCAGTAAATTGGACAGCATATCAATCCCTGCCATGGTGCTTCGAGAAGTATTTGAGGAAGCCATGAGTGACCCCAACTCCGGCATTGTTGGTTGTATCGAGCGGGATATTATTTCTATTAAGGAACGTGATGCCGCCTGTGATTGTCTGACCACTCCTTTGTTATTTTTCAAGGGCTTTCATGCGCTACAAACCTATCGCGTGGCGCACTGGTTATGGAACCATAACCGCAAAAGCTTAGCATTGTATCTGCAAGGTCAAATGTCGATGACATTTGGTGTCGATATACACCCTGCCGCTCGCATTGGCTGCGGCATTATGCTGGATCACGCCACGGGGCTGGTCGTCGGTGAAACCTGTGTTATCGAAGATAACGTCTCGATACTCCAGTCAGTCACCCTCGGTGGTACCGGTAAAGAGCATGGTGATCGTCATCCGAAAATTCGCTCAGGTGTGTTGATCGGTGCTGGAGCCAAGATTTTAGGCAACATCGAAGTAGGAGAAGGTGCGAAGATTGGAGCTGGTAGCGTGGTGTTGGAACCTGTTGCGAAACATACCACCGTGGCAGGTGTTCCCGCCAAGGTAGTCGGACGCACTAGTGAAGCTGAACCTTCCCGCGAAATGGACCACTCCATCAAAAACTGCCGCTAAATAACCTAAATGCGCTGCCCTATTCCATGCAGCGCATTTAATTTTATTGAAAGCCCCGTTGCATTTCTGCTTTGGAAACCAAGCGAATAGTCTCAGACTCGGTGTCGAACAATAGCACCGCTTCTTTGCGCTTGAGCAAACTCATCACCTGGCGGCGCTTATCTTCGACACTTAGGTCATAGGCACCATAGTCAGTGCCGTCCCTTGAGACAATATCATCAATAATATTCACCAAGGTCTCAGCAGGCAGATCATCGTACGGGATAAGTGTATCCATTTATTAGGCCACCCCGTGTTGTTGTAGTAACGCCTGCAAACTTGCCTCATCTAAAACAGGGATGCCCAAATCATTTGCTTTGGCTAGCTTAGAACCAGCCTTTTCACCCGCTACTAGACAGTCAGTTTTGGCAGATACGGAGCCTGCGACTTTTGCCCCAAGCTGAATTAGCTTGGCTTTCACATCATCCCGTGAATACTGGGAGAGCGTTCCAGTCACTACGTAGGTTTTGCCTGCCAAAGGCTGTGCCTCTGGTTCCAGCATTTCTACCATTGGCCATGTAACGCCTAGCTCTTGTAGCTGTGCAATAATGTCCCGGTTGCGCTCTTGTTCAAAGAAAGTACGAATGTGGTGAGCAACGATTGGCCCCACGTCATCTACCTCCAACAGATCCGCTTCACTAGCTGCCATCAACTTGGTTAGATCGCCAAAATGCTGCATCAACGTTCGCGCTGTAGCTTCCCCGACTTCGCGAATGCCTAAAGCATAAATAAATCGGTTGAGCTGAGTTTGCTTAGAGACTTCGATAGCATCGAGCAGCTTCTGCACCGATTTGTCGCCCATACGTTCTAGAGCCAGCAGTCTGGCAGGCTTTTCCCGCAAGCGATAAATATCTGCTGGTGTAGCAAGAAGCTTTTGCTCTACTAAAAGCTCAATCAGCTTATCCCCAAGACCATCAATATCCATCGCCTTGCGAGAAACAAAGTGCTTCAAGCTTTCTTTTAGTTGGGCGCTACAAATCAAGCCACCAGAGCAGCGTATTACCGCTTCTCCCTCAACGCGATCCACATCCGACTGACATACTGGACAGGTTGCCGGGAAAACCACTTCAACTGCATCTTGGGGGCGGCGATCTTTCACAACCTGAACCACCTGAGGAATCACGTCGCCAGCACGACGAATCACCACCCAGTCATTCACCATAACACCCAAACGAGCAATTTCATCTTTGTTGTGGAGAGTGGCATTGGAAACCGTTACACCACCCACAAAAACTGGCTTGAGACGCGCCACCGGTGTAATGGCACCGGTGCGACCAACCTGAAAATCAACGCCAATAATTTGTGTTACTTCTTCTTGGGCTGGAAACTTACGCGCAATCGCCCAGCGGGGGGCTCTAGCAACAAATCCGAGTTGGCGTTGCTGTTCAATGCTATCTACTTTGTAGACAATACCATCAATGTCATAACTTAATTGATCACGTTGCTCAGCGAGATTGTTGTAGTAATCAATACAGGCTTCCACCCCAGCCACACGCTCCATTAAATCATTGATCTTGAATCCCCACCCGGCAAGCTGCTGGAGACTCTCATAGTGACTATCTGGCTGTTGCCAGCCTTCCGCCAAGCCAATTCCATAAGCGCAGAATACCAGCGGCCGAGAGGCGGTAATTTTGGGGTCGAGTTGACGTAGACTTCCTGCGGCGGCGTTGCGAGGATTAACGAAGGTTTTTTCCCCTTTCGCAATAGCCTGTTCATTGAGTTTGGCAAAACCCGCTCTAGGCATGTAAACCTCACCGCGCACTTCCAGCACCGGTGGCGGTGTTGCAGTACGCAGACGGAGTGGAATTGAAGGCAGTGTACGAAGATTAGCAGAGATATCTTCACCGGCTAGACCATCCCCACGGGTCACACCTCTTACCAAAGCACCATTCTCATAGCGTAAACTAATGGCCAATCCATCCAGCTTCGGCTCACAACAATAGGAGATATCATTCAAACCCAGAAGCTTGATAATCCTTTCTTCAAACCCCTGTAAACTTTCATTATCAAATGCATTATCCAGAGACAACATGGGCACGCTATGACTAACAGTTGCGAAGCCCGTATCCGGTTTTTCCCCTACCCGCTGGGTGGGAGAGTGTGACTGAATCCATTCGGGATGGGCAGACTCCAGCGCCTGAAGCTCACGGTAACATCGATCATATTCGGCATCGGGTACCATAGGATCGTCTTTTACATGGTAAGCGTAGCTATAGTCATTTAGGCGTTCGACTAACGCCAACATGTCAGCTAATGAGGGGGAGTTCTTCTCGCTCATGCAATCTCTCTGAATTAAGGTAAACGCAGTAGACAAAAAGGCCCCAGTGGGGCCTTTCGCTTTATTTTTTAAGATCGTTTCGATCGAGCCATACGCCGACGTTCAAAGTCGCGAATGCGTTGACGACAATGGGCAATGGTTTGCTCGCTCATGGGGGAGCGACGTTCATCACGGAGCTCTCCCCCAAGATTACGAGTAAGCACTTGGGCCGTTTCTAACATAAAATCAAAAGCGCGCATGCTATTTTTAGGACCAGGAAGTCCCATAAAGAAGCTGACCCCAGGAGACTGGCTTTCGCCCATGGTTTCCAAATCGAAGGTGCCTGGTTCAATGGCGTTCGCCATGCTGAACTGCACTTTGCCTTTGTCATAACCTTCCTCGTGGCGATGGAAGATATCCATCTCCCCGTAACGCATACCACAATTAAGCACCAGCTGTAGCAGCTCCATGCCGGCGTAAGGGTTACCCTCTTCGGCAAATACGTTGATAACGATAACTTCTTCTATCTCGGCGTTGTCTTCATCATCAACACTCTCGTCAATCTTAGCCGAGGAGCTAAAGGCTTCCGTTTGATCTAGGTCGACTGTCCCATAGTCTTGTTCGTAGTTTGACTCTCCCACTTCAGAGGGCGCTTGAGGTTCGTGCAAAGCCTGATCATCCATGTAGTCGGAGTAATCATCGTCAGGAACATCAGCATAATCTTGCTCTTTTAAACGTTCGGGAGATTCGTCTATTAAACGCTCGGGCACCAGAGTCGCAAGCTCCTCCAGTTCAAACTGATCATTGCGATCTAACGCTGGACCAGCATCCACTTTGTGGGGTAAATCAGTAAGTGGGCCCTTTACTGTTTTTCTCGCATTTTCAAATGCGTTCATAATGGGGTCATTGACGTCTTCAGATACCGGACGAGCACCACCATTTGGAAGCTCACGTTTCACCATGGCTTCCTTGAGTGCTTCGTCTGGATCTATCCAATCGTCATCGTCAGGATAAGTGGTTAACTGCTGAGCCTTACGATATCGTCTTACGCCGTCGATCAAGATAACAGCGATGATGATTAGCCCAATTAAAATTAGCCACTCGCGCAAGCTAAAGTCCATTACGTTTTCCGAATTAGGTCAATGAAATTGCTGCTATTATCGGATGCTAGCGGAAATCTTTCAATTACATGCTGACAGGCACTTGAAATATTTGCTCATCTTGAGTCGGAACGCCGGAAATTTGACCAATAATCTTCCCTTGAGTCAGATCAGAGGCATTCGCCGGTGACTGTTTCACCACCACATCAACCTGATCAAACTGAGCTAATGATGCCCCTGGCATTAAGTTATCCAAATTGGTCAACTCAATCACCCCTGACAATTGCTGACTGGTCACTCGCTGGATCGCTACTGGCATAGGACTAGAGCCGCGGGCATAAACTAGATAAACACTATGAGGATCAAGGCTACCTGATACCACATCTATCTGTAGGCGGATACGATGTGAAATAAGCGCCGGAACGTCTTCTTCAGAAATATTCCCCACTTCCCTAGCTTTACGAATACCAGCCATTAAAGCGGCTCGCTCTTGTGGATTCTTGCCATGAATGACAGCATTCTGCCAAGCAATCAGGGCACCCTTATAATCCCCTTGATCGAATAGGGAAACGCCTTTTAAACCTAAAGCGACTGGCTGATCAGGGCGCACTCGTAACACGTCATCTACAACCTGAGTCATACGCGGTGACACTTGGTTATTATTGGCATAGAAGATTGCTTGAGCGTATTCAACTTGAATATCCACTCGTTCTTCTGATTCGTCATCCAAACTATCAAGAGATTGTTTATAAGCAGCGACAGCAGCCACATATTCACCGCGAGCCATATAATCTTTGGCTTCGAAATACCAATCCTCAGCACGCCCGTAGCGTTGACTCCGATACTGCAGAAAGGCACTAATATCATCATTAGTTGCCGTTTGGTTCGCTAATTTATCGGTAAATAGAATCTCGCGCGTGTAGCCCATTTGGTAGTAGACAGTCATGCTACCCAGCACCACAATCCCAAGCGCTACCAGGATTATGTTACGTGCACTACCAATACTTTCTTGCAGAGACTTAAGTTGAAGTTGCTGCTCAGTCTGAGCCTCGGCCAACAAGTCTTCTTTTAATTGCTGCGCTTCATCGTTATCGATACGACCACTTTCTAGCTCTTGTTCAATTTCAGCGCTACGCAGACGTACAAACTGAGCCATAAACTGATGCTGATTTTTACGTTGGGTCAGGTGACTTACGACGTAATACAGGCTTGCCAATAGGAGGCATGCCATAATGATCCAACCAATTATCATGCTTTACCCTTTTTTCGCTTGTTCAACGAAATCACCACTACAAAAATGACCGCGCCGATACCTAACAGAATGAATGGACCATACCAAAGTAAAAAAGTACTGGGCTTTTGTGTGGGTTTGTAAAGCACAAACTCTCCATAGCGAGCAACCATATAATTCACGATCTGCTCATTAGAGTCGCCACGCACCACCATGCGATAGACCTGATCACGAAGATCCGTCGCGATAGTTGAATTAGAATCAGACAAATTTTGATTCTGGCATTTAGGGCAACGCAACTCCTCGACCAATACTTGAAAACGTTGTTCTTGTGCAGGATTGTCAAAATGCAATAACTCTTCTGCCGCTAGCGCAGGCAATGAAACACCTAAACCTAGGCAGGTTAGCAATATTATACGCAGCCAAATCATCGCATATACCCTTGTAATGTTTGCCAAACCGCTTCATTCACAACCCCTTGATGACGATAAGCGACTCTGCCTTGACTATCGACTACAAACGTTTCCGGAGCACCAGTCACTCCCATATCCACGCCAAAGTACCCCATCTCATCCTGTAACACCACCGCATAAGGGTCACCTTTATCTAGCAACCATTGTTTTGCGGCATCTGCCTCATCCTTGTAATCAATACCAACGATAGGAACGCCCTCAGCCGCAAGTGCCATAAGGTATTCGTGTTCAATACTACAAGAAGGACACCAAGTCGCCCAAAAGTTAATTAAATAGGGGCCTTTTGGTAACGATTCGTGCCCAACAAGCTCACTACTTTCAAGTGGCACTAGCTGGAACTCTGGTAACGGTTTACCAACCAAGGCTGACGGCATGTAATGCACATCCTTACCAAGCTGCATATAAAACAGCACACCAAGTACAACAAACACACCAAAGGGGATAAAGAGCAATGCTTTACGCATGGGCAACCTCCGCTTTTTTACGGTAACGGGGATCAAATGCTGCTAATAAACCACCTGCCATCATCATCAAACCGCCTAGCCAGATCCACCGCACGAAAGATTTCACATAAATCCGCACGCCCCAAGCCCCTTGATCTAAAGACTCTCCCAAGGACACATACAAATCGCGGGTAAAGCCCGGAGACAAAGAGGCCTCTGTCATCACCTGACGAGTAGTGGTATAGAGCCGTTTCTGGGGGTGCATAGTATCAATTAGTTTGCCATTCTCACGTACCGTAATTACACCCGTGTCAGCAACATAATTTGGGCCTTCGACGTGTTTAATACCCTCGAAAGTGAATTCATATCCATTTACCTCGACACTCTCTCCAGGAGCTAAGCGAACCATTTTTTCGACACTATTGGCGCTTACGAAAATCACACCAATCAGTGCTACAGCAACACCAATGTGAGCAAGCTGCATTCCATAATAGGCCCGAGGCAACTTCTTCGCCCTTGTCCATAAAGATGAGTTCTTGCCTGCAACTTTAGAAAACCATTCAACAAAGCACATCAATGAGAGCCATAGAGCAATAGCTAAACTAGCCCACACCCAACCATCAAAGTCGCCAACAAAGTACACAATGGCACTCAATAATACGGCTAATAGCGCCGGGGCGATGGCATGACGGACAAGCAAGGCTCCTTTGGTTTTGTGCCATTTTGCAATTGGCCCGATTCCCATCAAGACGATCAAAAACAGCGCAATCGGGCCAAAGACAGCATTAAAATAAGGCGCACCAACAGATATTTTCCCCAAGCCCAATGCATCAAAGATGAGTGGATACAGGGTGCCCAGTAAAACAGTTAACGTTAAGATCGTGAGCAGGATATTATTCAACAATAACCACGCTTCTCGACCAGTAATACCAAAGGACACAGAAGAACGTACCTCTCCGGCACGCAAAGCATATAACAATAAGCTGCTGCCGATGATCACCACCAATAAGGCCAAGATGAAAACACCTCGGGTGGGATCAGCTGCAAAAGCGTGAACAGAGTTCAACACGCCTGAACGTACTAAGAAGGTTCCTAGGAAGGACAAGCTAAAGGTAAAAATCGCCAGCAACACCGTCCAGCTTTTGAACACTCCGCGTTTTTCAGTGACTGCAAGGGAATGTACTAGTGCCGTACCAGCCAACCATGGCATCAAAGAAGCATTTTCTACCGGATCCCAAAACCACCAGCCACCCCAGCCGAGCTCGTAATAAGCCCACCAGCTGCCTAAGGTGATGCCCAAGGTCAAAAACGCCCACGAGACATTAGTCCATGGACGCGCCCAACGCGCCCAAGAAGAGTTTAAATTTCCAGTTATTAATGCGGCTATCGCAAAAGCAAAGGCAACAGAGAACCCTACATACCCCATGTACAATGTAGGAGGGTGCACAATCAGACCAAAGTCTTGCAGTAAGGGATTCAAATCGGCGCCATCAACCGGAGTCTCTGGCAGAAGTCTTACAAAAGGAGAAGATGTATAGACGATAAAAGCAATAAAACCTGTAGCAACAATACCCAGAATGGCAAGCACAACAGGGGCTGTCAATTCCGGTAACGTATGAGATTTTCGCGCAACAGCGCTAGCCCAACCACCTAAAATAAGAGCCCATAACAGCAGTGAACCTTCATGCCCCCCCCATACCGCACTCACCTTGTACCATATGGGCAACAGGGTATTCGAGTTCTGTGCAACATATTGAACTGAAAAATCATCTTGAACAAATGCCAGCGTAAGTGCTACAAAACTAAGAAAAATTAAGGCTGTCGTCACATAAGTCAATGGTACTGCACTACTCAGCAGTAAGCCATTCCGGGTGCGATAGCCGATTAAAGGCAGAACCCCTAAAGCCGCAGCAAAAAACATTGCCAGTATCAGGGCAAAATGACCAATTTCAGGAAACATCATTATCAAACCTTAATCTAGTAGGCTTTCGCGTCTGCTTGCTTAGACGCCTCGAGGGCAGCGCTAATTTCGGGAGGCATATATTCTTCGTCGTGCTTGGCAAGTACTTCGCTGGCTATCAGTACGCCAGCGTCGTTCAATCTACCCTGAGCGACAATGCCTTGCCCCTCCCGGAACAAATCTGGCAGGATTCCTTGGTATTCAATACGAACCTTTTGAGCGTAATCTGTTACTTCAAAAGATACATCTAGTGTTTGCGGATTACGCTGCACACTTCCCTCCACTACCATACCACCAGCTCTCAATGTGACGCCTGTCGGTGCCTCCCCTGCATGAATTTGAGTGGGCGAGTAAAATAAATTGATATTTGTTGACAGAGCATATAATACCAAACCGATAGCCCCACCAAGCAGAGTGAGTATCACACCAATCGTGATCATGCGTTTTTTTCGAACTGGATGCATTAGGACTTTTGCTCCCTTTGAATGCGAGATTTCAATTGACGACGCTGCTTGCGACCATGTAGTAGGGTTTGCACAACCAACCCGGACAAGACGATAAGACACAGGGCATAGGTAGACCACACGTAAGCGCCATGATTCCCCATCTGAATAAATTCACTGATCGAATTAAACGCCACGCTTCATTACCTCTTCCTTAACCCAGTTGGCTCGTCGTTCCCGAACCAATACTTCATTCTGCATTCGCCACATGGAAACACCTGCAGCAAACAAGTACAAACCCAGCGCGCTAAAGAGTAGCGGCAACCACATTTCTACCGGCATTGCAGGTTTTTCTGTTAACTTAAACGTGGCAGGTTGATGCAACGTATTCCACCACTCAACGGAATACTTAATAATCGGCAAATTAATAACTCCAACGATACTGATTACCGCCACTGCTTTATCAGCCAGTTGAAGATCATCTAGGGTGTTTTGAATGGCAATCACCCCCATATAAAGTAAAAATAAGACCAATACTGATGTGAGACGTGCATCCCATACCCACCAAGTCCCCCAAGTAGGTTTCCCCCAAATCGCTCCGGACACCAAGGAGATAAATGCCATCACGGCTCCAACTGGGGCGACCGCTTTAATAAACACCGGAGCCAACTTCATTTGCCAAACTAATGCGACAAAACCAGCTATACCCATGGCCAAATAGCAACTTTGAGCTAGAACCGCAGCCGGAACATGAATATATATAATACGAAAGCTGTTGCCCTGCTGATAATCTTGGGGAGCGAAACCTAATCCCCAAATAACCCCAACTATTAGAAGGACAGTACCGAACCAGAAGCACACCTTGCCCCAGCGATCTGCCCACTGAAAAAACCATTTTGGGGAACCCAATTTATGAAACCAAGTCCAGTTCATTAACTCACACTCGCTTTAATTGAAATCGCCGCCATGAGTGGCGAAATTGCTAATGCTAATAGGGAAATAGCGCCTAAAATAGCCAACTGTCCGGTGAATGGCATTTCTAACTGCGCCGCTCTAACCGCTCCAGTAGCAAATATAATGACAGGAATATAAAGCGGTAAAATCAGTAGCAACATAAGTACAGCTCCGCCTCGCAAAGAAACCGTCAATGCTGCTCCGATAGCACCAATTAAGAACAATGCTGGCGACCCCACCAACACACTGACCAACATCACGGGTATTAGTTCACTAGCCAAAAACAGCATCTTGGATAAAAACGGTAACGCAAGTACTAAAGGAATGACTACCATCAACCATTGCGCAAATACTTTGAGCAGAACAAGAACCGAAACCGAGTGACCACTCACCAGCCACTGTTCCAAGCTACCGTCGTTGTAGTCCTCTTTAAACAGAGACTCTACAGACATGAGAATTGCCAGTGCGATTGCGCACCAAATAATCCCCCCCGCAGCAGGGGCTAAGAAATCAGGGGAGGGATCAACACCCAATGGAAATAAAGTCACCACCATGACAAAAAAGATCAGAGCGTTAAATATGCTTTGTTTGCGGCGGAACAAAGTGAGTAATTCCGCTTTGAAGAAAGACGATAAGGTCATGACGCTAACTCAATAGTCACGGGATTAAGCGAGTGAAGGGGTTGATGGGTCGTTAAGACAACAATACCACCCGTTATAACATGATCCTTAATACGCTGTTCCAATACCTCTACGCCAGATACATCCAGTGCGGTGAAAGGCTCATCTAGTAGCCATACAGGCTTCTGTGTTAACCACAAACGAGCTAAGGCCACCCGGCGTTTTTGTCCTGCGGAGAGTTGTGCTGCTGGGGTATCCCAGTAGGCGTCAAGGCTAACTTGAGTTAACGCATACTCAAGCTCTTGATTACTGGAGTGAGGAGCATAAAGCTTGAGATTTTCCGCTACCGTAAAAACGCTTTTTACTCCCGGTGTGTGGCCGATGTAGAGCAAGTCCTGTATCAGCACGTCACGATGAGCAGAAATATCTTCACCATTAAAAGCGACGCTCCCCTCAACAGCGGAAAGCGTGCCTACCAAGTATTTCAACAAGGAGCTTTTACCCGCGCCATTTTCACCTATTATGCGCGCAACTTGACCACCCTGCAGCGAAAAACTCAATCCACGACATAAATCGCGATCGCCCCGTTCTAGCCAGAGGTTCTCAACACAAAGAGTTGTGACTGCCTGCAAAAGTTTTGCCTCAAATTACCGATAAGGATAAAAATACTAACAGTGTTGCCGCTTAAAACGGCGCTATTATAAAAGAAATTTCTAGGTTAGATGAATAAAAGGGCTGCGAAAGCATGATCAATGACATAACTTCGTTAAATACCAAGGCCCCTCTGAGCCCCAATAGCGCCGCCAAAAACCTACAAAACGAAGGGGTATTAGCAAAGCTTTCCAGCGAGCTAAAACTGATTTCCAATCTACCTCGCGTAGAAGTCATTAACACCCAAGCCATCGCGAATAATCAACTTATCCAGCTGAAAACCCCACAACAGCAATCTTTTAGCGTCATAAGCAGCAATTCAGATACCAATAAGTTGCGCCCAGGAGATACGCTATCCTTGCGCTCATCACCAACCGAAGTGAGCCTAACGAAAGTGATCACTTCCACCAGCGAGAAAACAGCCACGCCATCGACTCAAGTTGCGAAGAACTCCTATCAAAATTCCACACCCCAACCTACCCAATCCGTAAGTATCCGGGGACAACTCGCCTCTAGCGTCATGACCTTACAAGCGCAAGCAAATTCATTTCCAGTTACCACCTCTCCCCAAGGTGGTACACCAACAAGCCCGCAGACTTTTCAGACTCCAGTTCAAATAAATGGGCAGTCGTTATTGCTGGAAACGAGCTCACCGTTACAGCAAGGCGAGTCACTGAAAGTGATCGTTGATGCTCAGGGGAAGCTACAACTCTTACCCTCCCCCACAACCAGCGCACCGCAAGTCGTACAATCAGGTTTAACCCAGTCTCTGCCAGCACAGCTCAATCGCGACGAAATGGTGCAAACTATACGTCAATTACAACAATTGGCAGAGATGCCTGGGAATAAACTGCCAGCGTCGCTACAAAGTGCCATTAAACAATTGGTACAGACTTTACCTAGTTTAAATAACTTAACGGCTGAGCAAGGGAACATTCGCCAAGCACTACAAACATCCGGTCTTTTTGCCGAAAGTAACTTATCTCAAAATCAGCATGTGAAACAGGATCTAAAACTAAACCTGTCTCATATCGAGCATACGGTACGGCAACTACAACAGGCAGACCTTAAGGCTACGTTACCTCCCTCATTAGAGAAACTCTCTGGCGCCATCGAACGGATAACAACCCAACAACTCACCCAGCTACTGGACAAAGATGGTATCGGCCAATTTCCGCTAACCATGGAACTACCGATTAAAAATGGGGCCATGACTGAGTATATTGGCGTTAGAATTGATCAAGATCGCACCGAAACTCCGACGCCTCCCCCCCATAAGCGACGCTGGTTAGTACAACTCAAGTTTGATTTCGAAGAAACAGGCCGTTTTGAAAGTCGCGTTAGCATTCAAGAGGATAAGGTGCGGGTACTATTTGCAGTAGAGAATACAGCAACGGAACTGCTAATTCGCCAAAACATGGACACTTTAAGGCAGGATTTACGCCGCCGCAAAATCCAAATAGAAGGTATGGACTGCTTCGTCACGAAATTGTCCGACGATGCTCCGAAACCCACTCTGGGTGAAAACCGACTGATAGATATTAGAACCTAGCATGACAAACCAACATCGCCGAAAGCCAGCCCAAGCCGTTGCACTACATTATGATTACAGTTCTGCCCCTAAAGTGACTGCCAAAGGTAGCGGCTATCTAGCAGAAAGAATCATGGAGGTGGCAAAGGAAAATGACGTATTACTGCATAAAAGCCCTGAGCTCGTGGAGGTGTTGGCTACGTTAGAGTTGGGCGACGAAATACCTGAAGCACTTTACCTAGCTATTGCAGAAATTATTGCCTTCGCCCATTCCCTGAAAAAATCGGAAACATAACACTGTTCTGCGCTATTTACTCGACTGGCTGTTTAGGCGGGATTCTTTCTTCAACAAGCTAATCAGCTCCGCTTCGGCGCGAATCAGCCCACATTTAGAGACAAGATCATCCACCGTGGCACCCATTTCAAGTAACTCCATCGCGCGATTATAGGAAACACTGCCCTCTTTGGAGATAATCTCGCTTTGGCGTTCCACTGCCATGTTTAGGCGCTTTTCGATGGCGACTAAGCGGCGCCCCATACCGATAGACCCAGACGCCAACACCTGGACTTGTTTTTTTTGCCCAAGCTCAGCCTCGCTTTGTTGATCCTGGATACGGTTTAGCCGGCGCTGGACACGCCATAACCAAACCACCAGCATCACAATTACGAGAAACTGAAACACAAGTAAAAAATTGAAAATCCACTGAGAATCCATTAACTGCCTTATGGTGTTGAGCGGCCTAGAATAAAACCCGAACTATTACATGGAGGCCACTTCGGACCATTCATCCTCAGACAATAATTTATCTAAATCCACCAAAATAAGTAACGTGTCATTTTTATGGCATACGCCTTGAATAAATTTTGACGATTCATCATTACCTACATTGGGAGATGCTTCAATTTCCGACTGGCGTAAGTAAACTACCTCAGAAACTGCATCAACCAAGATACCGATAACATGACCATCTACTTCCAAAATCATGATGCGGGTAGAGTCAGTGATCTCACCTGACGTTAGGTCAAAGCGCTGACAGGTATCAATCACTGTCACCACGGTGCCCCGCAAATGAATAATACCCAATACAAATGAGGGTGCGCCAGGTACTGGGGCGATCTCGGTGTAACGCAGAACTTCTTTTACCTGCATCACGTTCACACCATAGATCTCATGCTCCAAGCGGAATGTCACCCACTGTAACATTGGATCATCATTTACCTTTACTTCTTTTAACGCGCGACCTGTTGACATGGCATGACCTCCGAGGACAGTTAACCTTTCACGTGCATTTTATAGCCGTTATTGGGATCGTCTAACAATTCAATAAAACCTTGTACATCTAATATAGCGCACATATGGTCAATAACAGTACCAGCTAACCAAGGACGACGGCTGCGATCACTGCGCCATTTTACTTGGGAGGGCTCTAATGAGATGGCTTCCGCCACTTTCTCACAAGCAAGCCCCCAATCAGAGCGATCGAGCTGAATCACAAACTTAAAGTTATCCTTTAGTTCACCTACGTAGTGATCTGGCATTACCCAACGAGCCGTGTCTACTGTGCGAATATTAAACTCGCCAACATTCGCGACACCCATATACCAAGACGGCTGTCCAAATATATTGGTCACGTTATCTTTATTCGCTTGGTAAATACCACCTAATTCTACCAGTGGTACCGCCATTTTCAGACCACCGACATAGAACAGTAGGCATTCGAAGCGGCTTTGTGCCCAAGGTAATGGATCAGTCTTCGCAATCTGTGGTTTTGCGACTGGGGCTTCGCTCTCGATCGTGATATCAGCTGGAACAAATTCTTGCTCAAGCTCTTTTTCGTCGATTGCAGGCAACTCAGCAGAATCCTGTTGCACCACACTAGCCAAATCACTGATGTGAGCGCCCACTTCCAACTCAGCTTGGCTGTCTGGTATTTCTTGGCTGGGATCGTTCTCGTCAACCACATCCTCTAAGGCATCAACCTCTTGCGGTAATTCAAAAGAAACAGTGTCGAGCACTTCTGAGGAATGGCGCTCCTGTACCATAGTTACAGAAGGTGCGCGATTCTCGATCACAGGTTTAGATTCAGCCCGTGCATCGCTGCTCTCATCCTGCAACCCTTGAATAGCCGCTTCAAACTCGGCAAAGGAGAGATCCAACTGTTCATCTAGATCAATTTCCGCAACCGCCTCAGAAGCGTGCGCTGCAACCTCTAACTCTACGGCAACATCTTCGGACGACGTGATAGATTCATCCTCCTCAGTCGCTTCCGAGTAGGTAACATCTAACAACAAATCATCCAAGTAACGCTGCAAGGCTTGTTGCGGAGAATTCATGGTATCAAGTTCTACATTGGTGCTCTTCATCGTGTACCGTTATTTGGCAGGGCTAACCAAGGATTCTAATAGACTGGCGTAGGCCTTCACGCCTCGAGCGCTAGCGTCCAACGCAGAAGGTGCAATACCCGCTGTGCTCGCATCCCGTAGCTTAGTGTCTACTGGAATCACAGACGGCCAGACCGAATCTTCATACAGCTCTTTCAGGTTTCGCAGACTTTTATTGGAGGCCTGGGTACGACGGTCAAACAAGGTTGGCACAATAATATAAGGCACTGGACGTTTACGAGCACGGTTGATCATAGTAAGGGTGCGGATCATACGCTCTAGGCCCTTGATGGCTAGAAATTCTGTCTGAACCGGAATTAATAACTGCTGACAAGCCGCTAAGGCATTAATCATCAAGACACCAAGCACTGGCGGACTATCGATCAACACGTAATCGTAATCATCCCAGAGGATAGCGAGTGTCTTAGAAATCACTAATCCCATGCCGCCTTGGGCTTGGGCGTGCCGCTCCAGTGTCGCCAATGCGGTAGAAGCCGGCATAAGAGATAAATTGGGATGACCGGTCTCAAGGATCAGACTAGGCGGCAAACTCTCTGGAATTTTCCCAGGGACTTGAAACAAATCGTAGGCACTGTGCTCAATGGAATCTGGATCGAAGCGAAAATAACTGGTAAGGGAACCGTGAGGGTCCAAATCAATCATTAGCACGCGATGACCTGCATCTGCCAATAATCCAGATATGGTTACTACAGTGGTTGTTTTGCCTACCCCACCTTTTTGATTTGCCACAGCCCAAATGTGCACACTAATTCCCCTGAGTACAGGCCAACTTTGACGTCTAAACACCTAATCATATACAGATAGGCCTTAGTTAAACAAGTAATCATGAAGATTATCAGACACTTGCTTACTAATTTTGAGAGTGACGCGACGGTTTTGCGCTCGGGCATAATCATTGGTGTTGCGAACCTGAGGATTTTCACTAGAAAAACCCACCGGTGCCAGCAATTTTGGATTAATGCCGCGATAAATTAACTCATCCACTACAGCGGCTGCCCGCAGCGCTGATAGATGCCAGTTGCTACTAATAACACGCCCAGTTGTTGGGGTATCATCCGTATTGCCGAGCACTAAAATCGGCGATGGGTAGGCTTGTAAGATATTGGCAATAGCAATAAGTAATGCCACAGCTTCATTACTGAGTTCTGATTCCCCTTCAGCAAACAACAATCCAGATTTCATATCTAGGGTGATCCAATTAGGATCCTCATTGATAGTAACATCGCCAGAACGCTGCAATGAAGGGAATTGCGACGTTATGGTATCACTCAAGGCTTTATAGACAACCGTATTGTCGACCTGGCTCACATTAGAAATGACATTGGGAGTGGGGTCAAAGCTTTCGTCAGGGGTAACTTGCAGCATTTGCTCACCATTTGCCTCTTCAGCGACTGGATCACCAATATTGATGGGCTTAATTGATTTCTGCACTGCATCGAAGATTCCTTGCAGAGTTTGCGTCAATTGACGTTCATCGCCAGCTTGCTTTAAGGAGATAGAATAAAGTGCTACAAAGAAGGCAAAGAGAAGAGTAATGAAGTCCGCATAGGATAATACCCAACGATCACGTCCACCAGTATTCAGCTGACGTTTTAAGCGGCGCTGCGTTTGCCATTGCCGGGCCCGATCACGACCAGATAGCTTACGCTCATTCATAGCCGTCTAGTTCAAGTTCTAAACGCTGGGGGTGTTTGCCAATCGCAATACCATGAATACCATCTATATATAGCTGGTTCAGTAGTAATTCGGCATCCACGTAGCCGGTTAATTTACGACACAAGGGAAACATGATGAGGTTTGCGAACCCCTGACCATAGAAGGTCGACACAAAGGCCACGGCGATGCCATGACCCAATGCCTCAGGACTGTCTAAGTTGGCCATAGCCTGAATCAGACCTAGTACGGACCCCATGATGCCTAATGTTGGAGCATAGCTACCCACCGACTCTAGAAAACCGATGTAATTACTTTTGCGCTCGTGAACCCGCATGGCTTCTTCGTGCAGCCGATCAGCAAATACGTCCGGCTCAGTACCATCAACGGCCATCTGTAAAGCTCTTGTGGCAAAACGGTTATTCAGAGCCTTAATATCGGATTCCAAAGATAAGACTGACAAACGGCGAGCTTTAGCAGATAAACGACTGATGGTTTCTCTGGCGAAAACGAGGTGAAACTGCGGTGGAAAAAATGCCCAACGCAGCATTTTCAGGGCCTTAATGGCATCTTCGGCGGAGCTCTGTACCAAAGCTGCCCCGACACTACCAACAATAACGATGATTGCCGAAGGCAAATTCAGTAATAGGACAATCTCACCACCACCAAGCCAATTCGCCAGAAAAACAGCGCAAAAAGCAACGACTAAGCCGCCGATGGTGAGCAAATCCATCAACACACCTCTTTAACGATGCGTTCACCTATATGGTCTAAATGGATAATATCATCAGCGAGATTCGCTTTCTCTACCGCCATCGGCATACCGTAGATAACACAGGAATCTTCGCTTTGTACCCAAACTTTGGAACCCGAGTTTTTAAGCATACGAGCACCTTCGCGACCATCTGCCCCCATTCCCGTCATCACCACGGATAAAACCTTACCCGGGTAACATTTAGAGGCAGAACCGAAAGTGACATCCACCGATGGTTTATAGTTGAGTCGCTCGTCACCTTCTAGGATACGCACACTGCCGCCGTTGCGTGGATCAACCATCATCTGTTTGCCACCAGGAGCTAGTAACGCCACGCCAGGTTGCAGTTTGTCGCCATCTTGCGCTTCTTTAACGCTGATTTGGCAAATTTGATTTAAACGATCGGCAAACGCATGAGTAAATGCAGCCGGCATATGTTGCACCAACACCAATGGCACAGGAAAGTTCTTTGGTAATTTGGTTAACACCGCTTGCAAAGCCATTGGCCCCCCAGTAGAGGTACCAATTGCTACTAAGCTTACCTTCTTACGAGCGCGGGGAATAATAACGCCGCGATCAGTAACAATTGGCTTGGGAGGCTCTTTTCGCGATACTGGCGCGATTGGCGCACGTGCTCCACCCAAACGAGTTCGCGCCACTGTCAGTACGCGTTCCACTAGGGTGTGCTTCACCACCGCCGAATCCCGAGAAATATCCTCGAAATTCTTAGGCATAAAATCCACTGCGCCAGCTTCCAAAGCATCAAGTGTCACCCTCGCCCCTTCGTGAGTCAGGGAAGAGAACATCAATACCGGCGTAGGCTTCTCTTTCATAATTGCCGTCACAGCGGAGATACCATCCAAAACTGGCATCTCGTAATCCATAGTCACGACATCAGGAGAAAGAGACATTACCTTGTCTACTGCTTCTTTGCCGTTGTTAGCTGTGCCAACAACTTTTAAGCGCGGATCTGCCTCAAAAATTTCCACTAAACGACGGCGAAAAAAACCCGAATCGTCAACGACCAGCACCTTCACTGGCATAGTAAAGCTCCCATATCAACTTAGCGAGAAGCGTAATTCTTCAACATGCTAGGCACATCAAGAATCAAAGCAATACGACCGTCACCGGTAATCGTCGCGCCAGCCATTCCCGGCGTGCCCTGCAACATTTTACCTAGAGGCTTAATAACTACCTCTTCCTGACCAACGAGTTGGTCAACAACGAAGCCCACCTCATTCATGCCCACCTGAACGACCACAACGTGAGCTTCTTCAGGAGTTGGGTTATAACGAGCCCCTTTAATCATCCAATGTTTCAAGTGGAAAATTGGTAGGGTTTTGCCACGAATTACAACCACCTGCTGGCCATCAACAACATTTGTCTTCTTCAGGTTTAGGTGGAAAATCTCATTTACACTAACCAACGGGAAGGCAAACGCTTGGTTATCAAGCATCACCATCAAGGTAGGCATAATAGCCAAGGTCAATGGCACCTTAATACTGAAACGAGAGCCTTGGCCAAGCACGGACTTGATATCTAATGTACCGTTGAGTTGAGAGATTTTGGTTTTCACCACATCCATCCCAACACCGCGACCAGATACGTCGGTAATCTCTACTTTGGTAGAAAATCCGGGAGCAAAAATTAGATTAAATGCTTCATCATCAGACAATCGCTCCGCAGCATCCGTATCCATCAAGCCTTTTTCAACGGCTTTACGACGCAATACATCTGGGTCCATACCAGCGCCATCATCGTCGATGGATAATAGGATATGATCCCCTTCTTGCTCTGCGGACAAGACCACATGACCAACGCGCGGCTTACCTTTTGCCTCTCGGACATCCGGAGCTTCAATACCATGGTCAACCGAATTGCGCACCAAGTGAACCAATGGGTCAGCAAGGGCTTCAACTAGGTTTTTGTCTAGGTCTGTCTCTTCACCACGCAACTCTAAATTAACTTCTTTCTTCAGGCTGCGTGCCAAATCCCGTACTACTCGAGGGAAGCGACCAAACACTTTCTTGATTGGCTGCATTCGGGTTTTCATCACGGCGTTTTGCAAATCACCCGTGACGACATCTAAGTTGGAGACGGCCTTACTCATGGACTCGTCGTCGCTTTGCAAGCCCAGACGAACAAGACGGTTACGTACTAGTACGAGCTCGCCGACCATGTTCATAATGTCGTCCAAACGTTTGGTATCAACACGAACCGTGGTCTCTTGAACCACTGGGGATTGCTTTTGACTATCTGCCGGTTCAGCCGCTTTCGGAGCAGGTGCTGGTCTCGCTGCTGGTTTGGGCGCAGCAGGCTTGGACTCGGGCTTAGGTGCTGCTTTAGCTTCGACTTTTGGTTTCGGTTGTGAGGCTGGTTCTGCTTTTTCTGAGCCAGAAGGAGTAGCGTGGGTTGGGCTTTGGCCTTTACCATGAAGACTGTCTAGTAGCGACTCAAACTCGTCTTCGGTGATCAAGTCAGATTCCGCACTGGCTCGGCCAGCAGCCGGCTCACTAGAAGTTTCAGATTTGCTTGGCTGACTTTCTTCCCCTTTAGCCACACCCGGGGCGCCACCACCATGTAATTGATCTAGTAGGGCCTCGAACTCATCCTCGGTGATATCATCCGAATCACTGGAAGAATCCATTTCGGGCGCGGCTTCTACTGAGCTACTCCCGCTAGATCTCATACCCGGCGCACCGCCGCCGTGAAGCTGGTCAAGCAACGCATCAAATTCATCTTCGGTAATGTCATCAGAATCGGATGTTTCAGCCGCTGGAGAAGCCTCGGTCGCTTCGTTACCAGCACCAGAACCCAATGCACTTAGCAAAGATTCAAATTCATCATCAGAGATATCGGCAGGTTGATCATCTGCTTGCTCAGCAGAAGAGTTATCTTCAGGGACTGGCTCTTCTAACTCTGGCTCAACCTCTTCTTCTACTTCAATGTCTTTCTCCGCTGACGCTGCGAGTTCATCTGCGGATGGGGGTTTGGCATAGAAACTAAGAGCATCGATTAGTTGCGGGTCAGCATGTTGCGGCTCTTGACCGGAGCGCACCGCCTCAAACATTTCGTTGACTGAATCAAGCGCTTGAAGCACCACATCCATGAGATCCGAGTCAATAGTACGCTGACGATTACGCAATACGTCGAACACGTTCTCTGCATAGTGACAGCAGTCCACCAGTGCCGTCAGCTGCAAAAAGCCCGCACCACCTTTAACTGTGTGAAAACCTCGGAAGATTGCATTTAACAACGCAACATCATCAGGGTTTTGTTCCAGATCTACTAACTGTTCAGAGAGCTGCTCAAGGATTTCGCCAGCTTCTACCAAAAAATCCTGAAGAATCTCTTCATCGACCTCGAAACTCATCCTCAGCTCCTCTTAGAATCCAAGACTCGAAAGTAAATCATCTACTTCGTCTTGGTTATTCAATACTTCTGGGTTGTTGTCTTGTTTAATCGACGGCCCGTGACCGAGATCATCATCCCGCTCAAATTCTTTTTCTTCGTGTTCGATACCGGAAATACTGTCAACACGCCCTGCGACCGCCACCAGGTGAACCAAACGCTCTTCAACATCTCGAATCAAATCGTTAACGCGGGCAATAACCTGCCCTGTCAGATCCTGATAGCCTTGCTCCAGCAATATGGTATTGAGATTATTGTGCAGTGTGGTGGCACTCTCATCAGTATATTTCAAAAAGGCATCGATGCGTTTATACAGTTCACGGAACTCTTGGGGAGTCAAATCCCGCTGAATTAGACGGTTCCAATCTTTATGTAACTCTCGCGCTTGGTTTTGCAATTCACTCGCTACTGGAACGCTACTATCAACCATATCCATGGTTTTGTTAGCTGCCGAGCTGGTCATCTCGATCACATAGTTCAAGCGGTCTGAGGCATCGGTAATTTTAGAGGCTGACTCAGCATCACCACTAGAGGCCATCATATCAAACGAGTCAATTTGAAAGTCACGAATGGCATCATGCAGACTGCGCGTGAGGTAACCAACTTCGTTATAGAAGCTTTTATGTCTAGCTTCACTCAATTCCTGAATGATTTTGATAGCACCGCTGAAATCCCCTACTTCTAACTTATTCAGGAGATCCACCGCACCATCTTTAACGATATTTTCGAAATCGCCCAGTTCAGAGCCTTTCTTATCTGACATGACGGCACCTATTTAGCGGAATCAATTCGCTCAAAAATTTTCTCAATTTTCTCTTTCAACGCCACTGCAGTAAAAGGTTTGACCACATAACCGTTCACTCCGGCTTGGGCAGCGGCGATGATCTGATCACGTTTCGCTTCCGCAGTTACCATCAATACAGGAATAGTTTTGAGCTTATCATCTGCACGCACTGCACGAAGCAGTTCGATACCCGTCATACCAGGCATATTCCAGTCGGTAACGAGAAAATCGATGGTTCCGGTCTGTAAAATTGGCAGCGCTGTCGTTCCATCGTCCGCTTCGACTGTATTGGTAAATCCCAAATCCCGGAGCAGATTTTTGATGATACGTCTCATCGTTGAGAAATCATCAACAATCAGGATTTTCATATTTTTATCCAATGCAACCTCCACACCCCTAAGGTAATGTCTGTAAAAATGTCGTTATTAATCTTGCCAAGCCGCTAGGCGAGAGCGCAATCGCATGGCTGCCTGACTGTGTATTTGGCTGACTCTAGACTCGCTGACACCGAGCACTGCGCCAATTTCTTTTAAGTTAAGCTCTTCATTGTAATACAAGGATAAAACTAACTTTTCCCGCTCGGGCAAACGATCTATCTCTGCCGCAAGCTGCTGTTGGAAACCATTTTCTGCTACCGCCATGAAAGGCTGAGAGCCATCACCTTGCTGGTCAGACTCTATATCTAGCTCAGAACTGCCGTGTTCACTTTCAAGCATTTCTTCATAGCTAAACAGTTGCGTCGACATAGACGATTGCACGATGTCATGGTACTCATCAAGTGAAATCCCCATGTGGGCGGCCACTTCTGCGTCGGACGCCTCACGACCAGTAACCGATTCAATTTCTCGTATCGCGTTTGTCACCGCTCTACCGTTGCGACGAACGGAACGAGGGGCCCAATCACTCTTACGCACCTCATCCATGATAGCGCCACGGATGCGAATACCTGCATAAGTTTCAAATGACGCACCTTTGGTAGACTCAAAGCGTTTGTAAGCTTCGATGAGTCCCATCATGCCCGCTTGCAACAGATCATCAACTTCCACATGGCTCGGCAATCGCGCCAACAGATGGTAAGCAATTTTTTTTACTAAAAAGCCATACTGTTGAACGATAGCATCAACGGTTAACGTGGCTTTTTTTGAGTACGTCCCATAAGGATTCTTGCTATGCATATATCCGCGTTTATTTAAATCAAAGGATAGCCGTGTAAACTGGCTAACTGTACAACATAGTTTTGCTTTATGCGCTCAGTAATAACATATTTTTACTAACTACCATACTTCAATGAGCCATAAAGTTGACCATACTGGTCTGCAATGTAAACTGCTCGGCTAATTAGGTGGTGTGCACGGGCTGGTTCAATATCATCTGGGATACGTTGCCCATCCGCTATATACATTACCGGCAACGCTTCTTCGATAACTACGCTGATTGCCTCACCCAATGACGCCGACTCATCAAGCTTACTCAGTACACAGCCATCAAGCTGCACCTGAGAATAGACATCAACCACCGTTTTCAACACTTGATGCTGACTGGTGCAGGGCAACACTAGGAGCTTTTTGAGATAGCCACGAGCGCGTTTCATCATGAGCAACTGTCGCTCTAGGTTACGATCCCGAGGATTCATACCCGCTGTATCGACCAAAATTAGCGAATAGTTGGCGTATTTATCTAATACTTCGTTTAAATCTGAGTATTCATTTACTACTTCAACCGGCACATTCAAAATCCGCCCAAAGGTGCGAAGCTGCTCGTGAGCGGCGATACGGTAAGTATCCGTTGTCACTAATACCACGCTGCCAGCCCCGTATTTCAACACATACTGGGCGGCTATCTTACCAATTGAAGTTGTTTTACCTACACCGGTAGGCCCCATAAAAGCGATACATCCTTGCAGGGTTTCCGCCGCTGAGCGTATCGGAATATAATCGGCAAGGTTAGACAGTGCTCGCTTCCAGTCTTCTTCTCGTCCAGTCAAAGACATGTTGGAACAAATTTTCTCGATAACGCCATCAGACAAACCTAAGTATTTGAGTCTTTGCGCTAAAATCTGACGAGGAGATTCTGATGGTGGCGCGGGAATTTTTACTGCGGCTGGAGCAACTGTTTGCTGCTGAGTTTGCTCTAGCAGACGCTTCACTGCATTTAGTTCTTGCTCCATTGCCCGAATTTTCTCTTCTTCCGGCGATGGCACCACAGGACGCTTGACTGAAAGAGCCTCTTCAATATTGCCCTGTTCTTCTAATTCAAAACGCTGTGCCGCATGATTCAACTCATTCACTAAATTGTGCTGAGTCGGTTGGGCATTCGTTTCGTAGGATTGCTGTTCTGACTTCGCTCGGGCGCGTTCAATCCGCTCCTGATAATCTTCACTAGGTCGCACTGGTGGCTGCTGGCGCGGAGCAGGTTGTGGAGACGACGCTTGCTGATTTGAGCTTCGAGGAGCTACCGGACGCTCATAAGAGGGAGACTTATTCGGCAAAGAACCGTCATAATCTATTGCGGTCGTAATCTCAATTTCGCCGGAAGGAAGGCGTTGATTAGATAAAATGACAGCATCAGGCCCTACAGCGTCACGGACTTTCCGTATCGCTTTGCGCATATCGGGTGCTCTGAACCGCCTAATTTGCATGCTACCGCTAATCCTTCCAGTTTTTTTTTTCATACAAATCCATAGCTTACCCGAATAGTCTGGATAAATATAGCAACAAAATCACACAAATGATCAGCTACTGACCAATTACGCCGACCACCGAAACCCGCTTATGATCAGGCACTTCTTGGTAAGAGAGCACAGCCATGTTCACCATACCATATCTTAGGAAGCGCGCCAGCATGGGGCGAATGGGTGCAGATACAATCAGAATTGGAGTATTCCCCATTTGCTCTTGCTGCTCTGCAGCCTGCTTAAATGATTGCTGTAGTTGTTCTGCCATTTTCGGCTCTAAAATGAGCGCCTCTTCATTTTTAATGCCAGACTGCTGACTTTGTTGCACAGTCTGCATCAGCATTTTCTCTAGCTGCGGGTCCAATGTCATTACCGGTACCTCATCAACCCCTTCCGCCAGAGTCTGCATAATCAGCCGCGACAAAGAAGTCCGTACCGCAGCCGTGAGCACCATTGGGTCTTGCGTTTTTGGCTGCACCCCCATGATAGCTTCAGCAATGGTACGCATATCACGCAGCGGCACTCCTTCCAACAATAGATTCTGCAAGACTTTTAACAGAATACTTATTGGCACTGTGTTTGGCACCAGTTCTTCAGCAAGCTTAGGATTATACTGTTTGAGCAAACCTAGTAGCTGCTGCACCTCATCATGACCGATAAGCTCGTAAGCATGTTTTTGCATAATCTGGTTGATATGGGTGGCAACAACGGTTGCCACATCAACCACTGTGTAGCCGTAGGTCTGAGCCTGATCTCGTTTTTTGGGATCAATCCAAACGGCGTCTAAGCCAAATGACGGATCCTTACCAGGAATACCGTCAATAGTGCCAAATACTTGTCCTGGATCGATCGCCAATTCTTTGTCAGGATGCACTTCTGCCTCTGCCAGGCTTACCCCCATCAAGGTGACACGGTAGGCATTTGGCATTAAATCAAGATTGTCACGAATATGGACACTAGGAACTAAGAAACCGAGCTCTTGGGAAAGCTTGCGCCGAACACCTTTAATTCGCGACAACAACTCTCCCCCCTGACTTTTATCTACCAACGGAATCAGCCGATAACCCACTTCCAGCCCTAACATGTCCACCGGAGCCACATCTTCCCAGCTCAAGTCTTTCGCTTCTGCCGGTGGCTGAGCATCAGAGCTCCCCGGCTTACCAGCACCAGCCGCTTTGGAGGCAGGCTTGACGGTTGCTTGCTTCTTGCGGTGCTCTAGGTAATAAGCCAAACCACCAATGCTGGCCGCCAAACCAAGGAATGCAACATGGGGCATACCAGGCACAACCCCCATAATCGCCATAATGGCGGCTGCAATATAAAGGGCTTTAGTTGAAGCAAACATCTGCCCCATTACTTGCTGCCCCATATCCCCTTTTTCGTTGACACGGGTAACCATAATCGCCGCGGCAGTCGATAACATTAACGATGGGATTTGAGCAACCAAGCCATCACCAATGGTTAACAAAGAGTATATTGTGATCGCTTCGCTAAAACTCAGATCATATTGCATCATGCCGATTAGTAGACCGCCGATGATGTTGATCGCTAAGATCATAATGCCTGCGACGGCATCGCCCTTTACGAACTTTGAAGCACCATCCATGGAGCCGTAGAACTCGGCTTCTGCAGCAATTTCATCTCGGCGAAGTTTAGCTTGATCCGCATCGATCATACCGGCATTCAAGTCCGCATCGATGGCCATCTGCTTACCCGGCATTGCATCCAAGGTGAAGCGCGCACTAACTTCGGAAATACGTCCGGCACCTTTGGTTACCACCGCGAAGTTAATAATCATCAAGATAGTAAATACCACAAAACCAACGACGTAATTACCGCCGATAACCACTTCACCAAACGCCTGAATCACTTTACCCGCCGCATCACCACCCTCGTGACCATAAAGCAAAACAACCCGAGTCGATGCCACGTTAAGCGCTAAACGCAACAAGGTAGAAACCAGTAGAACCGTCGGAAAAACCGCAAAGTCAAGGGGGCGCAAGGAATACACCGCGACCAGCAATACCACAATGGACAAGGCGATGTTAAAGGTAAACAATACATCCAAGAGAAAAGGAGGGAGCGGCAATATCATCATTGCCAACAGCGATAGCAACAGGAAAGGCACCCCTAAGCCGCTTCCTAACACACCACGAAACTGGCCTAAAACTCGCTGGCGATCAATGGCCACTTAAACTCACCTCTAAAAAAATCGAACCGGAATGGTTAACTCTTTAACCATTCCACTGAAACTCTTCCGGCACTTCCAGATCCGGAAGCAATTCAGGAACAGGCTCGCCTAAACGGGCGCGACGTAGCTGGTAAACATACGCCAATAGCTGTGCCACCACTTTAAATAACCCTTCAGGTATTTCATCGCCAATTTCAGTATGCCGATAAATTGCACGGGCTAACTGTGGGGATTGTATCACAGGAATATCGTAAAAATTCCCTACTTCACGGATCTTCAGGGCGATGAAATCACTGCCTTTAGCGACCATGATCGGCGCCTTGCTGTTTGTTTGATCATATACTAATGCCACGGAAAAGTGTGTCGGGTTGGTAATAATCACGTCCGCTTTAGGAACATCCTGCATCATCCGATTCATGGCGGCTTGCCGTTGCATTTGGCGAATGCGCCCCTTCACTAAGGGATCCCCCTCCGCCTGCTTGTATTCATCCTTAACTTCCTGCTTAGTCATTTTTAAATCGTTACTGTGTTTCCACGCTTGATATGGGATATCGATGGCTGCAATCACAATCAGAGCCGAGGACACAAAAATGAAAGCCCAAATCAAAATGGTCACAGCATGCTCTATAGCCTCGCCAAGAGTTTCATAGGTTAGCGAGGTCATTTCTGGCAGGTAATAGGTCAATACGAACCAAGCGATCACTCCAACTAAAGTAACTTTAGCGATAGACTTAAGTAGCTCAACCAAAGACTGAACCGAAAACATGCGTTTTAAGCCTGCAATTGGGTTCAACTTGGAAAATTTGGGTATGAGCGGCTCCCAAGTGAAGTTAAATCCGCCCATTACAATGCTGCCAATCACCCCCGCTACAAATAACACAGACATCATGATGATCAATGAGTCAACCATTGCCATAATCGACTCATACATGTGATATATCATGCGTGCCATATCAAACATATCTTCACGCTCAATATCAAAATTGAAGCGAAAGACCTTAAGTAAATCCACCGCGATCAAGTTACCGGTACCGTACAGCGTTGCAGCGGCAACGATCAGCAATGCGGCTGTACTCAAATCACGAGAACGCGCCACGTTTCCCTTTTTTCTCGCATCTTCGATTTTCTTGGAACTGGCATCTTCGGTTTTTTCGGTACCGTCTTCGTTCTCAGCCATCTACACGTAACCCCCATGTATCCTGAAGCCACCTAGTCATTTCCTCGAAGTAGAGGCGATATATGTCAAGAAAGTCTTCCAGCAGGATCCAGAAAAATATCAGCGAAAATAACAGTATCACAGGAAAACCCAACGCGAAGATATTTAATTGGGGCGAGGCTTTAGATACCACACCAAAGGAAATGTTCATTACCAATGTAGCAATTGCCAACGGCATCACTAGCAATAGAGCTTTTTCAAACATCCAGCCCCCCAACTGCACCACATCCCAATACCGCTGACTATCAAATCCTTGTCCAATAGGCCAATAGTTAAAGCTCTCAGCCAGATACTCAATCATGACTAGGTGTCCGTTAGTCCCGAGAAAGGCCAACCCTACCATCATCATGTAGTACTGCCCCATGGTTGCTACACTAATTCCGTTTGCAGGGTCATTTGACATCGCAAAACCAAGACCTGCTTTCATCGCCGCTAACTGGCCAGCTAATGAAAACAATTGAAATAATGCCGTTACTACAAATCCCAATATGTAACCAATCACCAACTGCTCAGCGATCAGAATAATGAATGCCGGAGAAATAGGGTCGTACGCAGGGATAGGGACAATTGGTGTGAGAATAATTGAAATAACAAACGCGAACAGTACTCTCACTTGGACACTGACCAACTGACTACCAAACAGTGGCAACGCCATGATGAAAGCACCGATACGAAAAAACGGCAGCAAAAAAGAGATAGTAAGAGTTAATAGGTCATCAGTGTTAAAGTTCAACATTAGCCAATGATCATCGGTATATCGACGAATAACTGGTTAGTAAAATCCGTCAACGTTGTAAGCAACCAAGGGCCGAAGTGCATCGTAGCGAAAAGGGTAACAATAAGGCGGGGTAAAAACGACAACGTCTGCTCGTTGATTTGGGTTGCTGCCTGGAATATTGACACTATTAGCCCCACAATCAAGCTTGGCACCATGACGGCAGACACCATGATGATAATCAAATAAAAACCGTGCCCATACAAATCCAATACTACCTGTGGATCCATGCCCTACACCCCGAAGCTCGCCGCCAGAGTCCCCATGATCATAGCCCAACCATCAACCATGACAAATAACATAATCTTAAACGGTAGGGAAATAATCACCGGCGATAACATCATCATACCCATTGCCATCAATACACTGGCAACCACCAAGTCAACGATCAAAAATGGGATAAACAACATAAAACCGATCTGAAATGCTGTTTTCAATTCACTCGTAACAAACGCTGGCATCAGGATGGTAAACGGTAATTCGGCATATGATTGGTACTGCCCTTCCCGTCCAGCGAGCTTAACATAAAGCGCGATATCGTCTTCCCGTGTTTGCCCAAGCATAAATTCTCGAACCGGAACTTCTGCAGCCTGCACTGCCTGCATTGAGGTCAGCTCGTCATTGAGATAGGGCTGAATCGCGACTTCATTCACCTGATCTAAGGTTGGCGTCATAATAAATAAAGTCAAAAATAGCGCCATTCCCACCATAATTTGGTTTGAAGGTGTCTGAGCTAACCCTATTGCCTGACGCAATATGGCGAGCACTACTATGATACGCGTGAAAGAAGTCATCATAATCAGAGCTGCCGGCAGCAGGGTCAGCGCTGTCATGATGAATAGGATTTGTAGGGAAACCGAGTACTCCTGACTACCGTCAGGATTGGTTGTCAATGTGACTGCTGGCAAACCGGTTTCAGCAAACGACAAGTTGGGCAAAGACAGCAGCAAAACCAGCGGAATAAAAAAACGCATCAGCTCATTCCAGACTTTTCTTCGCTTTGTTGCGCCTGAGCTAAAGCATCAGCAAAACGACTAGAAGGACCTAATTCACACAATACCGTTATCTGCTGGGAGGTTGCCCCTAACAGTAAACGTTTGTTTTCAATTTCAACCAAAACAAGCCGTTCTTTGGGCCCCAAATGCTGGGATTCTATGACCTTGATTTGTGAACGAGAGAATTTGTGCTGCACTTTCTGCAGACGCTTCATCCCCCAAACCACTGCTGGAATAAGGACAACAAGAACGGCTAAGGATAACACAAGTCGCCATACCGCCCCTACATCCATCAGACCTAAAGAGGATGGCTCCTTATCGGCAGCTTGTAATAGCGGGCTACCGATAACAAACAGCACAACCATCAGATTATTTGAGGCGTTTAATACGTTCACTAGGGCTCACTACGTCGGTTAAGCGAATACCATACTTATCGTTAACCACTACCACCTCACCGTGGGCTATTAGTGTGCCATTTACCAACACATCCAACGGCTCACCAGCAAAACGATCTAACTCTACCACTGAACCTTGGGTCAGTTGCATCAGGTTACGAATAGCGATTTCAGTATTACCTAGCTCCATAGATAAGGTCACCGGGATATCCATAATAAGGTCGAGATCAGACCCTAATCCGGCACTACCACCGCCCCCTAGTTCTTGTAGTTGCACAGGCTTAACATCATCCACCTGCTCAGACATGGCCGCAGCCCATTCATCATCCAGATTATCACCACCACCCTCGGAGGCTTCCGACATGGCGGCAGCCCACTCATCTGCCAAGTCGCTGTCCATACCCTCTGCGTCTGGGTTTTGCTCTTCTGCCATCTTTGCTACTACCTTGAATTCTTGTAACTTTCTACCATCTCAACCGCATAGCGGCCTTTGCTGACACCGAGTTTCCCTTTGAATGTGGGCACATTATTCGCCCGAACCGTCACGTACTGGGGAAGCTCGACCGGAATAATATCTCCAGGTTTGAATTTTAGCACCTCCCCTAGGGAGACTTTTTTATTTACCACATTCACCTGAAGTTTGACATCTAACTCTTTCACGTCTTGCTCTAATGACTTACCCCAGCGCTCGTCTTTTTCATCCACATCACTTTGCACACCGGCATCAAGCAGTTCTCGGACCGGCTCAATCATGGAATAAGGTAAGGTGATATGAAGCTCACCACCTCCACCGTCCAATTCGATATGAAAGGTAGATACCACAACCACTTCGCTAGGGCTGACGATATTCGCCATGGCAGGGTTTACTTCGGAACTAATGTACTCAAGCTCCAACTTCAATACTGGCGCCCAAGCTTCGGTCAAGTCCACGAAGACCTGCTCTAGCATCAACTGTACAATGCGTATCTCAGTGGGAGTAAATTCACGACCCTCGATTTTTGCATGTCGCCCATCACCACCAAAAAAGTTGTCTACCAGCTTGAATACGAGCTTCGCATCCAAAATAAACAGGGCGGTACTTCGGAGGGGGCGAAACTTAACCAAATTAAGGCTAGTGGGTACATACAGCGTATGCACATACTCACCAAATTTCATTATCTGCAAGCCGCCAGAGGACACATCGGCAGTTCGTCTTAGAAGATTGAATAAACTAATGCGGGTATAGCGGGCGAAACGCTCGTTGATCATCTCAAGGGTGGGCATCCGCCCACGGACAATACGCTCTTGACTGGTAATATCATAGGATAAGACCCCGCCCGCGTCCGCATTATCGTCTGCTTCGGGTTTCTCATCCGCCCCATGCAATAGGGCATCGATTTCGTCTTGAGAGAGTAGATCTTGCGTTGCCATTAGAGTATCACTGCATTACAAAATTAGTGAAAAGCACATCCTCAATACCACCTACACCGGTTTCCTGGGTCAGAATCTGATTAATAGCAGCAATCGAGGCTGTCTTCAGGGCTTGCTTACCAGCAACCGTCTGCAACTCATCAAAAGATTGACTGGAAAACAACAATACCAAGCTGTTGCGAATAAGTGGCATATGAATTTTCACGGCGTCTATTTGGGCTTGATCGCGGGATTTCAACGTCATATTGAGTTGCAAATAGCGCTGTTTACCAGAGATCATAAAATCCACTACAAATGGCTGATCGATCTCTAGGTAAATTGCAGGACCATCTGTCTGTACCATTTCGGCGCTAGCGGTTTCTTCTTGGGCCGCCGCTTCCGTGTCATCTCCACCCATAAGTAAGAAAAAAGCCGCAGCACCGCCACCACCTAAAACTAATAAAGCTACCACCAGTATGATGATCAGCTTTTTTTTGCCACCTTTCTTACCGTCTTCAGCTCCAACGTCTAAGCCTTCATCTTGCGCCATGAATAACCCTTGCTCTACTTAGTCGATTAATTTTGTGTTTAAAAATGTGCTAATTGCTTCATTCTACTGACTTTGTCAGGAATCACCATGGTTTTCTCCGTGGCATTTTCCCCATATTGCTAGGCATAGAAATCAATTCCACGATCAGCTGGATCGATGTAGCTAATATTTACGTCTTCCGTTGCTTCAATATCATTCCCTACACCTGCTGCTCTTGCCGCACTTTCATCATCTCCATAGCGATCACCCTGTTGCCCAGCAGCATTATCTTGAGCTACATTCACGTCAACTGAGTCTAGTTCAATACCCTGTTGTTGTAGCATATCTCGTAAACGCTGCATTTGCCCCTCAATCATGTCCCTAGACTGGGCATTAGCCGCGACAAAGCTGACATGAGTATTGCCGTCCTGATCCATCGTCACCTTGATCGTCAAACTACCGAGTTCAGGGGGATCAAGCTGAATATGCGCCGTTTTCACACCTTCGCTAGCTACCCAACTCACCTTTTGCGCCATTTCCAAAGGCCAAGCGCCAGATTGAGGAGGCACTGACATTGTCAACGCTGCCCCACTAGATGTCGTTGCTGGAGCAGCAGCACCTCCCAGAGAAGTGGTAACTGAAGAACTTCCCACTCCACTCTGATACAAAAGCTGATCACTACTTTCAGTAACATCTACACCTGTTTGCCCAGCCACTAGAGACATCAAAGCCTCTGTAGACAAGGGCATCTTCCCTGCAGCAGGCGTCAAAGAAGAACTGATTCCACTAGCGATTGGTGATAGTGTCCCGGAGGTTGGGGAAGCGAGATCAGACTTTGGAGTGAGCTGACCAAGCACCCAAGCCAAGTTATCTTGCTGGCGGCGCTCTTCAATACTGGTCTGCATCGGAGAGGCTGTACTCGAGTCACTCAAAGCTTGAGATTGCAATACTTGTGCGCCTGACAAGACTTCAATTTCTTCGCTTTGTGCTGCTAAGGTACCAACATCGGTGCTAGTAACTGGCTGAGCTTTGATAGGTTGATTTGGAACGGATAGAGGCGTGCTTTGTAACTGTTCGTCGGATACCACCTGAGCTTCAGTAGCAACCACGCTGTTATCGGCATCTACCAACACTGTGTCAGGGGCATCCTGTGTCCCAGTCAGCACGACGGCTTCTGCAGAATGCTCATCTACTACCGTCGCAGATACATCGGCAAGCTCACTATTTTCAGCGGCGGATTCTGTCTCATTAGGCTGCAAATTTGTGCCACCCAAAGAGGGGTTAACTGCGGTTATCTCGTCAATGTTCGGGTCAATTTCTTCGGCTTCGGCTCCAGAAACCGATGCTTCAACAGCATCGACTTCCTCGCTTGCTTGATTAGCGGCTAAAGTTGACTGGCTCGCAACAACGTCTTTATCTTGATCTTGCTTCTCTGCCGTGGCATTTGAATGCCTGTCGTCACTATCTCGGGCTGGCTTAGCTTCGGCAGACTCCACCCCGTCAGTATCTGCCTCAGATTTAGACGCAGTGTCTTCGACAGTAGATTTTTGTTGTGAAGCATCGTTAAAGATTTCACCAAAGTCGCTACCACCCTCCCTAGACTCGCGCCCAACGGATTGTGCATTACTGGTTTTAGGAGCAGACGCTGTAACATTCAGGATAGAATTAACCATACAAACCTCCGAGATCGTAACGCAAAGTTTGCAAGATCAAGGCCAACTAGTTTTTCCAGCGATAAACAGCTTCCATACTATTACCATGATCACCAAAGGTAACACTGGTACAAAGTTGATGAATGAGCGCTAAACCGCGATTGAATGGCTTATCTGAATCGAATACATCTAAATTGATTTTGCTGATATCAAAACCTTCGCCACTGTCAGATACCGTGAGTACCAGCTTGCCCTCTTCAGCATTAGCGACCACTTCCACCTTGATTGAGATCCGCCCCTCATTGAGATTTTGCAGTCTTAATTCCCGTTCTGCATAGTACTCAGAGAAACCATCCACTGTGCGTTTTTTGCTGGATTCTAAGCGTAAGATGCCGTGCTCCAAAGCATTAGAGTACATCTCAGTTAAAATCATAAATACTTGGCTAGAATGCCGATTTAAACCATCTACCGTATTCAGTATCTGCAACAGGTACGGCAACGGATCACTGGTGCGCAATGATTCCGCATCGAGGTCATATTGAAATGAAAAGCAAGCTGGACGGTTATTTCCTCCGGCAGCCTCCCTCATACCGCCATCTTGACCGTTATCGCGCGGCAGTTTAGAAAGATCAATTGCTAAACAAGAAATATCATCATGGGGGTTATCCAGTATACCTTCCGAACGCAGCATATCGGTCAACCAGTTAAATTGCTGGCCATGAACTACGTCGCCGGCATATAAAGGGTCTAATGCGTCGTTATATTTAACCTTACCGGCACCTGTTTTCGCCTCATAGACTCCATCGGAAAAGGCAATTAAGTAGTCATTCTCGTTGTAAGTAATAATTTCTGTATCACATTCAAACTCCCGTCCATTCAACACACCAAGAGGTAGGGAACTAGACTGAATTCGCTGCGGGGCAGAACTCTCAGTAGAGAAGAACAGAACATCAGGCAAGCCCCCGTTCCAAACTTCTAAAGTCTGATCGTTGATATTCAGATCAATAAAGGCGGCTGCACAAAACATGTTAGGAGGCAGAATCTCAAATAGACGTCGGTTTACCTCAGGCAAAATCTGACGCATAACGAAGCCTTTTTCCGTCCAATCGAAAAAGATATCCGCCAATGGCAAGGCGCCGATCGCAGCAGACAGGCCATGCCCGGTAAAGTCACCGAGCAAAATGTGCATGCCACCATTTGGCTTGTAAGCAGCTAGCACGACATCTCCGTTGAAGATATGACTGCCATGGTGCAAAACATTAAGCATGGGGTCAGATAGACAGTTGGAGTGGGTGATGCGCTCATAAACAATTTTGGCAATTTCTTGATCATGTACCATCTGCTGGTTGAGCACAGTTAACTCATCGCGCTGCACGAACAGGGTATTTTGCAACATCAATAATCTTGCAATGGCATTAAGCTTGGCTGTGACCAGCATCGGGTTGTAGGGTTTGGAGATGAAATCCGTACCCCCTACTCTGAGGCAGTTTTCTAGGGCATCGGTATCGGTAACACCCGACAAGAAAACGATTGGAACCAACTTATCTGTTGCTAACGCCTGAATTTCCAACGCGGCTTCCCAGCCATTTTTACGTGGCATACGGATGTCTAGGCAGACCAGTTGAATCACGTCTGGATCAAAGAAATCGATCGCTTCCTGACCATCCTCGGCACAAACTACTTTGTGACCAAAGCGACTCAGCATAGACTGCAACAGCAGCCGGTCAGATGGATTATCATCTGCAACTAATATGGTCAGGTGCTCACTCATCAGACATCACTCCAAGGTAAAAAGTCGATCAAAGTTGGCGATGCGCAATACATCAAGGGTGGCTGGAGGCGCCGATTTCAAGATGATTTTTTCTTGGCCACCACCCGCGTGATCCCGCAATAACAGCAACATGCCTAGTGCCGCCGAATCCATATAAGTTACCCTACTCAAATCAATCAAAAAGCGATTCTGGCCTGAGTACTGGGTAATGACTTCTTTGAACTCGTTTTGACAGTTGAAATCGAACCGTCCCTCGACAACCACTTTTACCGTCTTCGTTTTCGCTATTAATTCGTGATGAATCATATTCTATCCCTTCTAAAATTCGTCCCACGGCTCTATCGCTACATTCTCAATCTTGTGAGCATATAATCTGGAAAGCCCTTTTACGTGCGCTTCGGCTTGTAAAATTCGCTCGCCTAATTCAGTAACATCGTGAATGATTTCGTGGCCATCCGTTCCGGGGAGCATCTCTGTATCTATGATCGAACGCGCTTCGCGGACGACCGCAATAACGGTATCTATATCGTGACTGAGATCAATCGCATGGGCTCTAACTAATTGGGGGTTTTGCACCGCTCCTGGAGCAATCCACTGCACGATAGCCGCTTTTATATCTTCAATCGCATGTTGCACAAACTGCAGCTGATCTCTACTTGAGCGCATCTGCTCTGTCCAAGTTTCGGTGTTCTCCGCCACGCTCTGAGATTGATGATCCAGACCACTGGCAAGATTACCTAATTGACGATAAATCTCGTTCAGCTGCTCCAAGTGAGTGGTTTGCCAACCCTCTAGTTGCGCTTGATCAATACCGCTAGGTTGAAGATTAGCTGTCGTCAGTCCTTCGAGCTGTTGTAGTTTAGTAATTTTTTGCGTCACTACACCATGTTCAATAAAGAAATGTGACAGTTGCTCTAACGCCCCTTTTACTCGACGACGCACAGACTCCAATTTGACCGTATGAGGATAAAATGGCGATAACTTATCCTGTAACCTGACTGGTATATCCCAACTATCGGCGGCTAACAGATTGATGTTGGCAGTAAGCGCCTGTATTTCCGCTTGATTCTGATGCTGTCGGCATTCAAGCAAGAAACCAATAGGTTCATTCTCATGCAGCAACGGCAACTTATTCAGTTCGTAACGGATGTTGTCGATATATCGCACGCTGCCGTGTTCGATATCACCCACATCCAGTCTCTCACCAATGAGACAGTCTAGATGATGATCAGCACCAACCAATGCGGAAATTTCGCTGCGGGAATGCTCCCATAGATTCATAAAACCCAGACTCTGTGTGACAACTTCATGTTTACTATTGAGCAGAACTTTCGCGGTTAGAGATCCCGCCAACGCGGCCTGCAACAGCTCAAATTTGTTTGACACATGCTGGTAGTCGTAAGCGATCGTTACTAAAGCGTTATCAAGATAACGCGCAAAATCACCAAACTCATCCCTTCTACTAACCGGCACCAACTGGTGCTCTGGATGCCGTTCCCTACGATCAACCAATAATTGGAAGTAACGCAAACTCGCTTGAGTATCCTGATGAACTCTTCTGAGTAGGTAGACGAAATACCCCACAACAAGGCCAAATCCGGCCCCATACAACCACCATGGCGACAGGGCCATAGAGTCGGGGTAGAGACTCAAATATAAGCAACTGCCGGTGAAACCACCAAAAAGCAAAACAAACAGTACTCCATGTACTACCAGCCAATCGCTTTGACGACTACGCTTTTTAGCAAATGCAGCAATGCAGATATCTTCAGTTTCCATTTTTAGCAACCTGAGTATAGAGATCCGACCAAAGATCACGGTAATGATGAGAGTGGATTGCCACTGTTGCGTTGTCCGTAGGAATTTGCACCACAAAATCTGCGCTTAACGTGATAGACACAGATTCAATTTTCTGTGGCATTTCAGTAAGTCCCAGCGGCCGCCGGAGCAACAAGCCAAACCATGCCTCACCCTGGCCAATTAGCACAATAATACCTGTTTCCGAACCAGAGGGGACTTGCATATTACTCCCTACCCTCAATACCGGCAGCACATACTCACCGTAGAGGATTTCCCGCTCGCTCACCCAATGCCCCAAGTCATCAACTAACACATCAATAATCACCCCATCGTCAATTTTGATGGTCGTTGGCGATGAGTCTGAGTAAAGAAATTCTACCCCCCGATACTCAGGAGAAATCACCGGAAATTCCAGAGGGTCTGACTCGATAGCCCTGAGTAGTGGCTGCCATGGCTCACGGAAAACCTGTCCCTGGGACATCCAATAGTTGGCACAGAACTTAGCATGATGGCGTACCACGAGAGGAATAGCTGAAAGCAACTGGATTCTCGGCACCAACAAGAGATAGCTCTCGGAAATACTATCGATATGCAACCAGTGCTCATAGATACCAGCATGCCCCTCATCAACTGGCACCCGCTGACCGTCTTCGGACAATACAAAGCTCGGCACATTGGGAAGATTTGCACCTCGAAGACTGTCATTAATTACCCAGTAATAAGGAATTGCCCAACTCACTTCTCCTTGTGACAGCACGCACAACAGCTCGGTGGAGGGCTTGTATACTAATTGATCTGCCCCTAATAACTGCAGCTCAGTATCCATGTGAAGCATATATCTTGCTCCATGGAGCCAAATAGGTCGGAGAAAACAACTTGAGGCGATTGAGAGCTCCGATGCAGAGCTGTTGGTAAGCTCGGAAGAGCCAATCGACAAGCTACACTCTTGCTGCTGTCTAGCAAGGTAAGCTGGAGATAAGCCGGATACACTACCATTCACAAATTGAGCTGACCTTAACGGCGCTAAGCGCCACCGCCAGTCTTCAAAACGACTTTCCAGAAAAGCTTGAGTGACGGCCGTCATTAGATGAATTTGTGCGCTGAAGGATTTTCGGGTAACTAATTCTGGCTGCGCCACTGAGGTAACGTGCCAGTCCCCAAATTCAGTCAAGATATCTAGCTCATGCCAGAAACTATTGCGCTCCCCCTGAAAAGTACCAATCACTAATCGCCTAGGCTGGGAGCAAACAGCAGGAAGCGATGGCGTAACAAAGCTCTGCTCAGGTGAAAATAGCTTCCCTCTCAAGAAGATTATGTAGCTAGCAAGGCCTACTTTAAAATCATCTAGTGATGACAGACGGCATTGCCCCAACTGTCCCACGAATTCCTTTAGATAATTCTCAATACCCAACTTAGTGGCAAAATGAGAAGCCACAAACGCAATTTGATTAAGCCGGCGTATTTCTTGACCGTTGAGCGGCTCAGTTAAACTAAGCGCTGCCACTTCAAGCTCGTAACAAGCCTTTATCAAAGCGCTAGTCATCAAAACAGTCCTCGACGACTAAAATACAATCGCCCAGCATGTTCATCCAGTTGCTTTTGTTCCTGCTTATCAACTACCGCTTGCTCTTCTCGCTCACTTTTGTCCTTTAGCCAATCCATTCCTTTGGTTTTTGCTCTGGCTTGCTGCCATCTTCTGCGGGTCATATTAACCTGCTGTTCAGAGCGCTGAATTTGCTGACGCTGCTGTGTGATAGCTTGTTGCACCCGATCGACAAAATGCTGGTAATTGGTTGCTAAATAAGGGGATAGACCGAGGAGGTTACGCTCCTGCTCATATTGGCTGGCGTAGTCCATTAGCTCTTGCAATTTACGCTGATCCGCCTCAAGCCGCTGCTGATCCTGGGCCAGCTGCTTCGCCACATCATCTTCGCGACGTTGCCACACATCTACCAGCAATGACATTCGCTGAGACTTCTTCATATCACTCCTTGGTAAATGGGGAAATTAGACTTGCGCTACAGTTTAACCAGACGTCATGGCCTTGACCAGCTGCTCCAGAGTTTGATCCACGGTAAAGCTTTCCCGCAATGACTGGCGTAAAAAACCATTAATCGCTGGCATCAAGGTAATAGCACGGTCCAGATCCGGATCACTCCCCTTGGCATAGGCACCTACGGCAATTAAATCTCGGTTCTGAGCAAATTTGGAATAGAGTTGCTTAACTTGCAAAGCGCCTTGAAGATGGGCCTCCGAGACAATATGTGGCATCGCTCGAGAAATGGACGCCTCGATATCAATAGCAGGATAATGGCCCTCTTCCGCCAAGCGTCTCGATAGTAAAACATGACCATCCAAAATAGCCCGCGACGCATCCGCGATAGGATCTTGCTGATCATCTCCCTCCGTGAGTACCGTATAAAATGCCGTTACCGAGCCGCCGCCTTCTTTGCCATTTCCGGCACGTTCTACTAGCCAAGGCAACTTAGAAAACACCGATGGAGGATAACCTTTGGTTGCTGGGGGCTCCCCTACCGACAGTGCAATTTCACGCTGTGCCTGGGCATAACGGGTGAGACTATCCATTAGCAGCAAGACATTTTTACCTTGATCCCGATAGTACTCGGCAATACGAGAGGTTAACACTGCTGCACGCAGGCGCATTAATGCCGAATCATCAGCCGGCGAAGCCACTACCACGGAGCGAGCAAGCCCCTCTTCTCCCAAGGTTTGCTCAATAAATTCTTTCACCTCACGACCACGCTCGCCGATCAAGCCCACGACGGTGATATCCGCTTCGGTAAAGCGGGTCATCATACCTAGTAGTACGCTTTTACCAACACCACTACCCGCAAACAAGCCGAGACGCTGGCCTTTACCAACCGTCAGCAAACCGTTGATGGCTTTGATGCCCACGTCTAGGGTATCAGTGATTGGCTTACGCTCCAACGGGTTAATAATTTCCCCTTGAAGGCTAATATAATCTTGCGCTTGAATCGGCCCCTTACCATCTAAAGGACGCCCTAAGCCATTCACAACACGACCAAGCAACCCTGGGCCAACAGGCATCTGGCTGTCTTCTTTTAACGGACGAACCCGGGCCCCCGGAGCAATGCCATCAATCGCTTCCGTTGGCATCAAATAGGTTAGTTCGCCGGTAAAGCCTACCACTTCAGACTCGACCCACCGCTCCGCTCGAATTTGAACAGCACAACGGTCCCCTAAGGCCGCTGATAATCCTACCGCTTCCATGGTTAAGCCAACCATACGGGTCACTTTACCTTCTATATCTAGGGAGCGTTTTGGTAATGGGGAGCTGAAGCGTTTGTCGAGTCTTTCAAGAATAGAAGTCATGTTAGCAGGTTACTCCTGCTCCTTGGCGAAACCATCGAATATCGCCGCCATGGCTGTTTCGACCCGACCATCTAGGTGAAATGCTTGAGAGTCGATAATAAACCCCCCTGGCAATAATTCCGAGTCAGTTTCAAATTGCAGGTTAAGACGGGAAGAAACTTGTAATGCTTCAGCTGCTTCAAGAACGTCTGGATGCACTTTGACTTTGATACGCCCGCTAAATTCACTAAGTCGATTTAGGGCGGCCGTCAAATGACGTGTCAGGAGCGCTTCAGCATGATCTGTCAGCTCGCGCTCAGTAATGTGACTGACCATGCTACGAACTGTTTGCGCCAGTAATCTTTCTAACGCATCACGGCTATCTTCGAGGGGCGATTGCAGTTCATCGACTAATGCATTAAGGGCTTGTTCTAATACTTCGAGCTGCTGCTGAGCTTGCTCCGTGCCTTCGGTAAGCGCTTGTGCCAGACCTTCTTGGTATCCCTGCTCACGGCCTTCTACTAGACCTTGTTCAACACCCGCAGCATGCCCTTCTTCCATGCCTTTTTGATAGCCATCCGCTTCCCCTTGTATAAAGCCCTCTTCATAGGCCGCGGAACGTATTTCCTCTAGCTGTTGTGCAGTCAGTGGTTCGTAAACCAGTTCCTCGTCACTGATTTCTTCGTCAACTTCAAAGGCTTCTTCACGAATAGCCAGTGCCGATTGGCCGACACTTGGCGCGGGCTCGCCGCGCTCTAAGTTAGGTAACTCCCAACGCTCGTACGCCGTAAGTTTGCGTTCACCGGATTCATCTTTCACCATGAGCTACCACTAAAGCATCTGCTCTCCACCGCCACCCAAGACAATTTCACCATTGTCTGCTAAGCGACGGGCAATCGCCAAGATCTCTTTTTGTGCAACTTCTACTTCGCTAACACGCACTGGACCTTTAGCCTCAAGGTCATCGCGTAACATATCAGCCGCACGGGACGACATATTCTTGAAGATTTTTTCCTGCATATCAGGATCCGCACCTTTGAGGGCTAAAATCAAGGTTTCAGACTCTACCTCGCGCAGAATCACCTGAATACCTCGATCATCCACATCCATCAGGTTATCAAATACGAACATCAGGTCTTGAATGTTGTTCGCTAGGTCTTCATCGACGTCGCGAATCGACTCCATCAACTCGGCTTCAACCGAGCTGTCGATGAAGTTCATAATATTGGCAGCGGTACGAATACCACCAATCGAAGTAGACTTAGTTGAGTTGTTGCCAGAGAATTGACGCTCAAGAATGTTATTCAATTCTTGCAACGCAGCCGGCTGTACGGTTTCTAGGGCTGCTACCCGTAACACAATATCAAGCCGCACCCGCTCATCAAAGTTAGCCAGAATTTCCGCTGCTTGGTCCGGATCCAAATAGGAGATAACAATCGCCTGAATCTGCGGGTGCTCATAACGAATCACATCCGCAACAGCCCTTGGCTCCATCCATTTTAACGTATCCAAACCAGTAGTATTTCCGCCTAGCAGTATGCGATCAATCAAACTACCGGCTTTTTCTTCACCTAGGGCTTCTTTCAACATATTGCGAATATAGCCGTCAGCACCCAGACCTAGGCCGGTTTGATCTCCAACTAACACTAGGAAATCGTCTAATACCTTTTCCACTTGGTGGCGCTGTACGTTACTCAGCTGCGCCATAGCCTGACCAATACGCTGAACCTCTTTTGGCCCCATATGCTTAAGAATTTGTGCTGCGTCTGATTCACCGAGCGACATCAGCAAAACAGCGGCTTTTTGAATGGAGCTTAAATCGCCCCCAGTTGCATCTGACATCTAGCCTTCCATTACCCACTGCTTAACTACTTGAGCAACACGCTCTGGTTCCTCGGCAATCAAACCACGGATAGCATTAAGCTGACGCTCAATCTTCTCTGGGGAGCCAGGAACTAAGACATCCTCTGCACTAACGAGAGATACCTGATCATCAGAAATTTCGTCAGTTTCATCGGCAAAAATAGCAGCTTCGGTGTCTTCTGCCACTGCGATTTTATTTTGCTCACTCAAGGTACGCAATATCGGGCGTACCACTAGCAACAGGAGCAACAAGACAAACATACCCACCATCAAAGGCTGCAGCAAATTGAGGAACCAAGTCTGCTGGTAGAATGGTATGGGCTCTGGCAGATCTGGGGGTTCCGGCAAGGCGAACGGCGAGTTGATCACGCTGACACTATCACCACGGGAAGGGTCATAACCTACCGCATCACGAACAAGTAGTGTAAGTCTGCTAAGCTCTTCATCACTCCAAGGTGTACGAATAAGCGCTCCGGTCTCGCTATCCAGAGAAGCGATATCGTCGACTACAACAGCCACAGACAAACGTCTGACGGTACCCTGCTGACGCTTGGTATAGCTAATACTGCGATCAAGCTCAAAGTTTCGCGTCACCTCTTCACGACTTTGATCATTGCTGCTATTAGCGTTTCCGCCGATAGGAGCACCATTCTCATCGACTGCTTCCGGTGCAGTTACCGCTCCTGGAGGCTGATTAGTCAGTGAACCGGGAACACCGCTGTTAGCCGCGGCAGAATTGCGTCGCTCACGTAGAGTTTGCTCACTGCGAAGTGCCAATAAATCTGGGTTATATTGTTCGTCGGTTTGCTCAACAGCGGTGAAATCAATATCTGCCGAGACTTCCGCTTTAAACCGCCCACCACCCACGACAGGGTCGAGAATATTGTTTACCCGCTGTAGTAGCACATCCTCGACCCGCCGGGTATATTCAAATTGCTTGCCTGCAATGGATAATTCAGAACTGCTATCTTTCTCGGTTAACAAGGTTCCCCGCTGATCCACCACGGTTACATCTTTATCACTTAGCTGGGGGATGCTCGAGGCGACTAAATTGATAATGGCATCCACTTGACTGCGATCTAACCTACGCCCGGGATAGAGTTCGAGAAATACGGATGCAGAAGGTTTGCGGGTATCACGTACAAATACCGACTCTTTCGGAATAGCTAAATGCACTCGGGCAGATTTAACACTCTGCAGACTTGTAATGGTACGACTCAGCTCCCCTTCCAAGCCGCGACGATAACGGGCGGTCTCAACAAATTGAGATGAACCAAGGCTTTGATTCTGATCCATGATTTCAAAGCCAACAATATTATCCGACACTATCCCAGACCCAGCGAGTTTTAAGCGAGCTTGATGATAAGAGTCTGCTTCGACCAGCAAAGCACCGGTATTTTCATCTAAACGAAAGGGAATATTGTTCGTGTTGAGGATTTCAACAATCTGATCTGCGTTGTAATCCGTAATACTACTCAGGACTGGCTTGTATTCCGGGCCGCTAGTCCAAAGGACTGCCGCTAAAGCGATAGCAATAGACGCAGCAAGACCGACCATCAACGCCAACTGACGAATGACCGTCAGCTTGTTGAAGCCAGTAAGTAGCTCTAAATAGAGCTTTTGTTCAGATCGATCTGCCGGAATATTGTCCATTCACCTAGCCAACTGCCTAATAGTCTAGATAGGCATGTTCATTATTTTCTCATAGGCATCTACAAGTTTATTGCGCACTTGAGTCATCGCTTCAAATGACACGCTGGACTTCTGCAAACCAATCATCACTTGGGGCAGATCCACGCCTTGGTCACCACGCTCGTAGGCTTGTGCTAACGTGTTTGCTTCTTTTTGCAAACTGTTCACGTTATCTACCGCCGACTTCAACATATCAGCAAAATCAGGTCGTTCCACCGCTTGCGTTTGCTCAACTCCACTCACTGGGGAAGTCAATTGGCTGCCGGGGGAGCCTATTTGACTGCGCAAATCACGCATTTGAGAAAGCACCTGATTAATATCAGGTCGATTGGTTACCATAACTTTCACCTATTTTTCAGTTACTGCACTAGCTTAGCACACTGCGATAAAAAACCAGACCCTTAGTTCAATCAACTTCTATGCCAGCCTCACGCATCTTGGCAATCTTATAACGTAAAGTCCTTGGACTGATACCCAGTTTTTCTGCGACTTCTTTACGTCTACCTTTAGCCTCTATTAGCGCTTGAGCTATGATACGAAATTCATGTTGTTGCACTCCTTTACCTAATATAGAGGCAGCATCTTCGACCTCTGGGCTAACGTCAGGTTCAACAACCGTTAACATATCAAACACAATATGATGGTCATTAATTTTGCCGCTGGAACAAAGAATCAAAGCTCGCTGGATCACATTATCAAGCTCGCGCACGTTACCAGGCCAAGGGTGACTTTCTAACTTACTTAGTGCAGCGGGAGCAAGTTGAGTTCCATCACGACGCATTTTTACACAGTGCTTGGCCAACAACGCCTGAGCCATAGGAACAATATCTCCTTTACGCTCACGCAACGGCATCCATTTCAGCGGAAATACATTAAGACGGTAATAAAGGTCTTCTCTAAAACCTCCCTCACGCACGTAATCTGCTAAATCACGGTTAGTCGTGGCAATAATGCGTACATCCAGCGGGATAGCTTTTTTTCCCCCTAAGCGCTCCACCTCTTGCTCTTGCAAAACCCGCAGGAGCTTAGCCTGCAAACCCACATCCATCTCGGTAACCTCATCTAGCAACAAGGTCCCGCCGTTAGCCTGCTCAAATTTACCAGCTTGTGAGGAAACTGCGCCAGTATAAGCGCCTTTTTCATAACCAAATAAAATGGCTTCCAGCATATTTTCTGGGATCGCGGCACAGTTAATCGCCACGAACGGTTCGCTAGAGCGCCCAGAGCACGAATGAATGTAACGAGCCAACACTTCTTTACCAGTACCACTTTCACCACAAATTAATACGGTAGAATCCGTCGCCGCTACTCTAGCCGCTAATTCCAACAGACCTTTACTCGCTGGATCGACTGCAATAGGAGCCTGATCTTTGGCGGCAACGACTTGCGCCGTATATTTGCGCACCACTTCCAACAACTCTTGCTCCTTGAAGGGCTTTAGCAGGTAATCCACCGCGCCATTGCGCATTGCTTCCACAGCATGGGCAATGTCGCCATAGGCCGTCATCAGCATAATCGGCAGATCAGGATAGTGTTCTATCACATGATTCAACACCCCGTAGCCATCTATACCAGGCAAATTCACGTCGCTGATGACCATGGCAAATGTGTTGTTTTTTAGAGCGACAATTCCTTCTTCCGCGGAGTGCGCGATATGACACTGGTAACCCGCAAGCAACAGTGTGTCCTCTAACGCTTCAGCGAGACCTTTATCGTCCTCAATGACGAGTAATCTAATATCGTTCATGTCACTTTATCCCAATAATGGCAGTCTAATGGTGGCGGTAGTGCCTTTTCCTTGAATACTGCTTAACAGAAACTCTCCGTGATGAGCTCTAGCAATCGCCTTCACCACCATTAACCCTAACCCTGTACCGTGTTGCTTAGTCGTCACAAAGCCTTGCTGGACTTGCTCAAGTTGCTCTGGCGACATCCCCATACCTGTGTCAATCACCTGTACTTGCAGGCTTGAGGCTTGCCTATCGACTTGGCTTCTTAGAATAACCAGAGACCTATCCTCGACCGCTTCGCAGGCGTTATTCACCAAATTTAATAATGCCCCGAGTAGCGCTTCTTTATTGCACTGCACTACTCCGGTATTCGCTTCATTATCAAGCTGCAAGACCACCCCCGCTTGAGTGGTGATTTCTTCCGCTCGCTGGGCTAATTCATCAAACAGGTCCGGAACAGCGATTTTTTCATCTAATCTGACTTCTTCTCGAGAAAAAATCAGCATGTCTCGGATTTGCCGCTCAATATTGCCAAGACGCTCACCTAATTTGCTCGCGAAGCGTGTACGCATTGTGTCGGGTAAATCCGGCTTAAGCAAATGTTCCGCGTACAGGGTCGCCGAAGAAAGTGGTGTACGTATCTGATGGGCTAAGGCCGCAACCATTTTCCCCATGGTAGATAGACGCTCGTGATGGGCAAGTTGCCTTTGCAAATCTCGCGTTTCCGTCAAATCCACCAACACAATAAGCTGCCCTGGCATTTCCCCAAGAGATGACGTTTCGACACGAACGCGACGCCCGCTAACCATGGTAACTTCGTGACCGTCATCCTTTTGTGGACGAAAACTGGTCGGCACAATCTTTGCCCAAGGTTGACCAAGTAAATTAAAGCCAAATAGACGGGTCGCTACCGGATTCGACATAACCACCAGGCCGGCCTCATTCAATAGCAATACGGCGATTGGCATCGAAGCAAATAGTACTTGCAACTGCTGCAATAGCAGGCGATTACGCTCTTGCTCCTGTGCCTTTTCCTGTTCAGCCTGCGCCAGTTGCTGCGTCAGAGTCGCTACTTGTCCCTGCAGCGCCTTATAGGAAGCTTGCAGGGCGGCGGACGTTTTCTCGAACTCAGCGAACGCTTCCTTTAAAAAGGCTATTTCCTGATCTTTATTCAAACAACCACTCCCACTAGCTTCCGGCTTTATCAATATTGTAGCGGCGCATTTTTTCAATCAGAGTGGTACGTTGAATTTGCAACAGATCAGCGGCTTTGGAAACCACGCCATTTGATACCAGAAGCGCTTGCCTGATGAGTAGAGTTTCCACATGACGGATGTAGATATTAAGGTTAACACTTTGTCTACGCGGCAAATTGGGGCGGGGAGTCAACTGCTTTAAAATGGGTGCGACTAGGGCCTCTCGCCATGGCAGAGGCAAGTAGTATAGATTGGCGTGCAGCAAATCACTTTTCTGTTTTAAGCTAATGATGGGCAAACCGCAATCAAGTAGCTCTTCAACAGCCACCCCCACTCCGACAACAACCACATCAGCATCGCCACCAGTGGCTCGATAATCTTCCCAACTAATATCTAGGTAACAAAGCACGGGGATCAAAGCATCGTATTCTTGCTGTGTTAAACCGACTAAACAAGCGTGCATAACTACCTATTTTATATAGAAAAATAACCACATCATAACATAGGCTTGAGACGGCTCGGCACAATCAGGGCAACTGTTGTTGAAACTCCGCTAACGGAAGCGGACGGAAGAAGTAAAAGCCCTGTATCAAATCTGCGCCAGCGGCAGCCACTCGCTGCCATTGCTCCTGCGTCTCAACCCCTTCGACCACGACTTCAAGTTCAAGTTCGTGAGCAAGAGAAATCACATGCTTCATCACGCTGGAAGAACGTTGATCACGATCCAGTGCGTCAACAAATTGCTTATCAATTTTCAATTGATCGAGGGGTAATTCCAGCAAGTACGATAAGGAAGAATAACCTGTACCGAAGTCATCCAAAGAAAGTTTTACACCCAGATCCCGCAGTGCTTGCATTACCTTAATTCCGTGCTCTTTGTTGGCGATCAACACACTTTCAGTCAGTTCAAGTTTGACTAAATGGGGAGCAACACCGCTCTCTTCAAGCTGACGCTGAAAATAGGTGACAAAGCCTGAACGCAAAAAGTGGTCGGAGGAAATATTGATGCTAGTGGGCACCGCTTTATCTCCCATGCCCTGCAACGCTTCCAGTACTAAGGAAATTACTAAATCCCCCAACTCAGGCATCAAGCCTACTTCTTCAGCCAAGGGGATAAACGCCCCCGGTGATACCATCCCCCGCTCTGGGTGCGGCCATCTAACCAAAGCTTCCGAACCAACTAGAGTACCACTATTGGCGTCCACCTGAGGTTGCAAATAGACCACCAATTCTCGATCTTCAATTGCGCGTTTTAACTCAGCCTCTAGGACAATTTTCCCCAATGCATCAGATTGGTTGGCGTTTTGATACAAGGCGATTGGCTGGTTCTGACTGGTTGATTCGGTAGCGGAAATCATTTGCCTAATCAGCTCATCACCATCCACTAACGCTTCAGGAGCCGCTACACCAACCCGCACATCCTCAATAAATGAAATGCCATCCAGTTCAATGCGACCGCTAAGCTGGCGCATAATCTTGGCAGCAACGTCTAATACCCGCTCTAAATCACACCCCGCCAAGGTCATAGCGATCGAATCATCGCGTCCACGATAAACACAGTACTCGCCACACAAGTTCTCGCTGGCGATCAGGTTTTGCAGTTTTTCTACCTGACTACGCAAGTAATTAGACTTAATAGAAGCGCCACAGCTACGGTAAATGGCGCCACTTTTTTGAAAGCTAAACCACAGTCCATGATAGATCGGCCCCCCCGCTTCACTAGGCCAAGCAAGACTCGCTTCCATTAGACCATTCAGGTTCATCAGCCCAGTATCATCGTCAAAATGTTTCGCCTGAGACAGTTTGCTAAGGGCACGCTGACGCTTTTCTAACGCAGACTCGGTTCGAGCTTTTAGAATCGCTGGGTTAAACGGTTTCGATAGATAATCCTCGGCTCCCAGTTCAATGCCCTTGGCAACATTCTCTAAATCATCCGCAGCCGAAATCATCACCACCGGCAAATGATCCAACATCTGTTCATCACGCATAGCACGTAATACATCGAAACCATCCATACCAGGCATCATTAAGTCCAAAAAGACCAAATCTATTGCCTGGGCTCGAAGCACTTCCAAGGCCTGATAACCAGACTCTGCTTCTACGCACTGCTCATAACCGAAACGCTTCAAGCGCCGACGCAGGGTGTAGCGGTTGTCTTCTATATCATCAACTATCAAAATGGTTGGCATTAAAGCTCTCCCAGCAAGGCTTCCATTTTTGCTTTAAATCGTTCGAAATCGACTGGTTTACTATCGAAATCATTTGCCCCGGCGGCGAGCGCCTGATCAATATGTTCTTGCATCGCGTGAGCTGACAAGGCGAGCACCGGCGTTTCGATGCCAGCCGCGCGAATTTGCTGCGTCGCCTCCCAACCATCAATACCCGGCAAACTCAAATCCATGATGATTAAGTCATAGGTATTATGCAGGGCTTTATCAACACCCTCTTCACCCGTAACGGCAACATCCATATCTATTTTCAAACGCTTTAAGCGGCGTCCCAGCATATAGACATTGTCTTCGTTGTCTTCCACATACAGAACTGTTTTGCCCATCATTCGTCCTTCGCTACCAAGCCTTGGATACGATTGAACAAGGAGTCAACACCAGCACCGCCCTTACTCAAAACAGCGCTAGCTTGACGTTCCAATAACCGTTTTTGCACATCGGTCAATGTCATGGCTGTCATGACATACACGGGCAACTCTTTAAAAGCGTCGCTATTTCGTAATGTGTCTAAAAACTCGAAACCATCCATCTGTGGCATCATCAAGTCCAATAGCACAAAGTCTGGCTTACGCTCGTTGACCCGTGCTAAAGCCTCGATGCCATTTCCAGCTTCTCTCACTGTTGCACCCGATTTTTCTAAAATGCGGCGGGCGGCAATGCGTATCTCTCCGGAATCATCGACTAATAGCACATCAAGGGAACGCTCCACCGCCACAGAGTGAAAACGCCCCAGAATCCGCTGCATATCTTCATTGCCAATTGGCTTGATTACATAATCGTCCACACCAAGAGCAAAGCCACGGGTCTTGTCATCATCAACGGATATAATGACCACAGGAATATCTGCCAAGGCTTTATCGGCTTTGATTGCCGCCAAGGTATCCCAGCCATTCAACAGCGGCATTTCTACATCTAGAGTGATCAAATCTACCTGCTCATCGCGGGCGATACGTAACGCTTCGACGCCATCTTTTGCATACAGTAGCCGGAAGTTTTTAGCGAAATGCTTGCTAATCAACTTGGCACAAACATCATCATCTTCAATGATCAAGATGGTACGCTGAGTAGTACTGGATTTAAATGGAGCAAGCGGCTTAACGCCCCCCTCTGAACGAGGCAGTGGTAGATGCACTGTAAAGCAGGAGCCTTCACCCTCGCGACTGGCAACACTGATATCGCCCCCCATCATGCGAGCAAATTTTCGACTTATCGCCAGCCCCAATCCTGTGCCTTCATGCTTACGATTGGATTTGGAGTCAAGTTGCACAAAATCAGCGAAAAGCGTAGCCATCTGCTCTTCACTCATGCCTGGGCCGGTATCTTTAATCGCCACGGATATCGTTTCTTCTAGCATCTGCGCCGATAAAGTAACGCTACCACTATCAGTAAATTTTGCCGCGTTACTCATCAAGTTCAGTAAAATTTGCTTAATCCGCGTGGGATCGCCGTACACAGTGCCAATCTTTTCCAGCTCTAGCTTAAGCTCAATCGGCTTATTCTGAATAAGAGGTCGTGCCGTCGCGGCAACGTCCTCAAGCAAGGCGTCGAAGTTGACCTGTTCGTTGTGCAACTCCATTTTTCCGGCTTCAATTTTTGAGATATCCAAAATCTCATTAATTAAATTTAATAGATGTTTAGAGGAACGAATCACCCGTTCTAATGGTTCTACATAGTCATCATCACCAAACTCTTTTGCGTCCTCATGCATCATTTCCGATAAACCGATAATGGCATTAAGAGGAGTTCGCAACTCGTGACTCATTTTGGCTAGGAACTCGGATTTGACGGCGCTGGCCTTTTCCGCTGCGTCACGGGCGCTTTCTGCTGCCTCACGATGCAATTCCGCCTCTTCCCGTAAGGATTCTGCATTCATGCGCAGACTTTCAGAACGGTCCCGTTCTTGTAAAATGGTCATCTCACCGGATTGAATACGACGTTCGATGCGACCTAGCAAAAAATAGAACAGCACCAACAGAATAGCGGCGATGACCAATGCGATCCCGGTCACGACTGCTTGCACCCAAAAGGTTTCCAGCTCGACTTGGCTAGAGTCCTTCACCATCAGCACGTAAGCTAAGTCATCCCCATCGGCCGACAACACCGGCAAGACAGCTAAGTCGTAGGTAATTTCAGCCACATCAAAACCGGTCAAAAAGTAAAGTTGACCAGCCACTTTACGCTGCTCAAAGTCCTCTAAGACCGGCACGAAGGTGGTAACATCGGTGAGCGCATCGGAAGCAAATAAAGACTTAAAGTGACCTAACGCATATTCCTTCTGCATGGACATACTGCCGCTACCAAAACTCTTCATAGCGTTTTCGTCCACATCCCCGGCATTGACCAAAACGTTGGCATATACATCGAGCGCACGCGCCAGCGAAGACACCATCTTGTTAAAGGGTAAGTCTGCTAGCATAACGCCTAAGCTAGGGTCATTTTGTGAAATTGGTAAAATGACACGAAGCGCCATTTCCCCATGAGCCATTAGAATCAAACCACTACGCTTTTGCGGCCACTGATAATTTTCGAATAAGGGTTCGTTTAGAGCATCTGCTGTAGGCAGCGCCGACAATGAATATTCGTAGTGACTTTCGCCATTAGGCTGAAGCCACAATAGACGGCTAAGCTGCAACCCTTGCGCTGACTCATCTAAAAGACGCTCCACCAAGCGCTCTTTATCTTCCATGCTAGCCGCTTCTATCACCGAGGACAGCAAGCCGATACGCTCTTCCATTTGACTGACCATGGAAGACTGAGACTGAAATAGCTGATCATCGAAACGTTGGGTCATTTCTTCTAAGGCACGCTGCTGCCCTGTTTCCAACCACAACCAAACCACCGACACGAATGCCAACCATACCACCACAAAGGCTATAGCTAAGGGAATTAGTACCGGAGCCTTCACCCGAGCAAGTTGCACACCATTTGCTTTGAAATCCTTACTCATCACTGTTTCCTTATCTCGGTGATCCAGAAAGAATCGATAGATTCCAGTTTAGGCTATTCTCATTTTCTTGGTAGCCTGGATAGTAACCAATCCCCAAATCGAACGAACGCATCACACTTAAGGCATTGATGAGTTTTGATTGAAGCTCAAAATCCTTACCGGTTTGCACCCAGCCAGTTAGGCGACGGGCCACATTGAGCGGTAGTTTCATGAAGTCACTGGGGTTTTCAATTTCAAAAGGCTTCACGACATCTTGTAAACCGATAGCCAGAATCTTACCGGCTAGATACCCCTCAAACCCCCGTTGTGTGGGCACTAAGTAGGCATTTAACTGCTGTAAGCTGCGCTGATATTCTTGGTACGTTTTAGTCTGCTCAAGATTTTTTGGCAAGAAGCTGATTTGGTTGATGTTTACTGGCGTGGCGATGTTATTGCTAACTACTGTCAAATCAACTAAGGAAGGTAACCAGAACGTATGAAAGCCCAGTGTGGTCGCTGGGGCTTGATCCAGCAGGCGATTCAACCCCACTGAGCTACCAACCAATATTACATGCTCGTGTCCAAGTTTTTGTATTGCGGCAATAGTACTCTGGAAATTCAAGGTGCTGGCACTGTAACGAACGGTGGTCAACTCAACCCTGTGCTCACCACAAAGCTCCGCGATGTGCTCCGCACTTTCATCTGGACTTACCACTGTCGCTTGTCGGATTCCTTGGGTGCGCATTTGGCGACATAAGAACTCAGCTTCGTGAGCGATTGAAGGGCGAATGTTCAAAACGCTTCTCACGTTACCGTAAAGCGTCGGGTGTCCTGACAAGGAACCTAGAAACAACACCTTTTCCCGCTGGGCAGCCAAAGCCAGCGACGATGCGGTTGCCATATCGCCACCCAACACAGCGAGCACACCTTTGCGGGTCACAAAACGCATCAAATTACGCTCTGCTAAATCGGGAGAGAACTCATCGTCGAGCACTTCCAGCTCAATTTCTTCCCCTTTAATACCACCTGAGCGATTGATCTGCTGAAAGTAGGCCTCCACACCATAGCGATACGCTAGGTTGTCTTGCCCCTGAGGACCAGTAAATCCAGCTGTCATACCGATATAGTACTCAGCCATCACTACTGAGGAGATGAACCATAATAGGCCGGTGATACTCACCTTGCGCAATAAGCCAGCCATGTAAGTAATTCCTTCGTTGATTATCCCAAACCTATTTGATTCTACACCATGTCGACGGTTATGCACCTGCAGTAGGGTGGATAGACTCAACTAAATTGGCAAATATCTGATCGAACTCGTCGTCATAGGTGCTTTGATCGGCTTGCCAACTGATGGTGCCCAAGCATGGTGCCGACATGGCCGCTTTTAGTGTCGCAAGGTTCTCATCATAAAATGGCATTCGCTCTGCCCCCGTATTGGCCACCCATCCAGCAAGTTTAAGACCATCTGACAATATCGCTTGAGCACTCAACAGAGCATGATTAATACAGCCAAGACGCATGGACACCACTAGCACCACCGGCCACTGCAAACGTTTTGCAATATCAGAAAAGTACTCCCGGTCATTCAGCGGCACGCGCCACCCACCGGCTCCTTCTACTAAACAGAAGTCATAGGACAAAAGAGAAGCACCATTAATCATACCTTCCACACGGGATGCGGTAATCAACTGCCCTTTCTGCATCGCCGCAATGTGAGGAGCAATTGCAGGCTCAAATACAAATGGATTAATCTGGCGATACGGTAATTGCAATGTACTCGCTGATTGTAGCGCCAATGCATCCTCGTTTTTTAACTCCCCATCTTGCAAAGTAGCGCCAGAGGCGATGGGCTTTAACCCAAAACAACGTAGCTGGCGTCGTGCCGCAGCATGCAATAGACCGGTACTCACATAGGTTTTACCCACTTCCGTATCGATACCAGTAACAAAAATCTTGGTTTTCATAGATTCCTCTTTTTTGCATAGATAAAGCCAACTTGATAAGTCAATGGTAGGCCATCGGGACAACGCAGACTTTCATAGAACTGACTAAAAGCACGCCATTTGCTTTTGGCAAACTGGGCTTGGGGAACATCACTTAAGGTAGAAGCCCCCACTTTACGTAACGAATCCGTGAGTGCTGTTAACGTCGTAAAATATAGTGTTAATGGTTGCTGCAGCACACGAACCTGAGTGAAGCCTGCAGCCATCAGCTCCGTTTCTAGTAGAGCAGCAGATGGATAGCGATTGTGATGTACACTGCCATCAACCTGACGCCAACCTTGATCAAATTGTTCAAGGGAACCTTCGAGCAAGGTACTAATCACCAACTCACCTTCAGCGCTCAACACCCGATACAGTTCATTAAATAATTGATGACGCTGCAAACACCATTGAATTGCCAAACTCGACCAAATACCAGCAAAGGCCTTCTCGGCAAAAGGCAGCGCTTCAGCATCAGCACACACCGTGCTTACTGGCAGTTTCTCCCTTGTCTTCATTAACATAGCTGGGGACAAGTCTGCCGCAATGATCTGCTTCTGACTCAGCTGCTGAGATAGCAGCCGTGTACTTTCACCTGTGCCACATCCTAAATCTAACCAGAGTCCACGGGGGGAAGTAGGTAACAACGGCAGCAATAACTTGAGTACCTCTTGTTGTAACAAGTTATGCTGATCGTAAGTATCAACTGCTTGGGAGAAGCGGCGAGAGACAGTTTGTTTGTAACGGTGATCAGTGGGTATCTGTGTGGTCATTAATAAACTGCTGGATCAAGGTAGCAACCTGCGAAGGAGATTCGATATGAGGTTGATGACCACATTGGTCAATAACATAACGCTTAATTAACGCATTCTTTTCTAGTATGGAAGCCCCGGCGCTTCTATCAACAAGTTGATCTCGCTCCCCAAAAATCTGCAGCACAGGGACATCGACCAGTTCAAGCTCGCGCCGCACATCTAGGGATGCCAGCAAATCCAGACCACGGTACAGAGCTTCTTTGTCAATGAGTTCCGCCGGAATACCAGACTGCAGCTGCTTAGCGAGTTCCTTGCCCCCTGCAATACCTTGGGTTTGTTGTAACAAGAAACGGGATACTGCTTTAACGGGATTCGTTCGAGCAAGATCAGCAAAGGATGCCAACACCTCTGACGCTATGCCCGATGGCCAATCTGTACTGGTAGTGAATTTTGGCGTACTGGCAATGGTAATCAACCCTTCCACACAACTAGACCGACGTGCTGCCACATAGGTGGCGATTTCGCCGCCAAGGGACCAGCCAATCCACCAACAAGGCTTGGGAGCAGAGCGAATTAATTGTTCAGCAAGCGCTTCAATATCGTAGTTGGGGCCAAACCGATTACGCTTAAACCATTGTTCGTCACTGGTTACACCGGGCAAATTCGCTACAACCACATAGAACTGCTGGCTAAGGCAACGAATAAATTCCATAGATAGGGAAGCAGGCATTGCCCAACCTGAAACAAAATAAAGCGCAGGAGCACTGGGGGAACCAAACACCTGAGTTTCAATCGGTGTACGCATCATTCTCCTCCGGATGTGTAATCAATGGCATCCGCCAATTTGCGACACAGCAAAACAATGTCCTCTTGCGTATGATCCGCCGACAAAGTGATCCTTAATCTAGCTGATCCTGCTGGAACCGTTGGTGGTCGAATCGCCGTACAAAGAATACCTTGTTGCTGTAAAAATGCACTCACTGCCATAGCACGACCACTGTCGCCGATCACAATCGGCTGAATTGCCGTATCGGAAGCCATTAAGGTGACACCTTGTGTCGGGAGCGACTGCTTAAACAAAGCAATATTATTGCTTAAGCGTTGACGACGTTGATCTCCCTCAGCTGAGCAAATCAATTCGAGGCTAGCCAGTGTCGCGGCAGCCATTGCTGGCGCCATTGCCGTAGTGTAGATATAAGGGCGAGCAAATTGGGTGAGGTACTCAGCCATTTCTTGGGAACAAGCCACGAAAGCACCCGCCGTGCCGAATGCTTTACCAAAGGTACCGACTAACAGAGTGACGGCGTCCGCCTTTAATCCAGCGAGCGACAAACTCCCCTGCCCTTGGTCGCCAAGACAACCGAGTCCGTGGGCGTCATCCACCATGGTCATCCAATGCTCTTGATCCGCAAGCACTACCAGCTCTGACAAGGGTGCGATATCGCCATCCATGCTGAACACCCCATCCGTGACCAACAAGCCTAGCTGCTCCATACGAGCCATCATCTTGGCAGCGCTGTCCACATTACCATGAAGATAACGTCGCCAAGGAGCTTGCGATAATTGGGCCCCATCAATCAAAGAAGCGTGATTCAGCTTATCTTGTAAAATAGGACAATCTTTCCCACCTAAGGCAGAAATCACCGCTAGATTTGCCATATACCCAGTACTGAACAGCAAAACGCGTTCAACCCCTAACCATTGGGCTAACGCTTGCTCCAACTGATCGTGAATATCTAGATGACCACTCACCAGATGGGAGGAGCCACTGCCAGCACCATAACGTAGCGCCCCTTCGGCTAGAGCTTGCTTCAAGGCGGGGTGGTCAGCCAACCCCAGATAATCGTTGGAGCAAAACGACAGATAAGTCTCACCAGCCAGCGACATCTGGGTATTCTGGGGTGCAGCAAGCACTTTAGTTTGACGCCACAGTTGGCGCTCTCGTTGGAGCACCAGTGAATCAGTCAACCAATTTGGTAACTTAGGCATTCGCGTCGTAGAACATTTTGTTATCGGCCTGAGCTTTCGCTTGAGCGGCAATTGACTCCAATACAGCCTCATCAGACACATCATGGCGCTGTTCTGGGTTAATACCAAGCTTGGCGAATAGCATGCGATCTTGATCTGCTTCGGGGTTACCGGTGGTTAGCAGTTTTTCTCCATAAAAGATGGAGTTAGCGCCTGCCATGAAACACAGGGCCTGGGTCTGTTCACTCATCTCTTGACGACCCGCAGACAAACGCACATGGGATTTCGGCATCAAAATACGCGCTACGGCAATAGTGCGGATAAAATCAAATTCATCCAAATCATCAACGTTTTCTAATGGCGTGCCTTTGACCTTAACCAGCATGTTAATGGGCACGCTTTCAGGATGTGGCGTCATTTGGGAAAGCTGGCGCAAGAGACCAATACGATCTTTCTCTTCCTCTCCCATCCCCATGATGCCGCCGCAACATAACTTGATACCAGAGTCACGTACTCGAGAGAGAGTATCTAGGCGGTCTTGATAACTGCGGGTAGTAATGATGGAGTCATAAAATTCCGGTGAGGTATCTAGATTGTGGTTGTAGTAATCCAACCCAACATCGGCCAGCTGTTTGGCTTGGGCATCCGTCAGTGTTCCCAGGGTGACACAGGACTCTAGTCCAAGATTTTTTACACCTTTAATCATCTCTAACACATAGGGGAAATCCCGCTCAGAAGGATGCTTCCAAGCCGCTCCCATACAGAAGCGTGACGCGCCTTTTTCTTTCGCCTTAGCCGCTTCTTCTAATACCTTTTGCACTTCAAGCAGCTTCTCTTTTTCGAGTTCAGTATTGTAGTGGCCACTTTGTGGGCAATATTTACAGTCCTCTGGACAAGCGCCTGTTTTGATGGAAAGAAGCGTGCTAACTTGTACCTGATTTGGCGCAAAATTCGCCCGATGCACAGTTTGAGCCTGAAACAGCAGATCCATAAAGGGTAAGTCAAATAGAGCTTTGACTTCTGCTTCGGTCCAATCAAAGCGTGGGGTGGTAGAAATTGTTAGCGCCATATCATCCTCTGGAATTTGATCTTGCAAGGAGTGCAATACTAATGGCTAGGGAAAAGCTGTCAACCAAACTCAAAAATCTTGTTTACTTATGGACAAAAAACAAGCAGTGCTATCTGTGTGATCATCCTAGCGCGCGTTATTTATGCCAATACTGCCGCGCCTATTTAGAACTGGATTACTGCCATTGCACCCTTTGCTCAGCACCAACTACCGACAATGTTACTCGCTGCAGGCACTGTAAAACCGAAGATCACATTCATCGCATCCACTGCCTCACCCCCTATCGAGGATTGAGCAAGGCCTTGCTGTTACGTATTAAGTTTTATCAGCAACCCCATTTATTGAGAATTTATGCGCAGGAGTTTGCTCTTCGTCTCCTCCAATCTAATGAAGAGATTCCCACCACTTGGTACTGCGTACCCAGTAGTTCCAAGAGCCTATTCCAACGGGGATTCCAGCAAACCAATGTGTTTGCTAAGTTACTCAAGCAAGAGCTCATTCGACACGCCAAAGACTCCGACCTAGCCCTAGCAAGCTTACAGGCTATTCGTATTCACGCCTTGCAACAGCGCAACAAGCAACAACAGCAACACCACCTAAGCAGGAAGCAACGCCATAAACGCCGTCACACTGACTATAAAGTGGAAGCGATTCACGCATCCCATGTGGTGCTGATCGACGATATCATCACCACAGGTTCGACCATAAATGCCTGCGCGGAAGCCCTTCTTCACGCAGGAGCACAGCAAGTGGACGTATGGGCATTGGCTCATACTCCCTGAAAACTGGCATCTCCGGTACTGATTCGCTAGTATGCCGAGCGAAAGCTGCAAGAATCACCGCTAAACTTAGGAAGCCACATGTCTACCCCCCTATCAACCAACCAACTCATAGAGCTGGATAAACAGTTACTCTGGCACCCTTATACTTCGATGACTCATCCCGCACCCCATTTTTTAGTAGAGCGTGCCGAGGGCAGTACCATTACCTTGGCCACCGGGGAACAACTCATCGATGGCATGTCCTCCTGGTGGAGCGTTATTCATGGCTACAATCACCCAACCATCAATCAAGCCATTCAAGAGCAGTTGCAACACTTTGCTCATGTGATGTTCGGTGGTTTTACCCACAAGCCAGCTATTGAACTAGCGCAGAAACTGGTTTCCATCACACCACAAACACTCACCCGATGTTTTTTTTCTGACTCTGGCTCCGTGTCCGTAGAAGTGGCATTAAAAATGGCTATCCAGTATTGGCATAGTCAGGGTGCGCCGAGTAAACAACGCTTCCTAACTCCCAGAAGTGGTTATCATGGAGACACCTTCGCCGCCATGTCGGTTTGTGATCCGGTGAATGGCATGCATAGCCTATTTAATAATGCATTGATTCCGCAGCATTTTATGCCGGCACCGCCAACCGGATTCGATACCCCTGTCGATGAACATTATCTACAAGCGGTAAGGCAACTGTGCGAACAGCATTATCAGGAATTGGCAGGGCTAATCATCGAGCCAGTCGTGCAAAATGCGGGCGGTATGCGTTTTTATAACCCAGCCTATCTAGATGCCTTTAGAGCACTCTGTGACGAATTTGATCTGTTACTTATTTTCGATGAAATTGCCACTGGCTTTGGACGCACTGGCAAACTCTTCGCTACCAATCATTGCCAGATAGAGCCAGATATTATGTGTTTGGGTAAAGCCCTTACCGGCGGCTATATCACCCTGGCAGCCACACTAACTAACGATAGAGTAGCATTGGGAATCAGTGAAAATGGTGGCGTTTTTATGCATGGCCCCACTTTCATGGCTAACCCGTTAGCTTGCAGCGCAGCCAATGCCAGCTTAAGCCTGCTTGAAACAGAAAATGTTTTAAAGAAAGTGAATCTCATGGAAAGTTGGCTAACCAGAGCACTGAAGCCATGCCAGACACTACCGCAAGTAAAAGAGGTACGATGCTTAGGTGCAATCGGTGTGGTTGAGTTACATGAAGCCGTTGACCAGAAAGCCATCCAACCCCGCTTTGTGGAGCAAGGAATTTGGGTCAGACCATTTGGGAAACTGGTTTACCTAATGCCACCTTATATTTTAACGGAGAGAGAAATAACGCAGCTCGCGGAAGGCATTTTTAAGGTTGTAAGCGATTTATAGAAAGCAAAGGCGGTGGTTCTGGGACTTCAGAACCACCTCGCAAACGCGACGGATTAGGCTTTCATTCGTTCAGCAAGATTACCTTGTTCGTAAGCTTCTTCTTCGATATGCGCGATACTGGTCACGATATGTTCCGCCCGTTCAATGCTGGCTAGACTCAGCTCATCCACCAGTTGCATCTGTTCATTCAAATCATTAGCTACCTTCGCCTGCTCTGTAGTGGCCTGATTTATTTGGCTCGTAAGTTCTGCAACATGGCGAATTGCCGCTTCAATCGCGGCCATATTCTCCGCAACCTTGGTTACTTTTTGCACCCCTTCATCAGCGACTTGGGCACCCTGTTCAATGGCGGCTAACACAGATGACGTATTTTGCTTCAAGGATTCCGTCGTCTCATTGATTTTTTGGGTAGCATCTTGGGTGCGGATTGCCAGAGCTCGAACCTCATCTGCAACCACCGCAAAACCACGTCCAGCCTCGCCGGCACGGGCTGATTCAATTGCTGCATTGAGTGCCAATAAGTTCGTTTGCTCTGCTATTCCACTAATTGAATCGACCAACTGGGTGATTTCATCGCTCTGCTTCGCCAGCACATCCACCACCATTTTTGCCGCATTAACTTCTTCATAAACCTTACGCATAGTCAAACCCGTACTTTCTGCAAGTGTTTGGCTAGCTTTGGTTTGTTGCTCTACTGACTCCGCGTCTTGGGCAGTAATGCTGATACTGGTAGATATTTGTTGCACACTCGCTTGTAACTGAGCGCTAGCGGATACCACCGACCGGAAAGTATCACGCTGCTGGTTGAAGTTCTCTAAGTTTACGGTCACATTATCTTTCGCTTGCAACGCTCTCGACTCCAATTTGTGAGAGCTAGCAGCCAGGCGATAACGAAAAGTATTGGCCGCGGCTTCTTTGTGAATTTGCGCAAAACGAATCGCCGCATGGGGGCCAATGGTTTTGCAGTATAAATATTGACCGATCGGGTTATGTGCCTCTACCGGCAATGCATTGAGAGTAGCTACCAAGGAATTCCGCTGGGTATGTGTCAAATAAATCCCCAACACCATGGTAACAACCGCAACTGTAGACCAGATGGATTGCGTCAAATAAATCCCAGCGCCACCCAAGGCTAAATAAAGCAGCCAATTAAGCCAAATCTGCTGTAGCACTAGGGAATGGAGTTGCGTCGTTCTTGGAATAGCAGACTTGCCGGAGTTAATACGATCGTACAATGCTTGTGCATGGACCTTTTCCGCTGGTGTCGCTTTACGGCGCACGGACTCATAGCCGATGATCTTACCATTATCAAACAAAGGGCTAACATGGGCACTTACCCAGTAGTGATCGCCATTGTGACAGCGATTCTTAACGATGCCCATCCAACTTCGGCCAGCTTTCAGGTTCTGCCACATGTCGGCAAACACCGCAGGAGGAACATCAGGGTGACGTATTAAGTTGTGGGGGGCGCCGATCAGATCTGATTCATCAAAACCCGCAACTTCACAGAACACTTCATTAACAAAAGTGATTCGCCCTTTTACATCCGTACTGGAAACCAACACATAATCTTCAGGAAAATCATTTTCCCGATTGGTTGCCGACATCTTGCGCATTGTCTTCTCTCGACTCAATAATTTTTTCTAATAGGCAAACTTTAAACCAATTTGTCCCAAATTGGCAAAGCACCCCAGAGTACTAACACGATTATTCATCAACAAAATCCCGGTAGGCATCGGGCGCCAAGTCTTCAAAACGGGTATATTTCCCGATAAAGGCCAAGCGACAGGTACCGATAGGACCGTTACGCTGCTTACCAATAATAATTTCCGCGATGCCCTTGTGAGGCGTATCTTCGTGGTACACCTCGTCGCGATATACAAACGAGATCACGTCCGCATCTTGCTCAATCGCACCAGATTCACGCAAATCAGAGTTGACCGGGCGCTTATTCGGACGATTCTCCAAACTCCGGTTCAACTGGGATAACGCGATCATCGGACAGTTCATTTCCTTGGCTATTGCTTTCAATGAGCGGGATATTTCCGAAATCTCATTGGTTCGTCCTTCGCTAAAACCGGGAATTTGCATCAACTGCAAATAGTCGACCATGACTAACGCCACGCCACCATGCTCTCGAGCAATACGTCGTACTCGCGAGCGCATTTCCGTAGGACTAATACCGCCGGTATCGTCTATGAATAACTTCCGATCTTTCAGCATTTTGACTGCCGACATCAACTTATCCCAATCTTCTTGGATAAGCTGACCGGAACGCATCCTCGTCTGATCAATTCGACCTAGGGAAGACAGCATACGCATCATCAACTGTTCAGCTGGCATTTCCAAACTGAATACGATGACTGGCAAATCGCTAATCATGGCGGCGTTTTCGACCAAGTTCATCGCAAACGTGGTCTTACCCATGGAAGGACGACCAGCCACAATAACGAGATCCGCTGGCTGTAGGCCGGAAGTCATGGCATCTAGATCGGTAAAACCGGTACTTAACCCGGTAATGGCACCTTCCTTGTGATACAGCTCATCAATTTTATCGACGGTGGCACTGAGGATGTCCGACACGATACGCGGACCACCTTTTTTATCCCCACCTTCGGCGATTTGGAAAATTTTCCGCTCAGCCTCATCTAGCACTTCTGCTGCCGATAGACCCTCTGGATGAAACGCCCTTTGCGTAATTTCGTTGGTGGTTGAGATCAAACGTCTTAGCAAAGAGCGCTCACGGACAATATCCGCATAGGAAGCAATGTTTGCCGCACTGGGAGTTGCTTCTGACACTTCGATCAGATAAGCCACACCACCAATATTGTCTAGTTCCCCACGTTTATCTAAGCGCTCACTGATCGTCACCACATCAATCGGCTCTGATTCATCCGCCAATCGAGCAACAACAGCAAAAATCAACTTATGCTCGGGACGATAAAAATCATCGGCAACAACAATCTCCGATACTTTATCCCAGGCCTGAGGGTCCAGCATTAGACCGCCAATTACGGAGCGTTCAGCTTCTATGGAATAAGGAGGGAGTTTTAAGTTTGAGACTTCTTTATCTTCAACTTGCACGGGATTCTTCCTAGTTCGGACAGTATGACGGTGGAGGCGTTAGCTTAGCATACTCATTTAAGCCAGATAGATGCCCAAAAACGCAAAAGGCAGGTATCCGCGAGGAAACCTGCCTTTTTGACCATCTAAGTCGTTGTGCGATTAGGCAGCAACAACCTCAACAGTAACAACAGCAGTAACTTCTGGGTGAAGCTGAATGTCTACTTCGAATGCGCCAGTATTACGTAGCGCTCCTTCTGGAAGACGAACTTCAGATTTCTCAACTTCAACACCGGCAGCAGTGATCGCATCAGCGATGTCACGAGTACCGATAGAACCAAATAGCTTACCTTCATCACCTGCGTTTGCAGAGATAGTCACTACTTTGCCTTCCAAAGACTGTGCACGTGTTTCTGCAGCTGCTTTACGCTCTGCAGCTTGAGCTTCAAGCTCCGCACGACGTTCTTCGAAAGAAGCAAGGTTAGCTTTAGTAGCCATTACCGCTTTTTTGTTTGGAATCAAAAAGTTGCGAGCAAAACCTGGTTTAACAGCAACAACGTCACCGATACCGCCTAGTTTACCAACTTTGTCGAGTAGAATAACTTCCATCTCGATCACCTCTAATTAAATAATCTAGCTTTTTAATTGGACTCGTTCTTCTGCAGGCGCGCTCGGATATCTACAAAACTGTCAATCATCGCTAGAGCGATAAGTAAGTTTGTGAAAATCACTCCGAACACCATACCTAGCAGGTAAAAACCAACCAGCCCAATCATCCCAAAATTTGTTTTCGCCAAAATACCATGTACTACTGCAAGACCTGCTACCACTAAAGCCGGTGCACTAGCTCGGGCCAATATTTCTAACGACCCGGTAGTTGATTCACCAACAATGACCATAGCTCCTAACACAAGCGCCATAACAGTAGGTAAGCGCAAAGTAAGGAACTCTTGCCGAAGGCCGCCAGGATTAAACAACTTGGCCTGCCAACGTCGTGATAACAATAACGCCGCTACGGCAATGTAGGCTTGTAATACGGACACCGCGATGACAGCTTGAGTTATGATCACCTCTTTCGAGGGCATCGCCTCAACACCGTTAGCATCCAACACGCGCAAAACTAACTGCGCGATCATATCCAGTAAATCAGCCATAAGCCAAGGCTGGATAAGCGACAAACCACATGCTAGCAAAGCAGCGGAAAACAACACCCAAGCCCACGAGATCTTTTGGCGTAGCACCTGAGCGAGTATTGCAATATTAATCAGCACAATTAAGGCTGTAGCATCACCTTGGGCGACCCAGAGCACGAATGCTGGCAAAGCCCCCCAAGCGAGTACCGGTATTCCCGCTTGTATACCCTTACGCAGCACAACCAAACCAAGCACAGCTGCAGCTAACCAAAACATCAAAGGTATTAGACTAAAACCCGCAACAGCGATGATCGCATTGCGACGATTTTGTATTACCCAGTTAGCTAATCCGCTCATTGGTGTGCGTCAATCACTCTTAGTTGAAGTGACCGTCAGTGTAAGGCAACAAAGCGATGTAGCGAGCGCGTTTGATCGCAGTCGCTAGCTGACGCTGGTAACGCGCACGTGTGCCAGTGATACGGCTAGGTACGATTTTACCAGTTTCAGTGATGTAACCTTTTAGGGTATCTAGATCTTTGTAATCGATCTCTTTGACGCCTTCTGCGCTGAAACGACAGAATTTACGACGACGGAAAAAACGAGCCATGAATATCTCCTAATCTACCAATTAATCTTCAGAATTGTCTTCAGCAGACTCTTCTACTCTCTCATTGCGCTCTTCACGCTGAGGAGCAGAGCGACGCTCTTCACGGCTTTCAGCCGCTTTGATTGGAGAAACTTCAGTAACTGCTTCTTTACGGCGAATAACTAGGTTACGGATGATGGCATCGTTGTAACGGAAGGTATCGCTTAGCTCAGCCATAACGCCTTCAGAAGCTTCGATGTTCATAAGAACATAGTGAGCTTTGTGAATTTTGTTGATTGGGTAAGCTAGTTGGCGACGGCCCCAGTCTTCTAAACGGTGCACTTTACCACCATCTTCAGTGATTAGGTTGGTGTAACGCTCAACCATTGCTGGAACTTGTTCGCTTTGATCTGGGTGTACCAGAAACACGATTTCATAATGACGCATTATTGCTCCTTATGGGTTCTTAGTCTCCGCGCTTTCCCCGCATAAGCTGTGAGACAAGGAGTATTCAAATACGGGGACGCGCATTATATACCAAGCTTTCCCATTAACCTAGCCCAGACAATCATTATCTTATCTAATTCTAGCCAGAAGTTGGCGTACGATTGCGAGCCAAACGAGCACTCAACAGCACACTCGCAAAAATCAACCCCGTTCCAGTAATTGCTAACCAATCCGGCACGTGCCCCCAGATCATCCATCCCCAAAACCCACTAAAAACGATTCCAACATAACTTACCGGCGATACCACAGAGGCGGGTGCATAGGTGTATGCCAAGGTATAGAGATACATTCCGATATACAGTGTTGCGCCAACTAACAACACCCACCCCCAGGTGCTTGCTGGTAGCGACAATGTCTCACCTTGAACTAGAGACAGCACTGCCGATAGGAGCGCAGAAATGGCAAAATAAATGAGCATGGTCTCTTGACCCGACACATGATTACTCAGCATCCGTGTCGTCACCATAGAGAACGCCAAACCAACTGCCGACAAAAGCCCGACTAGATGCCAAGGATTGAAATGATCCGGCGTTGGCTGAATGACTAACCCAACACCGACAAACCCCACAAACAGAGGTATCCAACGGGCTTTAGGGATCATGGTTCGATGCATAATAAGCACCACGAATGGCACACATAACGGAGCACAAGCGCGCAATAACGAAGCCTCGACCAGGGGAATGTGATTCAAAGCCCAGTAATAGAATAGAAAACCTAAAAAGCCACCTAAGCTGCGTAAAAAATGTATTTTCACCACTGCCAACGTGCGTCTTTCCCACTTCCCCCACATCTGAGGCAACAGCACCAAGCAACAAAATAAACTTTGCCAAAAAACCAACACCGGAACCGCCAGCTCTGTTTGCACTTGCTTAGCCCCGACTGCGGTAACAGACATCACCAGTGCATAAGAAAGGGTGGCATAAATCCCTTTTTTTACTAAGTAAACATCACTCAATCTAGATAACCCTATTGCATGAAACTTGGATTCGGCAATGATGCCGCCAAAGCATGCCGGTGAACATAGCAAAAAGGTCTATTTCAAAGGACTTTTACGCACTTGAAGACAAGCAAAGCGCATTATTCACAAATGCGACCAGCATTAACATTTACCACCCTCGCTTCCAGCTGTTGAGCTTCATAAGGTTGATGGGTCACCATCAAGGTTGTCCAGTCATTCGCTAGCGTTAGCTCCTGAATCAGCCGCAACATGGCCTCACGCAGATCAGGGTCCAATGCACTAAAGGGCTCGTCCAATAATAGAATTGGGGCATTACGCACCAACGTACGAGCAATGGCGACCCGCTGCGCCTGCCCCCCAGACAGCGTATGGGGCAACTTATCTTTGAATCCTTCAAGACCAACTTGAGCTAACGAAAACAACACTTTCTGATGCTGCTCGGAGTCGAGTTTACGATTTGGCGCAACGCCAATTGCCACGTTGTCCCAGACAGTCAACTGTGGAAACAAGTTGTCACTTTGGAACAAGGTAGTCATAGGACGCTCATAGGGAGCTAGATGTTCCAGTTGCGCACCGTTATAAGTTACCTTACCCTCGCCGCGCAGGTACCCCCCCAATAGAGCGAGCAAAGTACTCTTACCGCCACCACTTGCCCCTACAATACAGTGCATACCGGTAGAAAAACTAACTTGATAATCGGCAACGAAATCACGCCACTGGTATTTCATATCAATTTGTAACATCGCGCCCTCCTACGCAGCGGGTAATAAGAAAAAACAATGCTACACAAAGCAATACCAATACCACAGCAACACTACTGCCCTGCTCGACGCGATAGCTACCGATTAAGCGGTATAAGTAGAGTGGCAAGGTCTCTAAGCCTTGGGAACCAAACAAGGCTACCACACCAAGATCCCCTAAACTTAGCAACACCGCATAGGCCAATCCTTGAGCTAGCGCTTTTCTAATAGCTGACCATTCAAGCTTAAAACGAATCCAACCCAAAATGGCGTATTGCTCATAAAGATGACCATAACGCTGTTGCTGCTGGAGCATGGCAGGCGCTATCGCTCTCACCACAAACGGCAACGCCATCACAGCATTCACCCAAACCACCACCCAGTAGGCATTATTTATCCCACCTCCGGTATGACGCAGCAACAAAAACAGTCCAGTAGCCAACACCAAGCCCGGTAACATCAGCACTAGGTTTGCCGACTGTTCCAAATAGCGCATTACACGGGAACAGCCCAAATACAAGAAACCTCTCGCCAAACTCACCAAACTGAGAGCCATCATCAATGAAAGCAAACCGGAGGGTATTGCTACCTGCAACGATACCAAGGTGGCCTGCCAGAGACCCGGACTTGCTAGTGCAACCAGAAATTCAGCACTCCAAATCGGCGTTAACACCGCCACAAATGGTGGCACTATCCAGACAGCTGCAAGCATTAAGCTACCCAAATCCACGACAAAGTCACGTTTTCTCCGGCGTAGTTGAGGCGCACCACGATACAAACTGGCATCCTGTTGTAAAGGTTGGATATAGCGAAATACAAATCCCCCTAGGGCTAGGCAGATAGACACCTGCAACAAGGCCAAGAAACTGGCTTTACTAAGGTCAAATTCAAAACGCAAAGCTTGGTAAATAGCAACTTCTAAGGTGCTACTTTTTGGCCCCCCACCGAGACTAAGCACCACAGCAAAGCTTGAGAAACACAGCAAAAACACCAGCAAAAACGTACCCGGCAAAGAGCGGCGCAAATAAGGCCACTCTATCACTCGAAACGCTTGCCATCGATTCAAACCAAGCTGGGTTGCAAGGCGCCATTGACCATCGGGAATCAGGCCATACACCTGAAGCCCCAACCGTACTACCAAAGGCAGATTGAAAAACACATGGGCCAATAAAATTCCACCAAGCCCATAAAGCGGAAAATGAAAACCAAATAGACTGGTAAACCAGCCTTGGCGTCCATAGACGATTACTATCCCAAGAATCGCCACTATGGTTGGAACAACAATGGACACAGCGAACAGGTTGAGCAACCAGCGCCGCCCCAAGAATTGATTATGATATAGGGCGGAGATGACCGGAATGGCGAGCACAATACTCAGCAAGGCACTCAGTAACGCCTGGGTAAAAGAAAACTGAATTAAACGCCACAGATAGGATTGAGTTAAGGAAAGCCCCCAATCGGAAGGAGTAGCCTGTAACAACAAGGCAACCAGTGCTGCAAACACGCCACCTAAATAAATCAAAGCGCCCAACCAAGTGGGCGCTTGCCAAAGGAAATGCTTCATTCAGTTAAGGGAATAACTAGCGTGTTGTCGCATCCAGCCACTCACTAATCCATTGCTTACGTTTTGCTGCTACTTCAGTTGCTGGCAGAGTCAACACCTTGGTAGGCTGGGGCTGGGAAGTAAATGCCTCTGGCAAAGGATCAATATTTTCCGTGACCGGATACATCCAGTTGCCGGTAGCTACCGTGTTTTGGAAGCCAGGCTGTAAAATAAACTCCATAAACTCTTCTGCTAAAGCCTTGTTTGGCGCGTTCTTTAACATGGCCGCCACCTCGATTTGAGGGTAAAAACCTTCGCTTGCCTCAGCCGCACGGTACTTGGTTTCGCCTTCCGCAACGATATGGTAAGCAGGAGATGTGGTGTAACTCAGTACCACGTCAGACTCACCCTTCAAGAACAAGCTGTAACCGTCGTACCAGCCTTTGGTAACGGTCACCGTATGAGAAGCAAGTTGCTCCCACGCTTGAGCAGCCTCATCACCGTATACAGACTTCATCCACAACAACAAACCTAGGCCAGGAGTACTCGTACGAGGGTCTTGATAAATAACGCGCAAATCCTGATTTTCGACGATTTCTTTTAGCGACGTAGGTGGGGTTTTCAGCTTCTCGGAATCATAAATAAAAGCGAAGTAACCTTGATCAAATGGCACGAAGTACTCATCACTCCAGCCACCTGGGGTAGTAACGCCGGAGGTGTTAACTGAATGCTTAGCTAATAGCCCAGTCTCTTTTGCTGCTTCCATCACATTCAGATCAAGACCCAGTAAAACATCCGCCTCCGAGCTTGAGCCCTCTAACTGCACACGGGACAAAATACCAACAGAGGAATCTAGAGCAACGAAATTTAATTCACAGTCACATTGCGCCTCAAAATTTTCCTTAATTTTTGGACCGGGGCCCCATTCGGAAGCAAATGAATCATAGGTGTAAACATTTAACGTATTTGCTAACAACAGACTAGATGTGGACAGTGCGATAGCACCAGCAAACAGGGATTTAAAGGACATTAGTCGCTCCGTAAAAAATAAGAGCGGCGTAAAACTGGATGGGCAGACCATGATGTACTGCTATCTCAATTCCTACGCCAGCATGATCTGGTTCAGGTTCGATGGGTTGGCAAATTGCCTCTCAGCCGGTGGCACCCCATGAGACAGGCGTTAGTGTAACTTATTTTTCCGTTTGGACGCTATGGGCTAGCGCTGTTTCGACAGCAACCATTACTTCATCTACTTGTGGATGAACCAAGCTAATATCTTGTTCACCTTGAGGCACAAATTTGTTCGATAACGAGGTACGCAATACCGCGATTACCGGAACATCAAACGCTGCCGCCAAGTGCATAGGCCCCGAGTCCGGCGTAATCAAACAAGACATTTTCGACATCAACCCTGCAAATTCCCGCAACGGACGCGGTCGGATTACGACACCATTTACGCCAACAAATGCTTCTAATCGGTCGGCATACTGAGATTCTTCCGGCCCAACAAATATCGCAAATGGAATACCTTTGTTGGCCAACGCCACAGTGACGGATTCCCAATATTCAATCGGACTACGTTTATCCAAGTGCCCGCCAACGAACAGACCTACAATTTGTTCTACTTCCCGACTAGGAAAGCTATCTGAAATGGCTTGCTGCGCATGCTGTCTCTCTTCATCGGAGAGTATCAAGCTAGGGCGTCGACGCGCTTCCTTAGCGTATAAAGCAGCAAAGGGCACTGCCATATCGTAAACATGCTGGGTTTTCATTGGTGCTGTCACATCGTAAACCTGCTGGCCACGCACACAATCACCAATGGTATAACGCCCCTTTGCCAAGCGCGTAAATAGCAAAGAAGTTACCGAACCCGCCGTAGCATCTACAATCAAATCGTACCGGGCTTTACGCGCTTGGCGAATCATTGCCAACAACGCCCAAGGACGATAGATAAACGCTCGAGACATACAATAAAGAGTGCGAATTGGAAAATTGGCATAAATCGCCTTGGTGGTATCTGTCCCTACAAAATCAATTGCCGCCCCAGGGTACTGGCTATGGAAAAACTCAATTACAGGCGTACAGATCAGGGCATTTCCAATACGGTAGTTGGGACGAATAATCAGTATCTGCTCTACATCTTTCATATCTTGAACGGATACAACAGCAGCACCGTGATTAGACTTAACTAAAACACCAAGCAATTTGCTTTTTAACCAACGCTCGATTTTTTGGGCACGTTTTTTTAGAAAGGTATTTCTGCGAATTTTCGTCAGAATAGACATATTACTATTTCACCATGGATTCAATCGACTGCAATACACGCCCTAAGGCCCCCTGATGGGTGCGCACATATTCTTGAGCAATCTGTCCTTGCTTATTAGCCTTTGCCGTATTTGTCAGCAACACCAACAACTTTTCTTCGAGCTCTTTAGTAGATTCCACCACGGCAACACCGTCGAGGGCACTAAGTTCGCGATACACCAGCTCAAAATTGAACGTATGTGTACCACTGACTACCGCTTTCCCTAATGCGGCAGGTTCCAAGGGGTTATGCCCGCCGCGCTCAATAAGACTGCCCCCCATAAATACCACTTGAGCCATGCTACAATAATGCAGCAGCTCCCCCATGCTATCACCAATGACTACTTGCGCCTGCGACCATTGGTCTGCAGTATTTTGGGAACGCGTCATAACATAGTCAAAATCCTGACGTGCCAGTGCTTCCACTTTACGAAACCGTTCTGGATGTCTCGGCACCAAAATAAGCACAAGCTCAGGCAAGCTTCGACGTAGCTGTTGATGTACTTGGAGAATCCGTTCCTCTTCACCTTCATGAGTACTGACAGCAGCCCAAGCTTTCAAGCCAGATAAGGAAAACTTTGGTTTTTCTATCGCATCTGCCACATTAACATCGAACTTAATATTGCCAGCTACTTCCACACTAGGGGAACCCAACGCAGCAATTCGTTTCGCGTCGACACGAGTACATGCCAACACCCGCGTAAACGAGGCGAACACGCTACGACTGAGACGAGGCCATTTTTGGTAGCGCCGAAATGAGCGCTCGCTCATACGCGCATTAATAACCACTTTGGGGGAGTTTGAAAAATAAGCGAGTAAAACTGGCCAAAACTCCATTTCAAAGAGCACCAAAATATCGAAATGAAGCTTACGACTCCAAAGCGAAATAAATAAAGGGTGATCGATCGGAAGATAACAGTGCTCCACACGACCATGGAATAATCTTTGTAACTGCTGTGCTCCTGTGGGGGTATAAGTCGTTACAAACACCTTATAACCCTCGCCTAGCCAAGCGTCTAGCAGCGGTTTAGCTGCCAAAACTTCACCGACGGACGCGCAATGGAGCCAGCGTTGATAAGTCCCTTTAGGCCCACGTAAACCAAGTACATCACGCAAGCGATACACACTAGGAAAACGCCACTTAAAGCGCAGGCAGATAAAACCATAGACAGGCAGCAATAAAGTACTCAGTAAACTCAAACCAAGCATATTACTCACTAAGACTATGCTGCTGCTGATATAGGTTGGCGTAGAAACCGTTTTTCGCTAGTAATTCACCATGACTTCCCACTTCTACGATACGCCCCTGATGCACTACAGCAATCACGTCAGCATTTTCTATGGTCGATAAGCGATGAGCGATAGCGATTGTGGTTTTATTAGACAACAAGGTATCGATAGCTTCTTGTATTTGCTTTTCCGATTCCGTATCGAGGGCTGAAGTGGCTTCATCTAAAATCAAAATAGGACTATCTTTCAAAATTGCCCTAGCGATGGATAAACGCTGACGCTGCCCTCCTGACAATAACACGCCGTTTTCGCCAACCTGTGTATTTAGCCCATCCGGTAACGCTTCGATAAATCCCCAAGCATTGGCCATCTTTGCTGCAGCGATCACTTGCTCGTCGGAAGCAGCAGCTAACTCACCATAGGCGATGTTGTCGCGCACCGAGCCATTAAACAATACGATATTCTGATTGACGATGGCGATATGCTGACGTAACTCCGATAGGGAAAAGTCAGTATGCGGCTTACCATCAATAAGGATACGGCCCGCTTGAATATCGTAAAAGCGCGGCAATAAACTAACCAAACTGGATTTCCCGCCGCCAGATTCCCCTACTAAGGCGAGCATCTGTCCCGGCTTTATTGCCAAAGACACGTCCTGCAAGGCTGGCTTATCTGCCCCAGGATAAGTAAAACTCACCCTCTCGAACTCAATTCCACCAGAAACAGTCACATTTATTTTTTCAGTTTTCTCAACTTCATTTGGTGTATCAAGCAGGGTAAAAATACTATGCGCTGCCGCCACTCCCTTTTGCAGTACGCTGTTCACTTCGGTCAACATGCGTACGGGTTTGCTTAACATACCTGCCGCCCCGATAAAGGCCACGAAATCGCCCGCCCCCATTGCTGCAGAGATGGCTGGATCCAAGGCCAACCAAACCAACAATGACAAGGCCGCTGCAATAAACATTTGAATGAGTGGAATAGAAATTACCCGCGTCACTTCCATTTTCATGGTAGAAACCGCATTGTAGGCAGTCATTTTTTCAAAGCGATCCTGCTCATAAGCTTGACCACCATAAATTTTAACCACTTCATGACCGCGAATTGCTTCCGAGGCAACATCTGTCACCCCACCCATGGCGTTTTGTATCCGTGAACTGAGTTTACGAAAACGTTTGGTGGTATAAGCCACCACTAGGCCAACAAACGGCAGAATCACAAAAAATAGTAGCGACAGACGCCAATTGGTGTAAAGCAAGAACCCCACCAAACCGACGACAGTCAACCCCTCTCGAACTATCACCCGCAAGGCATTGGTAATAGCACCAATGACTTGCTCAGTATCATAGGTGAGCTTAGACATCAGCCGGCCAGACGCATTGTGGTAGTAAAACTCCGCCGGCAGCACCAGTAACTTGGCAAACATATCATTACGTAGCCGCTGCACGACGGATGTAGACACCTTCGCCATAAAATACGAGCCAAAGAAGGTACCTACACCGCGAAATAGGAATATCCCCATAATCATCAATGGAATCATATGACGATCTTCCGCGGCTTGGCCGCTAGCCACCACATCGACAATGTGCTTTAGCAACGCCGCCATTGCCGGCTCCATAGCGGCGAAGATAATGAAGCCAAATATACCTAAAGCAAAGTACAGCTTAACGGCTTTAAGATAACTCAAGAGACGTTTGTAGTCGGCCACTGCAGACCGAGTTGAAGCAGTTTTATTCGCCACTGATTTTTTCCACGATTTTGGTGGTGGAATAACCATCAACAAAGGTCAGAACTTTTACTTCACCGCCATTTTCAATGACATGATCCGCCCCAACGATGGTATCAATCGAGTAATCCCCGCCTTTTACCAACACATCCGGTGTCAGCTGCTGAATCAGTTCTAACGGTGTGTCTTCGTCAAACCAAGTTACCCAATCGATAGCGCCCAGCCCTTCCAACACTGCCATTCGATGTTTCAGATCATTAATGGGACGTGTTGGCCCTTTCAAGCGCTGCACCGAAGCGTCGGTATTCACCGCAACAATCAATTTGTCGCCTAGTGCTTTCGCCTGCTTCATGTAGGCTACATGGCCTGGATGGAGAATATCAAAACAGCCATTGGTAAATACCACCTTCTCCCCATTAGCTTGAGCCAAACGAATTTGCTCTTTCACTTGCTCTGGGGAAAGCACACCAAAATTACTCGAGTGAGTGCGCGCAAACATAATCGCATCTAGAGTTTGCGCAGTAATAGAAGCGGTCCCTAACTTACCGACAACATAGCCCGCCGCTTGGTTGGCGTAATCCACCGCATCGGTGAAACGTTTGGATGTACAGTATACTGCCGCTAGCACAGCAACCACAGTATCTCCGGCTCCCGTCACGTCGAACACTTCTTTGGCAGCCGTGGCCAAACGGAAGGGGGCTTTACCCTCTTCAAATAGCACCAGCCCATCCTCTCCTCGCGTAACCAGCAGCGCTTGCCAGCCAAATTGAGCACGTAAGGCTTCTGCACGCGCTTGAATTTCTGCGAGGTTGGCGCATTTACCAACGATGGTCTCAAATTCCAGCAAATTTGGCTTAACTAAGGTTGCACCACGATAAATCGAAAAATCATTCCCTTTCGGATCAACAAAACTCGGGACACCGGCGTTGTTGGCTAGCGCAATTAATTCAGCCACGCCTGTAAGACAGCCTTTGGCATAATCCGAGAATATCACCGCGCTCATTGCTGGTAGTAACTGCGCCACTTTTTCGGCAACGGCTGCCGTTTCCACTTGGGTATGTGTATTTTCTTCAAAATCTAACCGAATCAGCTGCTGATGACGGCTAATGACACGCAATTTAGTAATAGTCGGTAAACTAGGAGCCACTACAAACTCACAGTTCACCCCTTCCTTAACTAACGCAGCCTCCAAGGATTGCGCATTGTCATCCGCACCCACTACCCCCACTAGAGTGACAGGTACTCCTAGCTTCGCCAAACCTAACGCGACGTTGGCTGCACCGCCAGGCCGGTCTTCAATCTCGGATACTTTGACGACTTGAACGGGAGCCTCTGGAGAAATGCGGGACGTACCGCCATGCCAGTAACGATCAAGCATTACGTCACCAACAACAAGAATGTGTTTTCCGGAAAAATTTAGGTGTGAGGAGGTCATACTCTTAATTCGTCGATTTTTGTTGGCAAGCATTTTATCATAGGCGCTTAACTAAAGGGAAAATTTGCTAACCATACGAGTGCCTCCAATGCCCCGTCTAGATACTGTTCTTGATCAATGTAAGAAACACATTATCGATACCACTCTCCCAAACTGGATGAAATACGGACAGTTGGGGCTTGGCGGTTGCCGCGAAAGTTTGAATCAAGACTGGTCACCCAACCCTGTTGGTCGCATTCGTTTGCTGTCCCAATGCCGTCAACTATATACCTGGTGCCATGCGGCACTAGATCATGAACTAACCTACTCCACTCCTGACGCCAACAGATTATTTGACTTTATCGTGTCGCACTACTATCGCGATGGACGCTGGCTATTCTCATTAGACGACGCACTGCGACCGCATCAAACTCATACGGATGCTTATGCACTGGCCTTCATACTGCTCTCTTTTAGCTACTATTTCCGTTTGACAGGTAACGATCAAGCATTAACCCTGATCGAATCCACCCATCAGTTTCTGCAAACCGAAATGGTTCACCCGAACGGGGGATATCATGAAGTCTTCCCCTATGACGATGATCTCGTACGCCGCCAGAACCCTCATATGCATTTGCTCGAAGGCTACGTGGCAGCCTTTAAGGCAACCGGTGTTGATGGCTATAAACAAGCAGCCTTAGATATCGTCTCCTTAGCACAAACACACTTTTTTGACGCCAAAGATGGCACATTGAGGGAGTTTTTCAACCCCAAATGGCAACCGGATTCGACGCAGGGGAACTGGATAGAACCTGGACACCACTTCGAATGGGCATGGTTGCTACATCAGACATTTAAAATTAGTAACAACCAAGCAGACCAAAAACTGGCTCAACAACTTTGGCAAACCGGCATTAAATACGGACTAGACCCTTTAGGTGGGGTTTACAATGCTTTTGACAGCGGCACCGGCACTCCGCTTGATCGGGAAAAGCGAGTCTGGCCAATTACTGAGTACTTGAAGGCTTGCTGCGTGATTGACATGCCAGAAGTGGAACGTGAAGAACGACTCACAGCAGCACTCTCATTCTTGCTAGAACACTATTTAATCGACAATGGTCGCTGGCACGAATATCTAGATCAAAATAATCAGCCAAAAGAGTACCCATTGGCCGCAACAACCAGTTATCACCTTTTTCTTGGATTACATGAAGTGCTAAACTGGCGGGCAAATTGAGTTTACTAAGTAGGAACCTATCTATGTATATTGTCACAGGTGGTGCTGGTTTTATCGGCAGCAATATTGTTAAGGCACTAAATGATCGGGGCATTACCGACATTCTCGTGGTAGACGACTTAACTGACGGCAAAAAATGCTTAAACCTTTCTGATTTAAACATCGCCGACTACATGGACATGTACGATTTCCTTGAGGTAATAAAAGCAGACGCTCTTAACACCGACGTAAAAGCTATGTTCCACGAGGGAGCTTGTTCAGCGACTACGGAGTGGAATGGTAAGTACGTTATGGATGTTAACTACCAATACTCCAAAGCAATGTTGAAATGGTGTATGGATCACAGGATACCCTTTTCCTACGCTTCCTCTGCTTCCGTCTACGGTGCGGGCCCAATTTTCAAAGAACAACGTGATCACGAAAAGCCACTCAACATGTATGCTTTTTCGAAGTTTCAGTTTGATCAGTACGTGCGTCAAATTCTACCAAAAGCGGACTCGCAAATTGCAGGCTTCCGTTACTTCAATGTATATGGTCCACGTGAAAACCACAAAGGCAGTATGGCCAGCGTTGCTTTCCATTTACGTAATCAGGTACTGGCTGGAGAGAATCCAAAATTATTCGGTGCCTATGACGGCTACGAAGCCGGTGGCCAAAGTCGCGACTTTATCTACGTTGAAGATTTAGTCAATACCAAACTGTGGTTTTTAGACAACCCAGATAAATCTGGCATCTATAACCTTGGCACGGGTAACGCCGAGCCATTCCGCACCATTGCAGAAACCGTAATCGATCACTATGGTAAAGGGGAAATTGAGTACATTCCTTTCCCTGAACACCTTAAAGGCGCTTATCAAAGCTTCACCCAAGCAGATATATCAAAACTGCGAGATGCGGGCTATCAAGGCTCTTTCCGGGGCTTGGCGCAAGGCGTAAAAGACTACATGATGTGGCTAGACCAGCGTGGCTAAATACCTAATCGTTGGACCATCTTGGGTGGGCGATATGGTGATGGCGCAGAGCCTGTTTAAGACGATTCGCCAACGTGATGATCAAGCTGTCATCGACGTGATCGGCCCAGCTTGGTCAAGCCCAATTTTGGCACGCATGGCAGAAGTCCGTAATGCCATTACCTTACCAACCAGCCACGGGGAATGGGGAATTGCGACGCGACGTAAACTTGGCCATGCATTGCGATCAGAATCCTATGATAAAGCCATTGTCCTGCCCCGGTCTTGGAAATCTGCTCTCGTTCCATTTTTTGCCAATATTCCTCAGCGAATCGGCTTTCATGGTGAGCAGCGTTACCTGATTCTCAGTCAGCGTCGCAAGTTAGACAAAAAAGTCCTCGACCAAACAGTGAAACGCTTCGTCTCCCTAGGCCTACCTGAAGAGCAAGCCTATCCACCGCAACAAGTCCCGCAACCGGAGCTTCAGGTGGATAAAGAGAACCAAGCAAGACTCTTTCAAGACCTCAACCTTGATAAACAGCGTCCTGCTGCAGCGCTGATGGCAGGCGCGGAATATGGTCCAGCTAAACAATGGCCCCTTGAACACTTTCATACACTGGCAAAAAGCTTGATTGAACAAGGCTACCAGATATGGGCACTGGGAGGCCCAAAAGACTCGAAAGATGGGGACATAATTGTCAAAGAGTTGGGGCAGTTTGCTTATAATCTTTGTGGCAAAACTCAACTAGTCGATGCCATCGACTTGCTTGCAGCAGCCAAACTTGCCGTGAGCAACGACTCAGGTTTAATGCACGTTGCCGCTGCTGTTGGAACGCGGGTACATGGCATCTACGGTTCAACTAGCGAGCTTTACACCCCCCCTTTGACCGATAATGCTGTTATACACAACCTCAAGCTCGACTGTTCCCCTTGTTTTAAACGGGAGTGCCCGTTGGGGCATACGGATTGTTTGAAAAAGCTTACGCCAGATATATTGTTGGGGAAAATGTGAGTATCGTACTATTACGTAGCCGCCCATTTTTTGGCGCACAAATGACCTGTATACCTGCGACATATGCAGCTAGCCTAATATCAGGAAAATGTAAAGTATATACCAAACATAAAGTCGGCTACATCTATGAGCAACTGCCTTGGGTAGAAGAGACAGTAGAAAAAACCAGCTTTTTAACGGAACTTAAAGGTTTAGATTTTCACTCTCATATCTTAAATCTGAGACCTACAAAAAGGCTTGAAGCAAAATTGCTAGCTTTTTTAACTTCAAGTGAATTGATGTCAGTACCAAAAGATGTAGACACCTCAATCTATCGTGCTTTGTGGCACGTCTTACCTATTGCAGAAACAGTAAATATATCACCATTAGATCTATTGAAGCTACCCTATATTGAGTTAGCTAGGCTTAGTAACCTAGATTTTCAAAACGATACTTTTAACGTTTCTATTTTACCGGGAGCTGGAGGTGGAGATTTCAAAAAATGGGGTGTAATAAATTTCATAAATTTCTGCAAGAGATTAGAAAACACACTAAACAAAAAGTTTTTTCAATTTCACTGGATACTAGGTCCAGACGAAAAGAAGGAAATGGATGAAATAATTAAGGCATTACACCCTAACTTTATAATCCACTCTAACAAAAACTTATCTGACATATCAGCAATAATAAACAAAAGCGACTTAGTAATTTCCAATGATTGCGGCCCATCACACATAGCTCAGTGCCTACAAAAAAACATGGTAATCATTTATGATAAAAAGAAACCAGAATGGTTTTTAAGCAGAAAGAATGCCGTGGCAATTTACCCAAAAAATAATGAAAGTATACAAGAAATTTCTGTGGAAAATGTTATCCTTTCTGCAATCTCAATATTGGAAGATAATTAATGATTTCAGGAAACATTATTACATTAAATGAAGAGCACAACATTAGCGGGTGCATCAAAAGCCTTAAGCAAGTGTGTGATGAAATAATCGTAGTAGATTCAGGTTCTAGTGACAAAACAGTTGAAATTGCAACATCCCTCGGCGCCAAAGTAATCCATCAACCTTACCTAGGAGATGGGATACAAAAAAATGTTGCTTTAGCCCATGTTAGTAATGTGTGGGTACTTAGTATTGACGCTGATGAGCGCGTTACTGATGAAATGGCAGAGACTATTCTGAAACTTAAACTCTCCGAAACAGAATACGATGCCTTTTCTTTCCGACGCAGAAACATGATTGGGCAACGCTGGATTAAACACTGCGGCTGGTATCCTGATCGCTGCGTTAGGCTATACAATATAAACTCTGCTCGGTTTTCCGATGTAAAGCAACATGCTTCTGTAAAGGCCAATAACATCAAAGCACTTAATAGTGACATCATCCATTATTCGTTTAGAAACATTGGCGAGCTTTTTGCTAAACCTGGGCGCAACTTTAGTTCTCGAGCTGCAAAGATAATGTACCACAAAGGTAAAAGAGCCCACTCTCTATCCCCTTTTCTTCATGGTCTGAATGCATTTTTAAGAAAATACATTATAAAACGCGGCTTCTTAGGTGGAGTGGATGGCTTTACTGTTTCACTTAGCTCGGCAGTAAACAGTTACCTAAAGTACGCAAAGTTACTCGAATATCAACGTGATCCTTCCGTCACTCAACAAGATGACTTCAAAAATATTTGGTAAAAAAATGCATATCACACATGTAAATTTAGCAAAAGGATTTCGTGGCGGAGAACGTCAAACAGCCATTTTAATTACCGAGCTAAGCAAAAATAAAGACATTTCACAACAATTAGTATGTAGAAAAGATTCTCCACTTAGAGATCATCTCTCGAAGGTTCAAAACTTAAAATTTATCGACGCAAACCATCAATTATGTGGGCACTTTTCTGTCAAAAAAACTGACATCATTCACGCTCATGAAGCAAAAGCTGTTCATTGGGCATTTTTACAGCATCTCTTAAAAAAAACACCCTACATTCTTACTAGAAGAGTCGATACACCAATAAAGAAAAAATTGCTTAACAAGCTAACCTACTCGAATGCATCACGTAGAATTGCTATATCGCGATTAATAAAAGAAATCATCAATGAAAAAGGGTGGGGGGATGCAGATCTTATCTTTAGCACTAAAGGTGATTTAGCTTATGACGACGATTCCAGCAAACTAATAAGAATGCAATTCAAAAACAAGAAACTAGTTGGCCATATTGGCGCATTAGTTGATAGACACAAAGGACAGAAGCTAATCATAGAATCAGCCCATAAGTTAGAGAAAACTCACCCACACTTACACTTCTTATGCCTAGGAGAAGGAAGAGATCAGACGGAGTTGATGAAGCTTAGCCAACAATTAAACAATATCAGTTGGCTTGGCTTTAAAGATAATATTGGCGACTACATAAATGCATTTGATTACTTCATTTTTCCATCTAGAAACGAAGGGCTTGGATCTACACTACTCGATGTAATAGATGCCGGAGTACCCATTATTGCTTCTGATGCCGGCGGCATTCCAGATATAATTAATGGTACTACAGGCATATCAATTCCATCAAATGATCCACAAGCCCTCACAGAAGCTATCATAAAACTGGATTCAGATACAAAACTACAGCAAGAATTAGTTTCAAACGCTAAAAAGCATTTATTTGAATTCTCACCACAATACTGTGCTCAAAAATATTTAGAGATATATAATATTACTCGGAAAAATTGATTTCTCTAAAAATAGAGAAGTGTTACCTTCTCTACGAATCCCTACCAAACAAATCTCGGGTATAAACTTTATCTAATACATCTTCAACATCTGGCACTATGCGGTTCGCAACAATCACATCTGACTCTTGTTTAAACGCTTCAAGGTCTTTAATAACGCGAGAATTGAAGAATGTTTCTTCTTCCAACACCGGCTCGTAGACAATTACTTCAACTCCTTTGGCTTTCAAGCGCTTCATTACTCCTTGGATGGCTGAAGCACGGAAGTTATCAGAACCAGACTTCATAACCAGACGATAAATTCCTACCACCTTAGGATTTCGTTTAAGAATCGCATTGGCAATAAAGTCTTTTCTGGTCACGTTAGCATCGACAATGGCGCGGATTAAGTTGTTTGGCACTTGCTCATAGTTGGCTAACAGCTGCTTCGTATCTTTCGGTAAGCAGTAGCCACCATATCCGAATGAAGGGTTGTTATAGTGGCTACCGATACGTGGATCAAGACCAACCCCTTCGATTATTTGACGGGAATCTAGACCATGGGTTTCCGCGTAGGTATCCAATTCATTAAAGTAGGCAACTCGCATGGCAAGATAGGTATTGGCAAATAACTTGATCGCTTCCGCTTCAGTGGAATCCGTAAAAAGCACAGGAACATTTTCTTTTTCAGCACCTTGAACTAAGAGTTCCGCAAATATTTTTGCTCGCTCCGAACGCTCTCCGACGATAACCCGGGAAGGATAAAGATTGTCGTACAGCGCTTTACCTTCTCTTAGGAACTCCGGAGAAAAAATGAGATTTTGAGTACCATAGGTTTCCCGAGCTTGGGCGGTGAAGCCCACCGGGATAGTCGATTTGATGACCATCACCGCATCGGGGCTAATCTGCATCACCTGCTGAATCACACTTTCCACATGCAGAGTATTAAAATAATTTGTTTGCGGATCGTAATCAGTTGGCGTCGCAATAATAATATAGTCCGCCCCGATAAAGGCCTCTTCTGGATCTAGCGTAGCCTTAAAATTGAGCGTTTCTTCAGCAAGATAACGCTCAACTTCGCTATCCTGTATTGGTGACTTACCTTGGTTAAGCATTGCTACTTTTTCAGGAATCACATCCAAGGCAATAACTTGATTGTGCTTCGCAAGCAATAGTGCGTTTGAAATCCCCACATAACCGGTTCCAGCAACGGCAATCTTCATCGGTAAACAATCCTAGTCGTTTTAACGTTGTCCTATTCTAACCGCCCCCCGATGGGCTATCCAGCAATATCCTTGCTTCCATGTCGATCCTAGGCAGTTCTATCAACAAGTGCGTTTTGTTACCATACAGCCGACTTAATCCGAGAGATACCTATGAACCGAATCGACCTGATGTTAACCGAGCGCGGTATTGTTAAGTCCCGCGCTCAAGCACAAGCCTTGATCAAACAGGGTAAGGTTTCTTATTTAGAATCAGGTAAGTGGCAGGTGGCGAGCAAGCCCAGCTTAAAAATACCCACAGATACCGAGTTAACGGTAGCTTTCACCAATGAAGACAAATATGTCTCTCGTGGTGCATTGAAGTTAGCTGGGGCGCTTGAGCAGTCTGGCATCGACTTCACCGGCAAAATTATTCTCGATGTCGGTCAATCCACCGGTGGTTTTACCGATTGCGCACTGCAGTACGGCGCTCGAAAGGTTGTCGGTATTGAAGTAGGACACAATCAGTTAGCGGAGCAACTGCGCGAGGACAGCCGAGTAGTCTGTTTTGAAGGGATGAATGCTCGCACACTCACTGCTGAAGATCTTGGCGAGCATATGCCAGAGTACGGTTTTGACGCCGTGGTGATGGATGTGTCCTTTATTTCTCAGACGAAAATACTACCACAGCTTCCCGCTTTGATGGCGAGCGGCGCTTACCTTATCACCTTAGTGAAACCTCAATTCGAGCTTGGCAAAGAGGCCATAGGCAAAGGCGGGATCGTTAAGGACACCTTCAAAATAAAAGCGCTAGAACAAGAAATGAAAGACTTTGTGAGTGAGTTAGGACTCACCATCATTGCCTATAACGCGAGTCAAATCACTGGAGGGGACGGTAATCAAGAATACCTATTGATCGCGCAAAAGCACTAACCATTTGCTAGCGACTTCACTTCCAGTTCTCTAATGAAGCGGCGTGCCATCCGAAAACCGATCAGACCAAAAATGACTGAGCCCACCGCTTGGCCAAACAAGACGCCATCTGCGCCCATGATATAGCCGAAAATGGTAATCAAGGGCCAAGTTCCCAACGTCGCTCGCCCAAAATTGAGCAAAGTACTGTTTAGGGGCTTGCCCAGGTTATTAAACGCGGCAATGGCGATAAACAGCAAACTCTGGAAGAAAAAGCTGAAGGATACAAAAGTAGCGAAGAACCGGATCATCTCTGCGGTAGCTTCGGTGGCACTAAAAGTACGTATCAAAAACTCTTGGGACAGATATAAACCAGTACACAGTAATATGCAGTAAATAGCCGAATAGATAACGGCGCTAGACAAGGTTTTATACATGCGGTCAAAGAGACGGGCGCCATAGTTCTGTCCCAGTATCGGCCCTACCGCCCCCGACAAAGCGAACAACCCTCCAAACACGACAGGGATGACCCGTCCTATAATTGCAATAGCAGCCACGGCATCATCTCCAAAATCAGCCCCGTGAGCCATCACAATGGCATTCGCGAGTGGTGATGAGAGATTCGTTAACATCGCCGGTACGGCAATGACGGCAATCGGGCGCACATCTTTGAGAAAATCCATCAACTCAAATTCACCTAACATTTTGTGAATATGTACAACCCCATAATAACTTACCGCTACCATCGAGAAACGAGCGGCTAAGGAGGCCAACGCAGCACCTTCCACACCGAGGTCCAAAGCGAAGATCAAAATCGGGTCTAATACCGCATTAACAACGCCACCAAGTAAGGTGGCATACATAGCTCGTCGCGCATCTCCAAGAGCTCGCATAATGCCTGAACCAATCATACCTATCATGACGGCCGGCATACCTAATACGAGAATTTGCAGATAGTCCGTCGCCAAATCCAGCGTGCGAAAGTTCGCGCCGATAAAATACAGGAGCTGGGGAATACGCGGCCAAATTAACCAAACGAGAGCCAAGGAAAAGAGCACCCCAAATGCCAGCACATGGGTCGCTCGACGTTTAGCCAGCGCCATATCTCCAGCACCAATCGCCCGCGACACCAAGGCCGTTGCCGCTATAGATACAGCGATACTCAATGACACAGTAAAAAACATTAAAGTGCTGGCAAAGCCGACGGCAGCAACGGCTTCTTTTTCATCCAGCATAGAAAGAAACAGCATATCCACTAGATCAACCAAGAACATCGCCATCAAGCCCAATGCCCCAGTGAAAGACATGACCGTCACATGTTTAAAGGTGGAGCCTTGGGTGAATTTCGCCTGTTGTGGTGCGCCGTCTGTCAAAATAAGTTGACCTGTTAGAAACGAAAAAGCCGGAGATTGAATCCGGCTATTGTCGCATGTATCCCCAAGGGGGAGAACGAAGAATATGTGAAGATATTAGTGAATTCCGTTGCCACTCCCTGCAAATACCACTTTTTCCACGTCCGCATAGCGCTCAGCAAAATGGACTATCATCCCTTCTTTTACGGTATCTGGTAACTCCTCATAATCTCGGCGGTTGGCTTCAGGTAAGATCACTTCGGTGATCTTGCTACGCTTAGCCGCAATGATTTTTTCTCGAATCCCCCCGACTGCAAGCACTTGCCCAGTCAGAGTTAACTCCCCCGTCATGGCCAATGGACGGCGAATCGCCTCGCCTTTGGCGAGAGACATTAACGCAGTGGCCATGGTAACACCGGCACTTGGCCCATCTTTCGGCGTTGCCCCTTCCGGTACATGCAAGTGAACCAAACATTTATCAAAGAATTCGGCGTTTTGTTGATAGCTCTTAGTGTGAGACAACACATAGGAGTAAGCAATTTCCGCCGACTCTTTCATCACCTCACCTAGCTTACCGGTGAGTTTTAAGCCACGAGACAATTCATGTACCTTATTGGCCTCGACAGGAAGAGTCGCTCCTCCCATGGATGTCCAAGCCAAGCCTGTAACAACACCAATACCGCGGATCGATTTTTCTGGTCGGAAATAAGGCAAGCCTAGAAAGGCTTCAACATCCTTAACACCAACGTTGATACTTTCCTTTTCTCCGGTCATGAGTTGCACTACCGATTTACGCAAAATCTTCTGCAGTAGCTTGTCTAATCCACGCACCCCTGCTTCCCGGGCGTAGTTTTCAATAATGAGTTTTAACGCCGCGTCGGTAATATTAAGCTGTTTCTTCAACAACTTATTTTTCTTAAGTAGCTTTGGCCATAAGTGCTGTTTGGCAATGGCCAGTTTTTCCTCGGCGATGTAACCCGACAAACGAATCACATCCATACGATCAAGCAACGGACTTGGGATGGTATCAAGCTGGTTAGCAGTACAAATAAATAACGCTTTCGAAAGGTCCAAACGCATATCCAAATAGTGATCAAGGAACTCGCTATTCTGCTCCGGATCCAAGGCCTCAAGTAAGGCTGAAGCCGGATCACCTTGGAAAGATGAGCCGATTTTGTCGATTTCATCCAACATGATGACTGGGTTCTCGACCTCCACTTCTTTTAGCGCTTGTACAAACTTACCCGGCAAAGCGCCAATATAGGTGCGTCGATGGCCCTTGATTTCGGATTCATCACGCATACCACCCAAACTAAACCGGTAAAATTTGCGGTTTAATGAATCTGCGATGGATTTACCAATGGACGTCTTCCCGACCCCAGGTGGCCCCACTAATAACAAGATGGAGCCCCCCATCTCTTGCCGGTGCGCTCCAAGGGCGAGAAATTCCAAAATACGATCTTTGACATCATCTAAACCAGCGTGATGCGCTTCCAGAACATCCCGAGCTTGTTTGATATCGAGATTGTCCTCCGAATGAACTCCCCACGGCAAACTCGTCGCCCAGTCTAGATAGTTTCGGGTCACACCATATTCCGGTGAACCAGTTTCCAGAATACTCAGTTTGTGCAGTTCTTCCCGAATTTTACCCATGGCGGCATCAGGCACCGTTTTACCTTCTAAACGCTGCTCGAACGTCTCTACATCGGTAGTGCGATCATCTTTAGAAATACCCAGCTCTTTTTGAATGACTTTGAGCTGCTCTTTGAGGAAAAACTCACGCTGATTCTTACTTAACTTGGTGTTTACTTCTGCGCTGATTTCATTCTGTAAATGGGCGATTTCCAGCTCTTTGCGCAGTAACATCAAGCTCGCTGCCATACGGGGCTGGATACTCAGCTCCGCCAGAATTTCGTATAACTCGTCGGGTTCAGCGGAGGTAATCGAAGCGGCAAAATCTGCCAGTAAACCAGGTTCGTTGAAGGAGAAGCGCCCTAGGTACTGGCGCAAATCTTCACTAAAGAGTGGATTGAGACGAATCAGCTCTTTGATGGCATCCAAGATGGCGATGGAGTAAGCCTTGGATTCATCATCTTTTACTTTCAAATCAGTGATGTAACGCACCCGAGCAAGATAAGGGGCTTTATCACTCAACCATTCGATCACTTCAACTCGTTTTAGACCTTGAGCTAAAAAAGTGATTTTATCGTTATGTTTCTCGGCTTTATGGATACGGGCCACACAACCAACAGATTTGAAATTCTCGACCAAGGGTGCGCCCTTGCCATGGCGCTCAGCATATACAAGGCCCACCGCAGCTTGCGGCTGTTCCGCGATTCGCTCTAAGGTGTCTTCCCACGGGTCAGCATCCACCATCACTGGCTGCACTTGGGCGGGAAAAAATGGTCTACTTGAAACGGGTAATATATAGAGGGTATCAGGTAGCACGTCATCCGGCAGCGCTAGCGCTCCCGGATCACTGATCACAACCTGTTCGTCGTCTTGCTCTGCTTTTGCATCCTCGTCATGGATGTCTTCGTAGCGCTCTTCACTGCTCATATCTGCATCTCTTGTATTCAAAAAATGTAACGGCAATACAATCTAATAGAGACTATGTAGTGACACTTTTATGAATTACAACATAAGCAATAAAGTACGAATTTGGGCTATTTACTTAGGGCTAGATAAGCGCCAGCGCCAAGCATAATACCACCAGCACCACGATTCATACGCTTTAGGGCACGTTCAGATTTCATCATCTTGCCCGCTTGGGCTGCCCCTAGCGACACCAAGGTAAGTCCCAATACCAAAGCACTGAATGCGATAAAAGAAGCATAGACAACGTCATAACCTTGCAAGGCAGTTACGTCCATAAAGGTGGGCAAGAAGGCGATGTAAAATAACACCACTTTGGGGTTAGAAGAGGAAATCATAAAGCCTTGGACCGCCGCCGCGATGCCTTCCCCTTTTACCTTAGGCGCATTGCCCTGATCTGCCATGTTTACCGGAGCTACCCACATTTTGTAACCCAAATAAATCAGATAAGCCGCACCAGCATAACGAATGGCTAAGAATACCTCCTCGAACTGAAGCGCAATAGCCGATAAACCAAAGCAGGCTAAAACCAAGTAAACAATGTCTCCACAAGCCATACCAATAGAAAATGGCAGAGTTCGCATTACCCCTTGGGACAAGCTTTTCGCCAGTACGGCGAAGGTGCCCGGTCCAGGCGTAATGCTAAAGATAAAGATTGCAATAAAAAACGTTAAGCTGGCTTCGATACCCATGATTAATCCTTTACGCCGCAAGCACTAAGTACCATCCGGGTTACAAACTGTTTTGCCATATCGTAGTCCTCTTCCTCGAGGATATCTTTGCCCAACATGATTTTAACTTGAGCATCAAAGTCCGCATAAGTCTGAGTCAGAGCCCATAAACTAATAAACAAGTGCTCTACTGGCACCGGATCCATAAGACCTTGTTCTACCCAAGCCTCAATGGTGGCTTTTTCTCTCTGTAGCTCCCCAACAAAATAGCGACGCAAGTAATCAAGAACAAACTCTTCTTCGCCAATCAGCGCCATAGCAAACACTTTAGAGGCGTTAGCATTGATACGGGATTGATCAATTTTTTCACTGACATAACGGGTTAATGCGGCCTTGGGCCCATCTTGCTCATTAAATCGGCTGACTGATTCAAGCCATTGGTGTAGCGTTTTCTCTAACACTGCCTCAAGCAAATCTTTTTTGGAACGAAAGTAGTAGTGGATATTGGCTTTCGGCAAACCCGCCTCATCGGCAATCATCTGTGTGGTCGTTTTCGCCAAACCTTGACGAGCAAAGACTCGTTCTGCAGTTGCCAAGATTAATGTTTGGTTTTGTTCACGAATATGGGATTTGAGTTGATCTTTAGGGCGTTTGGAAATGGTCACAACGCAGCCTCATAAAAATAGAGTTAGTTAACATTGAGAAACGGGGCTTATAGACCGCTAAACATAACATTAATGCGCCATCGTTGGCAGTCGCCAGCCCCGCGAAAACGAAAAAGGGGAGCAAAAGCTCCCCATTCCCCTCACAGCATTGCATTTAGGCGATGCAAAGCTGTGCCACGTTGGCTCCGTTAGTACTCAAAATAAGCGCTATCTTTTCAAACCATTTGGTTAACATTTCGCATTATAGGGATGGGATACTCGGGATTCAACCAAATATTGACCATTCGATCAAAATTAATCTTAGGCACGACCAACAACACAGTTCCGCCCTTTCTTTTTCGCTTTATATAGGGCTTCATCAGCACGTTTGATGACTTGGCTAGGATCATCACCTGCCTCCGGAACTGCCCAGCCAATGCTTACGGTGACGTTTATGACCTTTTCCTGTCCTCGAGCAGTAGTCACGTCAATCGGTACCTCCTCAATCTCCTCACGAACCCAATTTAACTGGTCGGGTGCACCCTCAACATGTTTACCACGAAATACTAACGTGAACTCTTCACCACCGTACCGAAAAGCTTGTGCAGGCCCACGATATCGCTCTAGCGTCTTGGCAACCATTTGTAGCACCACATCCCCCATATCATGGCCATAGGTATCATTGAATTGCTTGAAATGATCCACATCCACCATGGCGATGGCGTAATTCGAGGGTAACGCCGCCATAGCATCATTTAGGGCACGACGACTCGGCAAGCCGGTTAATTCATCCCGATAGGCCATATGCCGGCTTTCTAACAGCAATTGCCAAACCCATAGAAACAGCAAAGCAGAAAACAAAATAGTTTCATGTAAGCGGGTAATTGGCAGTACATTAATAAGAATAATGCCCACAACTGTACCCAAAATACAGGCACTGAAATGGTCAACGCGGCGCCACCATAACGCCAGCAACAGAGTAATAGATAAGCCAATTAGGCCCAAAGATAAAACGCTTTCAATGAACTCTGTTCTACCATCAAGTGCCTCCCCGCCCATTAGTGGGACTGTCGTTGGCAACTTAACCCATCCAGTTTGCAATGCTCCCCACCATGCGAACAGCACAGCAAATAGGAATATCCGATTGAAAGTAAAACGATTTAAACAACCGCGTTCCCGCATCAAGCTGAGCCAAGTGAGCGCTAACACGGTAGGCACTAGCGGTAGATTATGATCTTGCTTCAGGTAGCTAGGAACCCAAAGCGCTGCCATAACAATCAACACAGCAACGAAAACTCGTCCTTTATTAAAATGCCAAGCCATAAATAGCGCGGTAATGCTCAAGAAATAAGGCGCCCACGGCAGTACCGCCAACCATATTTCCGGTAGCGTAGAAACGTATACGCTGCCGATAACGAACAGCAGGAGAATGAAGAAAGGGCTTAATAAAACTCGTAAATGCTGAGGCATGGCTTCCTAACCATCGAAACATTCGATTATATACAGTTATTATCTTGCCCCCAATTTACATCATTTTCATTAAAATAGTTCACTAAAGCATAGAACATTCATGATTCATTCTGATGAGGTGGAAAAGATGGGGCTGTTAGTTGACGGAAAGTGGGTGGACCAGTGGTATGACACAAAATCCAATCAAGGACGTTTTAAACGTACCGAGGCTCAATTTCGTAATTGGCTAGTCCCTCCGGCACAAGTGGTTGCAAGGGAGCGTCAGTTTCCAGCAGAAAGTGGACGCTATCATCTGTATGTATCTCTAGCCTGCCCTTGGGCTCACAGAACCCTAATCATGCGTCAATTAAAAGGCCTAGAAGAGCACATCAGTGTGAGCTGCGTGCACCCTCATATGCTAGAAAACGGTTGGCAATTTCAACGTGAAGCGCGTTTTGATAATAGCCACGTACCAACCGGCGATCCGCTTTACGGTCTTGATTATGCTTACCAGCTTTACACCAAAGCCGCCCCGAACTACAGCGGCCGGGTGACGGTACCAATACTCTGGGACAAACAAACTCAAACCATAGTCTCTAATGAATCGGCGGAGATCATTCGTATGTTCAATCACGCCTTCAATGAACTTACTGGAAATGAGGACGATTACTACCCCAGCGAACTGCGCCAAGGTATCGACAAGATCAACGAAAAGATCTACCACACGGTGAATAACGGTGTTTACAAAGCTGGATTTGCTACTACACAAGACGCCTATGAGGAAGCAGTCACCGCTCTGTTTCAATCGTTGGATGAGTTAGAACAGCACTTAAGCCACCACTCTTATTTAGTCGGCAACCGTTTGACCGAGGCAGACTGGCGTCTATTTACAACCCTGATTCGTTTTGATCCGGTATACGTGGGCCACTTTAAATGCAATCTCAAACGAATCATAGATTACCCTGCCCTCAACCGTTATCTGGAAGGGCTCTATCATTTCCGCAACGTTGCGGATACCTGTGATTTCACACATATCAAGCAGCATTATTACTATAGCCACGACACAATTAACCCGACACGGGTCGTGCCCCATGGTCCCGATCAGTTGTTCAGATAACAGCGTCTATTGAGCTGGCAAATGAGATAATTCAGCGAAGTGTGACTAGACACCTGTAAAACTGTCACAAATTTAAGGATAATGTGCGCTCAATTTTTAAACGTCAGCTCACTCGAAGAGGCGCTGATATCTGAATAAACAGTGGTGTTTATGGAAAGAAAAGTACTCTGGCTTGTCTCGTTTGCCGTCATTTTTATTTTATGGCTTAAAATTGATCCGGTAGCAGAACAAGCGAAGACTAATACAGCTGTTGAAGTTTCAACAGATAATGTTCCCATGGATGATGACAACAAGCAGTCCAAAGTCACAGAAAGCCAATCCAGCAAGCAAGAACAGGAGTATTTCGAGTCTCACCCGATTACTACTGAAAAGCCAGACTTCGCAGCGATCACGGATATCAAACAGCGTAAACAAGCTTTTTTTGAGTTTTTAGCGCCATTTGTAGAAGAGAAAAATGAGTTACTCCTACGGGATCGAGAAACCATTAAGCAGATACTTGCTAATGAAGAACCTCCTAGCCGAGAGGAAAAGCGCTGGTTAAAAGCACTACGTGAACTACATAATCTGAAGGATGTGGGGGTTTATTTACACGAAGACGTGGCAGAGCTGCTTACCTATGTAGATATCATCCCTACTTCTATGGTTTTGGCGCAAGCCGCCAATGAATCTGCTTGGGGAACCTCAAGATTCGCCGTCGAAGGCAATAATTACTTTGGTCAGTGGTGTTTCCGTAAAGGTTGTGGTTTAGTACCAAGTTCTCGAGAAGAGGATGCGGATCATGAGGTACGTAAATTTAACGATGCTCGAGAGTCCGTATTTGCTTACGTGGATAATCTTAATAGCAATCCAGCCTACCGCGAATTGCGTCAGATTCGAGCGCAGTTACGAGCCGAAAACAAACCAGTGACAGGCCTAGAACTCGTTCATGGTCTCGACCATTACTCCCAACGAGGTCAAGAATATATCGATGAGATTGAATCACTGATCGAATATAACCAGCTTTGGCGTTTCAATTTAGATCATCAAATCGCCCAAGAAAATACAGATGAAGCAGCCCCTTCGAACTAGGCTTACATCTGCCCTGCTCGAAACGACCTAGTTTTTTCAGCTAAATACCTATGTATGAGGGTGGCGGTCACTAACCTCCATCCCTTACAATATCCCACTATTCGCATCCATAACACACAACGAGGAATCTCCATTGGCCCGTTTACCTGTCATCGTTGGCTTTGGCGGCATCAATTCGGCCGGCCGAACATCTGCACATCAAGCTTACCGCCGTTTAATTTTTGATGTGTTACCGGCAGAGGTACAACAGGAGGTCCTACTGGATCTCGCCACCCTAACTAATATGGCTGAATTTCAAGAGGGTGCTTGGCTGACGCCTGATGGAGAAGCGTTGGATGCGGAAACCTTGGTTGATACCATTGGCGAAGAGCTACTTGCTCGTACACTGATTCGTCGTATCCACCCAAGTTTATTCGACGTGGATCATGTCAGCTTGCATAAAACAGCACTGTTGCAGAGTGGCACTGAGACAGAAAAACTGACTTTCACCATTAAAACTCGCTTACTTCCATCCAGCATTCCAACCAATTGGCAGGTTAAAGAACTATCAGCAACTCATTCAGAAGTGATTGTTGATGGGCAATTAGAAGCCTTGTTTAAAGATACCAAAGCGCTGACAGTGAAAGCTGCAGGGCAGCTCCCAACGGGCTTCGATCCCTCTAAATTGTACCAGAGCCGTAACCATCCCCGCGGTCTACAAATGACGGTTTTCGGCGCCTCAGATGCCTTGTTAAGTAGTGGCCTAGACTGGGACCAGGTTCGTCAACAAGTCGCTCCAGATCAAGTGGGTGTATTCGCTGCAAACTCCATTGGGCAAATGGATGATCTCGGCTTTGGCGGAATGCTCAAGTCTGCTTTGATGGGCAAGCGCACGACTTCAAAACATTTACCTCTGGGTTACGCGCAGATGCCTGCCGATTTCGTCAATGCCTACGTGCTTGGTTCTGTCGGTCAAGTTGGTACCTCTATCGGTGCTTGCGCGACTTATTTCTTTAACTTAGAAAAAGCCGTCAATGCTATCAAAGCAGGAAAGATTCGCGTAGCGTTAGTGGGTGGCAGTGATGCACCAATCACCCCTGAAATTATTGAAGGCTTCCGCACCATGGGGGCGTTGGCAGAAGACGCAGCGCTCTTAGCATTAGATGGTTTAGACCAAAAAGAACCAGACCATACACGCAGCTGCCGCCCATTCGCTAACAACTGTGGCTTCACCATCGGAGAGTCTAGCCAGTGGACGCTGCTGATGGACGATGAGCTCGCAATTGATCTTGGGGCAACTATTTTCGGTGCTATACCTGCCGTATTCTCATATGCTGACGGTTATAAGAAATCAATTTCTGCTCCGGGTGTAGGGAATTACCTCACCATGAGTAAAGCCATGGCTTACCTTAAAAATCTCATTGGTTCCGAGGGCCTCACCGAGCACACCTTCATTCAAGCCCACGGCACCAGTACTCCACAAAACCGAGTAACGGAATCCCATGTGCTCAGTGCCGCTGCTACGAGTTTCGGCGCGACTGCGATGCCCGTTACAGCGATGAAAGCTTATCTTGGCCATTCACAAGGTACTGCAGGCGGTGACCAACTGCACATGTCCTTAGGTGTGTGGGAGCATGGCGTATTACCTGGCATTATTACTTCTGATACGGTTGCCGATGATGTCCATACGGACGGATTGAAGTTTCAGTTACAACATGAAGAGTACGGACAAGAGCACTTCCAAGCTGCATTGCTAAACTCAAAAGGCTTTGGCGGCAACAATGCTACCGCTGTATTGCTTTCTCCATTCCAAACAATGGCTATGCTATCCAAGCGCTATGATGAAGCGACTATGAGTAGCTATCATGAACGCAATGAGCAAGTAAAACAGATCGCAGCGCAATACAATGATGATGCGATTCACGGTCGTTTTGCCCCAATCTATCGCTTCGGTTACAACGTGCTAGGTGGTGAAGATTTGGCCATCACAGACACTCAAATCACTTTACCGGGCTATGACCTTGCCGTAAGCCTTGATTTGGAAAATGATTTTGCTGACATCAGCAATTAACGTGTAATTCCCTCAATTTCAGCCAACATTATAATGTTGGCTGAAGTTTCTTTTGCAAGAAATCGAGCAATAAACGGGTTTTACGTGGCATCAATTTGCGCTGTGCGAATACCGCATGAAAACGGCCAGTAAAACCATCGTATTCAGGCAATACTCGTACTAATTCCCTTCGCTCCAGATATTGGTCTACTAAGAAATCGGGTTGGTAGATAATACCGGCTCCCGCTACTGCCATTCGGGTAAGCGCCCCACCATTGTTGGCTTTCATGTTGCCTGATACTTCTGCCAATACCTCCTCGTCAGCTCGATACAAAGGCCAACGATTCTCATAAGGAGCATGGGTATAGAGCAGACAGTTATGCTCTTTGAGATCTTCAACCGTTGTCGGAGTACCATAACGAGCCAAATAGGCTGGCGACGCACACAAATACGTTTTCAAATCACATAGTGGACGTGCAATGAATTGGTCTCCCCCTAAACTGCCGCCTCTAATGGCAAGATCGATACCAGATTCAGTGAGATCGACACGCCGATCACTGAAGTCGATATCCAGTTGAATATCTGGATATCGATCTGAAAACTCAGCCAGCAAAGGGATAATGTGAGTTAAACCAAAGTCCATTGGTACACTAATACGCAAATTGCCTTTAGGCTGACTGGCAAGATCCCCAAGCTCTGCCTCCGCCTCTTCCAGTGCATCAAGGATGGCGAGGCAGTGTCGATAATACTCGCCGCCCGCATGGGTCGGTCTAATATTTCGCGTATTCCGGTACAGAAGTTTGGTGCCAAGACTTTCCTCTAGAAAGTTAACGTAGCGAGTTACCATAGGACGGGAGATGTCTAACGATTCGCTAGCAACTCGAAAACTTTCCGCTTCATATACCCGACAAAAAACCTGCATCGCGGTAAATTTATCCATATTTCCCTCTATTTAGCCGTTCTTCAGACAGTTCATTTCTTATTTCGAAATAGTGCATTGATTATCGGCTAGATTATAAAACTATTTCACTTATATATACTGCATCTATTCCAATCAAACACGGAGAGAACCCATGAAAAAACTTACTCTAGCCGCTTTAACCCTAGCTTCTTCTGTTGCCTTTGCAGCTGACTATCAAGTTGATGCAGCACACTCTGCAGTCACTTTCGAAATTGGTCACCTTGGCGTAAGCACTACTGCAGGCCGTTTCAACGAGTTTGACGGTAAATTTACCTACAATGAAAACTCAGGTTCTGTTGAATTTACGGTTGCAACCGCAAGCGTTGATACCAACCATGAAGCCCGTGATAAGCACCTACGCAGCCCTGATTTCCTAGATGTTAAGCAGTTTCCAACACTGACTTTCAAAAGCTCATCGTTTGATGGTGAAAAGCTGGTCGGTGATCTGACTCTACATGGCGTGACTAAGCAAGTTACTTTTGATGTCGAGAAAATTGGCGAAGGCAACGACCCTTGGGGCGGCTACCGTGCCGGTTTCGAAGCCAACGCAACCATCAACCGCAGTGACTTCGGCATCACTTACTTCATTCCAGGTGTGTCAGATGCAACTGAAATCACCGTGTTCATCGAAGGTATTCGCCAATAATCAGGAGTAAGGCATGTATCAAGATGCTGCAAGTTCCAACATTACTATGTTGCTGAACACCGGGGTTTATCCCTTATTGATTGCAGCGGTTGCCACTTTAATCCTCAGCAAGCTGCACCGCCAGCTTGCTGCCCTTGGCGCCGTTATTAGTTTCATCGCTGGCCTTGCTTTGATCCATACAGGCCTGAATTTCCCACCAGCCAAAGCATTAGATTATCTAGCACTGACTGCTCCGATTGCGTTTGCGAGTTATCTAATCTGGCAAAGTAATATCTCGTTACGCCTCAGATTGATCACAATAGCAGTGCTCAATTCATTAGCAATGTATTTACTGATGAATCCAGTGCTACAACATCAAGGCGTAGCGGTAAGCGTATTGGCGGCACTTGTGGTTGGTATAATGGCCACCGGCTTTATGATTTCGACACAAAAGCATGGTAACGACACCTATATTGGCGCACTCGCCATAGTGGCAGGAACCAGCGCTCCAGTCGTCGCCATTGGGGGAAGCTTGTTGCTTGGACAGTTGCTTGGGGCTTATGCCGCGACATTAGCAGGAACCTTGCTAGTTTCACGTTTTGCTTACCGACAGCCAACTCTTGGACTGACTTTGGTTGCTACACTGCCATTAATTGCCTTACTTGCACAGGCTTATGTATTGGCAGACATACCAATGTGGTTCTGTCTGGCCGCTGCCTTGACGCTATCGGTAAGTTGGATCGCAACACTGATTTTCGAAGCCAACTCATTTTCAGGCTGGGTCAAGAGCTTAATCCCACAACTGATCACCAGCGCGGCATTAGCCGGTATTGGCTTGTGGTCTGTTTGGCCAGAAAGCAGCCTATATTAGTCTTTAAAAATGGAGCGTGTGCTACGCCAGAATGGCAGAATCACTGCAGCTGTCAGAGCACAGGCTCCTCCTAAAGATAACAAGTAGCCCACTTTTTCCGAGCCAAAGTCGTGCAATACCGACACAAACACGAAGTTTGGCAGCACCATAAAAAACCAGCTGAATAGAATTAGTATCATTCCCTGAAAGCTACTGATACCCCGAAACTTAGATAGCAGCCACGCACAAAAAAGCGTGTAAACAACAATTGCTATCGCTAACGGCAATACCCCAGCAAGATCAAGGCCGTCTAGTGCGACTTGCCCATTAGAAGAAAGTGTCTTGGGAGCCCCCGTATACCACATTCCCCCCAAAACCAGCTGCAACAAAATTGTGAGTAACACTGCTCGCTTATGAATTCGATACAATGGCCTGCCCTTCTTATCAGGTTTTCGATAGGATGCTAACCTTTTCCTTGGAAGTATTCCTTTATCAGTGTTCTTAAAACTGGACGCCAAGAACGCTGCTTGATACCAAAATGATTAAAGATCTTTCTACAAGACAAAGATTGTCTGCGTCCGGCCATTAACGCCCCTTCCGCAGCAGCGCCATCAACAATACGCTCTAATGCCACATTTGCTTTCGGCTCAAACTGACTAGAAGTGGTTAATATAGCCTCGACTAGTCCAATCCAGCTCACTTCTTCGGAGCAGCAATAATGGTAGATCCCAGCATTTTGTGCCCCATAATAACGCTGTTTAACGATAGATAGCAAAACGCGTGCAACATCTGTCACTGGCGTCGGACACCCCACAGAACCATCATTGAAAAGCAGTGGTTCGCCTCGCTTCATTAAATCTATTGTGTTGCATACAAAGTCATCTCTATGACCGCTGAACAGCCATCCTGTGCGCAACACCACATGACGCTCATCACGAGCCACCATGTTTTCCATCTCGATCAGAGTCTTAGCAATTTTGCCTTTGGCATCCGCTACGTCTGTCTCCAAATAGGAGCTGTCCTTATCACCAGAAAAAACCTGAACTCCACTCAACATGTAATGCAACGGATAATTTTCTGACGACATCAAACTCGCTAGATGCTGAGAGAATTCGTTATAGTCATTCTGCGTAATATGACGCAGTGAGTAGGCATCTATCACAGCATCATAGGCGGCAAGCGCGTCTGGCTGACTCTGTAGTTCTAGCAAAAGGCCGATCACTTTGTGGCCAGGAACAAGATGCCAAGCAAAGTCGTAATCATTTTGGTAATAACTTTGCAACGCTCTGCCAAGTTCCGTATCGCTACCAAGTAATAACACCGATATCGGCGCATTTATGTCTTTTATTTCAGCCAAGGAAGAGCCTCTCACCATCGCGGTAAAACATTAATCAGGTTATGGGTACTATGCTGCATAATAGCATTCATTTCTTGCTGCCGTAATTGCCTTAACACGTCAGCGATGCACAACAATTGGAGCGGCGTATTTCGTTGACCTTGATAACCCAATATCGGCATATCAGGGGAGTCTGTCTCCAATACAAAACTATCATTCGGCAACGCTGCTGCCACGGTTCGCGCTTTTTGCGCTCGTGGATAAGTAATGGTACCGCCAATACCAATCTTAAAACCCAACTGGAGATACCGCTGTGCCTGCTGCAAACTGCCGTTAAATGCGTGAACAACGCCACCGTTTTTGAAGTCCACTTCTCGTAAAGTTTTAAGTACCAAATCATCTGCTTTACGGGTGTGCAAAATAACTGGTAAACCATGGTCCTTGGCAATCTGCAGTTGATGTCGAAAATAGAATAACTGCCTCTCCATTGATGGCATACCTTGCCAAGCATCTAACCCTATCTCACCGACAGCAACTGTTCTCTCATCTATACTGGACGATAGACAACTCAAGTCTTCCTCCTTGGCGTTATCGAGAAAATAGGGGTGAATACCCAAGGCATATCGTATAGCGTCATAATGATGTGACAAGGTAATTACTTTGTTCCAAGTCCTACGCTCGGTTCCGGGTACTAAAAAGCCCTTTACCCCTTCAGCAAAGCAGGCATCTATAAGCGTTTCTAAATCTTGCTCAAAATCCGAGAAATCCAAATGGCAGTGGGAGTCAATCCAATGAGAATATTGCACACCACCTCCAAGGCAAAATACCGACCTGTATCAAAAACATCACAATAGCTTTACGCATATCTGACGTACACAGCCCATAAAAATATGGATGATACATCAATCAAACAGACAACTTAATTAAGGGAGCAAATTGATGACTCTTCACCGCAAATGGATTACACCAGCACTAGCCGGAATATTTTTACTGATTAGTCTTACTGGCGCTGCCATGTTCTTTCACTTTGGTACCACACTAGGCAAGGTGCTACATGAGTGGTTAGGTTGGCTACTCGTATTGATTGCGGTTGCCCATATAAGCCTAAACTGGCGTCCATTAAAACACCATTTGAAAACCATCACTGGCAAAGCTTTGGTTACTGGCTTTTGTGTGATTTCTTTAGTCGCCATCGTTCCATCTGGTAACACTAGTGTCGGCAGCGAACCGCCATTTATCCAACCAATGAAAGCACTTGCCGAGCAACCCATTTCAATGGTCGCGGAACTAGCACACCTATCATTTTCACAAGTACAGGACAAACTCGCTCAGTCTGGATACAGCAACGTACAACAACAGCAAACAGTATCCCAGCTAACAGATAATGATTTGCGCCAAAGCATGAATTTACTAGGACAAATTTTCACCCAAGTTCAGTAAGATCAGCAAAAGCAAAGCCTCATTTTAAACGCCAGCAAATGCTGGCGTCCCCAGTTCATCCACCTGTAACAGAGTCAAATTAAGCTATCGACTCCCAAGCCATAAAGATACATAACATTACAAATCTGTTTTGCAATCACAATAAATAACATAGTTATATGGAGCCAGATCAATTTTCAAAACTTTAAGGAAAAAATGAGCTTGCTCCTGCTATACTGATGGCGTAAACCTTTCGAGTTTTCTCAAAAAATTTAGATCGAGATCTAGGCAAAGTATGAATCATTACATCTCTGTACGTTGGAAGATTTTGGGGCCAATGGCTCTGATCCTTGTTCTCATCATCACCGGCTTAAATATCTATTCATCCAATCAGCAAAAAGAACGCCTGCTGCGACTCACAGAGCATCAGGTGATCGACATCGCGAATGGCTACATGGACAGTATGAATGCCCTCATGTTTTCTGGAGCAATGGGCAGCCGCGAACTATTGCGGGAAAAGATTGAAAAGCGTGATGATGTCGAATCGGTACGAATGCTACGTGGCGAGGCCGTCAGTAAAATGTTCGGCCCTGGTTATGACAATGAAAAGCCTGTCGATGATTTGGATCGTCGCGCTCTAGCAGGTGAAGAAATCCTTATCCAGGAAACCATTGATGGCGTACGTCACATTACACTGTTACAGCCATTCGCTGCGGTAACAGACCGACACGGTACAAACTGTCTGATGTGTCACCAAGTTCCAGAGGGAACCATTCTCGGTGCGGCGCGTATTCAGTTCAGTATGGAGTCTAGAGACAACGCTATAGATAAAGAGCTTGCTGTCAACTCAATTATAAACTTGGTGGCTATTTTAATCGGCTTGGCAATCATTTCTTTCATCATGTTTAAGGTCGTAATTAAGCCCCTTAACCGACTCAAAGACACGATGACTGAAATAGGTGAAAACTCCGATCTACGTCCACGAATCGAGCTTGGTCCTAAAGATGAGTTCTACCTAGTCGGTCAGGCGACTAACAACATGCTGGATCGTTTCCAGCCGACGATCCATGACTTAACACGTACGATGGATAATCTAAGCAACTCTGCCACTCAGCTAGCTCAAGTGACGAGAGAGACCAGCCAAGGTGTCGATGAACAGCAAAGTGAAACCCAGCAATTAGCTCAATCCATCAACGAGCTATCAAATGCTGCTGAGGAAGTCGCACGAAATACAGCAAACGCCGAAGATTCTGCCCGTGACGCTAAAGAGCGAGCTGATAGCGGTAAAGAGAAGGTACTTCACGTTGCTCGCACGAATACCACCTTAGCTCGCCAAGTGGATGAAGCCACACAGGTAGTGCGTAAACTTGCGGCGGATACGCAAAGTATCGGTAATGTTTCTCAAGCTATCAGTGATATTGCTGAGCAAACAAATCTGCTGGCATTGAACGCTGCAATTGAAGCGGCTCGAGCTGGAGAGCAAGGACGCGGCTTCGCGGTTGTAGCGGATGAAGTACGTAGCTTGGCAACTCGAACACAAGTTTCGACTGACGAGATTCGCAGTATTATCGAGCAACTGGCTCAAGCGTCGGAGAAAGCAGTAAGCGTGATGGAAGCCAGTAAGCAACAGGCGGACCAAAGTGCTCACGATGCTGACGATGCAGGCAATGCTCTACAGGAAATTGCCGATAGTGTTGCCACTATCCAGCAAATGAACACTATGATCGCGGCGGCAGCCTCTGAACAAACGGCTGTTGTAAACGAGATTAACAATAATATCCAAGCAATCAGCGCTGTGTCTGAACAAACTGGTCAGGGCGCTCATCGCACCCTTCAACAAAGTGAAGATATTGCCGCGATTGCAACTGAGCTAGACAAGACTATTAATCGCTTTAAGGCTTAGTAGAGCCTAAGACATAATCAAATGGGGTCCCTTCCGAGAGACCCCATTTTTGTTTTCAATGTAGATTACTTGGAGAAGATAGCCGCTATAGCCTCGGGGTTAGATGGAAAAAAGAGATGTAGATAAGTAGCGGTTAACCCTTTGCAGCGAAAGATCTCTTCTCCAGGGGCTGAGTGACGCTGACGTTTGCCATAGGCAATAGGGTCGGGAGTACCCTGAGTCATGGACCGATGGTGAGAGTGAGCCCTCACTACTCCTTCCGGTAGCATAGCTGTTTGCATGCCTTGGCACCCCCCCTTGTCGCGCATTATCCCCTCGCCACTGATTAACCCTAGCATCTCGTAGGAAATGCCATCGAGGGTATGCAAGTGATCAAGGCAATACATCATACCGCCACACTCCGCTAAAATCGGCTTCTCAGACAAATAAAATGCCAAGATTTCCTTTTTCATGGACTGATTTTTGGCTAGTTCATCGGCATGTAGTTCTGGATAACCGCCAGGCAACCACAGTGCGTCCACAGATTGCGGTAACTGACTATCTCGCAACGGGGAAAAGTACTCTATCGTCGCCCCCAATTGCTGTAACAACAGGATATTAGCCGCATAGGCAAAACTAAACGCTTCATCTCGGGCAATGGCTATCGTCTTACCACTCAAATGTTGCCCTACTTTTATTTGCCCCTTTAGGTCAGCCCGAAATAGCACAGGCTCAGGCAATGTCAGCAAAGGCGCGTTACGAGGTTGATGTAACCAAGTTAAACTCTCAACTAACTTTTCTTCTAACTCATCTCTCATCTCGGCAGCTTGTACCAAGCCAAGATGCCTTTCCGGTAATCGAACCCTCTCCTCCCGAGATAAAGCAGCTAGCAATGGGATATCTGAAGGCAAAGCATCAGCAATTAAACTCGCGTGGTAATCGCTGCCACAGCGGTTAGCAATGAGTCCTGCAATCTTGATGTCTTCACGGAAAGTGGCCATACCATGCACTAAAGCAGCGGCAGTTTGTGCCATTCCTCCAACATCCATAACAATAGCAATGGGAATACCAAACAAAGCCGCTAAGTCCGCAGAGGAGGGAGTGCCGTCAAACATGCCCATTACCCCTTCAACCAGGATCAAGTCCGAACACAATGCCGCTTCATAAAGACGCTGGCGGCAGTAATGTTCTCCTGCCATCCATATATCCAGTTGCTCCACTGGGCGCCCCGACGCCTGTGCCAGTATCTGCGGATCCAAATAGTCTGGACCGGTTTTAAAGACTGTTACCCGCTTACCCTGACTACAAAAATAGCGCGCTAAAACCGCCGTTATTGTTGTTTTACCCTGTCCTGACGCAGGGGCCGCTAAAAACAACGCCGGACACAACACTTGATCACTACTCATAATAATATCTTTGTTAAAATGGTTTCGTCGCATGCTAACACAGTCACACTGTATCGTGCTTTCTAATACAATATCCCATTTAAGGATGCCCAATGCGTAGCACTGCACCGGACACCCCAAAGATCGACAAACACATGTTGGGGGTATTTCGTTATACCAAACGTGCTATCGGTCTTGTCTGGCAGACGTCACCCCGTCTAACAGTCGGCCTAGCAATAGCAACTTTATTCATAGGCATACTTCCAGCTCTTATGGCTTATGTCGGCCAACTGTTGGTGGACAGTGTCGTGACGTTAACATCCCAAACTCAGCCCACAGAAAGCTGGCTGGCACTACGCTATGTTATCTTGGAAGGAATACTGGTTTTGGCATTTAGCGCCAGCCAGAGAGCCTCTGGCGCAATGCAGGCACTACTTCGAGCTCAGTTAGGACAGAAAGTAAATGTCATGATCTTGCAGAAAGCCCAAGATCTGAGCCTGGCTCAATTTGAAGATTCCGAACTTTACGATAAGTTAACCCAAGCCCGCCGCGAAGCCTCCACACGCCCCTTAGCGCTTGTCAATAAAACCCTCTCACTGTTACAGCATGGCATAACGCTTAGCTCTTTCGCGGTATTGTTATGGCAGTTTTCTCCGTGGGCATTGATATTCTTAGTATTCGGTGCCTTACCAGGGTTCATCGCTGAAGCGAAATTTTCTAATGACGCTTTTCTGTTGTTTCGATGGCGTTCACCTGAAGTGCGACAGCAAGCCTACCTAGAAACCCTAATCGCACGGGAAGACAACATAAAGGAAATCAGACTCTTCCAACTTGGTCGATCTTTACTGGAGCGATATCGTGCCATTCATCAAAAGCTATTCCGAGAGAATCGAAAACTAATACTACGCCGTGAATGGTGGGGTTTTTTACTTGGCATTATCAGTACGGGCATTCTCTACAGTGCCTATATTTGGATCGTGTTCGACACTATTCAAGGACACGTCACCTTGGGCCAAATGACTATGTATCTGCTGCTCTTTAAACAAGGGCAAACAGCTGTTACAACTTCACTAACGTCCATTAGCGGCATGTACGAAGACAACCTATACCTCTCTAACTTGTATGATTACCTCAATCAACCGACTTCATCTTTAAGAGGGACTCGCACTGCCGGTATAGCACCAGGAGAGGGAATTTATTTTAAAAATGTATCTTTCACTTACCCCGGAGCTAAACGCCCTGCACTGAATAATGTCTCACTCCGTATCAAGCCAAGCGAGAGCCTCGCCATAGTCGGAGAAAATGGCTCCGGCAAAACTACTTTGATAAAGCTGCTGACCCGCCTCTACGAACCCACTGATGGGGTTATCTATTTAGATGGCACTGCGCTCTATGACTGGCAAGAAGAAGCACTCCTAAAGCGAATCGGAGTGATCTTTCAGGATTTTGTCCGCTACCAATTCACGGTCGGTGAAAACATAGGGGTTGGCGACAATGATGAAATCGACAATAAAGAGCGTTGGCGATCTTCCGCAGAGAAAGGTAAAGCGACTGATTTTATAGATCGGCTCAGTGATGGCTACCACACTCAATTAGGACGTTGGTTTAAAAATGGTCAAGAATTGTCAGGAGGCCAGTGGCAGAAAATAGCGCTATCTAGAGCCTTTATGAGAACTAAAGCTGACATTCTTGTGCTAGATGAACCCACAGCAGCGATGGACGCAAAAGCAGAAGCGGATATATTCAACCAATTCCACGAGTACAGCCGCGACAAAATGATCATCCTGATTTCTCACCGTTTCTCTACAGTGCGACTTGCTAGCCAAATCATCGTTATGAATCAAGGTGAAATTATTGAGCATGGCACCCATGAAGATTTGCTGAAAGCAGGTAAACAATATGCTGAGTTATTTAATCAACAAGCTAAAGGATACATGTGAGGGGTGAACATCGAACACTCTGGTACGTTACTCTGACTACTGTTCCTAAGGATTAGGATGTACCTAGGTGCTCCTCATTACCGCAGCTTTCCACCCCACCATAGTTTTGTCTGGAGGCTGAAGCTGTTTATTATGTTGTCGTTCGGGAACCGAACTCCCATTAAGAGCGAGACATCAGGCACTGTTCCGCAGCGACCTTACAAGCTTGCTTGTGGAGCCAGGAACAGTAGCCTGATGGCGAGTGACGGGGATCAACCCATATCAGGGTCAGCTCCCCTAGACATCAGCTTCCAGCTCAACCACCGTTATTCTGGGGGTCTGACCCTTTTGCTATTTCGCTTTTCAGCAGGCACAAAAAAGCCCTGACCGTTTCCGATCAGGGCTTCTGTGTTTGAAGCTTGACGACGACCTACTCTCACATGGGATCTCCCACACTACCATCGGCGATGGCGCTTTTCACTTCTGAGTTCGGGATGGGATCAGGTGGTTCAACGCCTCTATGATCGTCAAGCAAACTGGTATGCGCGGTGCGCAAATTCTGTTTACTTGTGCTCATTCACTGCTGTGCAGTGGATGTCTTTAACAATGACTTTTGAAATAGTGACAACCAAGTCTCAAACCGTTGGTTTATCTCTTTGTATCGTAAATTTGTTGTAGCTTAAAACCACTTTGGTGTTATATGGTCAAGCCTCACGAGCAATTAGTATTGGTTAGCTCAATGCCTCACAGCACTTACACACCCAACCTATCAA
>NZ_VFRR01000039.1 GCF_006385675.1 Maribrevibacterium harenarium | reverse complement strand
ACGAAACTGGTTCCATGCGGTACGATAGCTTATTCCTTGTTTTCTTGCCCAATCTGAAAGCTTCATTTACACCAATATATTACTATGTATATATATACAGTAACATAAAATCAGCAACAGTTGCAAACCCTTTCCAATTAGCCGACAGACTTGGTTATTTCGCTCTTTCCACAAAGCGTGTAAGGTACTGCCCATATCATACCCTTGATGGGCTCAGTACTTACGGGAGCTATCCCTAATGGAGAAGCAAGGTGGCTACACCAATCATTGAACTCGACAATATCAGCGCTTTTCGCGGTGATCACCCAGTATTTCAACAACTCAATCTCACCATCCATGCTGGAGAAAAAGTTGCCATTCTCGGACCCAATGGTGCTGGAAAGAGCACCTTTTTAAAGCTCATCACACGAGAAATTTATCCGCTTGATCGTGACGACAGCCGGCTGGCACTGTTCGGTAAAGAACGTTTCACCATTTGGTCCCTTCGGGAGCAACTGGGGGTCATCTCTCAAGATCTTCAAGATCAATATACCCCTTACACCACAGGGATTGAGGTGATTTTATCTGGCTTTTTTGGGGCTGTTGGCAGTCACGGCCACTTGCAGCCAAGCGAAGTCCAAATACAACAAGCGGAAGCCATGCTAGATAAAGTAGGCATGGGCACCGAGCGCAATAGTTTGTTCGATGCGTTATCCACCGGGCAACGGCGACGCTTGCTAGTAGGACGTGCATTGATTCACAACCCCAGCACCTTGATTTTCGATGAGCCCACCAACGGGCTAGATATCCGCGCTACCGCGCAATTGCTCAAGTTAATGCGAGAACATTGCCAGCAGCAGGATCATGGGTTGCTGCTCACCACTCACCATGTGGATGAAATCATTCCAGAAATAGAGCGAGTAATTGTGCTGCAAGACGGTAAGATCATCGCCGATGGGGAGAAACAAGATGTGCTGAATAGTGAACTGTTGTCCCATTTATACAACACGCAAGTCGAACTGCAACAACGCAATGGGTTTTATCGTCTTTGGATCGATGCCTAGTATTCTAGGCCTCGTCAAAGACCTGAAACGGAAAAAGCCGACTTATTAAAGTCCCAAGAACATACTCAGTCAGGTTTATGTAGCCCTTTTGAATCAGCCTTTAATGATGGACTATTTCATAGTCAGCTTGAGATATGCCGAGTTATGTCCATTGATTTGTGTAGAATGCGGATAATGAAAATATCGTTTTTACGTTGGCGGTAAAAGATGATGTGATGCTCATGCTCGAAACGACGACAGCCCGCTCGGATATCATCGCAGCTACGTCCAATACCAGGACTGTCTGCCAATAAACCCACCATATGTTCTAGCCCTGCGTCGTAAATATCGGCCTGTTGCTGACCCCATATCTGTGCAGTGTAGAGATAAATATCAATCAAATCTTGTGCAGCAAGCTTTGAGTAGGTGTATGTTTTATTGACCATTCAGCTTAGCTTTCGCTTGGGCAATAATTTGGGTATGGGTAAGCGTACTTTCGCCGCTCTCTTCTCCAGCCTGCAAAGCTTGCCGCAGATTTTCCAGTTTGGTTTGGTATTCTGCTTCCTGCTCTTCTAATAAGCGCAAACCTGCACGAACCGCTTCGCTAGCGTTACGGTAGCGGCCTGTTTCTTTTAGATTTGAAATGAATTTAGTGAAGTGATCACCTAAATCAATACTAGTGGTCGGCATGATGAAACCCTCTCTGTCACCCTAAAAACTACCAATAGTTGGTAGTTTCGTCAATTTGCCACCGATTAATTCGAGCCAGTTGCAGCTCAGGATCAGAATGAATGATTTTTTGTAGTGCTTCAGTGGCAGCTCGTCGTAACCGCATAGCCGGCCTTGATATGTAATTTGTCCGTAGAGCAAATCTCTGATGGTAGGCGAAAAGTACTAGAGATTTCGAAGAGCTGAAACAAAAAAAAGCCGACTGATGTCAGTCGGCTTTTTCGTATATGGTGCGGAAGGAGAGACTCGAACTCTCACGCCGTGAAGCACTGGAACCTAAATCCAGCGTGTCTACCAATTCCACCACTCCCGCTTGGAATGTGGGGCATTATATATAAGCCATATAACGCGTCAACATCTTTTTTAGCGAAAATATCACTTTTTTAGTTCGCTAAAAATTCTCCACGGGTTTTATCGCTACGTTTGAACAAACCACCAAGGGCTGTAGTTTGAGTAGATGAGCTAGCGTCCATCACTCCGCGAGCTTTCACGCAGTAATGGGTTGCGCTGATGCTCACAGCCACATTATCGGTTTCCAGCAAAGTCTGTAGGGTAATTAAAATCTGCTGAGTTAAACGCTCTTGCACTTGGGGACGCTGACCAAAGAAACGCACGATTCGGTTAATTTTGGACAAACCAATAATTTTGTTTTTCGGTAGATATGCGACTTTAGCGAAACCATCAATGGTAACGAAATGATGTTCACAGGTACTGGTAAAGCTGATGTCATTAACCTTAACCATTTCGTCGACTTTCATTTTATTATCGATCACTGAGATTTTCGGGAACTGGCTGTAATCCAGACCAGAGAAAATCTCTTTGACATACATTTTGGCTATCCGGTGAGGCGTCTCCGCCAAGCTGTCATCACCCAAATCAAGCCCTAGGGTAAAGACAATATCTTCAAATGAGGCTTTGATTCGCTGGTATTTCTCTTCCGTGGTTAGCTCGTTATCAACCATCGGGGTTTCCAAGCCATGCTTAAGTAAAGCTGCTCGTACTTTAGCCGCTTCCTCGCTAAGGTTTGGGGTAATGCGTGTTGTGGTGTTCTCTGCGATTACAGTTGTCATAACCTGTACCTTTATATTTAGTCGCCGCAAAATGTGCGAATAGAGTTACTTAGCCAAATGCCTTCCACCATCTAAGGCGATTGTGCGTCCAGTCATGTAGCGGCTGTTTAGTAGGTATTGTACCGCTGCTACCCCCTCTTGTTCACCCGGTTCTATCTGCAAAAGGGATTTACTTAGGGCTTTTTGACGATAATTTTCATCATCGTCTGGTTTAAACATCAGTAAAGAAGGCGCAATGGTATTTACTTTGACTTGTGGCGCCAGCTTTTTCGCAAAGGATAACGTTAAATTAGCCAATCCCGCTTTGCTGGCTGCGTAAGCAATATGCTTATCACTGCCACGTTCGGCGACGTAATCTGTCACGTGAATAATATCGGTTTGCTCTTGCAGCAACTCGGCGCCAGCTTTGAGCAATGGCTCCAACTCACTGTTAATGCGATAAGGGGTCGCCACATGGACTGACCACATACACTCCATCAACTTGGAAATATCATCGGCGTCTTCTTCTGCCTGCCATTCAGAGGCATTGTGTATGATCCCCCGTAGCGCACCATAGTCTTGCTTGATCGTGGCAATAAACTCGGTCACGGAATTGGTGTGAGAAAAGTCCACTCGTAGACATCTCACTCCGGCCGCAATCAATGCATCAACACTGGGTTTTGGGCGTCGGTAGGTGACCACTACGGGGATATGCTGGTCATAAAGGAACTTGGTAATAGCTAAACCAAGCCGCTGGGCTCCGCCGGTAACGATAATTGGGCATGTTGTGCGCATGTTCGTTTAGGCCTTCTGGGTTATGTTGTTTATTGATACGAGTCAATGTAATAGCCAGATCACACCAGTGGTCTATCTTATAGATAAGATCGTACAAGTTTTGTTAATTACCAATAAAAACGCCTAGGAGAGAGCATGAAAACGAGTGACAAAGGGGTGATCATCCCGCAACAAGCATTTGACTGGTATGATGAATACGCCCACGGGGATATTGATCGTCGTACATTTCTTAGTCGCCTTGCCACATTATCTGCTATGGGCGTGACATTAGCGGGCGTTACCGCCGCTTTGACCCCCAACTATGCAGAAGCGGAGCAAGTTTCCTTCAACGATGCAGCCATCAAAGCGACTTATGAGTTGTTTTCCTCCCCGAATGGGTATGGAGAAGGCAAAGGGTACCTAGTTTTGCCGAAAGCCGTCGTTGATGGGGCTAGTGCCCCCGCTGTGCTAGTGGCCCATGAAAACCGTGGACTTAACCCCTATATCGAAGACGTGGCACGGCGCCTAGCCAAAGCTGGCTTTATCGCTTTTGCACCGGACGCACTGCATTCACTTGGAGGCTACCCTGGCAACGATGACGATGGCCGCACCATGCAACGCACCCTTGAGCGGGATAAAATCGTCGCCGACTTTCAGGCAGCGGCGCAGTTCTTACATGCCCACCCAAGCGTCACTGGCAAAGTAGGGATTGTTGGCTTTTGCTTTGGTGGTTATCTTGCGAATGAGCTAGCCGCCACAATACCGGATCATATCCAAGCGGCAGTCCCCTTTTACGGCACGCCTCCAACCAGCGATATGAGTCAGATAAAGGGACCGATTATGCTTCACTTTGCCGAATTGGATCAGCGCGTGAATGGCACCTGGCCAGATTACCAAATGAAACTAGATGAGATGCAAGTGCCCTATCAGGCATTTACTTATGCAAAGGTAAATCATGGCTTCCATAATGATTCTACCGCCCGCTACCACGAAGCAAGTGCTGAATTAGCTTGGCAACGAACCTTAGAGTTTTTTAAACAGCACCTAAACTAACCCCTAATGCCGCAGCCTACCAGTTAGGCTGCGGCTTTTTATCGGTAACAAGCACTAGCCAGCAATGGCAAAGGGACGCGGATAGGAAAAATCGAGGCCACTGGCATAGGGTACTTGTGACCACAACTGCTCACACAAGATCTCAATGGGTTGCTGGGCACCCTGTAATAGCCAGTCCGCGATGCTGCCTGCCACATTAGGATAGGTCACTTGGCTAATTTTGCTGGTTTGTAACCAACGCGTTATGACACCGCTACTGAGTTGAGCGCTGGCTCTAGCAAGGCCTAGTTGCTCCAAGGCTATAGCATTGGAAAGCTGCTCCACTTGTCCGTGTAGAGGTTTCACCAAAATACGTCGTCCCAGATGCAATGCTTCCGAGTTTAGCTCGAAACCGGCATTACAAAGTACCGACTCACATTCCTGCAAATTCTTTTGAAAACCATCGCGACTGAAGGGATACACTTCAACATTGCCGTAACGCCCCGGTTCAATGTCTTTACAATGCATGCGGAAGCGGTATTGAGGGCAAGCCTCTAGCCATTCCATAACCTCATCACTGCTTTCGAAAGGGAGATAAACCAACACATCATCGGTTGTGAAATACTTGGACCCTGCGCTCACATGAGTCTGGATAATTGGCGGCAAGATGGGATAGCCAAAGTGGTGCCAATGCACCCCCAAAGATGTTGAGACCGGGGCATAATGATTCAAAATCCATGCACCAATACTATCACCAGTATATTTGGGGATTTCCGCTCCAAACGCATATTGGTGACCAATACCAATACAAGTGCGTCCTGCTCTTTTCGCTGCCCATGCCGTAATGGGTTCAAAATCCGATAGAATCAGATCATAGTGAGAAAGATCGAGTTTTAGAACATCCCGGGTAAACTGCAAAATACTAGCGCGACGACAAGTGGCCAAAAGGCTGACTTTGCCATCTTTTGCCACAAAACTAAGGCCTTCAAAAGTTCGGTAATTACCAAAACAGGCCATATCAAAATAGTCTTCTGGCGCTCGTCCGCTGAATACATAGTCAACCGCTACCCCGCGCATGGCAAATTCCTCTGCCATCGCCCGCGCTCGAGTTATATGACCATTGCCGGTTCCTTGAACACCGTACAGAATTCTCATGCTAGCACCTCAAACGCCAACAACGCGCAACTTGACCCTAACACCGCCCCCATCATGGTATCGGTTGGAAAATGAACGCCTAAAAAAATCCGCGAGCAACCGACTTGAGTCGCCCATAAGTACAGGGCTGGCTGCATGCCAGGGAACCATTCACTCAGGCAAAAAGCCATAAAAAACGCCCCAGAGGTATGTCCAGATGGAAAGGAAAACTGATCGGAAGGTCGAATCACACTGGTGTAGCCATCCAAAATATCTGCGGGTCGATTACGTTTAAAACCTTTCTTTAATATGAAATACAATACCCGTTCTACGGTAAATCCAAAGGCTAGCACCCACGCCCACTGACTTTGCCCTTGCCAAATGAAAATACCAGCAATCACGAGATACAGAGGACCATCCGCCGTGCGAGAGACGATGCGACTAAGACGCGTCATGGCCACCCGATGCTTGCGCGCCATAAACCAATAAAAGGCCTGAACATCGATATTATGGATGCTGGTTAGTAGGTTCATGATTGATCTCCTTAATGTGCTCTTAAGCTTTAGATTAAGGAGGGGAAGTGTCACTTTATTGGCAATTGAGTGATGCTTTTATGACAAAAAAACGCCCCAGAGATATGGGGCGTTTTTTTGGGAAATCCTGATATTATCAGGATATCAAAGGCGGACCTTATAAACCGTTCATCGCCTTGAACTTAGCGATCATCGCTTCAGGTTTTACTTTTTTGTTGTCGTTGTTTAACGCATAAACAACAGTTTCACCGTTAGGGCCAGAGCCGATGTCGGTATAACGTAGTGGCACTTCACCAACGACACGTGCAGCAGCCATTTCCTCTAGTGAACCGAACACATAGATACGACCTTCGGCACGCATTTCACCGTAAAAATCGTCACTGCCAGCTAGCTTGCCATCAAACATATCTACGCTGGCAATGCCTTCCATTTTCTTCTTGTCGGCGTCGGTCAAACCAAATACGACTGTTTCACCTTTAGGACCCGCACCAATACGCACTTTACGGTAAGAGGTTTCGCCAACTTCAAGGAAACTTTCGTAGGTAGCACGATCATCGAATACATAAATACGGCCATCTTCATGAACTTCATACAGGTCATTGTTGTTCATAGAGGCTACTTCAGTCGCTGCAGTATCCATGTTTTCCTTTACATTAGATTGACCACAGGCAGTCAACAAAGTAGCGGCAGTAATCGCAGCGGCCAATGGCATTAGTACTTTTTTCATCGTGAATCTCCTAGGTTTGTATTGCTAACTACCCTAAAGATTCTCTATGACAGTTTTAATAACCACAGATGACAATCTGATTACAGCCTATTTACCTGAGTCAGACATCAATACCTGTTTACGGTAATGCTGGCGTTCCATATCAATGATATCAACACTGTAGCTCACCAGCTCAGAACCAAAGTCGGTCAACTTTTCCAACACGATATCTGCCAGTTGATCTTTTGCTCCGGCGTTCGGCCAGATAGAATTTTAACGTTCACATGCACAAAGGCATCTTCATCGCCGCCGCTAACGAAGTATTTAAAGGGAGCCGCACGGACTTTGATATCACGGATATCGAATAACTTAGATTCAACACAGGCATCGAAGACTGCTTCTAACCAATCTTCCGGCGAGATTTCTTGGGCTAAGTTCTGGCTGTACTCGATGATGCAATGGGGCATAGCGCTTTCCTTTTATTGATATTTTGGGAAATCTAGCTTAGTAGCCGCGACTATAATCCACCGTTTCCGGCAACATCCGCAAGTGGCGATAAGTCGTAATATTGTTAGCTACTATCTGGGCTGCACTGTGGCGGCTGGTCGGGGCGGATATATGAGGTAACACGGTAATATTCGGATGATGCCAAAATGGGTGGCTGCGAGGTAATGGCTCGTAACTAAACACATCTAATACCGCATGGGCGATGTGCCCAGTAATCATCAGCATAAGTAACGCATCCTCATCAATAATCGGGCCCCTCGCGAAGTTAATAATACGCGTCCCTGGACGAAGTTGCTGCAATGTTTGCAGATCCAATAGGCCAGCTGTTTCAGCTGTTAAGGGTAATAGCACCACAAGAATATCCGCTTGCCCCAGTACCTCTTTGAGACCATCGGTTCCGCTATAACAGGGAATACCCAATTGTTCTGTGGCTGGTTGTTTGCGCCAACCAATCACGGAAAAACCATTTTCCTGCAAACGAGCTGCCGCAGCTTTACCTAACTGGCCCATACCCAGTAAACCGATAGTACGCTCCCGCGCTGGGATATATGGCTGGGGTTGCCAGTTTATATCTTGCTGCTGGCGCCAATATACGGGCATATCACGATGTAAATATAAGACCCAAGCTAAAACCGCCTCGGCCATAGTGTTACTCAGTTCCGGGTCAATCAGCCGAGCAATAAGGGGCGATCCCTGATCTTTCATGGCAGATACCAGCTTCTCCACCCCAGCCCATACGCTTTGCACCCAGACCAAATTAGGCAGCGTAATCAGCATGGTGGGATCAGGATTAGCCACGATAGCAACATCTGCCATGGCTCTTTCGGCGGCAGACAATTTTTCTAGGGGCAATACCGCCTCTTCGGGAAGAGCTTTAGATAAGGCAATAAGCCAGTCTCTTTCCTCTTGGGTGCTAAGACTACTGACAAAGGGAATCGGGGCACGAAAAAACATAAGACATTACTACCATGGCAGATTGGCCATTGACCATAGCAGAAGGAGGAATAGCAGCCAATATGTAACAGTCCAATCATCGCCCAAGGCGCTGACATTAGACTGGGTTGGTATAGCCTTGAAAGATAAAGTTACTTTGAAACTCACTGGCAGAACAAGGACGTCCGAAATAGTAGCCTTGATAACTGAGACACCCGATGTGGGCCAGATGCTGATAATGCTCTTCTGTTTCTACGCCTTCTGCCAGAACATTCAACTCCAATGCCTTAGCCATTGCGATTACGGCAAGCACAATGGCTTCATCGCTCGCATCTGTCAGCAGGTCTCGGACAAAAGACTGATCAATTTTTAAGCGATCAATAGGCAAGGATTTCAAATACTTCAGTGACGAATAGCCAGTACCGAAATCATCAATGGATAGGGACACACCAATATCGCGCAAAGCATGCATTTTGCTAAGCAGGTTTCCAAATCCGCGAGCAGCATGTTTTCCGTTATTTCTAAGTCAATCAAGCTAGCCGGAACGTCATATTGCTGCAGAAATGCCTGTATATCTGACACCAACCCAGGATGCTGGAACTGTAAAGGGCTCACGTTAATGGACATACGCCAATGGGGTTGCCATATGCCCTGCTCGGTCCACTGGGATACTTGACGAATAACATCTTGCAACACCCAGCGACCAATATCGATGATTAAACCAATTTCCTCAGCAACCGGAATAAACGTGGCTGGGGAGACAAAGCCTAGCTCACTATTACGCCAGCGCAACAGTGCTTCCGCACCGATAAGCCCACCTTGTTCATCATTTTGCGGCTGATAAAACACCTCAAATTCATTATTGGCTAACGCTTTGTGTAGCGCGTGCTCTAATTTTAGCCGCGCATCAGAGCGAGCCTGCATATCGGCATGATAAAACGCGAAAGTATTACGCCCAGTTTCTTTGGCTTTATAAAGAGCCGTATCCGCTTGTCGTAATACCGCAGACGGAGAATGCATAGCGCTGGAGAAATAGGAAATACCAATACTCGCCGTAACGTGTAACTCATGCCCCGCCACATATTTGACATTGGCGCAACGGGCTAATACCGACTGCACAAAATGCACTAGCTGGGTATTCACTTCACTTAAGTCACCGTCGACCTTAGGCCAAAGAAAGACAAACTCATCTCCACCCATGCGAGCAAAAGTAACCTTATCTGGCACGATTGGAATCAGTTGCTCGGTAATTTGCGCTAGCAACTGATCACCCACGTTGTGTCCGAGGGAATCATTGATCGTTTTAAATCGATCCAAGTCCAACAGAATCAGCGCTCCGGCTTCCCCTTCTCGCATGCTACCAATTTGCTTTTGTAGCCGCTCTGTCAATAAGCGTCTATTTGGCAACCGTGTTAAGGAATCGTAGAAAGACAAGCGATTGATTCGCTCTTCCGCCTCTTTGCGCTCGGACAAATCCCTAATCAATAAAATCGTCTCGGTTTTGTCGCTACTCATGTATTTGGCAATACGAATCTCGACTGATACGTCCTGTTGCGCCCCTTTAAATAAGCTTTCGACGGTTAACGTCGTATCCACCGGCATATCAATAATGAGTTCGTCTAGGGCAAGCCACATATCATCACGATGTAACTCACTTAGTGGTATTTGCCGCAGTTGTGCTAGGGACATGCCAGTCAACTTTTCCGCAGCAGAGTTCACTAGTGAAATGTGCAGTTTGTCGTCGACAACGATAATCGCATCGGCCGCATTATCTATGATGGCTTTGGAATGTTGATGACTGCGTTCCAAGGCGTTTAAAGCAGTGGAAAGCTTCCCCCATAACTCCTCAAAAGTTTGCCGTAGACGGCCAAGCTCGTCGCGCCGATGTGAGCGATAGAATGATGGCGGCAGAGGTTGATGAACATTTTGACTCATGCGTGCTAGTGAGCCAGTTAATTGCTGCAAAGGTCGCGTTACCAAGAAGTAAAACAATAAGGAGATAAGAGAGGCCAACAGCATATCTTTAACCAAATTTTGCCCCAGAAGACCAATATTGAAGCTGACAATTTGCTGTACTAGGTATTGTCGATCCAGTGTGACCTTAATATCACCTAAGTGAATTGCGGGGCTTTTCAGATCCAAGGTACGCGTGAGTATGATGGCCTCTGGCAACATGAGGTCTACCAGATAATCAGGCACTCCCTTCACACTGGTGGCAGAAGAGGATATGGCAAAGGTATCACCATATTCGTCTTTTATTTCAACGCTGTCGATTGCAGGATGAAACAGTAGGCTGTCGGCTTGTTGCTGGGCGAAGACTCGGTCAACTCGAAATAGTGCCTGAGCCAAAGGCTGCTCTACCAAAGTCAGCAAACGCGAGAATTCATCGTCTATCCTACTCTGTTCGTGGTTAATACTGGTAATCGCTTGAATTAGGCTAAGGGAGAGGCTCAAAATCATCGCCAGTAGCATGGTTGCTATGGCCTGTTTCATATAGAGAGATTTTGCGATTGCGAGTCCCATAGTATTCCTTACAGAGCTTAGCCAAATTGACCAAGGATATACATCGATTGCATGGCCCTAGCCTCGTTAGGACGATACATAACTTATCAAATAATTACAGAAATTTATAGAAAGTAAAACATGGGGTTATTGTATTGGCAAATAAACCCTAATTTGGTGATCTAGCTCACCCCCTGGGCAACCGAACCCGTAAATGTTTTGCTGAAATAAAAAAACTGCCTGGCGGGATGACCCATCAGGCAGTTTTTAAGGTTTTATCTCAGTATATCTGGCGGCTAGCCGATAATACCGCCGTCTTCGCGGGAGATAGCAATCACGCTCGAACGAGGTACTGAGTTAAATGGCCAGCGGGAGTTACCATCTTCACCTGGGTGCTGAACACCAACAAACATGGTAGTGCGGTCTGCACTCCAAGCGGAGCCGGTAATTTCACACTCTTTTGGCCCTACCAAGAAGCGTTTGATTTCGCCAGTTTCTGGGTCACCAACCAACATCTGGTTATTTCCTTGACCAGCAAAGCCTTTGGCGTTTGAGTAGTTACCGTCCGTTTGAATCCATAGCAAACCATTTTGATCAAATTTCAAACCGTCTGGCGAATTGAACATGTTGTCTTTATTAACATTCTTAGAGCCAGCATTGGCATCGTCATAGACCGCAGGGTTACCAGCAAGAACGAATAGATCCCAACTGAACTGAGTCGCTGTATGATCTTCGTTCATTGGACGCCAACGTACGATTTGACCAAAGTTATTTTTCACTCGTGGGTTAGGGCCGCCTGCTGGAGTCGCATCACCACCCGCGTTTGGCTTAACACCACGGTTTTTGTTGTTGGTTAGCGAACAGTAGACTTCACATTTACTTGGATTAGAGGCCACCCACTCAGGACGGTCCATTGTGGTAGCACCCACTTTAGAGGCTGCCTGACGGGTATGGATTGCGATTTCCGCTTCAGTCATACCAGTCGTTTTTGGCGTTAGGGCTAGCCATTCACCTTTATTGTTGTCGTGGAATTTCGCCACATACAAAGTACCAGAAGCCAACAATTCACTGTTGTCACCACCTGCTACGTATTTGTTTTCAGAAACGAAACGGTACAAGAACTCACCACGCTCATCATCACCTAAGTAGACGACCACATGACCGTTAGCAGCAATTTCGACTTCTGCGTTTTCATGCTTGAAGCGGCCAAGAGCGGTACGTTTTTTCGGACGTGAAGATGGATTTAGAGGATCGATCTCAACGATGTAGCCAAAACGGTTCGGCTCATTTGGCTCTTTAGCAATGTCCATACGGTCATCCGCCATGGCCCATTTGTAACCCCAATCGTCATGACCAATACCGTAACGTTTTAGATCATCATTGATCACTAGGTTTTTATCAGAAGAAGAAAAGTAGCCGTTAAAGTTTTCTTCACACGTCAGGTAAGTGCCCCAAGGAGTCTGACCGTTACCACAGTTGTTCCAAGTGCCTTTTGCCACCACACCTTGTGGGTCTGCTTTGGTTTTTAGCAAGTCATGACCACGAGCAGGACCAGTGATGTCCATTTCCGTATCCGCCGTGATACGGCGGTTATATTCAGAATCCTTAACAATACCCCATTTACCACCGCGACGAGCCACTTCCACAATGCTCACACCATGAGCTGCTTTGCTCTTACGAATATCATCGGCGGTAGTCGGTACACCACCTTCACGGTTAGCGTGTAGCGTATTCAAATTAGTGTATTCGTTGTTGATACACATAATCTGACGACCGTTGTGAACAAACAAGGCCATGCCGTCATTATGGTCACCGAAAGCTAATTCCTGAGAAGCCCCAGTACCACCGGTAGTACCGTCAAATTCAGGGGCATTGGAAAATAGAGGCTCACCCCAAGATGCTAGTACTTCCCATTTGTAGCCTGCTGGTAGAGTAATGGTATCTTCAGCATTGGCTTTGACCATTTCAAAGGCTAGGCGTGACATTTTGTGTTCACCGGCAGCCAGCGCTTTACCTGCTGCTAGTGTGGTAGAGCCCATAACAAAGGCTGTTGCGCCAACTGCCGCACCACCGGAAAGGAAACCACGACGGGAAACCATGCGATTTGCCGTTTCTTCGAATTCTACGACCTCTGGAGCAGGACGTAGGTTTTCATCAAATTCATCAAAGCCAAGTTTGGTAGTAGACATGATTCTGCCCCTGAATACTGAATTGAGTAAGTGTGCTGCTCTCTCTAACAGCCCACATGCATAATTAACAGCACTCAAATTAATCCGGCTTCATGTCATTCCAGTGACAGATACATGACATTTATAAGGCAAATTCGTTAAATGACGGCAAACTGTCTTTCGAATGAAACTTTCCTCTGTAATTGATAGGTTAAAAATACCACAAATGATGACACCAAAACCGCACCGACCACAACGCCACTCCACCCCATTGCCTGCCAGAATGGATCAAGATATAAGCCACCGGTACTGGCGCCAAGGTAATAAAATACCAAGTATAAGGACGAAGCGCTGGCTTTAGCCTGTTTGGCCGTCCGACTAACAAAGCCGCTGGCACTAGAGTGGCAGATAAAGAATCCAAAACTATTGATCAGCAAGCCCAATATAATTGCTGTGAGGCTGCCAATAAGCGTAGTTAAGGTACCCATAATCAAGATGCAAGTACCCAGCATCATGACCGTTGGCGCACCAAAGCGCTGCGCCCATTTTCCTGAAAATGCCGATCCCACGGTACCACTCAAATAAGTAAGAAATAATAACCCCAAGGCATGGGTGGAAAGGGAATGCGGCTCCGCCTCTAGGATAAAGGTGACGTAACTATAGAGATTAATAAAGATAAAGAAGTTTAAACCACCGATCAAAAAACAAAGCAGTAATATAGGATGGGTTACATGGGCCCGCAACTGACTTGCTATAACTCTAGGTTGCAAAGGTCTGGGACTGAATCCTCGGGAGGATGGCAACAGCAGGATAAACGCTATTAAACATATCAAACTAATCAATGCCATAGCTTGGAACGCACTTTGCCAGCCAAATTCACCACCAACAAAGCCCCCGATTAGGCGTCCACCGATACCACCAAGCGTGTTACCGCTGATATAAATCCCCACTGCGGCGGCCAAGGCATGGGGAGTAAATTCATCCCCCATATAGGCCACTGCCATGGCTGGCAGACCAGCTAAAAACACCCCTTGCAATGCCCGCAACCAAACTAGCCATTGAAAATCGGTTACAAACGAAATGCCTGCGGTAGTGACTAACACACCTGTTAAGGTAGCAATCATTAGCACCCGCCGTCCTATAGCATCAGACAAAACGCCATAGACCAATAGAGATAAACCAAGGGTGAAGGTGGTGATCGTAAGAGAAGTTGCTGATTGCAGCGGTGTAATCGAAAACTCGTTTACCAACATAGGTAACAGAGGCTGTGTCACCCAGATATTGGCGAAAATCATAAAAGAACCTAACACCAAGGCAATGGTGGCGCGCCAGTAGGCAGGAGTATTTACGTCAATCATAGAGCACCCTATTCTTCGGATCGTCTCGCTATACATGCAGGGCACTATACGCAGGGCGCCAGAATCAATAAAATATATACTAATTATCGTTTGAATAAGATTTATTGATGGATTCAAGATTACTTCGACATTTCCTTGCCGTGGCTGAGCACAGCAGCTTTACTCGCGCCGCAGAACGGTTACAACTGGCACAGCCTGCGGTCAGCATGTCTATTGCCAAGCTTGAAAAGAGCCTTGGGGTGACATTATTCCAACGCCGAGATCGCACTATTGCCCTAACGGATGAAGGTCGTGCTTTAGTCCATCATGCTCGGAATGTCATACAAGCATTAGATGATGCGCAGCGGGAAATGGCGGATATTAAGGGATTGCAACAAGGTGAAGTTCGAATTGGCATTCCAAGCATGTTGGGCTCATATTACTTCCCTCCCTTGTTAATGGCATTTCGCCATCGCTACCCCAAACTAAAAATGAAAATTGTCGAGGGTGGTACTTGGCAGTTGCAGCAAATGCTGGAAGCAGGGGAAATAGACCTGTCGGTCATTGTGGACGATGGCACCTTATCAGGGCTGGAAACGCTACAAATCCTTAAAGAACAAATGCTGGTCACTGTGGCCGAAGACCATCCATTCGCCCAACAAAAGGAAGGCATTCGCGCGGAAGAATTTTTTGCTGAAGAACTGGTGATGTTTCGTGAAGGCTATTTTCACCGACGCATCGTGGATCGGCTAGCCATGGATCTCAATGTGCAGCCCAATATCGCCTTTGAAACCAATCTAATCCCACTGATTAAATCGGTGGTGCGCCAGGGCTTTGGTATTTCCACGCTCATGGATATGGTAATCGATCCAGAGGATCAAATTGCCACACGACCATTTAATCCGCCAATTTGGTTAGACTTAAAAATCGCCTGGCGCCGAGGGTCCTATTTGACCAAGGCAAACCAGGCGTTTATCGATTTCATGCTGGAGCAGAAACGACCAGATTAGCGGCGTTCAATACGACCAGTAACCATTTGACGAATCAAATTACGTGGTCCTTTAAAGCTAAAGAACAGTACTGCCGCCACATGGACAAACACCAACAACAAGGTCAGATTAGCGGCCACCTCATGCACTTCTAGCACCCAGTCTTCCCACATGAAGGCATCCATCTCGCTCATCCAACCCGTACCACCGGCGACAATCATGCCGATTAACAGCGCAAATACCATCAATGCGCCAACCGGATTATGACCATTTTCTTCCGGCATCTGACCGGAACGCATGGCACTAATATGCTCCTTGATACCACTTGGTGTCGGAAAGAAATCGCTAAAACGTGCGTTTTTCGTACCAACAAAGCCCCATATGATACGCACTCCCACAGCGATCAGAATGTAATATCCCGCCAACTCATGGATATCGCCCCCTTCTTCTAACACAAAATGATTGGCTAGAAATGCGGCTGCCACTGTCCAATGGAAAATGCGCACCACTGGATCCCAAATTTTTGCTTCTGCCATCGCCCTTCTCCTCGGCTAATTGCTGATAAAATTGACCAATGCTTACTATTCTAGCGATTCATAGCTTAAGTGATACTTACTACTAGAAGGTTGCAAACACTTTACCTTTGTCTGACAGTCAAGACGCAATAAATGGGCTGATACCGATTAGCCATTTGTGTAATACCGCTGCAAACAGTCCATAAGCCAGCAAGCCAATCACAAGCGCCAACAGATCATTTTTAATGGCACCGCCACTATAGACGACACCATTAGCACGATCTAATCGACGACTACGGGCATACAGCACAATCGACCACACCAAGAAGCTACCAAACAACACAAAGTCGGCTACGGTGCCATTGCTAAGTAAGTGCGCAAATGCCCATATTTTTACGCCGATAACCATAGGATGACCGACTTTACTTTTTAACTTGGACATGGGCAGCTTCGCTGCTGCTAAGAAAATAAACGCAAAGAGGATCAATAACGCCGCTAAATGACGTGTCCAAACTGGTGGATACCACAACCAAGTGGAACCCTGATTTGCCGCGCCAAACCCAATCACGATCAGTACAAAACCAACAATCGAGATGACGGAGTAAGCCCCTTTCCAAGCATTGGCTCCGATGCGAGCGATGGTTTGTTGCCGCCATTCATTAGCAAAGATTCGTACCGAATGACTACCTAAGAAAATAATTAACCCCAATACCAACCAAGTCATGATGAGCTCCAACAGAATGTAATTGAAGCCATGTTAGCGTTAATTAGGTTAAGAAATGAAGTATTTAGGTTGCGAATCCATCCAATTGCACGATGGATTCGCAACTTACCTGTTTCACAGAGGTTATCGGCGGCAGTTTAGCTCTTTCACTTTATGCTGAAGGGTCTTGAGTTTGTCATCGGTTAACTCATTGACAACCGCCATGACTTGCTCACTGCCTTCTTCTGCATCACGCATATATTTGACGATATCTCGACGTAATTCTTCACTACGCTCCCAGTCAGACTGCGCCAATTCAACCGCTTTATGAACCGAGCTATGTACCTTGATATGGGGGGCTTCAAGACGCTGAAAAATACTATTTTGACCAAATTGCTCACGACCAAGCCCATGGTAGTACCATTTCCCCATTCGACATTCAGTATGCGTAACGGCCGCGGCTTGATGCTCTGGGCCATGCTCCTTATTGAGCAAAGCTACATAGCCATTTTGTTTGTAAATCACATGATCGAGTTTGACCAATGAGTGATAGATGACGGTGCCAACCCCTTCCACGAGCAAAGCGGATTCTCTAGACGAACACGCCAACTGATCAAACTGATCCTCGAAACCAGATACCAGTTCCTTGATATCAGCACTCAAGGTTTGAGATTGATCAGTGAGGCGAGACACCTCAGTAACTCGATCACTGAACTGAGCCAATACGGAATCCACAGATTCGGCGGTTTCTTTAGTACGATGGGAAAGCTGCTTCACTTCATCAGCGACCACGGCGAAACCGCGCCCAGCTTCGCCAGCTCGGGCAGCCTCGATAGAGGCGTTTAGAGCGAGTAGATTGGTTTGTTCAGCGATATCTTTGATGGTAACGAGGGATTCCGCTACTTTGCTGGAGTCTCGACTTAACACATTCACCACATCAGCCACTTTCACTACGGTACCAGAAATGGTTTCAATGGAGCTGCGGATTTTCTCCACTGCTGCCAGACTGGATTCTGCCGTGTTCGCATTGTGTACAGCCTGTTCACCCACCCAACTGATTTCTTTGTCGATACGAGACAAATCCGACTGGGCTTCTTTGAGGTTATTCACCAAATTTTCCGTATTTAGGTGATGCAAACGTGACGACAACTCATTGCGGTTAATTAAGGAAACATTGGCGTGCATGGCAGAAACTGAGCGGTCAATAGCATCAATTGAGGTGCGCATATTACCCGGTAAACCTGCCCCTAGGGGGCGGCGATGAAACTTCCCTTTCGAGACAAAGGTAAAGGTCGTGTCCAGCTCCTTAAAGTAAGCCTCGATACGATCCAGCAAATCGTTGAATGCCCATGCCACAATACCCAGTTCCCCCAACCCTTTGGTATTGGTAATACGATGATGTAACTCCCCTTCCATACAAGAGTTAATGGCATGCTCTAAGCGGCGCAAAGTTTCTACCATACGTAAGCCTTGATACATGATCAGCAGCATGATGCCGGAAACAATTACAGCAATGGTGATGGAAACCCAGAGATAACCACCGAACAAATGGTTAGTGACAGCCCCTGCCATCAAGAGTATCGATAAGAAGGTAAAATACAGAAATTGTGTGCGTAGAAATGGAATACTACGGCTAGTGCGGTTGATCGGCTTATTCATAACCACTCCTAGTTGGCCGGAAATTGTCGATACAATTCGAGCATGGCTTCATTAAAGGACGGGAAGTTATCGTTAATCCAACGATTCAAAAACGCCATGGAAGCATCCACCCCCGCATTTCCCGGTTGCTGGGCCTCTATCTGGCGCATTTGGGCGTAGAGTCCCTCTACCTGTTGAATAATTTGCGGGCTGGCTTTACGTCGCACCGAAAAGTAACCCTGCAATACGCCTTTCTCATCTTTATCAGCGGTAACATTGGCAAACACCCAATAGAAGCCACCATCGGCACAGCGGTTTTTCACAAAACCGAAAAACTCCTCTCCGTTTTGCAGCATTTTCCACATCAATCGAAATACGCCTCGGGGCATATCTTGGTGACGAATCAGGTTATGGGGCTTACCTAGCAAATCCGACTCCGGGTAGCCAGCGACGGCCATAAAACAGCGGTTTGCGTAGGTGATTTTTCCTTTGGTATCGGTTTTACTAACCAAAAAGTCGTCATCCCTTAAGACCACTTCATTGCCATCGTTGACTCTGCGCTTTTGCATGATCGGTTCTTTTTCCATAGAAAACAAACTGGCGAAATTGTACTCGTTTCATTGCCGACTCGCTTAGTCAACCTCAATAACTCCTGTCCTGAATCAATGGTCAGAAATAAATATAAATTATAGCCATCCTTATTGTTTAATCTTTGTAAGTAGTTATTCACCAAATCAGTTGTAGGGAAAACTCTAAGCCGTCAGCGAGTAACCAAGATTCCAGATCATCGGTAATAATCATTTCTCGATGGTAGCCACCACTAATTCCTAGTGCTGGCGTCAAACGCCAATCAATGCCCGCTTCGAGCCCCAACTCACTAAAAGAAGCTGTATTCCAATCAAAAGACAAAAACTCAGGGCGCAAAGAAGCCCCGGCGAACCAAGATACGCTAGGGGCGATGGGGGCGTAAAATAGACCACGAATATCCATGCCAGTGCGCTCGTAGTCCCCAGTTTGCGTTTGGCTAACAGCAAAGGTTAAATCCGCCCCTTTGTTGCTTTCGGAGTCCACTTGAATCGCAAAACCGCGCACACCGAGGGAAGTAATCGTCGTTTCCTGCTCCCCAAGACTCTTTCCTGCCAGAGTTTGTTGGTCATTAAAGCTCTGCCGTTTAAATACCAACCCACCAAAGCCGGCACGACCGTCTGTAGGTTTAATACCAATCCCTATTTCGTAGAGCTCATTGACCTGACCAGCCCCTAAAGTGATGAGATAGGCACCATCTTCCTGCTGTACTTCGCGGGCTTGTAGCCCACCGATGGTGAGACTGCCAATAACGGCAAATGTGAGAAGGTTGCTGTTCATCTGTCGATCCAATCTAATGAAGTTAATACTGACTTTGGTATTCCTGATAACTGCGGGTGGCACGTTCTAAGCATTCACTTCGCTCATCACGGTCGCGAATCTGACTGCATTGCTGGATACGAAATCCAGTACCTGACTCGTATAGAGATTGATTGCTACAGCCCATCACCAATAACACCGCCCATAAACTTGCCAATAAACGCCACATAAACACCTCCTAAATGGCTTCTAGGCAAACATAACAGAAGAGCCAAATATTGCGAAGGGTCGGGATAGAAGGGAAAAACAGCAGATAAGCCGCCATAAACCTCTTATTTATGGCGGCTCGGTGGTCTTTAGATAAAGTCTCTAGTTATTGCTTTCTGCCTTTTTTAGGATGCGGTAAGCGTGTAACAACGGCTCGGTGTAGCCACTGGGCTGTTCCTTACCTTTGAACACAAGGTCACAAGCCGCCCTAAAGGCAATACCATCAAAGCCTGGCGCCATTGGCTCATAGAGGGGATCATTGGCATTTTGCTCATCCACTACCAAGGCCATTTTCTGCATGGCTGCCATAACTTGTTCTGCGGTGCAGATACCATGCTCCAACCAATTTGCTAAATGCTGGGAGGAAATGCGTAACGTAGCGCGGTCTTCCATGAGGCCAACGTTGTTAATATCCGGTACCTTCGAACAGCCTACCCCTTGGTCAATCCAGCGTACTACATAACCGAGAATACCTTGGGCGTTATTTTCTAGTTCGAACCGAATCGTTTCCTCACTCAATGTTTCACCGGCAGCCAACAGCGGCAAGGTCAGAATATCGGTTAAACTCGCCCGCGAGCGCGTAGCGAGTTGCTGCTGGCGCTCACGCACATTGAGTTGATGGTAATGGGTAGCATGCAAGGTGGCGCCATTAGGAGACGGAACCCAAGCGGTATTCGCCCCCGATTGCGGGTGGCCAATCTTTTGCTCTAACATGGCCGCCATTTCATCTGGCATCGCCCACATGCCTTTACCTATTTGGGCTTTGCCGGGCAAACCGCAGGCAATCCCGATATCTACGTTCCAATCTTCATAGGCCTTGATCCATGCCTGCTGTTTCATCTGGCTTTTCGGCACAAAGGCACCTGCCAACATGGAGGTATGAATCTCGTCCCCAGTGCGATCCAAGAAGCCGGTATTGATAAAAACCGCCCGTTCTTGAGCGGCACGAATACACTCTTTCAGGTTAACTGTGGTGCGACGTTCCTCATCCATAATGCCGACTTTTAGGGTATTTTTTGCTAGTCCGAGGGCCTGTTCGATACGTTCAAACAAGGTTACAGTGAAAGCAACTTCCTCGGGGCCGTGCATTTTGGGTTTTACGATGTACACACTGCCGGTGCGACTGTTACCTCTTTGGGTATTGCCGTTTAAATCGTGCATGGCGGCCAAAACTGTCATCATGCCATCCATAATACCCTCTGGGATTTCATTCCCCTGTGCATCCAATATGGCTGGGGTGGTCATCAAATGACCCACATTGCGTACAAATAGCAAACTGCGCCCGTGTAGTGAAAACGGTTGCCCGTTTTTATCCAGATATTCTCGGTCAGCATTCATGGTACGGGTCAGGGTTTGACCACCTTTGGCAAAGCTGGCCGATAAAGTACCTTGCATCAAACCGAGCCAGTTTTCGTAAACCTCAACTTTATCCTCAGCGTCTACCGCCGCTACCGAGTCCTCACAATCCATAATGGTGGTGATCGCGGCCTCTACTAGAATATCTTGAATATGGGCACTATCAGTCTTGCCGATAAAGCCCTCCGCATCAAATTGGATTTCTAAATGAAGCTCGTTGTTTTTCAACAAAACTGACGTTGGCTTATCCGCGCTTCCGGTGTAACCCACACATTTCTCTGGCTGGGCTAATTGCACGACTTCCCCATTTTGCAAAGTCACCACAAGCTCCGCATCAACAATCTGGTAGCTAGTCGCCTGGGCATGGGAGCCCACCGCCAAGGGGGTAGCTTGATCCAGTAAATCACGACCAAAGGCGATCACTCGACGACCACGCACTGGATTATAGCCACCAGAACGCTCTGCGCCCTCTTCTTCGGCAATGGCATCGGTGCCGTAAAGCGCATCATAGAGGCTGCCCCAACGAGCATTGGCAGCATTCAAGGCGAAGCGGGCATTTTTAACTGGCACAACCAGCTGTGGACCCGCCTGCAACGCAATCTCGGTATCCACATTACTCGTGGAGACACTGAAATCATCACCTTCCGGTAAAAGATAACCAATTTCCCGTAGGAAATTTTCATAGGCGTTTTGGTCCAAGGCTTGACCGCGATTAGCTTGGTGATAGTCATCGATCTTAGCTTGCAGCTCATCACGCTTGGCTAATAACGCTTTATTCACTGGCGCTAAGTCCGTGACGATTTGCTCAAACTGCTGCCAGAAGTGTTCCGCAGCGATACCGGTTCCTGGCAGTAATTTATCTGTTACCAGCTGGTGTAAATTAGCGGCGATCTGAAGACCACCTTGCGAGATGCGTTCGGTCATTTTCTTATCCTTATTTTGCTATGGCGCGGAGCCGCTCTTATTACGAGTTAGTGTCGCTTTACAGTAGAGAATTAAATTATTCATATTATGAATGCTTTTATAATAACTATGAATGCATATTCTAATGTTGCTTTCTTACATTTCAGTAATTCAGCAACAAAAGCCACTATAAATACGACTTACTGGTCAATATGATCTGTTTTGACCAAAAAATCACATTCATAAAAAATATACTTACGATAAGTATTATAGATTAGACGAATCACAAAAACAGGCACAAACTGAAAATGTGATCAGCGAGTGAGCAACTAAGCCAACGCCGGATCGAACCAAACACCACAACGAGGATTCGAGCAATGTCTAATTACAAAAAAGATATCGACACTACTGCTACCCTAATCAGCCAACAAGGCCCTTCTTGGCAAGCGATCAACCCAGAGTACGCGGCACGGATGCGAGCGCAAAACCGCTTCCAAACCGGCCTCGATATTGCTCGTTACACCGCGAAGATTATGCGTGCCGACATGGAACGTTACGACCGCGACCCAAGCCAATACACCCAATCACTAGGTTGCTGGCATGGTTTTATCGGTCAGCAAAAGATGATTTCTATTAAGAAACACTTTAACAGCACCGATCGTCGTTACCTGTACCTATCTGGCTGGATGGTTGCCGCACTTCGTTCTGAGTTCGGCCCGCTGCCTGATCAATCTATGCACGAAAAGACTTCTGTAGCAGCGTTGATTGAAGAGTTATACACCTTCCTACGCCAAGCCGATGCCCGTGAACTCGGTGGTTTGTTCCGTGAACTAGACGCTGCGAATGCTGCCGGTGATCAAGCTAAAGTCGAAGCCACTCAAGCGAAAATCGACAACTTCCAAACCCACGTAGTGCCGATTATTGCGGATATCGATGCCGGCTTTGGTAATGAAGAAGCCACTTACTTGCTCGCCAAGAAAATGATCGAAGCCGGTGCTTGCTGTATTCAGATCGAAAACCAAGTATCCGACGAAAAACAATGTGGTCACCAAGACGGTAAAGTGACCGTGCCACATGAAGACTTCTTAGCGAAAATTCGTGCCGTTCGTTACGCTTTCTTAGAGCTAGGTGTGGATGACGGGGTGATCGTTGCTCGTACCGACTCTTTAGGAGCCGGCTTAACTAAGCAAATCGCTGTATCGCGTGCTCCTGGAGATTTAGGTGCACAATACAACTCTTTCTTGGATGTAGAAGAAGTCGACATGACCACAGCCCAAGAAAGCGACGTGCTGATGATTCAGGACGGTAAATTGGTACGTCCGAAACGCTTACCAAGTAACCTTTTCCAATTCCGCAAAGGTTCCGGTGAAGACCGTGTCGTATTGGACTGCATCACTTCCCTACAAAACGGTGCCGATCTACTTTGGATCGAAACAGAAAAGCCGCATGTTGGACAGATCAAAGGCATGGTTGACCGTATCCGCGAAGTGATTCCAAATGCCAAATTGGTGTACAACAACTCACCCTCTTTCAACTGGACAACCAACTTCCGTCAACAAGTATTTGATGCTTGGACTGAAGAAGGCCGTGATATGAGCCAGTACGACCGCGCCAACCTGATGAGTGCAGAGTACGACGATAGCGAATTGGCAATTGAGGCGGATAATCGCATCCGTAGTTTCCAAGCAGACGCCGCTCGCGAAGCCGGTATCTTCCACCACTTGATTACACTACCGACTTACCATACGGCAGCGTTGTCGACCGACAACTTGGCGAAAGAATACTTCGGTAGCGAAGGGATGTTAGGCTACGTGAAAAACGTTCAGCGTCAAGAAATCCGTCAGGGCATTGCCTGTGTGAAACACCAGAATATGGCTGGCTCCGATATGGGCGACGACCACAAAGAGTACTTCTCTGGTGAGGCTGCACTGAAAGCCTCTGGTAAAGACAACACCATGAACCAGTTCTAACTATTCAAGGTTTCTTTAGTCACACTACCCCCGTGACTTCCCCGCTAGGGCCGCTACCGCGGCCCTTTTTTTCGCGATTCACTTGAAGTTCATTTAGCGGGGCACAAACACATGTGAGTGGTGACTTTTTCGATATAAGGCCAAGTGTCCATCTCTACCCGTATGGCCGTTAGCCGTGCCATATTCTCTGCCTCAACCAGCAGAATCAAATCCAAATCTCCGCTAATAAAATGGGCCGAGCGAATTTCTGGTAAGGCTTTGACCAAGGGTTCGATTAAATCCCGTTGAATGGGGCGAAAAGTTAACGAAAAATAGGCGGCAACGGAGCTAGTGGCGTCCATATGCACACTGGCATGGTAGCCTTTGATGATGCCTTTTTCTTCTAAACGCTTGATGCGCTCGGTCACCGCCGAGCGGGATAAATTGACTTTGCGACTGATATCCGATACCGACTGACGGGCATCTTCAATCAATAGGGCGATGATATTTTTATCGTAACGATCCATCTCTATTTGCTGCCTTATAACCAAGCCGTCATTTTGACGGAACTGACGTCATTTCGCCATGAAAATCCGACACTTTGGCAGCAGTAATTCTAACTACGTCACAGTATGCTAATTCCATGACTTGGCGCTTCTCACTGCCGGCATTTTTATCAGGATAACAACTATGCAATACCATAAAACTCTCGGTATCACCCAAGGCATCGCGATGACTGTCACCACATTCGTTGGCACGGGGCTGATGGTGGTGCCAGCCATGTCAGTGACTCAAGCTGGTTCCTTTGCCTTTTATGCTTGGTTACTTACCGCGATTGCGGTGGTGCCGGTAGCCTTTGTCTTTGCTCTACTTGGTAGCCGCTACCCATCCGCCGGCGGAGCTGCTAGCTATATTGGGCGAGTTTTTGGTAAAGGTGCAGAACGGGCAGCCGGTTGGCTGTTTCTGAGTATTATGTTGGTGGGTCCTGCGGTTGCCATCAAAATTGCCGCTGCATATCTCGGCATTTTACTTGGCGTGTCCGCGGATTATTCCCTATCACTTAGTATTGCCACCTTAGTGGTCATGATGATTTTCGCTATTGCCGGCATGAAAAATTCTGCCAACTTCCAAACGATAGTCGTAGTGTCTTTAATTACGGTGGTCGTTGCCTTGTTTTTAATGAGCGGCGTCTTGGATGCAGACAACCTTACCCAAGTCCCTACCAGCTTTACTGATGCCACGACTCTTTTTTGGGCTGCCGGAACCATTTTCTGGTGCTTCCTAGGGATAGAAGTAATGGCTCATATGGGGGCAGAGTTTAAACGCCCAGAGCGAGATTTCCCAATCGCATTACTCGGTGGCATTACACTAGTAGTTGCCCTGTACATTATGACAGTGTTGATGATCGCCCATCACCACACTTATGGGAATGAGGTAACGAATAGCCGTTCTTTGGCACTATTGGTGAGTGCAGTATTTGGCGAAAAATACCAGTTTGCCTTTGCTTTGGGAGCCTATGTCATCGCCTTTTCCAACGTTGGCGTATATATCCTAGGTTTTGCTCGTATGATCCAAAGTATGGCGAGCCAACGGGCATTGCCGCACTATTTCGCCAAATTATCCTCCGGGGGCACGCCGGTTCGAGCGGTGAGTCTAGTTGGCGGCGTTTCGTTACTCTCTATTGTGGCGGTGGAAGTATTTGGCACCCGCATGGAGTGGCTGATCGAGATGACTAATGGCTCTTTCCTGCTGATTTATACCTTTACCTGTATTTGTGCCTTACGCTGCTTCTCTGGACTCAGCCGCGCCGTGGCATTGATTGGCTTGTTCGCTTGCTTGGCAATGGCGGTGTTCATCGGCGTCAATATGCTATTTGCTCTCGTCATGTTTGCACTCGCGTATCTATGGGAAAAACGTAAATCCAGCACAACTAGGCTACCTGATGCAGAATTTCATGTAGAATAAGCGCCATCTAACTACATGACTCTGATACACAGAGAGGAGAGAACCCATGCCATTACTCGATAGTTTCCGCGTAGACCATACCCGCATGCAAGCACCAGCGGTGCGGGTCGCTAAAACCATGGAAACCCCTAAGGGCGACACCATCACCGTGTTCGATCTTCGTTTCTGCATTCCGAACGAAGAGATTTTATCGGAGAAAGGCATCCACACCTTGGAACACTTGTTCGCTGGTTTTATGCGTGATCATCTAAATGGTGACGGTGTAGAAATTATTGATATTTCACCGATGGGTTGCCGTACTGGCTTCTATATGAGCCTGATCGGTACTCCAGCGGAAGAGCGCGTTGCCGCCAGCTGGAAAGCGGCCATGGAAGATGTACTGAAGGTAGCAGCAAAAGAAGACATCCCAGAACTGAATGAATACCAGTGCGGCACCTACACCATGCACTCATTGGAAGAAGCGAAAGAGATTGCGCAAAACGTATTAAGTCGTGATGTGCAAGTTAATAGCAATGCGGAGCTGTACCTAAGTGAAGAGTTCTTGCAAGCTCACTCTTAATTAACAGCGTTACAGCAAAAAAGGGGCTTAGCCCCTTTTTTATTAACCCAAGGAGTAAGTGAGTATTTACATACTGGTTGAAGCAGCTAGAAATGCACTGGCCACTACAAAGATACTACCCATTCCTCGGTTTAGATTAGTCATGCCTTTCGGGCTACGGATTAAACGACGTAACTGACGGCCACCCAAAGCATAACCAAATGCAGCAATAAATTCAGTCACAATAAAGGTTGCCCCCATCGCCGCGAATTGCGGTGCCATTGGCGCATCTAATACCAACATTTGTGGAAAAATCGCGGTAAAGATCAGAATAGCTTTTGGGTTACTGATGGCTATTACAAATTCCTGACGCATCCGCGCCATATGCGAGCTGGCAATTAACACCCCTTCTGATTCCATCGCATTGAGGTTATCCGATGCGGTGATCCACATTTTGATGCCGATAAAGAATAAGTACACCACACCTAACCATTTCAGGGCGTTAAACCAAAACGGTGAGGAAATAACGATGGCTCCTAGCCCAAGGGCAGAAATCAGCATCAGAATACTAAAGGCAATATTACGGCCAATGACGCCAATCAGCGCTGCGCCTACTCCGGCACGAATACCGTTGTACATAGCAGTAAAGTTATTTGGCCCTGGGCCAAATGAAATAAGTAGCAAAATCGGCGCAGTGGCCAGCCAAATTTCTAGTGACATTCGCTGTATTTTTACCTTTTAGTAAGTAGACTTTCGATTCGTAAGTTTATGCTCTGTGCTACCACTAAAATAATAGCAAACCACCTTCTTTTCGTTAGAAATTTGCTTCTTTAGGGAGTATCACTGGACATAAAATGGGCGGCAACTTTACAGCGAACTGAGGATGTTGTCATGTCTATTTCTCATCTTTTTTTGTGGCTTACCGCCGCCATCTGGGGCTTTGCTTTTGTGGCCCAAAGTGTCGGGATGGAAGCCCTTGGCCCCTATGGTTTTAACGCCACTCGATTTACCCTAGCGGCTCTTTCAATGCTGCCTTTAATTTACTTTTTAGATGGCAAAAAACAGCATGATAAAGGCTTAACCTTAAAAGCCGGTCTGATTGCTGGCAGCGTGTTATTTGCCGGTGCCACCTTGCAGCAAATTGGCTTGCTGTACACTACTGCGGCCAATGCGGGCTTTATTACCACTACCTACATGCTGATTGTCCCAATCGCTGGCTTATTTTTGCGTCATCATATCGAGCGCCAAACTTGGGTCGGCATCATTTTGGCGCTGGTGGGTTTGTACGTGCTTACTGTTGGACCCAATTTGACGGTACAAAAAGGGGATGCGATTGAGTTTTTGGGAGCATTTTTCTGGGCGGCTCATGTGCTTATCGTGGGTCACTACTCTACCAAAGTGCCTATCGTGACTTTTTCCGTCATTCAATTGGTAGTAGTCGCCTGTGGCTCTTGGATCATGGCGCTAGCTTTCGAAACCGTCAGCTGGGAAGCCATTGAAGTCAGTTGGGTGGCGATAGCCTATGCTGGTATTGCCTCATCGGCCATTGCATACACCTTGCAAACCCTCGGGCAAAAGCAAGTGGCCCCAAGTTCTGCCGCATTAATTCTCTCCACCGAGGCGGTATTTGCTGCTATTGGTGGCTGGTGGTTAATGGATGAAACCCTCTCCAGCCGTGAGCTAGCTGGCTGTGGGTTGATCTTTGTCGGTATGATGATTAGCCAATGGCCGAAACGAAAACGCGCCACCTCTGATAAAGAAGATTTACTTCAGGCACCCAGCGCTTAATTAGAGCTCTTCCATTTCACAATTGAGTGGCATCGCTCGCCGCACCGGATGGGAAAGAATCATCATGGTTTTGGTGTCACTCATATCAATCAGACGCTCTAGTAGCGCATCCAATTTGGACATGGAAGTCACGGCCACCTTCAACACAAAGGCGGATGGGCCGGTGACATTGTAACAATCGATTACCTCATCCAAGCTCAGAACCAATTCCTTAAATGCCCGCTCTTGGGTGCGGTATACCTCACATTCCACTAGCGCCGTAATCGGAATAGCTACCTTTTCTAAATTAATCTGAGCGCTGTACCCTGTTATAACACCCTGCTCTTCTAGCTTACGAATCCGCTCTGCCACCGCGGGTGCCGAAAGGTGCACCAGTTTGCCGAGCTCGGCATAGCTAAGACGTGCGTTTTGCTCTAAGGCACGGAGTAATTTCCAGTTGATTTTGTCCATAACTGACCCTAGACACTCAAAATTTCATTATATTGATTTATATTAGCTCTCATTACACCACGCTGTGATAGAACAAAGCTACCCGATAGCCAGACCTATCCTGTATCGATAGGGAGACGACTAGTGACCGTTCGAAAACAACTCTTGCTTGCCTACATTTTAGTGGCGACTATTTTATTGTCGATAACCATGGTAGTGGTGATTAGTAATTACCAAAACGTTCTCTCTAGCGCCGAGCGGGAGACTAGAAACCTCGCCATATCATTGGGCACTCATGCCAATGACACATTTGATCGGGTCAATTACGTTTTAGACAATGTGAGCCAATTACTCATGCAGTCTGATTTTACGAAATACCGAACACTCGATGAGGCGCAAAAGCTGTTTCTATCAGAATACCCAATGATACAGAGCTTGCAGCTGTATGATAATCGCGGTCAATTTTATAGTGCCACCGGCCAAGCCTCGACCTTAAAAAACATTGCCGATACTGATTATTTTACTCAATTTCGCGATAATTTGAGGCAGACCCCAGCCATTGGCCAGATCAGCAAAGCAGACCAAACGAAAAATTGGCTTATTCCGATAGCCCAACGAACACAAGACATTGCTGGCAACTTCACTGGTGTGATCATTGCTAACGTGCGTGCTGATTTTTTTATCGACTTATATGAGCATGTTGACCTCGGTGGTGAGGGTGTCATCGCATTACTGCACCCGTCAGGGCAGCTCTTAGCCCGCTATCCATATGATGCAGCAATGATAGGTAACGATTACTCGACAGCTCCGGTCTTTGCTCATTTCACCGATCAGCAAGATGGCGTTTTCGAGAGTCGCTATCTACATGATGGTGGCACTTATCTATCTGGTTTTAGCAAGGCCCCCAGATACGATCTTATTGTTCTAGTTGGCCGTGATAAGAACAAAATCCTGCAGCCATGGCATATGACACTGGTAAGTCACATCCTCTTTACCGGCCTAGTTCTTCTTGTGTTGGCAATTACCGGCGTGACATTAAACAAACATATCCAGCGCACCCAACAAGCAGAATGGAAGCAATTTGAAGCCGAGCGGCATGAAGCTGAAGCTCTTATTTCTGAAGAGCGCATTCGCTTGGCGTTTATTGGTGGCGCCATTGGTTTCTGGGACTGGAATCTCCCCAACCAACGTATTTACTTTAATGAGTATTGGTATGACATCTTAGGCTACCCCTACAGAGAGGAAGGCATCGCCCAGGCTGAATGGAACCCACTGGTTCATCGGGAAGATCTACCCAAGCTCAATGACATTATTGACCAGCTAATCCGTCATCCGGGGGAAACCTACGAAAGTCGTCACCGGGTCAGGCATAGCAATGGCAGTTGGGTATGGGTATTAGCTCGTGGGAAAGTCATGTCTATTGATGAAAACGATAACCCCATTCGCATCACCGGCACCGTATCTGATATTACCGAGCAACAGACTATTAGGGCGGCCTTAGAAGCTAGCGAAAATCGCTTTCGGACCATGTTCCGTAAACACAGCTCCGTGATGCTGCTCATCGACCCAGGCACAGGCCAAATCGTTGATGCAAATGATGCCGCAACCTCGTTCTACGGCTATAGCCACGAACAGCTGCGTAATATGACCATACACGAAATAAATATGCTTTCTCGCGAGCATATTTGTAAGCAAAAGCAGCTCGCAATGTCAGAGCAACAAAATATTTTTGTTTTTCCTCATCGCCTCGCCAACGGCTCGATCAGACAAGTCGAAGTACACTCGTCGCCATTAGTAACAGACCAAAGCAATCTTCTTTTTTCTATCATCCATGATGTGACCGATAGAGAGCGAGCCCTTAGCCGAATCCAGCACTTGGCAATGACAGATCAGCTTACCCAGTTAGCAAATCGCAACGAATTCAATCAGCAATTTGAGCAGAGGCTTACCCTTTGTCGGGAGCAGGGCCAACCGTTGACCCTACTCTTGTTGGACTTAGATAAATTTAAAGCCGTCAATGATACCTATGGTCACCCGGCGGGGGATCAAGTGTTGAAAAATACCGCCCAGATACTCAGACAAAGCTGTCGTGAGAGTGACGTTGTCGCACGCCTAGGAGGAGATGAGTTTGCTATTCTTATCCCAGCTGCGCCGGAACGAGAGAGCATTATCGCTGTGGCCGAGCGAATTGTGACGGCATTTAGCAAACCAATGGTTCTGGCAGGAGGGTTTGAAACTGTTGCTGATTTTATGTTACTGTATGTATATACATAGTAATATATTGGTGTAAATGAAGCTTTCAGATTGGGCAAGAAAACAAGGAATAA
>NZ_VFRR01000038.1 GCF_006385675.1 Maribrevibacterium harenarium | reverse complement strand
GTGTGGGAGATCCCATGTGAGAGTAGGTCGTCGTCAAGCTTCAAACACAGAAGCCCTGATCGGAAACGGTCAGGGCTTTTTTGTGCTTGCTGACAAGCAAAAAGCATAACAATCTAGGTAGGCATTCGCTTCTCGGACGACAGCATAACGAATAGCTCAAGATGCTGATGGCGAGTGACGGGGATGCTTCAACCCTTACTGGGGTCAGAATACACAAAAGGCTGCGGCTAGGTCATTCTCTCCAACATAGATACTGAGGGTCTGATAATGAAGCCTGTCAGCCGGACCGAACACTCTATAAACTTTACTCTGCAATCTATAATAAAGAAGCTATAAGCAGCCCAATAATGCTCGCAGCTAATAAGCTAACGCTGCCACGGTTAAACATTTCTCTACCACCGATAGCACCGATCATGCCAGCTTTAAGCACGCCGTTGACGCTGGCAGCAATCACTATACCTAATACCGCTGTGTCTAATGCCAAACCTTCTCGGCTCATACCGGAAAGTGATAGGTTAATTGGGTCCACATCCGCCACACCAGAGGCTGCAGCGAGTATCAATATGCCCGTATCACCTAGCGTTGCTTGTAATGCGCTGCTGAGAAGTAAGATTGCGCTGAGTAGTACCCCGAAGCCTAAAGCCGACCATAGGGAAAGTGGTGAAGCCGGTGGAGCGATATTCTCCGGCACAGATTGATTGCCTTTAAACCAAAGCCAAAGTGCGGGGATGTAGGTAACCAGCGCCATTGTTAAGGTTGGGATAGCGAGTGGCACCATTAATTCAGGGTTAATAACGCTAGCAACGAGTAATACCCGCGGATACATAGTGCCGCAGGCAAATAAAATACCAGCCGCAAGTAGAGGGGAGGCCGCGGGAACTTGCTTCGCCATTCGAGAAAATTGTAGTGTGAGTGCGGTAGATGAAGCAAAGCCAGCAAATAAGGCGGTGAGCATAATGCCCTTACGTGCCCCTGCGATACGCATCGCGAAATAACCTACAAAGGAAATGGAAGAGATCAGCACGACCATCCACCATATTTCATAGGGGTTTAATGCATCCCATGGGCCCATATCTTCGTTGGGAATAATGGATAATATCACCACCGAAATGAGCAGTAGTTCTAACGCTGCCCATAATTCCTTTTTATCGATAAAGTGAAGCCAGCGGTGCAGCTCCCCCTTCATACTTAATACTAAGGTCGTCACAACGGCCAATGATGCGGCTTCAGTGACATAGCCCATCATCACCAGAGCACCATAACTAAACGTGAGTAAAGCCGCGATAAGAGAGGTTAAAGAAGCGTTTTCCCGGGTGCTATTAATGCTGTAAGACGCAATCAAAGCAATCGCTAGGGCAGCAAAGGCGATACCAACAAAGTAATTTCCTAGTTGTTGCGACATCATCACCGCAACTGCACCTAAAAGAGAGATGAGGCTATAAGTGCGAAGCCCCGCTATGCGCGAACCTTCCTTCTGTTCCCGATATTTGAACCCTCGCTCAACCCCAACAAGCAAACCCAATGAAAGTGCTATGGCTAGTAAAACAATTGAGGAGTGATCTGTACTCATGTTGCATCCCGCTTTTTGTGATCTCTTGAGTCTAGCTTACTTGCCCTCAAATGGAACAGTGGTTGTATGCAGCGTTAGTGGTTAGCTGATCACTATCAGATCATTAATAGCTTTAGTCACCAGATCCTTTTTAACACGGGTTTTCGCCACGTTCTCATCAAACCAAAAGTCTAGCGGCTGATCAAAACCAATACCGTGCATGAAGTTATAAAGTGCTATACGTAAGCCAGCGCCAAGCATGTCATGATTTGTGTTGGTGGGGTCAAAGAAGTCCACATCGTTTTCGGCAAATAGGGTTTCAGGCCGCTCTGCTAGGGTGATGCCATATTCGTCGGGGGCGATACCGATAGGGCTGTGGATTGTCGCGGCAAAGCGGTGCCAGTAGGCAGACTGAAAGCAGCCTGCCTGCATCATTTGTCGTACCATCTCTAACGAGTCAATGGTTTCCTGCTCTGTTTGCGTCGGGAAACCATACATCAGGTAGGCGTGTACTAAGATACCAGCATCGCTAAAGGCTTTTGTTACCCTAGCAACTTGTTCTACGCTAACGCCTTTTTTCATCAGTTTAAGTAAACGATCGGACGCGACTTCTAAACCACCGCTAACAGCAATGCAGCCAGAATCTGCCAGTAGTTGGCAACGTTCTGGTGTGAAGGTTTTCTCAAAGCGAATATTTCCCCACCAGCTGATCACTACGCCCCGCTCTATCAGGCGTTCAGCCAAGGCAAATAATGCTTTTGGCGGTGCCGCTTCATCCACAAAGTGGAAACCAGTCTGACCGGTCTCGGCAATCAGCTGCTCAATACGATCTACTAAGATATCTGCCCCAGCGGCATCATAGCGGTCAATATAATCCAAGCTGATGTCGCAGAAGCTGCATTTACGCCAATAGCAACCGTGGGCGATAGTCAGTTTGTTCCAGCGGCCATCGCTCCAGATGCGATGCATTGGGTTGAGCATTTCACACAAGGAGAGATATTCAGTCAGCGGCAGGCCATCGTAGACCGGAGCACCGACGTCCGTTTGTGGAATGTCATGTAAGCTCTTGTTATCACTAAAGTAAACAAATGGCTCACCATCTTCGTCCTCAGCTAGATAGTAAGTACGTACTAACTCATCGATATCCCGTTTACCATCAAAAAATTCTAACAAAGTCATGAAGGGACGTTCGCCATCATCGACACAAATAAAATCGACAAATTCAAAAACGCGCGGGTCTTTTAATGCTCGCAATTCGGTGTTCACGAATCCGCCGCCCATGACAATGGGAATGTCTGGATTAATCTCTTTGCAGGTTTGAGCAATGCGTAGCGCACCTAATACGTTCCCTGGAAAAGGCACCGTTAAGGCGATGACGGAGGGCTGGGTTTCTTCAAGGTACACTTCCACCAATTGTTCGAGAATTTCCGAGCTAAAACTAGGTTCCCCCATTAGGGTATCGTACAGGTCATCAAAGGTTGGGTTCGCTGCGGCGAGTCGCTCGCCGTAGCGACTGACCTCGAAGTAGGGGTCGACCCCTTGGGTAATAACGGCAGAGAGATCGTTAATAAATAAAGTTGCTAAATACTTGGCTTTGTCTTGTACGCCTAAGTCGCCGAAAGCATTTTTCAGTACGTCTCCGGAAATGGCCTCCATCTGTTCGATGGCATCAAATGCAGGGCCTTCCGGTAAGAAGCGTCTTGAGACGATGCGCAAGGCCAAACTTGGATCTTTCCCTTGTAGAAATCGGATGACCGGCTCGACGCAGAGCTGGTAGCGATCGAATTCGGCTAAAAAGGTATAGATAACATCCGGTAGCTCGTCGTCATCGAATTGTTCGAAATTCTCCTCCACATGCTGACGCATAATATCCAACCCTTGGGCGGTCATCATTTCCAAAAACAACTCAATGGCAGGGTCACGCTGTACTGCTTGGTAACCACGGGAGCGTAAAAAACCGGTTAAATACGCAGTGGCTGGATAGGGCGTATTTAATTGAGTCATTGGGGGCGTCATTAACAGAACGGTCATAGCCTGCCTTATGGATGAGATCTGAATACTCAGAGAAGGGTCAACAGAGGCTGTTATTTTAACAAATAGTGACCAGAAAAGCCCTTTTCGTCGCTTGCAAAAGCCGTCATGATAGATGGCTCGCGCATTCAGGGATGCCCCTGCTCGCTACCAATGAACACGCAAATAATGATAAGGCTAACGTATGAAATTGGAATCTCTTGCTTTGCACCATGGCTACACTTCCGAAGCAACCACCAAAGCGGCAGCGGTGCCGATCTACCAGACCACTTCTTACACTTTCGACAACACCCAACATGGTGCCGACTTATTTGATCTAAAAGTACAGGGCAATATTTACACTCGTATTATGAACCCGACCAATGCCGTATTGGAGCAGCGTGTGGCCGCTTTGGAAGGCGGTATAGGCTCCTTGGCAGTCGCCTCTGGTATGGCAGCAATTACTTATTCTATTCAGTGTATTGCAGAGGCGGGTGACAATATTCTGAGTACTAGCCAGCTATACGGCGGCACCTACAACCTATTTGCCCACACGTTCCCGAAACAGGGCATCGAAGTACGCATGATTTCCCACGATGATTACGCGGGTTTTGAAGCCTCCATTGACGATCATACTCGAGCGATCTTCTGTGAATCCATCGGTAACCCTGCGGGTAATGTGGTGGATATCGAGCGTTTAGCCGCATTGGCTCATAAACACGGTTTGCCACTCATCGTGGATAACACGGTCGCAACTCCATACTTATGTCGTCCATTCGAACATGGTGCCGATATTGTGGTGCACTCACTCACCAAATACATGGGCGGTCACGGTACCAGCGTTGGCGGCATCATCGTTGATTCTGGCAAGTTCGACTGGGCTGGTAATGCAGAGCGTTTCCCTATGCTCAATCAACCAGACCCGTCTTACCATGGTGTGGTGTATACCGAGGCTCTTGGCGCAGCGGCTTACATTGGCCGTTGTCGAGTGGTGCCACTGCGTAACACCGGCGCTGCCTTATCGCCACAAAATACTTTCTTGATCCTGCAAGGCATTGAAACCTTGGGGCTACGTATGGAGCGCCACTGTGAGAATGCGGAAAAAGTCGCCGCCTTTTTGCAACAGCATGACAAAGTAAGTTGGGTTAACTATGCCGCTTTGCCAGATAGCCCATATCATGCCACCTGTGAAAAGATCACCAGTGGTAAAGCGTCGGGCATTATCAGCTTTGGTATAAAAGGTGGTCGTGAAGCAGGTGGTCGTTTTATCGACGCGTTGCAAATGATTTTACGCCTAGTGAATATCGGTGACGCCAAGTCTTTGGCCTGCCATCCTGCATCGACTACCCACCGCCAACTAAATGCGGAAGAGCTGAAGAAAGCGGGAGCTAGTGAAGATATGGTGCGTATCTCCGTAGGGATTGAACATATCGACGATATCCTAGCGGATATAAGCCAAGCGCTAGATGCGGCTTAAGCCGGTGTAACGCTCCTTTATGAATGACTTTCCGCTGTCTATTTCCATTGAGCGGAAAGTCATTACTTCATCTGGCGACGCAGTTCATTTGCACCGGGATAGTTTTTCTTATCCAGATACCGAATAGCATGGCGTATTAGCCAGCGCCGTTCTTTATTAGCCTCTTCCCCCCAGTTACGACAAATTTCCAAAACCCAGTCAGGTTGGTCTTTGGCTATATCGCCTAAATGGTTGGCGACACTGCGTCGTACGTAAAGGCTTGGATCATCTTTAAGCGCTTCTAAGATAAACAGCACTTTATCAGGGGTCTTGCCAAAATCTGGTAAGCGTTTTCCCCAAGGCAAGCGTGGGCGCGTCCCTTCACTGCATAACCGGCGCACATGTTCATCAGGGTCACTCAGCCAAGTTTGAATCGTTGCCAGTGCTCGGTTGGGGTCATGTAACAGAAATGAGCGGATAGAAAATTCCGCGGTAAAACGTTTGGTTAATTGGTACTGAGCTGCCATGGATAGGTCAAATGGATCCGTTTCCTCGCCACTTGCTTTCACGCCGTATTTTGCAATAAAAGCACTGTGCGGCAGGTAGAAAAATACCGCTAGGCCATTGTCGCTGCTTTGGGTCAGCTCAGGAGTAAAAGACGCCACTAAGATATCAATCGCGTCTTGGTAAGATGTTGGCAAATGAGCGCGTAACGCCGTAGCAATATGATCCGCCCGTTGCATCAAAGTTAGCTCATCAAGCCCGGTCGTTGCTTGCGTACTAAATGAGTCCTTGTCAAAGTTAGGGAAGACCAGCTCGATATTGCGTGCCAAATAGCCAATGCTAGTGGCACTTAAAATCTCTTTTAGCGGCACATCTTTTTGAATCGCACTGGCGGCTTGCGGCAGCTGCGGTGTGGTATGGTTAGGTATTGTGCTATCCATACTACGGATCTCCCACCAATTTATAACAGTTTTTGCCGGAGGTTTTCGCTCGGTATAGGGCTTCGTCGACTGCTCGCAGGGTGGCGCGGTGTTCTAGCGCCTTATAATGCACGCCGCCTAGGCTAATGGTAACTGGGCGTTCGATGGAAAATGAATGGCTAGAGATACGTTCTAGCAACAGGGCTAATTGTTTTTCGAAGTCTTGGCTATTTTGGGCGTAGCTCACTATCAGAAATTCTTCACCACCCCAGCGCCCAATAACACCGTCTAAACCGAATGTGTCCCCCATGACATGCCCAACACCAATTAGCACCTCATCCCCAGCCGAGTGGCCAAATTCATCATTAATACTCTTAAAATTATCCACATCTGCCATGGCGACAAAGACATTTTGGTTTGAGTTAAGCAGCAGGTCTTCCATGTAACGACGGTTGAACAAACCCGTTAGCGGGTCTGTAGTGGCCAGGACTTTCAGCTTTTGATTGGACTGTTGCAGTAGCTTTTGCGCGGAGCGACGACTGGCTTCGTAGTAACAAGACAGCATAAATAACAGCAGATAAATCGCGGTTAGATTCGCGAATGAATCCATATCCCAAGGTGCCGGCTGCCAGACCCCTAAGTTACTCCACGCCAGCCACAATACCACTGCCAGATACACCATGCTGTATAGCGTGCCGTACAGATAGCCCAGCAAGAAAATACTTAGCAACGGAGTCACAAACGCCCATGCGAGCGAATAGTCTAGGTTATGGCGGTCGAGCATCACCATCAGGCAAACACCTGTTACCATGATCAGCAAGATAAACGAGGCAAGTAAGACACGCTGAAAACGTAGAACAATATAGAGTGAGACAATCCCCAGCAGAGTTCCAGCTAAATCCACATAAAACAGCGATGGGTAGTAATCGATAACTGAGTTATAAAATGCGAAAAACGCCGCAACCCCGGTACAAGAGACAATAGAAATTAACGTAAGGCTCAGATGGCGGTATTGGTCATCAAACTTAGATACGCCAAGATACTTAGTTAACAGAGATTCAATCACTTCCAACCCCTTCGTTGTGACAACCGCTTTAAATTCCGAGCCTCTCTTCCAGCAAGAGCAGCCATGGCAATATAGTCTATTCCTACCTTATCGTCAGCAAAGTTGCTCTCAATAGGAAGTTATCTATCAACTTGAACTATCTTCTTTTTCGCACTAGAGTGTATTCACTTGGATACGGAAATCTTATATGTATGATGTTAAATTCACGGACGAATTTGATGCTTGGTTAAGTGGCTTACAAGATAGCACGACGCGACTTCGCTTATCACGCCGACTCGAAAAAGCCTCACGTGGGATACTAGGTGATGTAAAGTCAATCGGTGAGAATCTTTACGAAATGCGTGAACATTTTGGGCCAGGTTGGCGAATGTACTATCTGCTACATGGCAACACCTTATTGGTGATGCTTGGCGGGGGAGATAAATCATCTCAAAGTAGAGATATTGCAAAAGCTAAATTCATTGCTCACCAATTGAACGAGATCGAACCATGATAAACAGTAAGCTTAAACCCTTCGATATGGCGGAGCAGCTTCATACCGAGGAAGATATTGTGGCATATCTTTCGATGGTGCTTGAGGATGGCGATACCGATGAGCTTATTGCTGCCTTGGGGCATATTGCCAAAGCTCGTGGCATGGCAGAAATAGCGAGAGAAAGTGGTCTTGGTCGAGAAAGTCTCTACAAAGCACTACGCTTGGGCGCTCGCCCTCAGTTCGATACCATCTTCAAGGTGATAAAAGCCTTGGGTCTTGAATTACGCATTGTAAAATAAAGGAACCAAACTCCATGCCAACCCACAAACTGACAACAGTACAAAGCCAAGCAGCCTTGAGTGAACTTAACACGGGTCTGCCAACTCCTTGGGAGATCATCGACGGCAAGCTTGCGAAAGCGTTTAAATTCAAAGATTTTCAGCAGGCCTTTGGTTTTATGACCATGTGCGCCTTGTATGCGGAAAGGCAAGACCATCACCCAGAATGGTCGAATGTTTACAACAAGGTAGCGGTACAACTGATAACCCACGATGTATCAGGTTTGTCGGAGAAAGACTTCGACCTAGCAAAGAAAATGGAGAGCTTTGCCGCTTTACATAAAGCATGATGCGGTAACCTTTAGCTAGATTACCGTCGCCAAGGTTACTAGCAAAACGCTCACTAAGATCATCGCGCCACCCGCCCACTGCTGGGCGGTTACGCGCTCGTTGAATCGGCGTTTGGAAAAATACAAAGTGCCAAGGATTTCGGCTTGCCCTAGTGTTTTCACCAAAGCTGGGTTTACCAACGCAAAGCCGGTAAACCAGCCGATCGAGCCCAACGAGCTTAACACACCCACCTTCACACTGAGTTTGACCGAGCGATTGACCGGTGCGAGGCGGTCTTTGGTCAACGCAATTTGCAGCCCACACAGCAAGAGCGACTGTAGCGCCAAAACGTACCACAAGGTCACACCGGCACTGGTGATAATAGAGCCTTGCAGGGAATGACTCGCTAACGATGCCGTGACCGAGGTGATGGCAAAACACAAACCACTGCCCAGTCCGGCAATCAAAGACATATCTTTATGGGCATGACGGAGATTTTGCAGCTTTAGGCTCATGACCAAGGCACCCAACACGCCTAACACGATGCCCGCCCACGCAATGCCGTTCAGAGAGTGGTTGAGTAATGGAATGCCAATGACAGCAGCGAGCACGGCTTCAGTTTTGGCTAGCAGCGTTCCCAAAGCAAAACTACCGGACTGGAATACACGCAGCATCAAATAGGTCGCCATAATCTGAGCAATGGCGCAGATGGTTCCATACAGTAGAAATTGGCCCGCTGCCGGAAATTCAACACCACCGAGTAGCCACCACACACCGAGCAAATACAAGGTCACCAATGGCAACCCGTATAAAGAGCGCGACATAGTAGCGTGGAGAAAGCCCTGTTCTTGGGACAGTGTTTTTTGATAAGCGGTACGCATGGATTGGCAAGCCGCTGCGAATAACGTGACCAACACCCACATAACAACCTTTACTCCGACTGCGATAAAATAAGGGCGCTAGCATGGGCCGGAGGCTCCTATTTGTAAAAGGAATAATTAGAATGTCACCCATTCTTGGAAGTAATACTTCCATTGGCTGGCGCTTATTCCTCGCAAATGTCGCCGACAAAGGGTAGGCTTCGCGCCTTCCTATGATCAATTGAGTAACCTAATGAATTTTGAGTCCCTTGGATTAGACCCGCGTATCCTAAAAGCCCTAAAAGAGAAAGGGTACACCACACCTAGCCCGATTCAACAACAAGCCATCCCAGTGGTGTTGTCCGGTCAGGATTTGATGGCGGCGGCACAAACCGGGACGGGCAAAACGGCAGGCTTTACCTTGCCCATGCTGCAAAACTTATTAAAGGGCCAAGGGGCGCGTAACAACAGCGTGCGGGCATTGGTGCTCACGCCTACCCGTGAATTGGCACAACAGGTCGCCGACAACGTGGCCCTATACAGCAAGCATTTGCCGATCAAAAGCACCGTGGTTTATGGTGGTGTAAAGATTAACCCCCAGATGCAAAAACTGCGTGGTGGTGCCGATGTGCTGGTTGCTACACCTGGACGTTTGTTGGATTTGTATCAGCAAAATGCCCTTAAGTTGGATCGTCTGGAAATCCTCGTATTGGACGAAGCCGACCGCATGTTGGATATGGGCTTTATCCACGACTTGAAAAAGATCGTGGCTTTGATTCCGAAACAACGTCAGACACTGCTGTTCTCCGCTACCTTTTCCAACCCTATTAAAGAACTGGCAGAACGCTTTGTGCACGCGCCGCAAGAGGTGTCCGTTTCACCAGCAAACACCAAAGCGCCGACCATCAGCCACACTGTGTTTGAAGTGGACAAGCCAAACAAAACCAAGCTCTTGATTCACTTGATCAAACAAGAAGGCTGGCGCCAGGTGTTGGTTTTTTCTAAAACCAAACATGGCGCTAACCGAATTGCTAAAATGCTATCGGCCAAAGACATCAGCGCCGCGGCGATCCATGGGGACAAAAGTCAAAACGCCCGTACCAAAGCCCTAGCGGATTTCAAGGCAGGCTCTGTACAAGTCTTGGTAGCAACCGACATTGCTGCCCGTGGTATCGATATCAGCCAGTTGCCCTATGTGGTGAACTTTGACCTGCCCAAAGTGCCGGAAGACTACGTACACCGCATTGGCCGTACCGGACGTGCCGGGGAAACCGGTCATGCTGTCTCCTTTGTTACCGAAGAAGACATCAGCGAACTGTTCGCTATCGAGCGTGTGATTGGTGAACTGATCGAGCGTCAAGTCGAGCCGGCCTTCCCACCAGAAAAGCGTTTGCCGGAATCCAAACTCGATACTCGGCCAATCAAACCCAAGAAACCGAAAAAGCCAAAGAAACCCAAGACCGAGCAAACGTCTAAAGCGACTCAGGCCCCAGCTAAGTTAGTGGCTACCGAACCGCGAAAAACACCTCGTCGAAGAAAACCCCAAGGCGATAACGCTAAGCAAGCTCGGTAAACGCCGAGCTAGCAGAATCCATTTTTCACCTGTTTTGAATTGTTCAGTGTGCCGATTCCAAATAATATGACGGTAGACTCGTAACGACAGCTTCTTGCTGATCAACAGGAATGACACATGATTCATCTGCAAAACTACTTTGACCGCATCCACTATCAGGGACCTACGACGCCGGAGCTGTCCACCCTGCAAGCCATCCACGCCTTGCATCCGGCTTATATCCCCTTTGAGAATATTGATGTCTTGCTTGATCGTGGCATTAGTCTAGATCTTGATAACATCCAGCAAAAACTCATCGATGACCGTCGCGGTGGTTACTGTTTTGAACAGAATGCCTTGTTTCTGGAAGTGCTCAAGCAACTCGGGTTTGAGGCCGAATCCTTAATGGCGCGTACCGTTTGGCGCCACCCGGACGACACCCCACTTGGCCCACGAACCCATCAGGTGCTAAAAGTGCGAATCGACGGCGAATGGTGGTTGGCCGATGTGGGCTATGGTGGTCTCGTCCTGACCGATCCACTACGGTTGGAAACCGAGCAGGAACAACAGGGCAAACACGAAGCATTTCGCTTTAAGACGCACGATCACGGCTGGATGTTACAAGTAAACATACAGGGACAATGGGAAGACCTATACAACATCGGCAGTCAACCTCAGGAACCGATTGATATGGAAGTGGCCAACTGGTTTACCTCCGCCAGCCCAAACTCCAAATTCCGCCACAACCTAATGATGGCGCGAGCAACACCAGACACTCGCTATGCACTGCTGAACAACCGCCTAACAATTCGCCCGCGCAACGGCGTCCCAGAGCGACGAGAATTGAACCCAGAGCAACTAGCCGATGCGTTAGAGGAATGTTTCGGGCTTAAGGTCGAAAGTGACTGGATGCCGTTGCTGGAAAGGATTGTCGAAAAAGCGAATTCGTAGACCAACAAGCTGGCGAAGGCCATATGGAAGAGATCTGCCCCTGAGGGAAGATCTCGGCTCCCAATTGTTTCAATCACCAGTCATCATATGTTTTGCCACATGTGGGTGAATTGGAGTCAGACCAGACTTAATACCGAACGGCTTAAACACGGTATCAATCATTGACTGGGCTTGGTTGCCTTTGTCTTGCTCTATATCTGTTAGCGTACGACGACTCACACCGACAAACTCCGCATAGCGGGTTTGAGAAAAACCTAAGACCTCTTTGCGTAGCTTTTTAAGCATTTGCCCTTGGCTAATCTCGCCCAATAAATGCTGTTTTAGTAGTTGCACCAACAATGCTTGTCGTTCGGCTGGTGTCATACTCATAAAAGCCCCCAGCGAGTCAGTTTAGTTTCCAACCATTCGATTTGAATAACGCTTAAAATACGTTTTGCGACGCCGCGTTCCATTAATCTATCCTGTAGTCCCACAAGCTTTTGAGCAGTGTTTTGCAGAGTAGAAAATGAAATGTCACTGGGACACAGATCTTCTAATTCTTTCGTGATGTCGTGCCAGCGGTATTCGCCGCCTTCCTCAAAAGGTGAGCCCCATTTGGTAGTACGTGTAACGCCTTCTGGGTCAACTTTCATCGGCGCAAAGTCATAGATAGGAGACAGCCAAATATCATTCGGGCGTTTTAGTAGAGCGGTATTGCGGCCATGATTATCAGTATTGCCAAAAGCAATGTTTAATAAATCGCGAGCCAGCCATTCACAAACAAAACGCTGCTGGTCAAATATCGCAGAGCGTTTGGCAAGCAAAGCACAGACTGAGCGCAACACTTCAAAATGGTTTAAATAACTGCCAGCAGGTTTATGCAGCACAGAGAAAATCGACTCCAAACCATAACGCTCCCAAGCATTTCCATTCCAATGAGTATCAAAGCGAGGTAACCAAAGGGAAGGGTAGCGATCCCCTTCGATGAGACACATGCCTTCCGTATTGATGGTGTTAAAGCCCATGGCAGTTAGCTCTTGGTAGAAGTGGTACTCAGCGCGCAAGATATCGCAATCATCTTGTGTACGGCGCTTCCCTCTGGGAAATTTCACCAAGTAATGGGCATCGGCAATCGTATGTTGGTCTTGGAAGGTATCAATCCAAACTTCTTCGCTATTAGAGCAACGCAACAACAACTTAGGGGCTTCACCGCCAGCGCCCGTCGCACCACCACTGATCGCCCCCATTTCCTGAGCATAAGCTAAAAAGTCAGAATCTCGCTCGACCACATCTTTCATAGCAAACCTACGTAAATGAAGAGTCGAACTTTCTGGTAACTTAGGTAAAGACTCCTTAACTCTTAAATTCCCGACCGGTGCAATGGTGCCTTTTTCTAATAGCTCAGAATCCAATTCGCCGGATGAGAGACCTGCTAACCCCCAAGCATCCACCAAGTAGCGGCGTGCAGCCCCTGCTGGAACGATATCCTCCAAAAAGCCAAACCAGCGATCCGATTCATGTTCAATCATGACTTGAACCGGAAGCATCAGCCCACAAGCATGCTCATCATCGTAGTCTAGCCATTCGATGGAGTAATCCATCTCATAGCCAAGGCTACATCGACTGGCGTTGCCTTTCTCCGGCTCAGCAATATTGACGATAGCGATGTCATGCCACTGTTGATCGAATAGTGCTTGGATAGTAAGGGATTTCATAAGACACCTGAGTGAGCAGTATTTTGCTCATTTTAGGCCTTATTAGCTTTTTTTGGGAAATATATTTCTCAAAAAAATCTAAAATACTTATTTTTGAGAAATATATTGCTCATAATAACTGCTTTATTTGTCGGCTGACGTCAGAAAATTGTTACAAGGCTAAGATTTTTATTACAAACGGCTATTTCTCTCAGAAAATAGTTACAAAGCGAAACTCACCTGATCGATAACTGGGCAAATAATCAGTATTTTCCTATAGTTTTTTAGGTTGTCACTTACGGATTGAGGAGCAACGTATGCCTAAGGAAGATACGAACAAGTCACTCTAGAGAAAAGTGACTGCATCTATTTTATTGAAATATATTGAAATAATTTATCCGCAAGCACTTAGTGGCTGACTTATTAGCCTATTTCTTAGGCAGCCCACCGAAGACAGACGAAATAGAAAGCCATGCGAACAGCATGGCTTTTTTCGTTTCAGCCCTATGAGCGAGGCTTAATGCGCCTCATCCCAGTTATTACCAACCCCAGCCTCAACCAATAGAGGCACGTCGATCTTGCTGCTATTCTGCATAATCTCGACGATTTTTTCTTGCGCGGCGTCTAGGTCTTTTTCTGCCACTTCGAAGATCAGTTCATCGTGTACTTGCATGATCATTTTCACGTCTAGGTCGGTTTCGGCGAGCCACTCATGCATGTTGATCATGGCGCGTTTGATGATGTCGGCGGCGGAGCCTTGCATCGGGGCGTTGATGGCGGTGCGTTCAGCTGCTTGGCGCATCATGGCGTTACGGGCTTTGATCTCGGGTAGGTACAAGCGGCGGCCAAAGATGGTTTCCACGTAGCCATTTTCTTTAGCGCTTTCACGGGTGTTGTCCATGTAGGTGCGCACGCCCGGGTAGCGTTCAAAGTAGCGCTGTACGTATTGCTGCGCTTCTGGGCGGCCGATTCCCAGCTGCTTCGCTAGACCAAAGGCCGACATGCCGTAGATTAGGCCGAAGTTGATGGCTTTGGCACGGCGGCGTTGTTCGCTGGTCACTTCGTCTACGCTAACATCGAAGACCTCTGCGGCGGTGGCTTTATGCACGTCTACATCATGGGCGAAGGCGTCTAAAAGCCCCTTATCTTGTGATAGGTGGGCCATGATGCGCAGCTCGATTTGCGAGTAGTCGGCGGCAATCAGCTTGTAGCCTTCTGGGGCGATAAACGCTTGGCGAATACGGCGACCTTCAGTGGTACGAATCGGGATGTTTTGCAAGTTCGGATCGGTCGAAGACAAACGCCCGGTCGCGGTGACCGCTTGGTGGTAAGACGTATGAATACGGCCAGTCTTCTGAATCATTTCTGGCAGCTTGTCGGTGTAGGTGGATTTGAGCTTGGCGAGGCTGCGGTGCTCCATAATCAAACGCGGCAGTTCGTAGTCTTCCGCCAGTTCTTGTAGGATGGGTTCTGCGGTGGACGGTTGGCCTTTTGGTGTTTTCTTAATCACCGGCAAGCCTTGTTTTTCAAACAGGATTTCTTGCAGCTGTTTCGGTGAGCTTAGGTTAAAAGCTTGGCCAGCGGCTTCGTGGGCTTTGATTTCCACTTCCTGTAATTTTGCCGCGATTTCGGCGCTTTGTGCGTGCAAAAGGTCTGGATCGATCAGTGCGCCGGTTTGTTCCATCTTCGCTAACACAGGGACTAACGGCAATTCGATGTCTTTTAGTACACTGAGCAACGAAGGCTCTTTTTCCAGCTTTGGTAGGATGGCGTGGTGCAAACGTAGGGTAATGTCGGCATCTTCTGCCGCGTAAAAGGCCGCTTGTTCAAGTTCGATCTGATTGAAGGTCTTCTGTTTCGCACCCTTGCCAGCGATTTCCTCAAAGCTCACGGTGGTGTGGCCAAGGAATTTCGAGGCAAGGCTGTCCATATCGTGGCGGGTGCCGGTGGAGTTCAGTACGTAGGATTCGAGCATGGTGTCGAATTCAATGCCACGCAGGGTGATGCCGTAGTTGTTCAATACGTTGGCATCGTACTTAAGATGCTGACCGACCTTTTTCTTGTCGGCATTTTCGAGCCATGGTTTGAGTTGCGCAAGCACCCAATCTCGGTCGAGTTGCTCCGGTGCGCCTTCGTAATCGTGAGCAACGGGGATGTAAGCGGCTTTGCCGATTTCAACGCAAATGCCTACGCCGACCAGTTCGGCTTCCATGTAATTTAGGGAAGTGGTCTCCGTGTCGAAGGCCACTAGTTCAGCGGTCTCAATCTTCTTCAGCCAAGCGTTGAAGCTGTCTTTGTCGAGAACGATATCGTACTCCACCTCGATATTGGCCGCGGCCACTGGCTCTTCATCGGTGTTATCAACCGTATCGTCAGCGGTGCCAGTAGCGGGTGCTTTATCTAGATCGCGCAGCCAAGTTTTGAATTCCAGCTTGGTGAACCACTCTCGTAGGGCTTCTTTATTGATCTCTTCGTTTTTCAACGTGTGGGGATCAAAGGGCAGTTCCACATCACATTTAATGGTGGCTAGCTTGTAGCTCATTTCCGCCATCTCGCGATGTTCTGCCATTTTCGCTGCCATAGTTTTGGAGCCACGGAAGCCCAGAGCAGCAATGTCGTCGAGGCGGGCATAAATTTCTTCTAGGCTACCGATGCCTTGCAACATGGCTAATGCGGTTTTTTCACCCACTCCCGGAACACCGGGGATGTTATCTACCTTGTCACCCATTAGTGCGAGGTAGTCGATGATTAACTCCGGCGGAATGCCGAACTTGTCTTTCACCCCTTGAATATCCATGACGGTGTCCGTCATGGTGTTGACTAGGGTGACTTTGTCGGTGACGAGTTGAGCCATATCCTTGTCACCGGTAGAGACAATAACTTCACGGCCTTCACCGCCGATTTGTTTAGCGATGGTGCCAATTACGTCGTCGGCTTCCACGCCTTCAATCATCACTAATGGCAAGCCCATGGCTTCGATCATGCGGTGAATCGGTTCGATTTGACGGCGTAAATCATCCGGCATGGAAGGGCGGTTGGCCTTGTATTCTGGGTACATCTCATCGCGGAAGGTTTTGCCCTTGGCATCAAATATCACCACGATGGGGGAATTGGGGTAACGACCAATTAGGCTGCGGATCATGCTGATCACTCCCCGGGCGGCGTTGGTTGGCTGGCCGTCGCTGGTGGTCAATGGTGGAATCGCGTGAAAAGCGCGATACAAGTAGGACGAGCCATCGACCAGAACCATTGGGGAAGTGTGTGTCAGTGCGTCTTGAGCCGCCATGGATAACCTCTTTGTCTACAAATCGCTGAGTTCAGCGCAGATTCAATTTTCTTTGCCGCCAAGACTAACATAATCCGCCTTTTTGGTGCGCTTCAATTGACCTTTCTGCCCTTATTGTGGAGCATTAGCGGCTAACGCAATATTGCACGTGGAAGATTTTTTTAGGTACCCATTTTGGCTGTTTACACTTCTCTCTCGGACTCTGACATGCGCGGCCTCGTGGCCGATTATTACTTGGGTGAATTGGTGTCGTTTCAGGGCATCTCTGGTGGTGTCGAAAACACTAACTATTTCATCAATACCACCACTGGTAAGTATGTACTTACTTTGTTTGAAGAGTTTGACTACGAGGAAGTGCCTTACTTCTTAGATGTGGTGGCACATCTAAAACATAAAGGTTTTAACGTGCCGGCGGCACTGATGGACAACCATGGTGAGCGTTTACGTACGGTGAAAGACCGCCCAGCGATCATTGTGGATTGTTTCCCCGGTTCCACCTTAGAGAGCACAACGGTAGAAAACTGCGCCTTGATGGGGAAAGAGTTAGCCCGTTTACATGTGGCAGGTATGGACTTTGCGAATCACCGCCCTAGTCATCGGGGGATTAAATGGTGGCGTACTACGTCTCAGGCGATTGCGCCGGAATTGGAACTTGACCAAGCCCAGTTGCTGTTAGAGCAAGTGGAAGCCTTCGATGCTTTTATTGCCGACAAAGATGAACAACTGCCCAAAGGCACGGTGCATGGGGATTTGTTTTACAACAACACCCTATTCGAAGGGGATAAGCTGTCTGCCATCATCGACTTCTATAATGCCTGTTACTCTTGGTTGATGTACGACTTGGCGATTGTGGTAAATGACTGGTGTTCCGATATCACCACCGGTGAGTTGGATATGGATAAGTATCACGCTTTGGTACGGGAGTACATTCACGAGCGTAGCCCAAATGCAGCGGAAATCGAGGCGTGGCCGCATATGCTTAAAATCGCAGCATTGCGCTTCTGGCTATCACGTTTGGAAGCTTGGCATGGGGCAAAACATGATCCAGAGCGCTTGGCTCAGCAACATGATCCAGAAGAGTTTCAACGTATCTTAGAGGCTCGGGTACGTCATTGCCCGCCGCTAACGGAGTAAGTATGTGGTTCCAATTATGGCGCGGTTGGTGTGGGTTGATGATGGGCTTAGCGGCCGCGTCAGTTTCTGCCCATCCCCATATTTGGATCGAGTCTTACTACCAGGTGGATGTTACTTCGCCGAATATTCAGCGTGTCGAAGCGGTGTGGGCCTTTGATGCCTTTTCCAGTAATGATTTGCTGATCGAATTCGATACCAATGCCGACGGGCGGCTAGAGAAAGAAGAAAAAGCGGAAACCGCAGCGGCACTGCGCAATTTAGAGCAGTATGGCTACTTCCTCGCTATGCAAGAAGATGGGGAGGCCTTGTCCGCAGACTCGGTGCAAATCCTAGACTTGTGGGTGCAGGAGGATATGTTGCATGTGCGCTTAGGTATCGTGCTGCCTGAGCCGGTCAATGTGCAGCAGCATACCCTGCGGCTTGGTTTTGGTGACCCGGAGAATTACTTTGCCATGGTGATACCTGATACAGGTTTAATCAAACTGACGGGCACGTTGGCAGAACTTTGTACCCCCACACCGGCTGCAGCGGAAGCCATCTATATGGAAGGCTGGGTAGACCTTAGTTGTGATAAATAGCCTTTGTGGCGTCAATTAATCTCTTTGTTCAAATAAACTGTCATCCCTAACCGTTAAGAGGCACTTGCCGATGTTGGAACATTTTCAGTGGTTACCTTTTCTTGCTGCTATTACGGTTTTGACCATGAGCCCTGGGGTTGATACCTTGTTGGTGCTGCGTAGCTCCGCAGTATCTGGTTGGCGCGTTGGTGTCGTGTGCAGTCTAGGGATTTGCCTTGGTCTATTCGCCCACGCGACTATCTCAGCGTTAGGGTTGTCGGTGATTTTACTCGGCTCGGCCACCTTATTTACGGCGTTTAAAATGGCCGGTGCGGTTTATCTTGCCTATCTCGGTGTGCAGGCGCTACGCAGTGCCATGAATCCCCAAGGCTTGAATCTAAAAACTACTGGTGTGAAGCCATTAACTGCCGCTACCGCATTTCGTCAGGGGATTTTATCAAATGTACTGAATCCCAAAACCATCGTTTTCTACATGGCATTTTTGCCGCAATTTATCGACCCAGCCCACTCGGCTATTGGTCAATCCCTGTTTATGGCTGCCCTTCACTTTATCATAGCGATGGTGTGGCAAAGTTTGCTGGCGGTGATGGTTCACCGGGCAAGAGTATGGCTAGCACGGCCAAAAGTCGCGCAAGTCTTGGATAGCATCACCGGCATATTGTTGGTGGGCTTTGGTATCAAACTGGCACTGACAGAGCGCTGATCGCGCAAGCAGGTGCCTTTCGAGTAATACATCATGAGTCTGTTGATCTCCACTTGGATTAAGTTCTTTTTCCTTTTCGCTCCGTTCTTTGTGTTGTCCATGTTCTTGGCGCTCACCCGTGGGGAAACGCCAGCGTCACGCCGTGCGGTCGCCAATAAAGCCATTATTGCGGCACTGGCTATCTCTTTGGTGCTGATGTTCTTCGGCAGTCCCTTGTTTGCTGTGCTGGGTATCACTCTTGACTCGTTCCGTATTGGTGCGGGTATTTTGCTGTTTATGTCGGCCATTAGTTTGGTAAAGGATGGTACTCGCAACCATGCCACCGGTATGCCGAACGAGGAGCGAGATGATGTGTCGGTGGTGCCCTTAGCTGTGCCGACGATTATCGGCCCTGCGACTATAGGTACTATCTTGGTCTATGGTGCAGAGTTTGAGGGCTGGGATTTGGTTATCGGCGTGTTGGGGCTGACCGGTGCCTTGGCGACCTTGGCGGTGATCTTGTACTCCGGCTCCTTGATCGAAAAAATGCTTGGTCGAACAGGCTTAAATATCCTATCGAAAATCACTGGTCTGATCTTGGCAGCCATGGCAGCACAGATTTTTATGGGTGGAGTCATGGGCTTTTTGCATCCAACTGTGTAAAGGGGTGTGATCTCCCTTCACCTATGGAAAGGCTTGTTATAGTATAACAAATCATTTTTTCTCGATTTGTTGGAGCAGTCTAGTTGATTCGATTCAGCATTCTTTTGGCCTTGGTTGTAGTGGCGCAAACCGCCCAAGCTTCGGTTTTGGATGATCTGTCCCGCTACATTATGACCATGCAGCGGGATTTTCACCGGGAGCTGGTGGGCTTGGTGCGTGGTCTGGCAAAAGAAAACAACCTAGTGCTGCTCTGGAGTTTAGTCTCCGTTTCTTTCTTGTATGGCATCTTTCATGCGGCGGGGCCGGGGCATGGAAAAGCGGTGATTGCTTCCTATATGTTGGCAAACCGTGCTCCCATCCGGCGCGGCATTTCCCTTTCTTTACTGTCGGCTTTGGCGCAAGGTGTTGTGGCGGTGGTGTTAGTGGCGATCCTCGCTCAAGTTTTCTCCTTAGCTGGCAAGGTAACTGAGATCAGTCGTTTTTTTGAACTGGCGTCTTTTGCTGCGATTGGTTTAATTGGCGTGTGGATGGGCTGGCGGCTACTGCGCGGCAAATCCAGCTGCGGCCATGATCATGCTCACGACCACGACCACGACCACGACCACGACCACGACCGCTGTCATCATACCCACAGTGACTCGGCAGAGACACAAACAGCGAAGCGTAGTATTTGGGCAATTGTCACTGCGGTGGGGATTCGCCCGTGTACTGGTGCCGTTTTGGTCTTGTTATTCTCTTCAAGCGCGGGCATTTTCGGGTGGGGGATTTTGGCGACCCTCGCTATGTCTTTAGGCACAGGCATCACGGTTGCGGTACTGGCTGTCCTTAGCGTGTTGGTAAGGGACAAGAGCCTGAAGCTGCGCCGAGGTACATGGCAACAAGCTATCCAGCGGGGGCTTGGTTTCGCCGCGGCGGCTGCCCTTATCTTTATAAGTATTTCTATGATTAGTTACGAATTACAAACCGCAGGGCGGGCATTTTAATGGCACACAATCACAACCATTGTATTGAACAAGCACTGCACACTGCGGAGACCATTTGCGCTGAACAGGGACAACGTCTGACCAAAGTGCGCCGCCGGGCGTTAGAGTTGATTTGGCAAAGTCACCGACCGTTAGGGGCGTATCAGCTATTGGCCAAGTTAGCGGAAGAGGGTTTTAATTCCGCCCCGCCGACGGTGTATCGAGCGCTAGATTTTCTGCTCAATGCTGGCTTGATTCATAAAGTGGAATCCATGAACGCCTATTTAGGGTGCGCCCATGCTGACAAACCCCATAAAGGTTATTTCTTGATCTGTGATGAGTGCCACAATGTGATGGAGTTTGACTATCAAGACATTCATCAAGCCTTGATTGCAAAAGCTGCCACTCAGGGCTTTGAGTTGCGTGCCGAAACCATTGAGTTGACCGGGTTATGTGCTTCCTGCCGAGGGGCGAAGTCATGAGTACTCGCTTAGTTGAATTCGTCAACGTCGGGATGCAATTTGGCGAACGCCAGTTGCTCGATGGCATTGATATGCCGATTCATCAAGGGGAAATTGTCACCTTGATTGGCCCCAATGGCAGCGGCAAGAGTACGCTAATCCGCACCTTGTTGGGGCTACAGACACCCACTAGTGGCGAAGTTGTGCGCCATCAGAGTTTGCGCATCGGCTATATGCCACAAAAGCTCCATATTGATCCTACGTTACCCCTTACCGTGGAGCATTTCTTGCGTTTGGTACGTGGCGTGAATCGCAAAGAGATTAAACCGACCTTGGAAAAAGTCGGCATACCGCATTTATTACATTCCCAAGTTCATGTGTTATCCGGGGGAGAGACCCAGAGGGTATTATTAGCGCGAGCGTTGCTTAATAAACCGAATCTGTTGGTGCTTGATGAACCGGTGCAAGGGGTGGATGTGAATGGTCAAATTGAGTTGTACAACCTGATTGATAGCATTCGTACCGAGCTCAATTGCGGTGTCTTGATGGTGTCCCATGATTTGCATTTAGTCATGGCGAAAACCGATACCGTGTACTGTATTAATCAGCATGTGTGCTGCTCCGGTAGCCCCCAGCAGGTTACTGGTCACCCGGCTTACCAAGCGTTGTTTGGCGTGCCCGGAGCGGCGGATTCCATCGCCATATACTCCCATCACCACGACCATGTGCACGACGACCATGGGGATGTGGTTGCCGAACAAGAACACGGCCCTCACTGCCAGCATCACCACTAAGGACTTTCTCCATGTTTGAATTTTTATTACCAGCGTTGTTGGGTGGTTTGGGTGTTGCTGCGGTCGCAGGCCCGTTGGGGGCTTTTGTGGTGTGGCGGCGTATGGCTTATTTTGGTGATACCTTAGCCCATTCGGCGTTGTTGGGGGTTGCGCTCGGCTTCCTGTTAGATATCAACCTGAACCTAGCGATTATCGCCATGTGTGTGGGCTTGGCGTTAGTCTTGGTGACCTTACAGAAAAAGCATTTTATCGCCACTGATACCTTACTCGGGATATTGGCCCATTCTTCCCTTTCCTTAGGCTTGGTGGCAGTGAGCTTCCTGGATCATATTCGTATTGATCTGATGTCCTATTTGTTTGGCGACCTATTAGCGGTAGGTATGGGTGATGTGTTCTGGATTTATGCCGGTAGTCTGTTGGTGTTAAGTCTACTGGCCATTTTCTGGCGTCCGTTGCTCGCTATGACGGTCAATGAAGAACTGGCCAAGGTGGAAGGCTACCCAGTGGAAGCCATTCGCCTGCTATTGATGTTGTTAGTGGCCTTGGTTATCGCGGTGGCGATGAAGATCGTTGGCGTGTTGTTGATTACCTCGCTGATGATTATCCCTGCGGCGACAGCACGAAGATTATCCCAGACACCGGTACAAATGGCGGTGACGTCCGGTGTGTTGGGCTGTTTCTCTGTGATTGGCGGGCTGTGGTCGTCCTATCAATGGGATACTCCGACTGGCCCAAGTGTGGTGGTCTGTGCCGCGGTATTGTTCTTACTTGCTTACACCTTACCAATTGGAAGATTACGTCAGACTTAAAGAGTATCTTTTTAAGTAACAAATCTTGTCTTGCAGCGTCTAACAATCATTACGTGAACTTTTACCTTAGGTCGAGATAGAGGCGAAAATGAAAAAGGGTTTGTTAGTCGTTGTGATACTGGTGCTCCTAGTAAGCTTTTTTGCCCTCGATTTACACAACCTGTTCACCTTGGCGGAAGTCAAAAACCAAGTGGAACGTTGGCAGGCGAGTGTGGTCGCTGCGCCGGTGGCCAGTTCCTTGATCTATCTGTTGGGTTATGTGTTGGTGACGGCTCTGTCGTTACCGGGGGCGGTGCTCATGACTCTGGCTGGTGGCGCGCTCTTTGGCTTTGGCTGGGGATTATTGCTGATTTCCTTTGCTAGCACCCTTGGGGCAACCCTCGCTTTTCTTACGGCTCGGTTTTTGTTTGCTGACTGGGTGGAACAGCGCTTCGGTCGCCGCCTTGAAACCTTGAATCGTGGTATCGAAAAGGAAGGGGCTTTTTACCTCTTTACTCTGCGCCTAGTACCTATCATTCCCTTTTTCCTAATTAATTTAGGCATGGGTTTAACCCGTATCCGTGTTTGGACTTTCTATTGGGTAAGCCAATTGGGCATGTTGGCGGGTACTGCCGTATACGTGAATGCTGGGACTCAGCTGGCCCAGTTAGACAGCCTTCAAGGCATAGTTTCCCCGAGCTTGTTGCTCTCATTTGCCCTGTTAGGCGTGTTCCCTCTAATTGCAAATAAACTGATTACCGTGCTGAAACAACGCCAAGTATATTCGGGCTATTCCCGCCCGAAGCAGTTTGATCGTAATCTGATTGTTATCGGCGGCGGTGCCGGTGGCTTGGTCAGTGCTTACATCGGCGCCGCAGTGAAAGCCAAAGTGACCTTGGTGGAAGCCAATAAAATGGGTGGAGACTGTTTAAACTACGGCTGTGTTCCTAGCAAAGCCTTGATCAAAAGTGCCAAAATAGCGCAGCAAATGCGTGAAGCCCATCATTATGGCGTACTGAGTGAGGCGCCTTCGATTTCATTCCCCAAGGTGATGGCGCGGGTAGAGCAGGTTATTAAAGATATTGAGCCCCATGACAGTGTGGAACGCTACACCAAGCTAGGGGTAGATGTGGTGCAAGGCTATGCCAAGCTGATTGACCCTTGGACGGTAGAAATTAAGCGTCATGATGGGGCGGTGCAACGCTTAACCAGCCGAGCGATTGTGCTTGCCACTGGCGCTAGTCCGGTTGTACCAGAGATCCCCGGGTTAGCCGAGAGCGGCTATTTGACCAGTGACACTCTGTGGCAAACCATGGCAACGCGGGAAACCGTACCAGCCCATTTGGTAATCCTTGGCGGTGGTCCAATTGGCTGTGAGTTGGCTCAAGCGCTTGCTCGTCTTGGGAGTCAGGTCACGCTTATCGAGCGTTCCGCTCACGTGTTAGCCCGTGAAGATGAGGATGTGGCAGCCATCGCCCATTCGAGTTTAGCCTCCAGCGGCGTGACGATATTAACGGATACCCAAGTGAATGCTGTCGAAAACCAAGCAGGGCAAAAGCGTTTACAGCTCATGACGTCGTACGGTGAGCAAACCTTATTGTGCGATGACTTGCTGGTGGCAGTGGGTCGTACTCCTCGTTTAACTGGATTTGGCCTAGAAGAGCTCGGCTTAAGTGTTGAGCAAAAGCTCGTGACCGACGACTACCTTGCCACCCTAATGCCACACATTTATGCGGTTGGCGATGTGGTGGGTTCCTATCAGTTTACCCATGTTGCCGCCCACCAAGCATGGTATGCCGCAGTGAACGCCTTGTTTGGTTTCGCGAAAAAATTCAAAGTGGATTATCGCGTGACTCCCCGAGCCACTTTCCTTGACCCTGAAATCGCCCGTGTCGGTTTGAGTGAGAAGGAAGCTCAAGCCCAGAGTATTCCCTATGAAGTCACTCGCTACGGTATTGATGACCTAGACCGTGCCATTGCCGATGGACAAGCTCAGGGCTTTGTAAAGGTACTAACGGTACCGGGTAAGGATACTATTCTGGGGGTCACCATCGTCGGTGAACATGGGAGTGATTTGCTCGCCGAGTTTGTCTTGGCCATGAAACACGGTCTTGGTCTAAATAAAATCCTCGGTACTATCCATGCCTACCCAACCTGGGCGGAAGCCAATAAATACGCCGCTGGGGAATGGAAAAAAGCCCATGCCCCAGAGCGAGTATTAGCCTGGTTGGCGCGCTTCCATGATTGGCGGCGTAACTGATAGCACCGAGTGACGCATTTTCGATTGATGAGTTGTCTTGTCATAAGCATACTTGCGGAAGTGTTATTGCGAGGAAAATAATATGGCCAGTGGTTGGGCTCATGATGGCGCGGTACAAGATCAAATCGATGCAACGGTAGATTCGGCGGTAGAGCGAGCGCGTAGTCGGCTTGCTCAAGGTGAGAGTCTGGCGTTTTGTGAAGAGTGTGATGCGCCGATTCCCGAGCGTCGCCGGGTTGCCATCCCCGGCGTGCGTCTTTGTATTCAATGTCAGTCGGAATTAGAAGGCAAAGAAAAGTCTCTTAGCCTCTACAACCGCAGTGGCAGTAAGGATAGCCAGCTACGTTAGTGACTTTTTTCGTCAGTGGCAGAGGGATTGTTGTCGGGCTGACTGACAAAGGTTTTACTGATGTCACGCAATTGCTCCATTTGCTCTCCGAAGCGTCGGCATGCGGGACACATAGCGGTATGTAATTTCAAGGAAACATGCTCTTTGGTACTCAGGTGGCGTTCCATCTTTTGTGATAGAAGCTGCGTAGCTTGGGTACATTTCATACGGCTTTCTCCCCGTCGAACCAATTATTTTCCAGACATTCCCGCAAACGCACACGGGCGCGGTAAAGAGTGACATTTAAGTTGGAAACAGAAATATCTTCCGTATGACAGATGGCATCGGTATCCAGTTCCAAAAACTCACGCATCATAAAAAAGCGACCATATTTGGCTGGCAGGGCCTCTAGACAGAGCTCAAAAATCTTCCAGAACTGGGCGTTTTCGGTACCGTGCTCGGGCTGGTCCCATTTCACTGGGCGCTCACTCTTTTGCCAGTGCCCATTTTCTGTAAATAGGGACTCCAGTAATTCATCCCCTTGTAAGCCATTCCCTTGTTCCAGCTGACTTGCTGCGGTGGTGCGCTTTTCTTTGCGTAAAATGTCGATAAGTTTGTTCTTGAGAATGGAGAAAACCCAAGTTTTCAATGCGGATTGTCGAGCAAAGCGATCTATATGTAGGTAGGCAGATAGCATGGCTTCCTGCACCGCATCTTCGGCAATTTGCTCATCGCGGACTTGCAACAGCGCAAATTTGAACATCTGCTCTCTAAGGCTGGTTAGAAAAGCCGGATCATGGAAGCGGTTTGTCTCTGCGTCAGCGTCTGCTGCTGTTCCATTGGTGAGTGTCATGGCCACCTCAGATGGTCTGCTAAAAAAAGTTAGACGGAGTATCTGAGGTGATCTTACAGGAAAGATAGGTTACTTGTTTAAGGTGGAAAAGATTTCGCCGAGGCGGCTAGCGTCATAGGGCCCGCTGATGGAACCAGCAAAGCGCCCATCTGGGTTGATCAGCAGTACATTGTCCCTATGGTTGGCATAACCATCGGCTTGAGTGACATCGGCTAAGTCCTGATAGACCGCTTGGCCTGGACTCGCAATGACGATACCCAAGTCCCTAAACTTCGCTATTTCCCCTTGGCACAGGGCGTCGCAGACGGTTGGCTTTAATTGCAAGGCAAACCACTGTTGCGACTTCGCCTCGTCAAGTTCGCCTAGAGGGGGGAGCTGGCGTGGAAATTCCAGCAACTGCACCCCAAGCCGTTCCTGATCAAATTGGCTTAGCGCTTGCCCTGCAAAGTTTTTCTGGTAGGACTGCATGGCAACCCACACAGCCCCAGCCAGTAAAGCAACACCTAAAAAAGGCGTGGTTAAGCGTTTCATTCCTGGTTCTGCTCCGCTTCTTTGAGATATTCGTCTTTTAGCTTCACGTAGTTCAAACCAGCGTATTGGAAGTACTCGATTTCTTCCTTGGTCAGAGCGCGTTTCATTTTTGCCGGAGAGCCCATGTACATATAACCGGATTCAAGGCGTTTCCCCGGTGGCACCAATGATCCCGCCCCAAGGATGACTTCATCTTCGATCACAGCACCATCAAGCACGGTTGAGTTCATACCGATTAAGACACGATTGCCGATGGTACAGCCGTGTAACATGGACATATGGCCGATCGTTACATCATCACCAATGGTCAGCGGGAAGCCCTCTGGTTTATAGTCGCTCGCATGGGTGATGTGCAGGCAAGAGTTGTCTTGCACACTGGTGCGTGCGCCAATACGAATACGGTGCATATCGCCACGAATGGACACCTGAGGCCAGACGGAACTGTCATCGCCGATTTCTACATCACCGATCAGCACGGCACTATCATCGACCCATACTCGTTCACCTAATTTTGGCGTGTGTCCGCGAAATGTCTTCATCACCATAATGTTTACCTCTGTAGCGTGTGGCGGCATAAATAAAAGCAATTAGCACAATAGCTGGCATGGCATTGAAAATGCCGTATTACCACATATTGTATAGAGAAAGCATACCGATACTAGCAGCGTGACGCATCACGCTATATGAGCAAAAAGGATAACATGATATGAGCCAATCCGTTTGGGAAGCTACGTCGTTGCCGCAATTTTCCGCGGTTAAGACAGAGCAGATCGTCACCCAACTTGAAGAAATCTTAGCTGCGAACCGCCGTGATATTGAGGCCTGCGTGGCGCGCAATGCCGAGCCCACATGGGAAAGTTTGGTGTTGCCGTTAGATGAAATTCACGACCGACTCGGGCACTTCTGGTCGCCAATCAGTCACTTAAATTCGGTGCAAAACACACCGGAGCTGCGAGAAGCTTACAATGCTTGCTTGCCAAAACTAAGCGAGTACTACACCGAGCTTGGGCAAAACAAAGCCCTATATGAAGCCTACAAAGCGTTAGCAGCAAGCCCAGCAGCGGCTGAGCTAAGCGTGGCTCAGACGGAGGCTTTAACTCAGACTATCCGTGACTTTGAACTATCCGGTGTGGGTCTTGAAGGAGAGGCGAAGCAGCGCTACGGGGAAATCAGTGCCCGTTTATCAGAGCTTGGTAGCACCTTTGGTGAAAACGTACTGGACGCGACCAGAGCTTGGAGCAAATTAATCACCGATGAAGCCGAACTAGCAGGCTTGCCAGAATCCGCTCTGGCGCAAGCGCAACAAATGGCCCAAGCAAAGGGGCAAGAAGGTTGGTTATTTACGCTGGACTTACCGTCTTACCTGCCCGTTATGAACTACGCCGATAACCAAGCTTTGCGGGAAGAAATGTACACGGCCTATGCGACTCGCGCTTCTGAACTGAGTGATGAGGGCAAATTTGATAACGCCCCTTTGATTCAAGAGATTTTGTCATTGCGTCACGAAATGGCGCAAATCCTTGGCTTCGACAACTATGCGGAGCTGTCGGTAGCCACCAAAATGGCGGAAAGTGGTGATCAAGTCATTGGCTTTTTGAATGATTTAGCGGTCAAATCCAAACCCGCTGCTGAGCAAGACTTAGCGGATTTGAAAGCATTCGCAAAAGCCGAATATGGTGTAGAAACCTTAAACTCTTGGGATATTGGCTACTATGCGGAGAAATTGCGCGAGCAAAAATACGCGATTTCCCAAGAAGTGCTACGCCCTTATTTCCCGATTAACAAAGTGCTATCCGGTCTATTCCATACGGCGCAAACACTATTTGGTGTCGATATTCGAGAAGAAAGGGACTTCGATAGCTATCACCAAGATGTTCAGTTGTTCACTATCTCGAAAGAGGGCACTGACATCGCCCGCTTCTTACTCGACCCTTATGCCCGAGAAGGCAAGCGTGGTGGTGCTTGGATGGATGCCCATACCAACCGTCGCCGGTTAGCAGATGGTCGCTTGCAGCTACCGATCGCTTACCTAGTGTGTAACTTCACGCCCCCAATCGGTGATAAGCCAGCCCTACTGACTCATGACGAAGTAACCACCTTGTTCCATGAATTTGGTCATGGCCTGCATCATATGCTTACTCAAGTGGATGTGTCGGTGGTGTCGGGTATCAATGGGGTGGCGTGGGACGCAGTAGAATTGCCAAGCCAATTTATGGAAAACTGGTGTTGGGAGCCAGAAGCCTTGGCTCATATTGCGGGCCACCATGAAACTGGCGCGCCGTTGCCACAGGATTTGCTCGACAAAATACTGGCGGCGAAAAACTTCCAGTCTGGAATGCAGATGGTGCGACAGCTAGAGTTTTCGTTATTTGACTTCCGTTTGCACCAGGAATACCAAGCCGATATGGATGTTCAGGCGCTGCTAAACGATGTACGCAGCCGTGTCGCAGTAACGACGCCACCGGCATTTAACCGCTTCCAAAACAGCTTCTCTCATATTTTCGCCGGTGGTTATGCGGCAGGTTACTACAGCTATAAATGGGCGGAAGTGCTGTCTGCAGATGCTTTCTCGAAATTCGAAGAAGACGGCATCTTTAATGCAGAAACCGGTGCTCACTTCCGTGATACCATACTGGCCAACGGCGGCTCCCGTCCTGCGGCGGAGCTTTTCGAAGCTTTCCGTGGCCGTGAGCCCAGCGTCGATGCGCTATTAAGGCATAGCGGGATTGCGGCTTGATACGTGATACGTGATGCTTGGTGGCTTGATCAACCTATCACTCAACGCCGACCGTGGGGCATCCCTGCCCCAGACGGTCGGTCGACTCCATCCATGGAGTCTGCTTATGAGTGATAGGTCGCTCAAGCTAACTCATTCCGTCAGATGTATTTTGTATGTGCTTCGCGTTAACTTGTGTTCCTTTCAAACAGCCACCAAGGATGGTGGCGCGAGGGCTTTGGCGCAGGGATGCGCCACGCCCGAGTGGAAAGGAACCAAGTTAAAGCGTACCCGCAAATCTGGAACAGAGATCGTCTCTTTGTAACAACAAACCGAGGTTTACAATGACCACCAAACGCTTTATCGCTGGGGCAGTATGCCCCCGTTGTAACGAAATGGATAAAATTCGCGCTTGGCGTGATGACGATGAAGAAAAACAATATCGCGAGTGTATCGCTTGTGGCTATACCGATGAGCAATCTACCAAGATTCAGGCTCAGCCACAGGAGATCCCAACCCGAGTCAATCAACCCCATGTAGCGGCTCCAGAAGGAGAGGCAGCGGTGATAAACTTCGTACCCAATCCGGGGAATACCAAGCACTAGACTCGTTTTGATTGGGAACGGGTAAAGAAATGGGCGCAATCAGCGCCCATTTTGGTATTGTCTACGTGGCTTTAGCCGCGGGGTTAATCTATTACTTGGATAAATTGTTCTTGCGGGCGACGGACTTTCTTCAGGTTCACTAGCCAATCCCCTTCGTCAGCCCGGTAGCCAAGTGGCAGGATGACGACGGAACGAAGTCCTTTCTCTTTCAGCCCTAGAATTTCGTCTACTTTTTCCGGCTCAAAACCTTCCATCGGGGTGCTATCAACACCTTCTTCTGCCGCAGCAATTAGTGCCGTGCCCAGACCAATATATGCTTGGCGCGCGGCATGTTCAAAGTTTTCCTGGGCTGGACGTGGTGGGTAAGCTGCTAATAGTTTTTGACGGTAAGCTTCCCAGCCTTCGTTAGTGAAGCCGCGTTCTTCATTCACCAAATCAAACATATGATTAATACGCTCTTCGGTGTAGTTGTCCCAAGCGGCGAATACCAATAAGTGGGAGCCATCAACAAGTTGTTGTTGGTTCCAAGCGTGTGGCACGATTTGTTCACGCAAGGCTTTGTTTTTCACCACAATCACTTCGTATGGCTGCAAACCACTGGAACTGGCGCTTAAGCGAATGGCTTCGAGGATGCGTTCGACCTTTTCTTCCGGTACCACTTTGCTGGCATCCATCTTTTTCGTGGCGTAACGCCAGTTCAATTTCTCTAGTAAATTAGACATGAATCATTCCTAGTAAAACGGTTAATAGATAGCCTAACTGTATGGTCAGGTCTTGCGGCTACAAGGCGCGCTTTAAGGAACAAAATGGCAAGCTTACCAAGCCCAGAAAACTGCCATATAGGTCAGTGATCGAGGTTAAAAAGTTGGGTAATTCACCTAAATCGTGATAAGAATGAACCACAACCCAACATGAGTAGGAGGAAGTATGACTCAGCATTTGGTACTGACATTAATTGGTGACGACAAACCCGGTTTGGTAGAAAAGCTTTCCCAAACTATCGTGGCGCACAATGGCAACTGGTTAGAAAGTCGCTTATCCCATTTAGCCGATAAGTTTGCTGGTATCGTTACCGTTGACGTACCCAAAGATCAGGTAGCAAGTCTAATTACTGATCTGCAAAACCTGACGACATCAGGTTTAACGGTCACTGCTACAGAGGCGGGTGAACACGTAGTCAATGGCAAAACGGTGGCTTTGGCTGTCGTGGGTAATGACAAGCCAGGTATCGTCAAAGAGGTTGCTCAGGTGCTACATGCTCTTGGGGTAAACGTGAAAGAGCTAGAAACCTCCCGCGAACCAGCTCCGATGAGCTCTGAGATGCTATTTCGTGCTGAGTTAGTGCTCACCGTGCCTGATAATGTGGCACTTGATGAAGTAGAAAAAGCAATCGAAGTACTCGGCAGTGACTTGATGATGGATTTTGTTAAGTAAAAATCTTGGCAAATTTCATTATTCTTGGTTATTATTTTCGGATAAAATTTTAATGGAGATAAAGGGATGTATATGTTAAGGGAGAGATTAAAGTCTTTTAGTATCTCGTTAGGCATAATTTTTGCGCTAACAACGATTACTGCATGTTCATCCAACCAGCCAGTCAGCACATCAAACTCATCGCTTACTCAAGGTAATGTGCAGATGAATGTTGTTGTGGGAAAGACGACTAAGTCAGATGTTCTCGAAGTTTTTGGTGCTCCTAACGTAACCACTAGGAATGGTGAGGGTAACGAAATATGGACGTACCAAAGACAAGCCCAAATTCAAGAAAGTTCTCAGAATAATTCTTTTGGTACTTTGCTAATTTTTGGAGGAGGTAGTTCTACAGCTGGTTTTAAAAATAGTTCAAGAATGATCACTTTGATCATCAAGTTCGATAGTAACGATGTTGTTATCGATTATTCTAGTAGAGAGTCAAATTTTTAAGGACGAATTATAATGAATTTAATTAAGTCATTTTCTTTCACTTTTTTCTTGTTTTTAACAGCATGTGCTGGTTCGGGTGTCAAAATGACGCCTTTAGAAATACAGTCTATGCAAACAAGACAATATGAAAATGAGTATGCAGTAGTATTCTCGAGTACCATATCCGTACTTCAAGATTTAGGGTATACAGTCACTAATGCGAGTAAAGATACCGGTCTTATCGCAGCAGAGAGTGCTAGTGAGAGTGATACATTCTCCAAGATTATGCTTAATCAAACTTCGGTTAGCAAAACTAAGGCGACTGCTTTTATAGAAGAAATTGGAAGTTCAACTAAGATTCGACTGAATTTTGTTAACTCAAATAAAACATCAAGCATGTATGGTCAAACTAACGAAGAAGATGAGGCAGTTCTCGATCCTCAGATTTACCAAAATGCATTTGATAAAATTGAAAATGCTATTTTTGTAAGAGCTAGTGCTAAATAACCTCTGAAATTACGGGTGCGCGTGGTTAGTATGGTTAAAAACCACGCGCACTTCTTCATAAAAACCAATTTTTTCTTGTCCTAAATCAAAAAGTTGCGCTAAGCTGAAACTGTAGCAGGTTGCAGAGAGGGGTTGTCCCCATGGCGCAGTTATCCACGTTTATCGTTTTGTTGTTTCTTACTGTCTTTATCGGCAGTGGGGCGATGGCGCAAAATGCGGACAGTGATGCCGGCTACCCGAAAGTAAGCTTTGATAACGGCGGTGTAGATTTCACTCCGGTGACTCCCGACTCCGATATGGATGAAGGTCTACCCTATGTGGCACCTAAGTTATCTATTCAGCACCAATGTAAGCGTCCGGCAAACCACACCTTCATAACACTTGAAACCTGATCTACCGTCACTGCATCCTAGCTATGGTGGTGATTATGTTTGGTTTCTC
>NZ_VFRR01000037.1 GCF_006385675.1 Maribrevibacterium harenarium | reverse complement strand
GGGTAAGTGCCCGAGCGTAAGCTTGGAGCACTCACAGCCGGGAACACTGTTCGCCCGGCGATATGGAATATTTTTCCATACAACTAGGAACGGTTGACGCAGCTGGGCTTCAAGCTCGGTAATGCCGATACATAAATTGACGATAACTTGGCTGGTTGCCTGGTGGCTATCATCAAATTCCGCGCAGTTTTCGTTATGGTCCCGAAACAATAATTCGTAGCCGAACAATTCCTTGTTGCGGTTGAATATCGGCTGCTGCGCCATCATCAATTCGTCAAGTACCGCATTCATCTCGCTCATCGATGTACCTGTCCCTGAGAAATCAGAAAGTATGAAAACAATTTCGCGTCACTTATGAGAACAAAATGTGGTCACGCTTTCAACAGAATTGTTACAAAACAGAGCAGTAACGGTGCATAATGCCGGTGTGATCTATACGAATTGTTACAAAAATAGATGTGTCCAAAAAAAGTGCTTTAAAATGCTTGACGTAATAAAAGTTGTTCCATAAAATTCGCATCGCTTTGGGGGTATAGCTCAGCTGGGAGAGCGCTTGCATGGCATGCAAGAGGTCAGCGGTTCGATCCCGCTTATCTCCACCAAATTTAAAAAGCCGCTTAGATGTCTAAGCGGCTTTTTTCGTTTAGATTACTTCTTCAATCCCAAAGCCGTGTTACCTCTAGTCCTGATATCTGATGCTCCCTTCTGACGTTCTTTGTGCGCTAAGAATATGATACCTTTAGCGGGTTTATTGTTAGCGAGTAGGATCATGGGCAACGAAATTGTATTAACTGGAATTACTACCACAGGCACTCCCCATTTAGGCAACTATGTCGGTGCCATTCGCCCGGCTATAGCCGCCAGTCAGCGTGACGATACGGAATCATTTTTCTTTCTTGCGGATTATCACGCCCTTATTAAGTGTCACGACCCAGAACGTGTGCAGCAGTCTCGTTTGGAGATAGCCGCGACCTGGCTGGCCAGTGGGCTAGATCCAGAACGAGTAACCTTCTACCGTCAATCGGATATTCCTGAGATTTCCGAGCTGAATTGGTTGTTAACTTGTGTGACAGCGAAAGGTTTGATGAACCGTGCCCATGCTTATAAAGCCAGCGTGGATGAAAACGTTAACAACGGTCAGGATCCAGATTTCGGCATTACCATGGGATTGTTTTGCTACCCGGTGCTGATGGCAGCGGATATTTTGGCGTTTAATGCACACAAAGTGCCGGTAGGGCGGGATCAAATCCAGCATATTGAAATGGCACGTGATATTGCTGGGCGTTTTAATCACATCTTCCGTGAACATTTTGTTTTGCCGGAAGCCGTGGTTGCTGAAGATGATAGCGCCATTTTGAAGGGTCTCGATGGGCGCAAGATGAGTAAGAGCTACAACAATACGATTCCTCTTTTTGATACCGAGAAGAAACTCAAAAAGGGCATCAACAAAATCGTTACTAACCTGTTGGAGCCCGGCGAACCGAAAGATCCAGATAACTCTACCGTATTTGATATCTACAAAGCCTTTGCCACACCGGAGCAGACTGCCGAGATGCGTCAGAAGTTTTTCGACGGCATTGCCTGGGGCGAAGCGAAGCGGGAACTTTTTGAACTTATCAATGGTCAACTAGCTGAGCCGCGAGAAAAGTATCTTGAACTGATGTCTAATCCGGCTCTTATTGAAGATATCCTTCAGGCCGGCGCGGCGAAAGCGCGAGCTCGTGCGAAGCCTTCTATAGAGGCATTACGCGAAGCGGTCGGCCTGGTGAAATTTGCTTAATTGGAGTACGACCTTGAAAACATCTGTGTTCAGCTTACTAGTGGCGTTCGTGTTGGCGCTAGGTTTGGGGGGCTATGCGACCCACGCTGAAGCGAAACTCGGCGGTAAAAAGAGTTTTGGCAAGAGTTATTCGGTGCCAGCGCAAAAAGCGACACCGAATAGCACTCAGTCTGGCACCGCAGCAGCGGGGACAGCGGCGAATCAAACCACTAAAAAAGGCGGTTTCCTAGGTGGTCTAGGAGGCGGTTTACTAGGTGGTTTGTTGGCAGGTGGATTATTTGCAGCACTTTTGGGTAGTGGTGCATTTGATGGCTTAGCGTTTGGCGATATTTTGCTATTCGCCGTAGTTGGCTTCTTGATCTACAAGTTTGTGATTGCACCAAAACGTCGTGCTCAACAACAACCAGCAGGTCATCAAGCTTACCGAGAAATGCCAGAGTCAACCCGTGATACCGTACAGCCATCGCCAATGGCCGGTGTCTCTGGATTTGGGCAGCCAGCGATTCAATTACCGCCAGGTTTCGATGAAGAAGCGTTTGTTGCTCAAGCCAAAGACCACTATGTGAAACTACAGAAAGCTTGGGATGATAACGATTTAGCGCGAGTTCAAGATTACTTCAGCGTCGATCTATTTGAAATGCTGCAATCAGAGCGTAGCAAGTTAGCGACTGATCTGCCTGCTACTTCTGTTGTTTCTTTGATGGTCGAGCTAGTCCGTGGCGAGTTCATCGGTTCAACCGCTTCTATTTCTTTACGTTTCACTGGGTGGATCAAAGAAGGGGATCAAACTGATGAAACTAATGAAGTCTGGCATCTTGAGAAAGACATGACTAGCCAAACAGCGGCATGGATCATAGTTGGCATACAACAAGACAACTAATTTTTACGTAATTTATCGCGCCACTTGGCTGCTTTTTGCTATCCTTGGTAAAAAGCAGCTAAGCTGCGTCAATAAGTTAACTTTCAATGGATGTATGCCATGTCAGAGATCGCGACAATCAAAGATTCGGGCAAAATGCCTGCAGAGAGCAAGAAAGGTGAATTGCTACAATACCTAACCTTCCGCTTGTTGGATGAAACATACGGAATCAACGTGATGCAGATTAAAGAAGTGCTGCGTTACAGTGAAATTGCTCCAGTCCCGGGGGCGCCTTCCTATGTTATGGGTATTGTAAACCTACGCGGTAACGTAGTGACGGTAGTTGATACTCGTGTTCGTTTTAGTTTGCCTGAAAGCGATATCTCTGACGAAACCCGCATCATCATTATTGAGCATGATGGTGAGCAAATCGGTTTGCTAGTGGATGCGGTGCAGGAAGTGTTTTATCTCTACCAAGGAGAGATTGAGCAAAGCCCTAGTGTGGGTAATGACTCAGCACTGATGTTCATTCAAGGGGTTTACCAAAAAGATCAGGAATTGGTTATCTTGCTCGATCTTAACCGCATGTTTGAATCCGAAAATACGCTTGGTATTGAATCTTTCTAATAGATTGCTTTGCTTCAATGAAAATGGCTCGCTTCGGCGGGCCTTTTTGCTTTGTAAAAGGAAATGCATGTGAACGAACAAGAGTTGATGCGCTACAGTCGGCAATTGTTGTTGCCGGAATTTGATGTGTCAGGTCAATTGGCGCTCAAAGATGCTCATGTAGTGGTCGTGGGTGTCGGTGGATTAGGTAATGTCGCCGCTTTATTTTTAGCGAGCGCAGGGGTAGGGAAACTGACTTTAATCGATCACGACACCATTGAAAGTAGTAATTTGCCGCGTCAGGTACTCTATCAAAATTCAAATGTTGGCGACTTGAAGGTAGTGGCAGCGAAAGCGAACTTGATGGCACGAAACACTAGCTTAGTTGTTGATGCCTTAGTCAAACCGCTGGAACAGTGCCCTTTGGAAGATTTGCTTGCAACCGCGGATGTGGTGCTGGAGTGTACTGATAACTTCACTAGTCGTCAGTTGCTACATCGCGCTTGCGCAGTGGCCAAAAGCCCACTTGTGTCGGCGGCGGCTATTCGGTGGGAGGGACAATTGGTGACATTTCGATATGACCAGCAAAGCAGTCCGTGTTATGAGTGCCTTTATCCTGATTTATCTGACCAGGCACTCAGCTGCAATACAAACGGTATCCTTGGTCCAGTTGTAGGTATGTTAGGCACCTTTCAGGCACTTGAGGCAATCAAGCTTCTAAGTGGTGCTGGGGAAGTGAAACACGGACAACTAAAACTGTTTGATGGTCTAACCGCAACTTGGCGAGAAATGAGATTAACTAAAGACCCTAGTTGCCGTTTTTGCAGTGCAAAGAATAGCTAATGCTTGAAAACCAATAGAGAATGCTTATTTATCTGATTAATTCGATTGGGTTTGCATCACTAATGTAAACCGCTAAGCTACGAGCCACGAACTAAAGGCGACTTTTTAATAGGATTGTCGTCATTACACCATTTTATAGGAGCAAGGCATGAGCGAAGTGAAACACGCTAAATTGATGATTTTGGGATCTGGCCCAGCAGGGTACACAGCGGCTGTATACGCGGCCCGTGCTAACCTTAATCCGGTAATGATTACTGGTATGCAGATGGGGGGGCAGCTTACCACTACTACTGAAGTTGACAACTGGCCAGGTGATGACCAAGGAGTGCAGGGACCTGAGTTAATGGAGCGTATGCGCAAACATGCTGAGCGTTTTGAAACAGAAATCATTTTTGACCAAATCGGTAAAGTGGATCTACAAAATCGCCCGTTCCGCCTAGAAGGTGATAGCGGTGTTTATACCTGTGATGCGTTGATTATCGCAACGGGTGCCAGCGCTCAGTATTTGGGCTTGGAAAGTGAGCAAAAATTCATGGGGCAGGGCGTATCCGCTTGTGCTACCTGTGATGGTTTCTTCTATCGTAATCAAGATGTTGCTGTCATCGGTGGCGGTAATACCGCAGTAGAAGAAGCACTTTACCTTGCCAATATTGCTAAGACGGTTACGGTGATTCACCGCCGCGACAAATTCCGTTCGGAAAAGATTTTGTCTGACAAATTGCTTGATAAAGCGGCGAATGGCAATGTTCGCATCGAATGGCACTCAGAATTGGAAGAAGTTCTGGGTGATGCCACTGGTGTGACTGGTATTCGCATCAAAAACAATCAATCCGGCGAAAGCAAAGAAATTGCTGTTGCAGGCTTGTTTGTTGCGATCGGCCATAAGCCAAATACGGATATCTTTGCTGGACAATTGGATATGGAAAATGGCTACCTTAAGGTGCAGTCTGGTACTCAAGGAAATGCGACCCAAACCAGTATTGAAGGGGTTTTTGCGGCTGGTGACGTATGTGATCACATCTACCGCCAAGCTATTACGTCAGCGGGCACCGGGTGTATGGCAGCGTTGGACGCGGAACGCTACTTAGATGGTTTAGAATAAGGTTTTGCCTTAATTCCAACAAAAAAGCCGATCTCTCGATCGGCTTTTTTACGCTAATTGGTAGTTAAATTACTGGGCGTTGTAGGCTTCAACACCAGCAATAAGTGCTTTGCGAGCTTCGTCAGCGCTTGCCCAGCCCTCAACTTTTACCCACTTACCTTTCTCAAGCTTTTTGTAGTTCTCGAAAAAGTGTTCTATTTGATCACGTAGTAGTTGCGGAATATCGTTTACATCTTGGATGTGAGCGTATTCTTTGCTTAGCTTCTCGTGTGGCACAGCAACTAGTTTGGCATCCATACCCGCTTCATCAGACATGTTTAACACGCCAACTGGACGGCAGCGAATAACGGAGCCAGGTACTACTGGGTATGGAGAAATTACTAACACGTCAACCGGGTCGCCGTCGTCAGCCAAAGTGTTGTTTACATAGCCGTAGTTCGCTGGATAGAACATTGGTGCAGTCATGAAGCGGTCTACCACGAGAGCATCCATGTCTTTATCCACTTCGTACTTAACTGGGCTAGCCTGCGCTGGGATTTCGATGATTACGTTGATATCGTTTGGCACATCACGGCCAGCTGAAATGTTTTTGAAGCTCATTGTTTTAGTTTCCACTGGTTTAAAAGTCGGGAATATTATAAAAGCTCCCTGTGTGGGTGGCTAGTAAAGCCCCACTAAGAGCAAAAATATTCGTAATTTATCTGCGTCATAAACTAAATAAAATACGCCAAATCATTGATAAGTTATTGCTTTCTTTCTGAATTTCGCTAGTCTTAGAAGGTGGTCAAAATATAGGCGAATACTCAAGAGGACGGCAATGACTAAATCCGAGCTGATAGAATTGTTGATTGATCAGCAGTCCCATCTGCCAGTGAAGGACGTGGAGCAGGCAGTGAAGGCCGTGCTAGATCATATGTCGGACGCGCTCGCTAATGGTGAACGTATTGAGATTCGCGGCTTTGGCAGCTTTTCTCTTCACTACCGTGCTCCTCGTATCGGTAGAAACCCTAAAACCGGCGAATCTGTGGAACTAAGTGCCAAGTACGTTCCTCACTTTAAGCCAGGTAAAGAGCTGCGTGAGATGGTTAACACTGATATAGATGATGTTAACGAATTGAATTAGCTCATCATCCCTCGAAATTCACCTGCTACAGCGGCATAATGAATGCAGGTTCCCCCATTGGTAGGTTAAATATGTTCAAATGGCTCAAGCGTATTCTGACACTGGCATTTTTTGCCATTTTTCTTCTCGTAGGTGTATTTTTTGCTATCCGTAATCCACAACTGATTCAATTGGATTTGGTATTTTGGCAAACCCCAGAGCTGAGTGTTGCGTTATACCAACTACTAGCCTTTGCTTGTGGGGCGGTTGTTGCGCTGCTTGCTAGTTCTATTGTGGTGACGCGTCTCAATCAGCGTGCGAAACGCTTGGCTAAGCGTGTCGAGTTTCAGAAACAGGAATTGGACTCATTGCGTAAAGCAACCCTAACCAACGGGTTGGCTAAGACGGAGTAATTTGTGTCTGAACTGGGATTATTCGCGGTTCTGGTTGTTGCCCTTGCCATTGGTTGGTGGATGGGACGTCGTCGTGGCGCACGCCCGCCATCACCCATCACAACGAGCAATGACATACCTAAAGATTATTTTCGTGGCCTGAATCACCTCCTCAAAGGCCAGCAGTCAGAAGCCATTGATGCCTTCATTGAATCTCTCGATGTCAGTAGCGAGACCTTCGATATTCACCTCACTCTCGGTACTTTGTTTCGCAAAAAAGGCGATATTCAAAAAGCCATTTCCATTCATCAAAATTTGCTGGCTCGACCGGATCTTCCCGAAACTGATACTCGCTTAGTGCAACTGGAATTAGCTCAAGACTTTATGTCTGCGGGACTGCTGGATCGTGCTGAGCGTTTGTTATTGGCGATCGCGGTCCGTAAGAGCGTGTACCATAAAGAAATATTGTCCCTGTTGATTGATCTCTATGAGTTTGAGCAAAGCTGGGATAAGGCGATTAAGATTGCTGAACAGCTCTCTCGGGAGCACCCGTCAGCTAAACTTGCCCGGCGTTTAGCTCATTTTTACTGTGAATTAGCAGATTCGTCTGTTGCCGAGGAAAGATGGGTAGAAGCATTTCAATACTTTCGCAACGCGGTTGAGCATGATGAGCATTGTGTGCGCGGCAGTATTGGTATGGCCGATGTGTACAGTCAGCAAAAGCGCCATCGAGATGCCATCAAAGTACTGAAAAATGTGGCAGAGCAAGACCCAGAGTTTGTGCCAGTGGTAATTCCTGCCATTGAGCGGGCGTATCAACAAGTATGGAGTAGCTCTGGGTACGTTAAATTTTTGCAAGAGCAAAATCAGCGTCATCCTAGTGCTACGACGATCGGTGCGTTGGCAGCGATCTATGCTAAAACCGACAAAGCGAAAGCAGAACAGTTTGTCATTGAGCAGTTAAAAACACATCCAACCATCAAGGGCTTTCAAGAGTTAATAAAGATGCAAATCGAAGAGGCTCGTGGGGCGCAGCAGCAACTGAATGTGTTGTATAATCTCATCCAGCAACTCACCGAAAGTAAACATCGCTACCGCTGTAAGCAATGCGGCTTTGCTGGTCACCAGCTGCATTGGCAATGTCCATCTTGCAAAAGCTGGGGTAGTGTTAAGCCAATCCACGGTCTAGAAGGTGAGTAATTATATTGCACTAACCCCTCTTGAGGACTGTTAATGACCTGTCAATCCCCCATTGTTGTTGCTTTAGACTACCCAACCCTAGACGCAGCTCTTGCTATGGCGCAACGACTTGATCCAACTCTGTGTCGTGTCAAAGTAGGCAAAGAGCTATTTACCACCGCAGGCCCGGCTATTTTAGATGGATTACATAAGCTAGGTTTTGATGTATTTCTGGACCTGAAATTTCATGATATCCCCAATACGGTCGCTAAAGCGGTTGAAGTAGCTGCCCGTCAGGGTGTTTGGATGGTCAATGTGCACGCCAGTGGTGGTCGGCGCATGATGGAAGCTTCGGCAAATGCTTTGGCTAGCATCAATGATCATAACACCTTGCTTATTGCAGTGACTGTGCTGACTAGTATGGATCAGAGTGACCTAGCGGAGATCGGCTTAGATATCCCGCCGCAAGAGCAGGTGATGCGCCTCGCGCGCTTGGCACATTCTTCTGGCATGCATGGAGTGGTTTGCTCAGCTCAAGAAGCAACCATGTTATCAGCAGCATTGGGTAAAGATTTTGTGCTCGTTACTCCTGGTATTCGCCCGGCTGGCTCTGATGTGGGTGATCAGAAGCGTATCATGACTCCGACTGAGGCGATGAGCGCTGGTAGTCATTATTTAGTGATGGGACGTCCAATTACACAAGCCGCTGAACCGATTGCGGTGCTCGAAACGGTGAATCGTGAACTAGGGGTTCAGTTAGTTTAATCTTGGTCAATAACCTACCCCGTAGGGACTTGCACTACTGGGTAGGTTGGTCTAATTTATCTGTGACCTTGATGGTCAATTCGAAAACTTGGCATGACGCCAACTGCAACAACAAAAGGAGATTGTTATGGCTTTTTTCCGCCGTTTTGCCCTCATTGGGCTTACTTCTATCGTCGCATTATTCTCAACCTTTTCTCTTGCTGCTACTCCTTTGGATATTAACTCGGCAACTGCGGAAGAGCTTTCCGTCGTGATGTCGGGAATTGGCCTAGTTAAAGCGGAAGCCATCGTTGCTTATCGCGATCAGCATGGCCCATTTCAAACCCTAGAGGAGCTAACAGCCGTCAAAGGCATTGGTGCCGCGACAGTAGAGAAAAACCGTGAAGTTTTACGCGTAGTTCAGCCGAATGGCGATACCGTGGCGACAGTGGAGTAAAAAAATGGCTATCCAGGCGTGCCCTGGATAGCCACATCTGCCGGGCAGGGCAGAAAGTTTATTTGTGGGTGAGTGTGTCAATCGCTTGGTGCTGGGTTAAAAAAATCTGCCCCGTTAGGTGGGCGATCAGTGCAGAGCCTTTCAGTTTGTCCATTACAGGCCCTTTTACTTCAGAGAGGTGTAGTTTTATACCGACTGAATGTAACCGATCTGCGATGGTCTCAAGGCTTTCTAGGGCGCTGGCGTCGATCATATTGACTGCTGTACACATCAGTATCACGTCGGTGATTTCTTTGCGTTCTGCCACCAGTGAGTTAATTCGATCTTCCAATACGCGAGCATTGACGAAATAGAGGCTCTCGTCGATGCGTACTGTGAGAATATTGGGTTGGGTTTCGACTTCAAACCGCTCAACATTGCGAAAATGTTCTGTACCGGGAACTCGGCCAACTACAGCAATATGTGGGCGACTGGTGTGCCATAGGAACAAGACTAGCGACAGGCTTACACCGGTAATAATTCCAGCCTCTACACCGACAAACAATACAGTGACCAAGGTAGCTAGCAAGGCCGCGGAATCTTGCTTTGAATAGTGCCAGGTATGAACAATCGTCTTGAAGTCGATAAGCTGAACTACGGCCACAATGATAGTGGCCGCCAATACTGCTTTAGGGAGGAAGTAGAACGCGCCAGTCAAAAAACTCAAAGTTAGTAAGATTAATACCGCGGTAAATACCCCTGTCATGGGTGTCTTAGCACCCGCATCAAAACTGACCACAGACCGTGAAAAGCCTCCTGTTACTGGAAAACCGCCACTGAATGCGGAACTTAGGTTGGCAGCACCTAAGCCCACTAATTCTTGGTTTGGATCTATTTTCTGTCTACGCTTCGCAGCAAAAGACTGGGCCACTGATACGGATTCAACAAACCCCACAATACTAATCAGCACTGCAGCGGGCAACAATGAGGTAGCCAGCTCGAAGTCCATTGTGGGTAAGGCAAGTGGAGGAAAGCCGCCGGGGACAGCGCCGACTACTTTTACACCAATGCTGTCTAGACCAAATAAGGCCACGCTTAGGGTACTAACCACCACCACCATCACTGGACCAGCCTTTGAGGCGAGCTGTGCCTGCGGCTTGGTCAAACCGAGCTTAATTAACCAGTTTGCTAAATGTTTGCGTAACACGACCAAAGCAACCATGGCGGTGATGCCGAGTACCAAGGTGGCAAGATTCGTATTCTCCAGGTTATGAAGTAGCGTTTCCCCCATTTCGATCAGGTTATGCCCTGAAGCAGAAACACCCAAGATATGTTTCATCTGTCCCAGTGCAATCAAAATGGCAGAGGCGCTAATAAAGCCCGAGATCACCGGGTGGCTAAGTAGGCTGGCGAGAAAGCCGAGCTTCAGGAGTCCCATCAACACCAAAAAAATGCCGGATATGGCTGCCAACATGATGGTAACCGTGAGGTATTCTGGTGTGCCGGGGGCAGCAAATTGCAATGCTGCCGTGCCGGTCATCATAGATACCACTGCGACAGGGCCCACTGCTAAGGTGCGGCTAGAGCCGAACAGGGCGTAAGCGATTAACGGCAGGATGCTGGCATATAAACCGACTGCTGGTGGTAAACCGGCGAGCATGGCATAGGCGAGGCTCTGAGGAATCAGCATGATAGTAACGATAATGCTAGCCATCATATCGGTCTGCATATCGTGGCGATTGTATTCCTTCAGCCACGTAATAGCAGGAATGATTCGCTCCAGTCGGTTCATAGGCGCTCCTTAACTAACGCTGATTACACTAAATCAATAGGGGTTTTGATGTAGCGTGTACCATTTGCTTCTGCGGGGGGCAAATTACCAGCGCGCATATTCACTTGCACTGACGGCCAAATCAAACGGGGCATCGCAAGAGTGGCATCCTTGGTGGTGCGCATGGCACAGAATTCTGCTTCGCTGATCCCTGTATGAATGTGTACGTTGTTGGCTTTTTGTTCCGCGACAGTGGTTTCCCACTGATATTCATCGCGACCAGGGGCTTTGTAGTCGTGACACATAAACAGGCGAGTGTCATCAGGTAGAGCAAAAATCTTCTGAATCGAGCGATATAAAGTAGCCGCATCGCCACCCGGGAAGTCGCAGCGTGCTGTACCGTAGTCCGGCATAAACATGGTGTCACCGACAAAACAGGCATCACCAATCACATAGGTGACGCAAGCTGGAGTGTGCCCCGGAGTGTGCAGCACTTGGATAGCTGTCTCACCCAAAGGCAATTGATCGTCTTCTTTTACCAACATATCGAACTGTGAACCATCACGGGCGAATTCCGGCTCGGCGTTAAGCAATTTGCCGAAGGTATTTTGCACAGTGGTAATATGATCACCAATCACGATCTTGCCGCCGACTTTGTTGCGTAGGTAGGGTGCTGCTGATAAGTGGTCAGCGTGAACATGGGTCTCTAGAATCCAAGCAACGCTTAAATCTTGTGATTGGATATAACTAATCACCTCATCAGCGGATTTAGTGCTAGTACGGCCGGAGGCGTGGTCGTAGTCCAGTACCGAGTCAACAATCGCACACTGCTTGGTTGCGGGGTCGGTAACCACATAGGAAACGGTGAAAGTGGCTTCATCGAAGAAGGCTTTAACGTTTGGTTGTGTGCTCATGGCTTAACCTCATTTTGGTTATAAGAATATTCTTTAATAATATATAAGAAATATAGTTTAGCAACCGCTAATGCATACAGAATTGGTCTAATGAGAAAATTCTTAGAGCAATTCTTCATAAGAGTGCCTTTTTCAAGACGTATAAAGCGACTTTTGTTAGTCTTAGACTTCGATTGAGAACACTTTTGTATAGCGTAGGACGAGTTTGTGGCACAAGAATTTCAAGTTGTTTCCAACTACCAACCTGCTGGAGATCAACCCGGCGCGATTCGTAAACTTGCCCAGGGGGTAGAGGCCGGCTTAGCACACCAGACCCTATTGGGGGTAACTGGCTCTGGTAAGACTTTTACCATCGCTAATGTAATTGCTGAAGTGAAACGGCCAACCATTATTATGGCTCACAACAAAACACTGGCGGCCCAATTGTACGGTGAGTTTAAAGAGTTCTTCCCGAATAATGCGGTGGAATACTTTGTCTCCTACTACGACTATTACCAACCAGAAGCCTATGTAGCAGCATCGGATACCTTTATCGAAAAAGATGCCTCGGTGAACGAACATATTGAACAAATGCGTTTGTCGGCTACCAAGGCACTGCTGGAACGGGAAGACGTTATTATTGTTGCGACGGTGTCCGCTATTTATGGTTTGGGCGATCCGCAAGCCTACTTGAAAATGATGCTGCATTTAGACCGTGGTGATCGCATTGATCAACGGGCTGTGTTACGTCGTTTGGCTGAGCTGCAATATACCCGTAATGATCTAGTCTTTGAACGCGGTAACTTCCGCGTACGTGGCGATGTGATTGATGTGTTTCCTGCTGACTCGGAAGATGTGGCGATCCGTATTGAGCTGTTTGATGACGAGGTTGATAACCTTACCTTGTTCGAACCTTTGACCAATAAGACCATTCGCAAAGTGCCACGGGTTACGATTTACCCTAAAACTCACTATGTCACCCCACGGGAAACCATAGTGGAGGCTATCGAACGTATCAAGGAAGAGCTCGACCAGCGCTTAGTACAGCTCAAATCTTTGGATAAGTTGGTTGAAATGCAGCGTCTAGAGCAGCGCACCAACTACGATTTAGAAATGATGCAAGAGCTTGGCTACTGTTCCGGTATCGAAAACTACTCCCGTTATTTATCAGGACGCCCGGCGGGTTCGCCGCCGCCAACCTTGTTCGACTATTTACCCGATAACGCCTTGCTCGTAATCGATGAGAGCCACGTCACCGTGCCGCAAATTGGCGCCATGTATAAAGGAGACCGCTCCCGTAAAGAAAACTTGGTGGAGTACGGCTTTCGTTTACCATCGGCGCTGGACAACCGCCCTATGCGTTTCGAAGAATGGGAGCAAATTAAGCCTCAAACTATTTTCGTTTCTGCGACTCCCGGTAAATATGAAGAAGAGCACCAAGATTGGGTTGTGGAACAGATAGTACGTCCCACGGGCTTGGTTGACCCAGAGTTGGAGGTTCGCCCTGTAGCGACACAGGTAGACGATCTGCTTTCCGAGATTAACTTGCGCCTACCGAAAGGGGAGCGGGTGCTGGTCACCACCTTGACCAAGCGTATGGCTGAGGATTTGACCGACTACCTACACGAACATGGTATACGAGTACGCTATTTACACTCGGATATTGATACGGTGGAGCGGGTTGAAATTATTCGTGACCTACGCCTCGGGGAGTTCGATGTCCTAGTGGGTATCAACTTGCTGCGAGAAGGTTTGGACATCCCGGAAGTGAGTTTAGTTGCAATTCTGGATGCGGACAAAGAAGGCTTCCTACGTTCGGATCGTTCTTTAATACAGACTATTGGCCGTGCCGCACGAAATGTGAATGGTAAAGCGATATTGTATGCGGACCGCATTACCGGCTCGATGCAACGGGCAATGGATGAAACCAATCGACGTCGAGAAAAACAAGTGGCCTTCAACGAAGCCAATGGCATAGTTCCAAAAGGCATCAGCAAATCGGTTGAAGATATTCTAGAGGGTGCCTACAACCCAGGCGCAGGTAAAGGCAAAGGTCGTCAGACCCGTAAAGTGGCGGAAAAAGCCAAAGACTACGAAATTAACAATATGGACGATGTTGCAGAAGTGCGAAAAGCCATCGTAGATCTACAAAAAGAAATGATGGTGGCGTCGGAGAATCTTCAGTTCGAACTGGCTGCGGCTTATCGCGACCAGATTCGCATCCTACAGAAAAAGCTTAAAGAAGTGGGTGAAGCCTAATGCTACACCGAGAGGAGAGGGAATATGTCTCTAACATTGCGTAATCGCAATATTGTTCGTGTCATTGATAACGGTGTTGTGGTGAACTGCACCATTATCAAAATGTGCTACGACTACGCGGTCGTGAAGTTTCGTGATAAGGAATACAAAGTGCCTTACCACCTCATCGACGAAGTGATCGGGCATGAATTATTAGTCGAGATAGCCTAATTGCAACAACCACTTAGACTTGCTTTAGTAAGGCAATTATTCGTGACAAAAATATGTTGCAAAGACTTGCACTGGCAACGCCTCTGCGTATAATAGCCAGCACTTTCTAGGTCTATAGCTCAGTTGGTTAGAGCGCCACCTTGACATGGTGGAGGTCAGCAGTTCGAATCTGCTTAGACCTACCAGAAATTATCCTTACATATCAGTAAGATAGAAAAGCCGAACCTAGTGTTCGGCTTTTTTGTATCTGAATTGGGACCAAAAAGGGACCAAATTGATACCACTTTGATCCCATCTTTAGTTTTAGGGTTGTAATTCACGACCTCTACACATATTCCCTTTTCAGTGATAGGATGATACCTAATAAAATTAATTAGGTTGAAGCCTATTCAGTGTTTTATAGCCATCTGTCCAGCTTCAACCAATAGAGATTGATTAGTCATTGCGGACAAAGAGCAGCCATGTGCCATGCCGTTCAATGTGATTACGAGATGTCGGTCCTTACTTTATAAACAGAGTTTTAAGAATCTGGTTGAATTGGATAAACAAGACGCATGACAAATGATGGTCTGAAACAAACAGTAGTGGCGAAGCCAGATAGGCTTTCGCAGATAGCGCAGTTGCCACAAGCAACCAGGGATCGCATTGCACACATCGATTTCACCTTATTATTTAAGGGCGAAGCTGTACGGGCGGATTTAGTCGATCGCTTCAGCATTGCCGCCGCACAGGCAACGAAAGACTTCACAATGTACCGAGAGCTTGCGCCAAGCAACATTGAGTATGACCAAAAGCTCAAGTTGCATAAGCGCGGTGAAGCATTTGAACCCTTGTTCGACTATGACGTCGTTCGAACACTGGCGACGATTAGCCAAGGGTATGGAGATGGATTTACTGGCAAGGTAAAACCACCTCTTGCGTGTGAAGCGCCTTATCACTTAAACAAGCCGAGTCTATCTATAGTGGCTAAAGTCACCGAGGCCATCCACAAAGGTAAAGCCTTGAGCATCACCTATGTGTCGTTATCGAGCGGTGAAACAACGCGTGAAATTGTGCCGCATACGCTGGTGGACAATGGTCTGCGTTGGCATGTTCGTGGTTTTGACCGCAAGCATGGTGAATTTCGTGACTTTGTACTGACCCGAATTAAAGCAGCTGTTGTGCTTGAAGATTCAACGTTATCTGAGGCTGAACTAGAAACCCAAGACCGGCAATGGAACCGCTTTGTTGAGCTTGAGTTAGTGCCACACCCACGCATAGAGCACAGTGAAGCGATTGAGCTGGATTATGGTATGACGGATGGTGTGATGAAGGTTGAGATCAGGGCGGCAACAGCAGGATATTTGCTGAGACTGTGGAATGTCGATTGCTCATCGAAAGCTAAAAAGATGGGACAAGGAGAGCATTTGTTCCTAAAAAATAAAGCAGCTTTATACGGTGTTGAAAATCTGGTTATTGCCCCTGGCTATCATGATGAAACTATCACGGACGATATGGAGCGCTAATGCTGAAACTCGAAGACATTAAAAAAGACGCGCAAGTTCGCGGTATTCAAGCCGAAGAGATCGTCCGCGTCGTACAGGTAGAACCGGTTGGTGATGCCGCAATTACGGTTTACTACAAAGACAGCCAGGGCAAGCTAGGCGAGCAAATGCTTTTCCGCTCAGACGAGGCACGCCTTGAACTGGCTACTGTTGGTAGACCATGGGCATTTGATGCACCGGGTGCCGAATTCAAATTGGGCTTAGAAGCTTACCGTATCAGCCAAGCTGCCCTGTTTGACCCAATGATGGCGGTACACACCTCAAACGTTGAGCCACTGCCGCACCAGATCTCTGCGGTATACGAAGCCATGCTGCCCAAACAGCCGCTTCGATTTGTATTGGCCGATGACCCCGGTGCCGGTAAAACCATTATGGCTGGGCTGTTAATTCGTGAGCTCATTATGCGCGGTGATGCCAAGCGGATTTTGATCGTTTCGCCTGGCTCACTTACTGAGCAGTGGCAAGACGAATTGCTCGAAAAGTTTGGTGTAACTTTTGATATTTTCAGTCGAGAAAAACAAGAGCAGTGTGCTTCTGGCAACTATTTCGATGAGTCCGACCAACTCATTTGCCGTTTAGATCAGTTATCACGTAACGAAGAGTTCCAAGAAAAACTCAAAAACACCGAGTGGGACATCATCATCGTGGATGAGGCCCACAAGCTGTCGGCCAGTTACTTCGGCACCAAAATCAATAAAACCAAACGCTTTCAACTAGGCGAACTCCTTGGCTCCATTACTCGCCACTTCTTGCTGATGACTGCAACACCGCATAACGGTAAAGAAGAAGATTTCCAGATTTGGCTTTCCCTTTTAGATGGCGACCGCTTTTACGGTAAGTTCCGCGAAGGCGCCCATAAAGTTGATGTGTCAGACATGATGCGTCGTATGGTGAAAGAAGAGCTACTCAAGTTTGATGGTACGCCACTGTTCCCAGAGCGCCGCGCTTATACAGCGAATTACGAGCTTTCACCGATGGAGGCATCGCTATACGAACAGGTAACCACCTACGTTCGTGAAGAGATGAACCGTGCTGATAACCTCGATAGCAAAAAGAAGAACAACGTTGGCTTCGCATTAACCATGCTGCAACGTAGGCTGGCTTCCAGCCCTGAAGCCATCTACCAGTCGTTGAAACGTCGCCGCAAGCGCTTAGAAGATCGCCTAGAAGAGACCAAACTCATGGCGCGAGGTCAGGCTGTTAGAAAGGATGGCGTAGCTGAAACATTGGGCGAATACAGCGTTAAAAGGAAAATCGATATTCCGGATAACTTCGATGAACTCGATGAAGACTTAAGTGCAGAAGAATACGAAATTCTCTCCGAGCAAGTGGTCGATCAGGCATCGGCAGCAGAAACCATTCCGGAACTTGAGGCCGAAATACTCAGCCTAAAAGATCTAGAGTACCAAGCACTCACAGTTGTTCAATCTGGCAATGACAAGAAGTGGGAAGAGCTTTCTTACCTGCTGCAAGACAAACCTGAAATGTTCACCGCCAGCGGTGCTCGTCGCAAGTTGTTGATCTTTACCGAGCACAAAGACACCCTGAACTACCTGGTAAAGCGCATTGGAGATATGCTGGGCAACGAAAACGCGGTCCGCACTATTTATGGCGGCACCAACCGAGATGAGCGCCGCAAAGTACAAGAAGAGTTCCGTAACGATCCTGAAGTGATTGTACTGATTGCCACCGACGCGGCAGGCGAAGGTGTTAACCTACAAAACGCCAACCTTATGGTTAACTACGACCTGCCTTGGAATCCAAATCGCCTAGAGCAGCGCTTTGGTCGTATTCACCGTATTGGTCAAACCGAAGTTTGTCACCTCTGGAATATCGTTGCCGCAGAAACTCGCGAAGGCGAAGTATTCAAAAAGCTCTTCGACAAGATCGAAATTGAGAAAGAAGCTCTGGGTGGCAAAGTCTTCGATGTGCTCGGTGAAGCCTTCGATAACGTCTCATTAAAAGACTTACTGGTTGATGCTATCCGCTACGGCGAATCTCCGGAAACTAAAGCGAAGATGAACGAAGTGATCGATGGAGCGCTCGATGCGGATCACTTGAAAGAAATCCTTCGACGCAACGCTCTGGTAGAGCAGCATATGGGGCTTGAAGAGCTCTATGCTGTCAAAGAAGAAATGGAAAAGGCAGAAGCCCGTAAACTTCAGCCTTACTTCATTCGCGCTTTTTTTACTGAAGCTTTCCAAACCTTGGGTGGCGAAATGCGCAACCGTGAATCGGGTCGATTCGAGGTGCGCCATGTGCCCGCTGCTATTCGTGAGCGTGATCGCATCATCGGCGAAACGCGAACCCCAGTATTGCGAAAATATGAACGTATCTGCTTCGAAAAGCAGCATGTTCGGCAGCAAGGCAAGCCGATGGCCGACCTGATTCACCCATCGCACCCATTAATGCATGCCTCTACCGATTTAGTGTTAGAAGCCCATCGCCCCAAGCTCAAGCAAGGCGCCGTGTTGGTAGATCCAAACGATGATGGTTTAGAGCCTAAAGTACTCTTCATGGTGGACCATACGGTAAGAGAAGGCGGCAATTCCTCAGATATCGCATCACGTCGATTACAGTTTGTAGAAATCGACGAAAAAGGCAATGCCATTAATGCAGGCTGGGCACCCCACCTAGATTTACAACCGATTGATGACTACGACCATAAGTTAGTCAGCGACGTTTTAAATGCGCCCTGGCTAAACAACAACCTTGAAGCATTGGCCCTAAACCACGCGTCACAACAATTGGTACCGGAACACTATGGCGAAGTGAAAGGTCGCCGCGAACGGCAGGCAGATAAAACCCTTGCGGCAGTGAATGAGCGCCTAGTGAAGGAAATTAACTATTGGTCTGATCGTTATATCAAACTACAAGATGATGTTAACGCAGGTAAACAACCACGCATGCAGCCTGAAATGGCACGTCGCCGCGTAGATGAACTCACCGCTCGATTAGAACAGCGAAAAGCAGAACTTGAAGCACTGAAAAACGTCGTCTCTAGCACGCCGGTGGTAATGGGTGGCGCTTTAGTGATTCCGCAAGGCTTGCTGGCCCATCGCAAAGGCGAAACCCAATTCAGTGTTGATGCCGAAGCCCGCTCACGCGTGGAGCGAATCGCCATGAATGCGGTAATGGATGCCGAGCGAAGCTTCGGCTTTGAAGTAAAAGACGTTGGCGCAGAAAAATGTGGCTGGGATGTTACCTCTCGCCCGCCCACCAATCCTGACGGATCAATCCGGCCCGACCGCCATATCGAAGTCAAAGGCCGCGCCAAAGGCCAAAGCACCATTACTGTTAGCCGTAATGAAATCATCTACGGCTTAAACCAAGCAGACAAATTTATGCTCGCCATTGTTATTGTTGATGGCGAAGAGTTTGAAGGGCCGTACTACGTTAAAACGCCGTTCACCGTCGAGCCAGACTTTGGTGTATCCAGTATTAATTATGATCTCAGTGATCTGCTGTCGAAAGCAGTTGCACCGGAGAAAACTGTATGAATATAGATAAGATCACGCTTGAAAACTTTCGTTGCTATTCGCGACTTGAAATAGATTTTCACCCTGAAATGACCGTTCTGGTTGCTAACAACGGGCAAGGTAAAACCACCATACTCGATGCAGTGCGTGTGGCTCTCTGGCCCTTTGTTAGCCAGTTCGACTTGGCCAACACTCCCTATAAAGACCCTGCCAATACAATCACTATTGATGATGTAAGAATCATCAAAGCAAATAATACTGCACGGGCCGCTGGCTTCGGTGTTTTAGATGAAATGGTGCGAAAGTTCCCGTCTTCGGTTACTGCCACAGGGGATTACGGTTCAGGTACCACAGAGTGGCAGCGCTTTCGTGACAGTGAAGCTGCAAAGTCGCAAACCAAAGATGATAAAAACTGCCGTGACTTAAAAGCATTTGCCAAAGACTTGCAAAAACAAGTGCGAGAACTAACTCAAACGCCGGTTACTTTGCCGGTATTTGGCTACTACGGCACTGGCCGACTCTGGAAAGAAAAACGACTTACAGAATCAAAACGTGGACAAAACGCCAATGATGAAAATATTAGAACCTTTGCATTGCGTGACTGTTTAGACCCAGCATCAAGCTATCGACAATTCGAAGATTGGTTCACCGATGCCTACAAAAAAGTGTTAGAGCACCAAATTGCACAGTTACAGCAAGGGGCAACCTTTATTGACGTTGACCCTAAATTAAAAACGCCCGTTAAAGTAGTCCAAGATGCAGTTAATGAAGTGCTAAAACCTGTTGGTTGGAAAAATCTACAATTTAGCCAGCGTGATGACGAATCTTTAGTGTTGCGCCATGACGAATACGGCGTAATGAAAGCTGACAGACTGAGCGATGGTATTAAAAATATACTCGCTATGATTGCTGATATTGCCTACCGAGCCGTTTTGCTTAACGGCCATTTAGGGGAAGAGGCAGCTAAACAATCACCTGGCGTTGTGATGATTGACGAAGTCGATATGCACCTGCACCCACAGTGGCAACAAACGGTAATCGGCTCATTACGCGAGGCCTTTCCAAATATTCAATTTATTGTCACCACCCACAGCCCACAAGTATTGTCTACGGTACCTGCGGAATGTATCCGTGTTTTAAGACACGAATCTGATCCCAACACAGGGGAAACAATATCAACTGCCGAACGAAAAGATGAGCAAACTATTGGCATCCCGAGCAGCGATATTCTGATCGATTACCAAGAAGTGAACCCAATTCCTCCTGTAGAGGAAGCGCAATGGGTTGCTGATTACACCGCATTAATCGAGCAAGGCCAACACGAAAGCGATCAAGGAAAGGCACTACGAACAAAACTCATCGATATATATGGGGAATCCCATCGCGTTTTGTTGGACGCAGATAAACTCATTCGCTTCCAGTCCTTCAAGCAAAAGAACAAGAAGGATTAGCGATGCATAAGTTAGATCGAGACAACACAGAAGCGCCTCAGTGTTTAAGTGAATATGATCACAATACACAGACTTGGGATAATTTCGGTGGCGAATGTAAAAAGCAACTTCGTGCGGCACTTGTGAAAATGCAAGGTGTGCCCGGCGTAACAACGGCGGAAGCATCTGAATATGGAGTGCGTTGTGCCTATTGTGAAGACGCTATCCATCACTCTGGCCACATTGAACATTTTCGCCGAAAAAATCAACACCACTTTCCAGAATTAACATTTGAATGGAGCAACCTGTTTTTGGCTTGTGGCTCCAACGATCACTGTGGCCACTACAAAGACCGACCAAGAGCTGAAGCCTATAACCCAGATGATCTGATTAAGCCCGATATTGAAGACCCTGAAGAGTATCTATATTTTCATTCTTCAGGTGAAATTAGACCGCGAGCAAGTATAGGTGTGAACGAAGAGCACAAAGCCAACGAAACAATTCGAGTGTTTGGTCTAGACGACCAAAGGCTTACAAGTAGTCGAGCCCGTGCATTAAAAACCTATAAAGAAAAGGTGCTTGATGAGTTAGATGAAGTAGCCAATTGGGATCCTGAGTTAAGAGAAGACTATATCCAACAAGAAATTGAAAATACCCAATGGCATGCCTTTTCTACAACGATTAAACACTTCTTGGCAGGAACCTGTTAATGAAAGTTGCTGTATTTCGCTTAAACCAAGTAGAAAAATTTATGCTTGCCATAGTCATCGTCGACCCTGAAGTCAAAGGAGAAAGTGAGTTTGAAGGGCCGTACTACGTTAAAACGCCATTCACTGCCGAGCCAGACTTTGGTGTAGCCAGTATTAATTATGATCTCAGTGACCTGCTGTCGAAAGCAGTTGTGCCTGAGCAAACCGTTTAAGGCAAGTAAATGAGTAAGATTAAATCTCCAAAGAAATTGATTGAAGTGGCTTTACCGCTAGATGATATCAACGCAGCGTCATCGGCTGAAAAGTCAATTCGTCATGGCCACCCTTCGACATTACATATGTGGTGGGCTAGACGACCTTTAGCAGCCTCGAAAGCTGTACTATTTGCGCAACTTGTAAATGATCCTGGTGGTGAGAGGGGCTGGCAAGCTGGAAAAACAAAGGAGCAAGCAGACAAAGAGCGTGAAGAACTTTTTGAAATTTGTCGTGAACTAATAAGCTGGGAAAACCTCAACAATAAGGCAGTAATATCAGTGCTTCTTAAGTAGGTGACGGAAATTCATGATGGTCGTGTGGTCTGGGATCGCTCCTTCTAATGATAAGCCAGCAAAAAGCCGCATAGAGGTGATCTCGTAAAGGGCATCTTCCATCGCTGGATCACTCATGTTGTACCAGTTCTGCATAAAGTGAATGCGTAGCATCGTAGCAAGAGGGTATGGTCGCCGAGTATTGCCAGCTTTTGGGTAAAACGGCTCAATCTGGGCTTCGAGCTGTTGCCATGGAATCAACTAATTCATCCGGCCAAGAAAAGCTCTTTACGGGTTTACGGCGTTTGCTGGTGAATTCGGTATCGGCGAATGAGAGCTGGTTCATGTCGTTCGGTCATGCGGTAATGGTCAGATGGGTATTGTCTCATATTGGGGACTTAATCGCAGGTTCCCTGCTTAGAGCAGCGTAATATTGAAAAACGGCGGCTAATTGGTACTGTTCAAGAATTGCTGGGATGCGGAACAAGCCAGTCCAAAATTATCTGACTTGTTCGTAGTATCTCTCACTAACGGTAAGCGTGCTCTTGTTCATTAAATAGATGTAATTTTTCTGGCTGAGCGCAAAGGCGTACATGTTCGCCTTTGTGAATGGCCAAGGTGCCGGTTTGTTTGGCGATCACCATGTCCTCAACACCTGGGACTTGCACGTACAGCAGGGTGGCTTCACCAAGGGATTCAACAAAAGACACTTCGCCTTCCAATAGGACCTCATCTTCTGACTGAGCCAATAACAAATGTTCTGGACGCACTCCGAAGAAACCCGCTTTGCCCTGATCTGCCGCTGGCACATCAATAGGCACGCTGACTTGATGACCGTTTGCCAAGGCTACTCGTGTTTGAGCGCCCGGCGCTAACATTGTACAAGGCAAAATATTCATGGCCGGTGAGCCGATAAACTTCGCTACGAACACGTTTTGCGGGCGCTCGTATAATTCTAATGGCGAGCCTACTTGCTCAATGTTACCGGCAGACAGCAGTACAATGCGGTCTGCCAAGGTCATGGCTTCCACCTGATCGTGGGTCACATAAATCATGGTGGAATCCGGCATACTTTCCTTCAGGTTGGCGATCTCCATACGAGTTGCCACCCGCAATGCCGCATCTAGGTTTGATAACGGTTCGTCGAACAGGAATACTTTCGGGCGGCGCACAATCGCACGACCAATCGCCACCCGCTGACGCTGACCACCTGATAGGGCTTTTGGCAAACGATCCAAGTACGGAGTCAATTGCAGCATTTCCGCCGCACGGCGCACTTGTTTATCAATTTCCCCTTTTTCCACTTTGGCAATCTGCAAGCTAAATGCCATGTTGTCGTACACCGTCATATGTGGGTACAAGGCGTAGCTTTGGAATACCATGGCAATGCCACGTAGGGAAGGCGGAATGTCATTCACCACTTGCCCATCGATTTCCAAAGTGCCGCCGGAGATCTCTTCTAGACCGGAGATCATCCGCAGCAAGGTGGATTTACCGCAGCCAGAAGGCCCGACGAAAACAATAAATTCACCTTGTTTAATATCCAGATTAATGTCTCGCATGACCTCAACTTGGTTTGCGTAGACTTTTTTCACATTCGTTAGCTTTAAATCTGCCATGTTGTCGCCTCAATCTTTTCTCTGGGGAGCATACCTTGCTCCCCTATTGTTATGCTGCTGAAGGTTATTTCACGGAACCGGCTAACAAGCCACGCACCAAGTAACGCTGCAAGCCAAAGAACACACACAAAGGCACTATGATGGTAATAAACGCCGATGCGGTTAGGATTTCCCAGTTACCACCACGGGAGCCCAGCAATTCCCGCAAGCGCCCGGTCAGCACTAGGTGTTCCTCGTTGTTACCCAAGAACACCATGGCCACCAATAAGTCATTCCACACCCACAAGAATTGGAAGATGGCGAAGGAAGCCAGCGCTGGGAACGACAATGGCAGAATGATTTTGCGGAAAATATCGAAATCCGATGCCCCATCCACGCGGGCAGACTCAATGATTTCCCCCGGTAAACCGGCGATATAGTTACGCAGCAAGTACACTGCTAGGGGCAAGCCGAAGCCCGTATGAGCGAGCCAAATGCCAACATAGGTTTTTGAGCCTACACCAAAGAATTCACCCACCAAGTTATAGGTTTTCAACAAAGGAATCAGGGACATTTGTAGGGGCACAACCAATAAGCCCACAACGCCAGCGATCAATAATGCGCGACCGGGGAATTTCATCCATGCCAAGGCATAAGCGGCAAAGGCAGCAATCAAGATCGGAATGATGGTTGCTGGAATCGTCACCGTGAGTGAGTTAATAAAAGACTGCCCCAGCCCTTCTGAGCTCAAGACTTCCCGATAGTTATCCAACGTAAAGCGAGGCGGAATTTCTGCGGTAAAGAAGATACGGTCACCGCGACGACCACTCATTTCCTCGTCGGAACTGATGGTGTAGTCACCATTGGCAAAGACCTGGATCTGCTTACCTTTGCGATCGACCACCTCACCTACAGCATGGGCTTCTGGCTGCAAAGAGCTCACGCCAAAACGAACCACCTCACCGTCACTGTTCCCCATCAAGTTGCCTTTGATCACCCAGCGACCCTCTTCGAATTGCTGGTGAGTCGGATCTAAAGCACGTTCCACTAAGCGCTGTTCAGATGTCGACAATGCCGTCCACCAGCCCGAGACCGACAATTGGTCTTTGTCGCGGATAGAGGAAATAAACAAACCTGCCGTCGGAATCGTCCACAGAATCACTAAAAACAACACGGAGGCGTGCATCACCAGCGTTAATGCTGAGCCTTTCTTTGATGTCACCATAATTAGCGACCCTCCATTTCTGCATTAGCGCGTTTGATGTTCCACACCATAATTGGCACCACCAATACCATGATCACGATGGCGATGACTGCACCGCGACCAAAGTCGCCACCACCACGGAACATCCAGTCAAACATCTGGTTAGCCAGTACTTGCGTACCCCACTGACCATTGGTCATGGCGAGCACGATATCGAATACCTTGAGTACCAGAATCGTTATCGTGGTCCATACCACCGCAATCGTGCCCCAAATTTGCGGCACCATAATTTTGAAGAAGATTTGCACGCCATTAGCGCCGTCAAGCACGGCGGCTTCGATGGTTTCATCAGGGATACCGCGCAATGCTGCCGATAAGATCACCATGGCAAAGCCGGTTTGAATCCACACCAAAATAACCATCAAAAAGAAGTTGTTCCAAAACGGAATCGTGATCCACGCCTGCGGTTCACCGCCGAAGAACACGACTAGGGCATTCAGCAAACCAATTTGTGGGTCATCGCCACTACGGTAATCGTAGATAAACTTCCAAATCACCGACGCCCCGATAAACGAGATGGCCATCGGCATAAAGATAAGACTTTTGGCGATGTTGCCCCACCAAATGCGATCCGTCATGGAAGCGATGACTAAACCAAAGAAGGTCGCTGCGGTTGGCACCACAATGAGCCACAACATGTTGTTGCGGAAAGATTCATAAAATTCGTCACTACCCAGTAGCCATTGGTAGTTTGATAAGCCGACAAACTCTTCGCCGGTACGACCATGGAACGACAAAATGAAAGAGTCGATAACGGGGTAGAATAAATAGAAGGTCAACACCAATACCGCCGGACCAACAAAGAGCCAAGGACGTATACGATTGGCGATACGCAGGTTACGGGCGATTTGCTCCGCAGGGCGGTTTTTACCTGGAAATAGCCAATCTAGAAGAGCATTAGAGCCATAAAAGTAGGCCGCACAGGCTAACACGCCAAGAATCATGGTGACTAACGCAGAAGCGAGCTGTCCCATCGTCTTTCCACCTATAAAAAAGTTATTTGCAGTACCGAGTACCATCAAGGAGAGCCCGCCGCGAGCGGCGGGTAAACACAGGTATCACAGAGACAGCCACAGGCGCGGCTGTCGTTAGTAGTGAGAGTTACTTCAAGGCATCCCAAGTTTTCTGGATGCTGTCACCCACTTCTTGAGCAGATTTACCGCCAGAGTAATCCACCATGCCAGTCCAGAATGAACCTGCGCCGATCTTACCTGGCATTAGGTCCGAACCGTCAAAGCGGAAAGTCGTCGCGTAACGTAGGATTTCACCTTGTTTGCGCGCAGTTTCGGTCACGTAAAGATCTGGGTTCACTTGCGCATGGGCAGACAAGAAGCCGGTTTGCGCCATCCACAATTCATGGGCAATCGGTGAACGTAAGAAGTCGATAAACGCACGGGCGCCTTTCGAGTCATTGGTAATGGTTGCCAGAGTACCGGCACCCAAGACTGGATTACCCAAGTCTTTTGACTCGTAAGATGGGAAGTAGAAGAAATCCGCATCTAGACCCACTTCAACCCCATCTGGGAAGAAGGCAGGAATGAAAGAAGCCTGACGGTGCATGTAACATTTTGGCGGAGACGCAAACAGACCTTTCGGACTATCGCGGAAGTCAGTCGCCGCAACTGCAGCGGAACCGCCATCTACGTATGCATCATTGCGAGAGAACCAACCAAATTCTTCAATCGCAGCAACGACTTTAGGATCATTAAATTTCAGATCGTTTGCTACCCACTGGTCGTAGACAGAGGCTGGATACAGACGCAGCATCATATCTTCTACCCAGTCAGTCGCTGGCCAGCCGGTCGCCGCACCAGAACCTAAACCGATACACCAAGGAGTGCCGCCATCGGCCACGATCTCTTGAGTCAGCGCTTTCAGCTCTTCCATAGATTGTGGAAGAGCGTAGCCCGCGTCTTCGAAGTTATCCGGCGAATACCAAACCAATGACTTCAAATCTGCGCGGTAAAACACACCATATAGGTCTTTTTGGCCGTTTTGGTTGTCAAATGTAGCCAAATCTACCCACGACTGACCCGCCGCATAATCTGACTTGATGGCCGCTTCAACATTGCTGTCGAGGGGGGCTAGGAAGCCTTTGGAGGCTAAATCCGCCGCTAAACCTGGCTGTGGAAAAATCGCAATATTGGGAGCACTGCCTGCCTGAGCATCAATCACGATCTGCTGTTCGAAGGAATCAGAACCCGCGTATTCTACTTTCGCGCCAGTTGCTTCTTCAAAGTACTTGATCACGTTTTCGAAGTGCTCTTTTTCTGAACCCATCCAAGGACCAAATACAGAAACAGTCTGACCTTTTAGGTTAGAAGATTTAAGGGCTTCGTAGCTGGCCCAGTGGAAACGGGTGTCTTTACCCGGCTCAAACATCAAGCCACCATGGTTATCAGCTACTGCGTAGTTAGCAGAAAGGGTCAGTGCGATTGCGGCTGACAGAAGAGACTTTTTCATGATTACTCCTTACCGGCTTTCGTATCGATCGCCCGTTATTGTTATTATCAGTCAGGAATTAAAACTGGTTAAATTTTCTTCTTTAAGGATTAAGAAGGAGCTAAATTATTGTCAAAAAATTAGACCTAATCAAGGACGTCCAGCCCTTAAATTTTTCTTAATATTAATTAGTCTTACAGAGTATTAGTATTGCATTTGAGAGAATGCAATACTAATACGAGCACGCCATTGTTTTAATTTGTAAGTCTTGAGAGCTGCACTCAATCTCAATAGGAAGGCGGTAAGGGTATGATATGACTTGCTTAGATTATCATTAAATTAAACAGCTTACTCACTAGATAGCTATCTCTGAAATAGGTAATCCTTGACCTATTTTAAATTTAACTTAATTTTTTTAGCTGATTGACACTTTTTAGGAAAGTCTGCCTAATAACTTAAAGAAATAATACATCACAACGATGAACTTAATTTTTACTTAAAAACATTTAGTAACTTGTTAAGTTTAAAATTTTGAGTAAATCATTATGGATATAGTGTACGAATCGACTAAAACGCTAGAACGAATTTGGCCTTCTATTGCTGCGCGGCGTTGGAAGAATAAGGGGGCAAGAATTCAGTTTAAAGAGAATCTTAATATCTATTTTCAGCCTCTTTTTGAGTCGATGTTAGAGCTCTATTCTGACCATTACGATCTTCATTTTCACATCCAGCAACTAATGCGCCAGTTGGCTAGGCACTTCGACGAACATACATTTGCTTCCTCAGTGCAGGATCCTCTCTGGTACCATTCAGAACAAAATCTTGGTATCGCGGTGTATGTTGATCTGTTTGCGGGCGATCTGATAAAACTGCAAAAGCGTATTCCCTATTTGAAACAGCTAGGTATTACATACCTACACCTTATGCCGTTGTATCTAGCTCCTGAAGGCGATAGTGATGGAGGCTACGCTGTTTCGGATTACCGGACGGTCAATCCGAGACTAGGATCTAATGATGATCTGAAAGCTCTGGCTGATGCACTTCATGGAGAGGGTATACGTTTGGTACTCGACTTTGTATTCAACCATACTTCTGATGAACATGAGTGGGCCAAAGCGGCGCAGGCAGGTGATCGCCGCTACCAAGGTTATTACTATCTGTTGGATTCTGAACGAGAAGTGAATGAATACAACGCCACTTTGCGTGAAATTTTTCCAACGGTACGGCGTGGATCATTCACATTTAACCCAGAACTCGAACGCTGGGTCTGGACAACTTTTAACTCTTTCCAGTGGGACCTGAACTACTCGAATCCCGAGGTGTTTGTCGCAATTACCGACCAGATGCTACATCTGGCTAGTTTGGGGTGTGATGTTCTGCGTTTGGATGCACTCGCTTTTATTTGGAAGCAAAAAGGGACTGTCTGTGAGAGTTTGCCAGGTGCTCATACCCTTATAAAGGCGTTTAATGCTTGTTTGCGCATCAGTGCTCCAGAACTGCTTTTTAAATCCGAAGCGATCGTTCATCCTGATGAAGTAAACCGTTATATCGGTATGGATGAGTGCCAACTGTCTTACAATCCATTAATGATGGCATTGATGTGGGAGTCACTGGCCACGCGGCAAACCAAGCTACTTACTGCGTCATTGATGAAGAGCTTCCAGATTCCAGAACAGACGCGTTGGGTGAACTATATACGTTGTCACGATGATATCGGCTGGACTTGGGATGACGCGATCTCAGATCGCTTGGGCATTAATGGGCACGATCACCGCATTTTCTTGAACCGTTTTTATACTGGCCAATTTGCGGGCAGTTTTGCGCGCGGAGTGCCATTCCAGATGAATCCTGAAAACGGAGATTGTCGAGTATGTGGAACCTTGGCAAGTCTAGCCGGTCTAGAGCAGGCTATCGACAACGAGGATTCTAAGGCACTTGAATTGGCGCTGGGTCGTATTCAGCTTTTAAATGCAGTGAATCTTAGCATGACAGGGGTTCCGCTCCTGTATCAGGGCGATGAGCTTGGTGTGCTTAACGATGACTCCTATTTAAGTGATCCTCATAAATGTGACGACTCGCGTTGGGTGAATCGCAAGCAAATCTCTGAGCTTGATTTCGAATTAGCCTCTGATTTAACCACAGCACAGGGTCGAATAGCGCAAAACCTAGCTAAATTGATCGCGATACGTAAATCCAATCCAGTGTTTGGTGCCTATCAAACAGAGATTTTGGAAACTTACAATCCTCATGTGTTTGCCTTTGCCAGATTGAGTGATTCCCAAAACCTGTTGGTGCTGGCTAATTTTAGCGAACACGCGCTGACAATACCTAGCTCAATTGTTGATATTCTTAGTAGCGAGAACCTAATCGAACTTATCAACGGCGATCAGCTAACAGGGCCGGCTATTGCATTGGGGCCTTATGAAGTCAAATGGATTGCCACTCCGGTATCCGCTTAGGTTTGAGTACTGTCCGAAGCGATATAAGTCGAAAAGGAAGCAGAATGTCAGCAAAAAAATATGAACCTTCACTCGATGAGGGGACTATTTCCGCAATTGTTGGGGGATACCACCAGGACGTTTTCTCGGTGCTGGGGCTACACGAGCGTCCTAGTCATGTCGGTTTGGTTCTAAGGGCCTTACTGCCCAATGCTCAATCGGTAAAGTTGATAGATTCAAAGACAGGACGTTGCTTAGGTGAGCTTAATCAGATCTCATCTGAGGGATTATTTGAACTGCCTCTTGCCCGTCGAAAGAAACGCTTTGGTTATTTCCTAGAGGTTGTTTGGGAAGGGCAAAGCCACATAGAGGTAGATCCATATTCCTTTGGAGAACTGTTGACTGAGCAGCAACATTATCTGTTTTCTGAAGGTACCGATGAGCGTGCGTATAAGTGGATGGGCGCACACCCCAAAACGTTAGGTGGTGTTGAAGGTACCCATTTTGTTGTTTGGGCTCCATCCGCTAGTCGCGTATCAGTTGTAGGTAACTTTAACTATTGGGATGGCAGGCGTCATGTCATGCGTCGTAACCTAGGCTCGGGTTTGTGGGATATTTTCATACCAGGTGTTGCATCAGGTTCAAACTACAAATACGAGATCATCGATGCTCAGGGTAATCGTTTACCGCTAAAAGCTGATCCCTATGGAAGAGGTTTCCAACATCCTCCTCAGACTGCATCAGTTGTAGTTAATGAAAGCAATCATCAATGGGGAGATCAGTCATGGATGGATAAGCGCTCCGAAACACAGAGCTATGACCAGCCACTTTCAATATATGAACTGCATCTGGGATCTTGGAAGCGAAAACCAGAAGAGGGTAATCGTTATCTCAGTTACGTAGAGTTAGCTGAAGAGTTGATACCCTACGTCAAGTCTATGGGTTTTACTCATATCCAGACAATGCCCGTGAGCGAATTTCCGTTTGATGGTTCCTGGGGATATCAGCCAATAGGGTTGTTCGCACCCACTATCCGTTTTGGAACGCCAGATGAGTTCCGCTACTTTATCGATTGCTGTCACCAAGAAGGCATAGGCGTTTTGATCGACTGGGTGCCGGGACATTTTCCAACCGATGAACATGGTCTGGGGCAGTTCGACGGCACCGCACTTTATGAGCATATGGATCCTAAGCAAGGATTTCATCCTGATTGGAATACTCTAATCTTTAACTATGGGCGTCGTGAGGTACTTACCTACCTAATTAGCAATGCGTTCTATTGGTTTGATGAGTTTCACATAGATGGTTTACGTGTTGATGCAGTTGCATCAATGCTATATCTGGATTATAGCCGTGAAGCGGGCCAGTGGGTCCCGAATCAGTATGGTGGCCGCGAAAACCTGGAAGCGATCGCGATGCTGCAGCAGGTGAATAGCCGTGTTTGCTTTAATTTCCCAGGCGTGTTGATGATCGCTGAAGAATCAACATCGTTCCCAGGCATTACGCAGCCCGTTTCAGCTGGTGGTGTAGGTTTCCACTACAAATGGAATATGGGGTGGATGAATGACACGCTCTCATATATTGAGCATGACCCTATTTATCGCCAGTATCATCAGGATCAACTGACCTTTGGTCTGATGTACGCCTTTAGCGAGAAGTTCGTCTTGCCACTAAGCCACGACGAAGTAGTGCATGGTAAAGGTTCGCTGATAAATAAAATGCCTGGCGATGAGTGGCAACAGTTTGCAAACCTGCGCAGCTATCTGGGCTTTATGTGGAGCCATCCGGGTAAAAAGCTACTTTTTATGGGCGCTGAATTTGCTCAGCGCAGTGAGTGGAATCACAATCAAAGTCTGGATTGGCATCTCTTAGATAGCCATTTCCATCAAGGTATTCAGAGTTTTGTTACAGATCTTAATCAACTGTTGAAGGAGCACCCATCTCTTTATCAGCAAGATATTGACGATATGTGCTTTGAGTGGATTCAGGCTAACAATCACGAACAGTCTGTGTTGGTCTGGATGCGTAAAGCGCAGGATGAAGAACAGCTGATTGTGACGCTCAACATGACGCCAAATCTTCATGAACATTACCGTTTTGGTGTTCCGGATAGTGTACATCTTGAAGAGATTCTAAATTCAGATGACCTGCGCTACGGTGGCTCAGGACAGGGAAATAGTAGTCTGATCTACACTGATCAAGTTCCTGCAGATGGATTTAATTCATCAGTTGGTATCTTGTTGGCACCTCTGGCGGTACAGTTTTTCAAAGTGATCTGAGGAAGAGGTCTGAGTCTATGGAATCTCCTGCCGGGGAGCTCTGATCAGTTTGGTGCCTTTAACCGTGGCAGTGATTCTATGCCTTTTAGGTTACCCACACGGCAAGGCTTTACACACTGGCAGCTCCTGCTCTCGTCCTGCGATGAGATTATCCGAGAAAAATGTTTGTTTATCGCCGGCACCCAATTTATCCAATCCAGTTACAGTTCTTCAATCCTGCTGGCAACAGCGAATCAGTAGAAGGAAACCTATTGTGAGCAAGACGAATAAATCTTCGTTTAAATCAAAAGCGCTAAAAGTTAACCATTCTAGTTGCGATTCCATAAGTGACGATCTAAAACGTCATTTTGAGTTGACACTTGGTCGTGATGAGGTAGATGCATCCCACTACTATCTATATAACGCACTGGCACTTACGCTACGAGACCACCAGATTCGGGGCTGGCGAGAGACTCGTAACCGCTATCGTGATATGGACCAGAAACGTGTGGCTTACTTATCACTAGAGTTCCTTATGGGGCGGGCTATCAACAATGCGATTCTTAACCTTGATCTAGATGCTGAAACTCGTGCAGCTCTTCAGGATTACGCGGTGTCGTTGGAAAGCTTAGTTGACGAGGAGATGGATGCTGGTTTGGGTAATGGTGGTCTTGGCCGTCTGGCAGCTTGTTTCCTAGATAGCTGCGCGTCACTGGCGCTTCCCGTCACTGGCTATGGCATTCGTTATGAGTATGGGATGTTTCACCAACGTATCGAGGAGGGCTATCAGGTAGAAGCTCCTGATAACTGGTTGCGCAAAGGTAATCCGTGGGAAATTGAGAGCCCTGAAAATACATTCCGCGTTAAGTTCTATGGCCGTACCAATTATTACACTGATGAAACAGGTCAGATGCGTGCTAGCTGGCTAGATACAAGTGACGTGATGGCTGTTCCTTACGATATGCCAGTGCCTGGCTACCGTAACGACACTGTAAACACTCTACGTCTTTGGAAATCGGAAGCGACTGATGAGTTTAATCTGGATGAATTTAATGCAGGTAGTTACGTTGATGCTGTGGCTGCAAAGAATCTTGCTGAACAGATTACCATGGTGCTCTATCCGAACGATTCTAGCGAAAACGGTAAACAGTTACGGTTACGTCAGCAGTACTTCCTGTCGTCGGCTAGTCTGCAGGACATTCTGCAACATTGGGTTCGACATAAAGGTGAAAAATTCACAAGCTTTGCAGAAAAAAACGTATTCCAGTTGAATGATACCCATCCAACCATTGCAGTTGCTGAATTGATGCGGTTGTTGATGGATGATCATGGTCTTCAGTGGGATGAAGCATGGAGTATTACCACCAATACGATGGCCTATACAAACCATACGCTGTTACCAGAAGCTTTGGAAACTTGGTCTGTACGAATGTTCGCATCGATGTTGCCACGCCTCCTAGATATCATCTACGAGATTAACGCCCGCTTCCTTGCAGAGGTTTCGAGTCGGTATCCAGATGACAATGAGCGTCTGCGTCGTATGTCCATTATTGATGAAGAGGGTGAGCCACGAATCCGAATGGCTTATCTTGCCATTATCGGTAGTTTCTCTGTTAACGGTGTTGCAGCACTACATACAGATCTTCTTAAGGTGGGTCTGTTCGCAGATTTTTATGAGTTTTGGCCCGAAAAATTCAATAACAAAACCAATGGAGTTACGCCTCGCCGCTGGCTGCACCACTCAAACCCAGGATTGCGCGACCTGATTAGTTCTAAGATCGGTGAGGAGTGGGTAACTAATCTTGATCAATTGGCGCTGCTCAAGCCATTTGCCACGGATAAGGAGTTCCAGAAACAGTGGCATAACGTAAAGTTGGATAATAAGCGGCGTTTAGCTGAATTAGTTAAAGCAACAACGTCGGTCAGTTTTGATACTACTATGCTATTTGACGTGCAGGTAAAACGTATTCACGAATACAAACGCCAACTTCTCAATGTGCTCCATGTTATTCATCTGTATGACAGAATATGTCGTGGTGATACGTCAGGAATGGTTCCGCGCGCAGTGCTAATCGGTGGTAAAGCGGCACCGGGGTATGCTATGGCAAAAACTATTATCAAGTTGGTAAACAGTGTAGCTGAAGTCGTGAACTCGAATCCAAAGTGTGAAAAATGGCTGAAGGTTGCTTTTATACCGGACTACAAAGTGAGCTTTATGGAAGTAATTGCGCCGGCGGCAGATCTTTCGGAACAGATTTCCACCGCAGGCAAGGAAGCTTCTGGTACGGGCAATATGAAGTTCATGATGAACGGTGCTTGTACCATTGGCACGCTAGATGGTGCAAACATTGAGATCCGTGAGGCAGTTGGCGCGGAAAATTTCTTCCTGTTTGGGTTAGATTCAACACAGGTTGAGGAAGCTCGTTTGAGCTATGATCCTAATGCGCTAATCGATGCAGATTCAGACTTTAAACGCGTAATGAATCTCATAGAGTCAGGTCACTTTAACCAGTCTGAACCAGGTATTTTTGACTCAGTCTCGGCTTCTATCCGTAGTCGCTATGATGCATGGATGACAGCGGCTGATTTCCGTGGTTTTGTTAATACTCAAAAATCGGTTGCCGAAACCTACAAAGCCAGAGAGAGATGGTTGGAGATGAGTATACTGAATACAAGTTGCAGTGGACGTTTCTCAAGTGATCGCACTATTAGAAACTATAACGACGAGATCTGGAAAGTTCAATAAGAGCTCGGGCGATCCAAATTAAAGTGGTAAAAATTAGTTTAAATGCGTATTCCGGTGATTGCGATCGCTCGTTTCGGTCTATTCCGATCAGCTGATCCTGCCGTTTTTCTCTCGTCTTATTTTTACTCTAAGTGAT
>NZ_VFRR01000036.1 GCF_006385675.1 Maribrevibacterium harenarium | reverse complement strand
TGGCCGTATCAACATTGGCGAAAAACTTCTTGATGAGTGCTTGAATAGTCTGACTGTGTAGCGAGTATTTGCCCTTGAAGTGCTTCTCGAAGTCACCCGCAGAAGGCCAGCCCCAATGACGTTTTCGTATGAACTTATGAAGCTTAACCATGTTATTCCAGAGTCGAGCTGACTCCCTTCGCAAATCGGTTTGCAAAGAATTAGGGGAACCAATATTGATTTTAATAACAGTTGTTAAGCTCATTGACCTATAATTACACTGTACAAACATACAGTCAATAGGCTGTCATGACATATAAGACAGCTCGCACTCAAAATACAATTTACAAGCGCATATAATCTTTGTGACGAAATACAGAGAAAGAAAATTGACCAATGAAGTATTAATAACCGCAGAGGCCATCATTAGAAGAGAATGCCTAAAATTAAAGTCTGATTTAGTTGCATTTAATGGAGAGTCTGATCATGTGCATCTAGTTGTTTCGTACACTCCTACAATATCCGTTTCTAGGCTTGTTCAAGTATTAAAAAGTATGACTGGCAGAGAGCTAAAGCTTCATCATCCTTATCTTAATCAAGTAGCGTGGAGGAAAAATTCATTATGGAGCAGTGGTTATTTTGCTTGCTCTGTAGAAGGTGCGCCACTGGAGGTTCTGAAGCAATACGTGGCTCAACAAGATAGACCGCATTAAGCCTTCTTCGAAGGCTTGACTATCCATCCCTCGCAGCAAGCTGCGGGGCTTTACGTCAATTTTGGTAAATCCTTACCAGATCGTTTTAACATGCTTATAGTTGCGGATCTTCTCATCAGCAGAGATTAACGGTGCGTTAAAATGCCGCGCCATTGCAACTATCATACGGTCGGCAGGATCCTTGTGAAATTCACCCGGTAAACGGGTGGATTCAATCGCAATATCGTTATCAATGGGCACAAATTTGACACAGTCAATCTCGCCAACGGCGCGTAGCCAATCGTCCACACTCATGGTCAATATCAAGCGCTCCTTATTGATCAACATGGCGATTTCCCAAGCGGTAATTGCAGACACCAGGATCATCCCATCTTCAGCGTTCAACTCTCGCTCGATTGCCTCCAACGCAAGCTGGGACAATTGCTCGTCGCCATTTCCCCACCACAGCAACGCATGGGTATCCAACACAATCATGTCAGCATTTCCCAATCTTCGTCAGCTATTGGCTCCAGTGGCTTTTTGTACTCCACTACACTCCCCTTTAGACGTGCTAACGGAGAACGCTGATCTGCTTTGTAACGACGAATTTCAACCGTTGGCAAACCTTTATCGGTAACAACAACAGGAGCGCCAGACGCTTCGACTTGTCGAAAAAACTCTAGTGCTCGCGCTTTGAAGTGCGACTTTGAGACAAACTCTTGGTCAACTGCATTACTCATAGGGCTTCACCATCATCATAGGAGATAACCAAATAGTAGTTTGACCTAATGACTATAGCAAGTAGTCATCAGGTCAAACTAACAGTAACCGAGCTACTCGCGACCAATCAGCATCGCGATTCCCATCCCGCCACCGATACATAGCGTCGCCAAACCTTTTTGCACATTACGGGCCTGCATCGCGTGAATAAGCGTTACCAACACGCGGCAACCTGATGCCCCAATGGGGTGTCCCAGAGCGATAGCTCCGCCATTTACGTTAACTTTAGCGGGATCCAATTTTAGGTCCTGGGAGACGCATAAAGCCTGTACAGCAAAGGCTTCATTTGCCTCAACTAAATCCAGATCCCCAATCGACCAGCCTGCTTTCGCCAGTGCTTTTTGAGTAGCGGGAATCGGTCCACTACCCATGACTTCTGGCGCAACCCCAGCACTGGCAGAGGCTTCGATGGTTGCCAAAATAGGTAGTCCTAAACGTTTTGCCATTGCATCCGTGGTAACGACTACCATCGCCGCCGCATCGTTTAACGTGGAGGAATTGGCCGCTGTCACGCTGCCGTTGGCAACAAAAGCTGGACGTAGCTTAGCCACAGACTCGATGTTAGTATCGGCGCGAACTTGTTCATCACTGGCAAATATTACTGGTTCCCCTTTGCGTTGCGGTATTGAGATAGGAATAATTTCCTGCTCAAAAGCACCTGCGGCTTGGGCGGCAGCAGCTTTTTGTTGCGACGCCACCGCAAACTGATCTTGGGCTTCCCGATTGATCTGCCAACGATCGGCGATGTTCTCCGCCGTTTGCCCCATATGATAGCCTTGGAAGGCATCCAGCAAACCGTCGGTCATCATGCTGTCGAGTAAACTCCAGTTACCCATCTTTTTACCCAAGCGTGCATTGGGTAACACATGGGCTGCTTGACTCATGCTCTCCTGCCCTCCGGCTACCACCATGGTAACATCCCCTTGCAATACCGCTTGCGCTGCCAGTTGCACTGCTTTCAAACCAGAGCCACATACCTTATTGATCGTCATAGCGGTAACCGACTCGGACAGACCAGCATTGATTGTGGTCTGGCGGGCTGGATTTTGACCGCAGCCAGCTGTCAGTACCTGGCCCAATATCACTTCATCAATGTGCTCCTTTAGTGACGGCTGTTTGGCAAGGATACCTTGCAATACTTGGGTACCAATCTGTACCGCGGTTAACGTCGATAATGAACCATTAAATGCCCCGATCGGGCTCCGTGCAGCCGCAACAATCACCGCTTTCATCTTACTTTCCTCATCGTTATTGTGTTTATTAAGTTAACTTTGATGCCATGCCTTACTTCCATTCCACGTCGGTCACCAGCATGTAACCGGCGCCGTAAACGGTCTGAATTAGGGACTGTTTCTGTCCTTTAGGCTGAATTTTTTTACGCAACCGGGACACTCGCACATCAATACTGCGGTCATAGGGCACCGTGTTTTCTCCGAGTAACTGATCCCGGGAGAGAATCTGATAGGGATGTTTTAGTAATGCCAGCAACATGTCCGCTTCCGCACGACTCAGTTTTTCTTCCTGATCCGTATCAGCGTTAAGCGTCAATGAGTCTGGGTGAAAAGTAATACCCGCGAAATGGGCGCTATGGGGTTTTTGCGAGTATTGCTCGATGGAGAGTTGCATGCGACGTTGCAGACTTTGGACGCGCGCTACGAGTTCTCGCGGTTCAAATGGTTTGGTGACGTAATCATCCGCACCGAGTTCCAACCCTAATACACGATCAGTCAAGGCATCTCGGCCAGATACAATCACAATACCAATTTGCTTGTGCTGTAATTTCCGTACAAGATCAATGCCATCCATGTCCGGGAGGTTTAAGTCAATGATGCAGATGTCAGGTTTCTGCTGGGATATAGCGGCGAGCGCTTCTTGCCCTTTGGCGAAATACTGCACCTCAAAAAAGAACTTACTGAGACTGGTTTGAATTAGCCGACCTAAATCGACTTCATCTTCGATAACATAAATCAGATGTTTGTTATGCATTATTGTGACCTGATATACATGTTGAACTGGACGCGATTGCCTCAGCAAGCGCATTGGTATCGAACGGTTTTTGCAGCAAACTGCCGTCGTAATCATTTTGTACTAAACGATCACTGTAGCCTGTCATAAGAATAAAAAAGCTAGTTGGATACTGCTCTCTTAGCGCAGCATATAGATCAATATAGGAAGCCTGCCCAGGCATGACACCATCGGAAATAACGCCCGTTAGATGTGGTAGTTTTCCTTGCAACAATGTCAGGGCGGCATCGGCAGAATCCGCTTCGAGCACTGCGTAACCGAGTGATAACAATTGATTGCGCACCACCTTACGCACATCCTCGTTATCCTCCGCCAATAACACAAGACCGCCACGTTCGCAGACAGTTTGACCACTTTGTTCTTGCTGCAAAGTTACCTGTTTAGCATGCGCACGTTCGCTGACCGGCAGTAGAATCTCGACGCAAGCCCCCCCAGCCGTCACATTGGATACGCGCATATAGCCCTGTGATTGCTTCACGAAACCAAACACCATACTCAGTCCAAGTCCTGATCCCGCTCCTGACGATTTGGTGGTGAAGAAGGGCTCGCAAGCGCGGGTTAATGCTTCCTTAGTAAAGCCCTCGCCATTATCCGCGATGGTAAATGACACATAGTCACCGACGGGGACGGGCTCGTCGAATGACGACAGTGAGTTGGTGGACGACACCTGCAAAGCGGCCACGGTAAGTCGAATCGTGCCACCTTTAGGCATCGCATCAGCGGAGTTCAAGACCAGGTTAACTAGTGCATCTTCCATCAAGGAAGCATCCACATAAACGATGGGGCAATCGGCCATCACATCGGTAAGCAGCTGAATATTTTCCGGCAACGGCGCCGATAGCAGATCCACTAAATCGTTCACCATGTCTTGCGGTGCAATAACATGGGGCGACAGGGGTTGACGGCGTGAGAAAGCCAATAGGCGACGGGTCATATCCGCCCCCCGACGGGTAGCGCGAATGGCAGGGGTCAAATTACTGTTACAATCCGCCGGCAAGTCGGCGTGGCTTTGTAGTTCCAGCAAATTCCCCAGAATGATGGTGAGTAAATTATTGAAATCATGGGCTAAGCCACCGGACATTTGTCCCACGGTTTTCATTTTATTGGCTTCCGCTAAGCGCTTTTCCGTTTCCCGCTCATTGGTGATATCAATGGACAGGGTCAGTAGGCCAACCACCCGCTTAGCATCATCATAAAATGGCAGTACGGTGCGTCGAGTGAGGATCTCGCGACCCTTGTCATTAAGCGCATACTCGTAGACCACCCGCTCACCTCGTAACGCCTTTTCAATATGGGGCCGGATGGCTTGATACATCTTACTATCCACCACGTCCTCGATGGCTTTACCGACAATGCTATGCTGGGTTTCATTGAAAATTTCTAGGTATTCTCGATTAGCAAAAATAAACCGCAAATCGCTATCCAGATAGGCGATCTGTGCTGGTAACGCATTCAGAATCAGCCGTTGTCGCGTCTCGATCACCCGCAGCTCGGTTTGGGTCACTTCCAGCGCACTGACCGCGCTGAGTAGGCGGGCGTTGCTTTCAGACAAGTCGTGGGTGCGAGCCGCCACCCGTTGGTTTAGGGTATTAATGTTATTGCGCAGACGCTCCACCATGTAATCGAATGAGCGCGCTAAAATACCGAGTTCGTCATCTCGCTCGATCCCGGTTTTGGCCATCAGATCCCCTTTGTTGATCTGCTGTGCTGTGGTCGAAAGCTTGCGAATGGGAGCGGTAATCCACTGGGCAAACAAGTAGGCAATCAGAGCTCCAGCCAATAAACCAAAGATACCGATGGTGACGATGCGTTGGCTCAGCTGGATCGAACTAAACATCAGATCATCCAAATACACCGAGGAGCTGATATACCAATCAAAGCCAGGTAGATGACGGGTTAACGATAACTTTTCATAAATATAGTGGCCTGGATCATCGGGGCGATCCCACTTGTAGTAGAGTTCTTGACCGGAATCAGCCATTTCCATCAGATCCAGATAAATCGGGCGGTTAGTGACTGGGTTGAGCTGGGTTTTGAAATTCCGCCCATGGATATTGGCATTCGGATGGAACAACATGTTGCCCTGAGAATCGAAGATAAAGAGATAGCCATTGTTGGCGATAGAGATCTCTTTCAATACAGTGGCGATTTCTTCCACCGCTTTAATCTTCTGTTTTTGTATTTCCTGCTGCACATCATCTATATAAACACCTGCGCCGATGATGAAGCCCCATTGGGGCACATTCTTGACGAACGAATACTTGTCGATAATGTGAGTATCGTTGAGGCGATTCCATTTGTACTTATAAAAGCCCTGACCTTCCTCTAAGGCTAAATCCACCAATTTAGGGATGACCAGTTGCCCATCCGTATCCACATAGTTGGACATATCCACGTTGTTAAATTGAGGCGATGGATGGGCCAATATTTTACTGTTGTAATCCGCTATCCAAACATAGTCTTCGGTACCGAATTTAAAATCCCGCAGACTGGTAAAGATATCTTGCCAGATTTCATCCTCTGACAGCTGCTTACTCTGACCATTGGTCACCGAGCTTTCAATAAAATTTTCGGTAAGCTCAACGATCGACTTCAGACGCTGCTCATGGTAACTGAGAGTCCGACTGATATAAGAATCTGAATTAAAAGAAATACGACTCGCTAAGTCATAAACAATATTTAATACCTGGCGATTAGAGTTTAGCTCTAATTTAAAAACATTGTTTTTAATAAGTGGCACAGAAAATAAATAGATAGCACCAAATACCATTGTGATGAACAGCAATAGTAATAAAAACAAACGCATGCTTATGGTGGATAGTTTAAACATATTTTTTCTTATTGTTGTTTTGCAGGTGATTCTAGCACAAGCCGAGCACGTTCAATCAGGCTGTTACATTTCGTTAGAATTGTAAAACAGTTTGGCAACATTCCTACTCTACTATCGTGAATGATAAAAATAACAACACAAGCAGTTAGACCTGCTTCACAACGTAGAGTAAAAACGATGACTCAAGTTAAGTCCGATTTTATTTTATCGACACAGCATCTCACCAAAGCTTTTAAAGGCTTTACTGCAGTGGATGATGTGAACTTACAAATCACGAGAGGGCACATCCATGCCTTGATCGGCCCGAATGGGGCTGGCAAGACCACGGTGTTTAATCTGCTAACCAAATTTTTGCAACCCACTTCCGGAAGCATTTTGTTTAACGGTAAAGACATCACCAGCCAAGAACCGGCACAAATCGCTCGCCTTGGCATTATCCGTTCATTTCAAATCTCAGCGGTGTTTCCCAACATGTCGGTGTTGGAAAACGTGCGTATTGCCTTGCAACGCCAAGAAAAAAACAGCTTCAATTTTTGGACCTCCGAGCGCGTACTGAACAAGCTGAACGACCGCGCGATGGAATTACTCACCGCCGTAGGCTTAGAGAAATTCGCCAACAGCAAAACCGGCGACTTGTCCTATGGGCGCAAGCGTGCCCTCGAAATTGCCACGACGCTAGCTCTTGATCCAGAGCTGATGTTACTGGATGAACCGACTCAGGGCATGGGCCACGAAGACATCGATTTGGTCGCAGAGCTGATCAAAAAGGTTTCCGCCGATCGCACTATTTTGATGGTTGAGCATAACTTGCATGTGGTTTCCAAACTGGCTGACCGCATCACGGTATTACAGCGGGGGGCGATTTTGACTGAGGGCGACTACGCCAGCGTATCAGCCAATCCACAAGTGCAGGAGGCCTACATGGGTTCCGCGGCAGTGGCCGAACAAGCTGAAAAAGGAGCCGCCGCATGAGTCACAACCATCGGGAAAAACTGCGTATCACTAACCTGCATGCGTTCTACGGGGAATCCCATATTTTGCATGGCATAGACCTTTCTATCATGCAAGGTGAGTTGGTGACGCTATTGGGACGTAACGGTTCTGGCCGTTCCACCACCTTGAAAGCCATCATGAATATGGTGGGAAAACGCAGCGGTGAAATCGTCGTCAACGGCGAAAATACCATGAGCCTACCCGCCTATCGCATCGCTCACTTAGGCATAGGTTTTTGCCCAGAAGAGCGTGGCATTTTTGCCAGCTTAAATGTGGAAGAAAACCTGATGTTACCGCCGCAAGTGCGTTCCGATGTGATGAGTTTGGACGAAATCTACACCATGTTCCCCAACCTTTATGAGCGCCGTTATAGCCAAGGCACACGACTCTCCGGAGGGGAACAGCAAATGTTAGCGCTAGCCCGCATTCTGCGCACCGGTGCCAACATTCTACTACTGGATGAAATCACCGAGGGGCTCGCCCCCGTCATTGTGCAGAAACTCGGCGAAGTACTGAGTGAACTGAAACAACGGGGACTGACCATCTTGTTGGTGGAGCAGAACTTCCGTTTTGCCGCTCCGATTGCCGACCGCCATTACATTATGGAGCACGGCCATATAGTGGAAGAAATTCAGGCCCACGAACTCAGCGCCAAAAGTGAATTACTGAATACCTACCTAGGGGTCTAAACCTAGGCATATGAAAAGCACCAATAAAAATAACCACTCGCTTGGAGTATTAAAATGACGTTTCAAACTAAGAAAGTTTCTACCCTAATCACCGGCATTGTCGCTGCAACCATGGCTTCTGCTTCTTTAGCCGCAACCGATGGCAAGGTGAAAATCGGCGTACTCGCTGACATGAGCGGCACCTACGCTGACTTATGTGGCCCTGGCTGTGTGGTTGCTACTCGGATGGCGATCGACGATTTCGGGGGCAAGGTTCTAGGCCATGACATTGAGTTAGTGTCAGCGGACTCCCAATTGAAACCCGATATTGCCTCTGCTATTGCCCGTAAATGGGTGGAAAACGAAGGGGTAGACACCATTGGCGGTTTGGTTTCTTCTGCCGTTACTGGTGCCGTCACCCAAGTAACTGGGGCTAGCAAAAATATCACACTGATCACAGGTTCGGCTTCCAATGCCTTTACCACCAGCGCTTGCTCACCTTACATCGCCCACTGGACCTACAACGTGGTTGCCCTAGCTAACGGCACGGTTAAGCAGATGGTGGAGTCTGGGAAAACCAAGTGGTTCTTTATCACTGCAGACTATGCCTTCGGTCACGCCCTTGAAGGTGTCTCCAGTAAAGTGATCAAAGAAAATGGTGGTGAAGTTGTTGGCTCGGTACGAGCTCCCCTTGGTACCACTGATTTCTCTTCCTATGTATTACAAGCCCAAGCTTCCGGTGCCGATGTAGTAGCCCTTGCTAACGCGGGTAACGATACGGTGAATGCGTTGAATGCGGCAGCAGAATTCGGTTTGAACGAATCCATGGATATCGCCGGTTTGTTAGTATTCACTCCGAATGCGCAGGCTATGGATCCTCGTGTCGCCCAAGGTATGCGACTAACGACAGGCTTCTACTGGGATATGGATGACCAAACCCGTGCATGGAGTAAACGTTTCCAAGAAAGCTATGGCGGTATCCCTTCTATGGCCCATGCGGGTGCCTACTCCGCCACTATGCACTACCTAAATGCCGTTGCTGCTGTGGGCACAGATGACGCTGATGCCGTTATGGCACAAATGAAGAAAACCAAACCTGACGATTTCTTCGCTCGCAATGCCACCCTACGTGCCGATGGCCGCATGGTGCACGACATGTTGCTAGTGGAAATCAAAAAGCCATCCGAACGTAAAACCGAAAATGATATTTATAAAATCGTGAAAGTGATTCCGGGTGACCAGGCTTATAACCCAATGATTGAAAGCTGTCAGTTTTAATCCGTTGCAGTCCGGGGAAACATTTCCCCGGATTCTCTCTTGTTTTCAATAAAAGGGTAGTTGACTCATTATGGCAACGTTTCTTGGAATCAATTTATTCGCCTTATTTGGACAATTATTAGTCGGTCTAATCAATGGCTCTTTTTATGCCTTATTAAGTCTTGGACTTGCAATCATATTTGGCCTTTTAAAAATCATTAACTTTGCCCAAGGCGCCATGTATATGCTTGGAGCATTTCTGGCTTTATTGGGATTGAAATATCTAGGACTCAACTACTGGGCTGCATTAATTATCGTGCCATTAGCTGTCAGTGTATTTGGGGTTCTTATTCAACGCTTTCTTATCCGACCAATCGCCAACGAAGATCATCTTTATAGCTTACTTCTGACCTTTGGTCTGGCGTTGATGATGCAAGGCATCTTCACCCACCTATTTGGCTCTTCTGGTCAATCCTATGCCACACCAGATGCATTGAAAGGCGGTATGCGCCTGCCCTTTATGTACCTACCCAACTACCGGGCTTGGATTATCGTGGTATCGATTCTGGTGTGTTTTTCCACCTGGTGGATGATCGAGAAAACCAAACTCGGCGTGTACCTACGAGCTGGTACAGAAAACCCACAACTATTACAGGCGTTTGGTATCAACGTTCCTCTCATCGTCACCCTAACCTTCGGTTTTGGTGTGGCCTTGGCGGGACTCGCTGGCGTCATGGCCGCACCGATTTATTCGGTATCCCCTGATATGGGTTCCAACATTTTGATCATCGTGTTTGCCATCGTCGTAATCGGTGGTATGGGGTCGATCGGTGGAGCCATTTTGACAGGCTTGGGCATGGGCTTAGTGGAAGGCCTCACCAAATATTTCTATCCAGAAGCCTCTGCCACCATCATTTTCTTGGTGATGGTGATCGTGTTGATGCTAAAGCCGGCGGGCTTGTTCGGTAAGACGGCTTAGGAGTCACAATTATGCAATCACGTCCTTTGATGATCTTGTTACTTGGTGTGGCGCTCGTTGCGCCAATGTTTATCTACCCGGTGTTTCTAGCAAAGATTCTCTGTTTTGCTCTGTTCGCCAGTGCCTTCAATTTATTGCTGGGTTTTGCTGGGCTGCTGTCATTTGGGCACGCTGTTTTCCTCGGTACCGGTGGCTATGTCACCGGCTGGTTAATGATTAACAGCGGTCTCACCCCAGAAATCGCCATTATCGCTGGCACCTTGAGTGGTGGTTTGTTGGGCGCTGTTTTCGGCAAGTTAGCGGTGAAACGGGAAGGCATCTACTTCGCTATGGTGACCCTCGCCCTCGCCCAGTTGGTGTTCTTCCTCTACCTGCAAGCGCCATTCACCGGGGGTGAAGATGGCATGCAGGGGGTTCCTCGGGGTCAGGTATTTGGTTTGATCGACCTGTCTGATAATCAAACTATGTACTACTTCGTGCTCGCCATCTTTGTGGCCGGATTCTGGATGATTCACCGTACCGTGCACTCCCCTTTTGGCCAAGTAATGAAAGCCATTCGTGAAAATGAAAGCCGCGCCACCTCCCTTGGCTACGATGTGAATCAGTATAAGTGGATTGCATTCATCATCTCTGCGGCTTTGTCAGCTCTCGCGGGGGCCACTAAAACACTGGTGTTTGAGCTTGCTTCCCTCACCGATGTGCACTGGCATATGTCTGGCGAGGTCATCCTGATGACCCTAGTGGGTGGCGTTGGCACTATTTTTGGTCCGCTGGTTGGCGCTGGCGTCATCGTCAGTATGCAGAACTACCTAAGTGGTGGTGAGCTCGGCAACTACCTCCACATCATTATGGGCGCAGTGTTCATTATCTGTGTTCTTAGCTTCCGCAGCGGCATCGTTGGTCAACTGCAAAAATTCCGTCGCAACAACTTCTAACCCTTAGATTAGGACGATACAAGATGAAGATTAAGCAAATAGGCGTTATCGGTGCTGGGCAAATGGGGCAAGGTATCGCTCAAGTTATGATCTGTGCTGGTTATCCAGTACAACTGGTTGATTTATCGGAAACGGCCCTAGAAAAAGCCGCCAGCACGACGCAAAAAAGCATCGCCAAACTCACCGAAAAGGGCATGCTGAATTTGTCCCATGATCCCTTAGCTTTGCTGACTCTGGACACGGATATCAACACCTTGGCCAATGCCGACCTGGTGATCGAAGCCGCTACCGAAGCCGAGTCCATTAAGGTGTCCCTGTTCAAACAGCTCGACAGCATTTGTCGCACCGACGCCATTATTGCCAGCAATACTTCCTCTATCTCTATTACCCGTTTGGCTGCCAGTGTCTCACATCCTGAACGCTTTATCGGGATGCACTTTATGAACCCAGTGCCACTGTTACAGCTAGTGGAAATCATCGCCGGTTTGCGCACTTCAGAGCAAACCAAAGCCACGGTCACCGAGGTCGCTCAGGCAGCAGGAAAAGTCGCCATTACGGTCAAAGATCGTGCCGCTTTTGTACTGAATCGCATCCTATTACCCATGATCAACGAAGCCATTTTTGTATTGGATGAAGGCTGCGCAACGGCGGAAGAAATCGATCAAATCATGAAGCTTGGTGCCGCGCACCCGATTGGCCCGCTGTCCCTAGCTGACCTAATTGGTTTAGATACCTGCTTGAGCATTATGGAAGTACTGCACAGCCAATTTGGTGATCCTAAATACCGCGCCTGCCCACTGCTAAAACAAATGGTCGCTGCGGGTCTGCTCGGTAAAAAATCGGGCCGTGGCTTCTTTGATTATGAGGTGAAAGCCCATGGCTAGTTTCACCGATTTACAGCTAGAGCAACTGGAGCCGGGTATTTGGTGCTGCACCATAGATAGACCCAAAGCCCTAAACGCGTTGAATGGAACGGTGCTTTCGTCACTGCTTGAGGCTTTTGCTTGGTTGCAACAACAGGACGATGTGCGGGCTGTACTACTCACCGGCGCCGGTGAAAAAGCCTTTGTGGCGGGAGCCGACATCGCCGCCATGCAAACCATGACGCCGCTACAAGCTCGGGAGTTTTCCCAACTGGGAATGCAGGTTATGGCGACCATAGAGCAATTTCCGGTGCCGGTAATCGCCTTGGTAAATGGTTACTGCCTTGGTGGTGGCTGTGAACTGGCGTTGAGCTGTGACTTTATTTTAGCCAGTGACACCGCATCGTTTGGTCAGCCAGAGGTGGCACTTGGCATCCCACCCGGGTTTGGCGGCACCCAGCGTTTGGCGCGGATAGTGGGTAAGAATCACGCACTGAGCATGATCTTAACCGGGGAACGCATAAACGCTGCAGAAGCCCTACGCATTCAACTATGCAATCAAGTGACCGAACCCAGTCAACTGCTGGAGTTAGGTCTCAGCTATGGGCGCAAAATCGCGGCTAACTCTCCCACAGCGGTAGCGCTAGCAAAAGAGTTGATTCACAAAGGGCAAAATTTAGATCTCCAATATGGTTGCCAAATGGAGACGGAATTGTTCGCCCTGAGCTTCAGCGGTGCGGATCAAACGGAAGGCATGACCGCCTTTCTAAAGCGTCGCAGCGCCACTTTTTCACTTTCAAAAACTGAACAATAATCACGAGGCATACAATATGAATAATAACGCCGCCTTTGATACCAACTTGGATAAAGGTCTCGCCAATTACACGCCGTTAAGCCCCATTTCCTTTTTGGAGCGTACCGCAAGCATTTATCCAGAGCGACTGGCTACCGTCCATGGCGAATTCCGTCGTACTTGGAGCCAAACCTTTACCCGGTGCCGTAAGCTGGCGAGTGCTCTGGCGCAACAAGGTATTCGGGGCGGCGATACCGTATCCGTAATCGCCCCGAATATTTCCGAGCACTTTGAGCTGCATTTCGCCGTGCCGATGGCAGGGGCCATTCTTAACTCCATCAATACGCGTTTGGATGCTCCGACCATTGCTTTTATCCTGCAACACGCCCAGGCCAAGGTTGTCTTTGTGGATCGTGAATTTAGCGGTGTGGTCAGTGCGGCCCTTGCCACTCTGACGGAGAAGCCTTTGGTCATCGACATCGACGATCCCCTTTGGGACGGGGGCGAGCTGATCGGTGTTATGGATTACGAAGCCCTATTGGCTCAAGGTGATGAAGCATTCGATTACCCACAAGTACAAGATGAGTGGGATGCCATTACCCTGAACTACACCTCCGGCACTACCGGCGACCCAAAAGGCGTGGTCTATCACCATCGCGGCGCTTATCTAAACGCCATCAGCAATGCCATGTCTTGGGGTATGACACAGCACCCGGTTTACCTGTGGACACTCCCTATGTTCCATTGCAACGGCTGGTGTTTCCCATGGGTCATTGCGGCTATGGCGGGTGTCAGTGTCAGCTTGCGCCATGTCCGAGCTGACCATGTATTTGACGCCATCAAGACGGAAAAAGTCGGTTACTTCTGCGCGGCACCGATTGTGTTGAATATGCTCAACTCCGCGGATGAGAGTATGAAAGCGGGTATTGAGCATGGGGTGAATGTAATGACCGCCGGCGCTGCGCCACCAGCAGCTGTGATCGCCAATATGGAAAAGATCGGCTTTAACGTGACTCATGTTTACGGCTTGACTGAAACTTATGGCCCTTGTGTCTACTGTGCTTGGAAAGATGACTGGAACGAGGCCACGCCGGAGCAAAAGGCTCGCTTGAAAGCTCGCCAAGGCGTCAAAGCACCCATGTTAGAGGGACTAATGGTTGCCAACCCAGACACCCTAGAGCCCGTTGCCCAAGATGGCCAAACCATTGGTGAAATCTTTATGCGTGGCAACCTGGTCATGAAAGGCTACCTGAAGAACCCAGCGACCACAGAAAAAGCCTTTGCCGGTGGCTGGTTCCATTCCGGCGATCTAGCGGTATGGCATGAAGACGGCTACATCGAAATTAAAGATCGTTCTAAAGACATCATTATTTCCGGTGGAGAAAACATCTCCAGCATCGAAGTGGAAGACGTGCTCTACCGTCATCCAAGTGTGCAAGAGGCCGCCGTGGTCGCCAAACTGGATGAAAAATGGGGGGAGACCCCTTGCGCTTTTATCACCTTAAAAGAAGGCAGTACGCCCATCACCGACCGGGACATTATTCAGTTCTGTCGTGACAATATGGCTCATTTTAAAGTGCCAAAAACCATTATTTTCGGACCATTACCGAAAACATCTACCGGCAAAGTACAGAAATTTCTACTAAGAGACAGAGCCAATAGCCTAACCGACACCCAACAAGCGTCTTAAGTCACGCGCAACAACTTGTGTCAGATATGGCTGTTAAATTTAGAGGAAAACCAAATGAAAGCGCTAGTCGCCGTTAAGCGAGTTATTGATTACAACGTAAAAGTTCGCGTCAAAGCGGATCAATCCGATGTGGATTTAAGCAATACCAAAATGTCCATTAACCCATTTTGTGAAATTGCGGTCGAAGAAGCGGTACGTTTAAAAGAAGCCGGCGTGATCAATGAAATTGTGGTCGTGTCCATTGGCGATAAAAGTTGCCAAGAGCAAATTCGTGCGGCCCTCGCCCTTGGCGGTGACCGGGGCATTCAAGTGGAATGTGCCACTGCGCCCAGCGCCCTTGATGTGGCTCGCATCTTGGCAAACATTCAACAACAGGAACAGGCGGATCTCCTGTTATTAGGAAAACAAGCCATCGACTCCGATAACAATCAAACGGGGCAAATGCTGGCGGCGCTACTGAATTGCCCTCAAGCCACTTGTGCTTCAGCAGTGAAGATTGAAGGCAACCAAGCCTTGGTCACTCGCGAAGTGGACGGCGGCTTGCTCACCGTCTCCATGCCATTACCTGCGGTGATTACCACCGACCTACGGTTAAACGAGCCTCGCTTTGCCGCGCTGCCCAAGATAATGCAAGCCAAGCGCAAACCTTTAGCGGTACAAAACCTAGCGGAACTAGGCATCACCCTCACCGACGATGTAAAGCTGCTAGCTGTCAACGCCCCGGCAGAACGTCAAGGTGGTAGCAAAGTCGCCAGCGTCGATGAGCTGATCGATAAATTACGCAACGAAGCCAAGGTTATCTAAGGAGCGCACCATGAAAACACTCGTCATCGCCGAACATAACCAAAACAACATCAAAGCCGCTACCTACATTGCCCTAGGGGCTGCCAAACAGCTCGATCAGCCAGTAGATATCTTGGTGGCCGGAGATCAAGTCAGCGAGTTGGCGGCAACTCTTGCCAACATTGAAGGAGTAAATGGGGTACTGACCCTAGAAGACAGCGCACTTGCTATGCCCTTCGCTGAAACCTTGGCCCCCGTTATTGCCAGTTTGGCCGAGCAATACAGTCACATCCTGATGGCATCCACGTCTTTTGGCAAAGATTTGGCGCCGCGGGTTGCCGCACTGTGCGGTGTTAACCCGGTTTCGGATGTCACCAAGATTGTCAGCCACGACACTTACCAGCGCCCTATTTACGCAGGTAATGCCATTGCAACGGTTCAGCTTAGTTCCGCTTGTCATATTCTGACCATCCGTAGCAGCGCCTTTGACCCATGGCCATCCACTCCCGCTGCCAATGTCGCAGACATCAGCAAGCTCGACGTGGCGCTCACCCCTTCGCCGGTACAGTTTGTATCACAACAGTTAAGTCAGTCGGAACGGCCTGAACTGGGCAGTGCCCAAATCGTCGTTTCCGGTGGGCGCGGTCTTGGCTCAGGGGAAAACTTCAACTTGGTTTACCAGTTGGCCGACAAACTTGGTGCCGCGGTAGGTGCTTCTCGGGCGGCGGTGGATGCGGGCTTTATCGCCAACGATTTGCAAGTGGGTCAAACCGGACAAGTGGTCGCTCCAAACCTGTACCTTGCAGTGGGGATTTCTGGTGCGATTCAACATTTGGCTGGCATGAAAGATTCCAAAGTCATTGTTGCCATCAATAAGGACGAGGACGCGCCCATCTTTTCCGTAGCTGACTATGGTTTAGTGGGTGATCTATTCGAAATCTTGCCAGAACTGACGGCCAAACTTTAAGCCAATACCTAGGAGCAGACTATGACAATTTATAACGCCCCACATCAAGACGCCATCTTTGTATTGGATCAACTGGTCGGCTTGGATCAAATGGCAGCGGACTATCAGCTTGAGGATACCTCCCTTGAGCTAGCCGATGTGGTGATTCAAGAAGCAGGGAAATTAGCCAGCGACGTATTGGCACCGTTAAATGCCCAAGGGGATAAACAAGGGGCCCAACTGGTTGATAACAAAGTCGTGCAGACACCGGGCTACGCCGAAGCTTATCAACAGTATGTGGAAAATGGCTGGGCAACCTTAACTGGCCCCGTAGAGTTTGGTGGCCAAGGGTTGCCACACGTGTTAGGCACTGCAGTGAACGAACTCTGGCATTCCGCCAATATGGCATTTGCCCTATGCCCGATGCTAAGCCAAGGCGCTGTAGAAGCATTAATTGCCCACGGCAGTGACGAACTGCAGCAACGCTATCTAGCGCAACTGATCAGTGGGGAATGGGCGGGCACCATGAACCTAACTGAGCCCAACGCTGGCTCTGATTTGGCCGCCGTTGCCTGTAAAGCCACCCCCGATGGTGAGCAGTACCGGATCCGCGGACAAAAGATCTTTATTACTTGGGGGGATCATCAGATGACCTCCAATATTATTCATCTCGTGCTCGCCCGTTTGCCGGACGCACCTGCTGGCGTAAAAGGTATCTCGTTATTTTTGGTGCCGAAATTTCTACTCGACGACCAGGGCCAACCCGGTGAACTCAATGATGTGCGCTGTATTTCCCTAGAGCACAAGCTCGGTATTCACGCTAGCCCGACCTGCACCATGAGCTTTGGTGATAACGATGGCGCTATTGGGTATTTAATCGGTGAGCCGAATAAAGGGCTCAACTACATGTTCACCATGATGAACCATGCCCGCCAAGCGGTTGGTTTACAAGGATTGTCTATTTCTGAGCGTGCCTACCAGCAGGCGCTCGCCTTTGCCAAAGAGCGTACCCAAGGCACCAATAAAGAAGGTCGCAAAATTGCCATCATCGAGTACCCAGATGTACGTCGCATGCTGATGGCGATGAAGTCCGGTTGTGAAGCCATGCGAGCCTTGGCCTTCACGGCAGCAGCGGATATCGACAGAGCACACCACGGCGATCAGGCTGCCAAAGCTCGCGTCGAGTTCTTTACTCCCATCGTCAAAGGTTGGATGACCGAGCTAGCCCAAGAAGTGACCTCATTAAATATCCAAGTACACGGCGGCATGGGATTCGTAGAAGAAACCGGGGCGGCGCAGCATTATCGCGATGCCCGAATTTTACCGATTTATGAAGGTACCACCGGCATTCAAGCGCTGGATCTGGTGGGTCGTAAAACCCTCAGTGACAATGGTGCCGTACTGGGACAATTACTCGCAGAAATGCAAACGGACACCCAGCAACTCAGCCTAACTGGAGAGCCGACCCTAATCGCTATCGCCACAGAATTGGAAGCGAGTCTGGAGGTCGCACAGCAGGTGCAGGATTGGTTACTCACCAAAGCCAGTGCCGATCGAAAATTAGCCGGCACTATTAGCTTCGACTATCTGATGATGATGGGCTATTTATGTGGTGGATGGCTAATGGCCAAAAGTGCATTACAAGCCAGTGAGCAGATGTCCCAAGATAACCGTTATGGCACGCCCTTTTTACAAGGTAAACAGGGCACCGCTCAATTTTTCGCGGAACATTACCTGCCGCGTGCGCGCCAGCATGGACAAACCATCTTGGGCGGCTTAACCAGTACATTCGCCCTAACTATTGACCAATTATAAGAGGCAGAGATGGAACGCGAGGTAATGTCTTTTGATGTGGTCATCGTCGGTGCTGGAGTAACTGGACTGGCTGCAGCCTGCCGCTTGAAGCAACTCGCCCAGGAACACGGCCAGGAAATCACCGTGTGCGTGATCGAAAAAGGTTCAGAGGTGGGCGCGCATATTTTGTCTGGCGCAGTCATGGACCCCAAAGCGTTAAACGAGCTGTTCCCAGATTGGGAGCAGCGTGGTGCGCCACTCCACACCCCCGCCAGCGAGGATCAGATTGTATGGCTGCGTGATGCTAAGCAACACATCCAGATTCCCAATTGGATGGCGCCTAAAACCATGCACAACCAGGGTAACTATCTGATTAGCTTGGGCAACCTGTGTCGCTGGTTGGCGGAGCAGGCAGAGGCTCTTGGTGTCGAAATTTTCCCCGGCTTTCCGGCAGCGGAAATCGTTTACCACGATAATGGAGCGGTACGCGGCATTTTGACCGGAGATATGGGTGTCGACAAAGACGGTCAGCCCAAGTCAGGCTATATTCCTGGCATGATTTTGGAGGGCAAATTTACCCTTTTTGCCGAGGGCAGTCGTGGCCACCTAGGCAAACAATTAATGGAAAAATTCGCCTTAAATGCCGGCAAAGATCCCCAACATTATGCTATTGGCATCAAAGAATTATGGGATATTCCAGCCGAGCAACATCAACCTGGGTTGGTCATTCATGGCTCCGGGTGGCCATTAACCGACGACAGCAATGGCGGCTTCTTCCTTTACCATACGGATAATCAGCAAGTCGCCGTCGGTCTGATCGTGGATTTAAACTATCGTCACCCGGGCTTAAGCCCATTTGATGAGTTCCAGCGTATGAAACATCACCCGGTGCTATCCCAATATCTAAAGGGAGGCAAACGGGTTTGCTACGGTGCAAGAGCCATCACCAAAGGGGGCTTTAATTCCCTTCCCAAAATGACCTTCCCCGGTGGTTTACTGCTGGGATGCGATGCCGGAACCTTAAATTTCTCCCGCATCAAAGGCAGCCATACGGCAATGAAGTCCGGTTTGCTGGCTGCTGAAGCGGTGCTGGATGCCATTCTGAATGATGAGGTGGAAGCCACGACTTTTACCGATCGCTTCCAGCAAAGCTGGCTCTACGAGGAATTATTCAGCAGTCGCCATTTTGGTCCAGCTATTCACAAGTTCGGAGCTTTCTGGGGAGGAGCCTTCAACACCTTGGATCAGAACCTGTTTGGTGGCAACTTGCCAATCCAGTTACGGGATCAAACCCATGATCATCAGCAACTCAAAACCAGTGCAGAGTGCCAACCCAAGGTATACCCTAAAGCCGATGGTCTATTGAGCTTCGATAAACTTTCTTCGGTGTATTTATCTAACACCAATCACGAAGAAGACCAGCCCTGCCATTTGCGTTTGCTTGACCCCGAGTTGCCCTATCAAGTGAATATCCCGTTATACCAAGAGCCGGCGCAACGTTACTGCCCTGCGGGGGTTTATGAAGTGATCGAAGAAGATGGGCAACCTAAGCTGCAAATCAATGGGCAAAACTGCCTGCATTGTAAGACCTGCGATATCAAGGATATGGGACAAAATATCCAATGGTGCCCACCAGAGGGCGGCGGTGGACCAAACTACCCCAATATGTAGTTCCGTCTTGGGGCTTAGATAGACCAAGTAGATGTTGCAATTGATAGGAGCCAAACCATGACCGAGCGAGCATTCCAGGACTATTACGCAACGGAGTATAGCCACTGCTACGGCTGTGGTAGGAGCAATCCCCATGGGCTTCATTTGAAAAGCTTTTGGGACGGGGACACCACCATTGCCCACTTCACCCCCGCGAAGTGGCATACCGGTGGTGTACCTCACCATACTTATGGCGGTTTAATTGCCTCTTTGTTCGATTGCCACGGCACTGCCAGTGCTGCCGCTGCCGCATTTCGCAGGGAACAAAGGGAAATGGGGACAGAGCCGGCAATACGCTTTGTTACCGCTTCTTTGACAGTGAATTTTCTGCGGCCGACGCCGATTGACGGGGAGTTCACACTACGGGGTAAAGTGACAGAACAAAAGGAGCGTAAAGCCATTATCGAGATGACACTAAGCGTCGCCGAGCACCTATGCGCGAAGGCAACAATGGTGGCCATCCGTTGGCAAGGGGAGCGCGATACTAACCATTAACCGGCATGTCTGCTATGCCACTTCTTCCGGGTGCGGCAAGCGCTGCCCCCGGAAGCGTTTTAATGCCAATCGATAACGCCAAGTCAGTAGTAACGCCAACACGGCTAATCCTACCCCCAACCCCACGTATAAACCACGCACGTTCAAAGTTTGCGCCCAAGGGCTAAAGTGAGCAAGCCAGTAACCCAGCGGGATACTTAGCCCAAACAGAGATACCCCCATGGCGATCATACTAGAGCGCGTATCGCGAAAACCACGTAGGGCACCGGTGAGTACTGTCTGTGCCATATCTGGAAATTGATACACCGACGAGATCAACAAGATGGAGGCAGCCAGTAACGCGACCTGATCATTCCCGCTAAACAGGTAGGGGATTTGCTCATGGAACGTTTGGGTCAGCACAAAACACACCGACACATAACCAAGACCTAACAGCAAAATAATGCGCACCCGCAACCGAGCACCATTAACCCCCTCTTTGGACATGGCTTTGGCGACCACAATGGCGGTGACAGCACTCATGGCCATAAGGGGAGTAAACAAAAACGAACTGTAGGACATAATGATCTGCCCAGCACCGAGGGCCAAATCGCCAAATGCCGAGATGAGCCAAGTTAGCGAAGAAAACAAGGTAATCTCAAAGGCAAAGGCAAAGCCTGCCGGAGTGCCTAGCCCGAGTAGAATGGAAAACTGACGCACATAGCGCCAATGAATATGGCTAAATAAGGTATCCCGGTTCCACCAGCGGTCATAAGCCACAAACACCAGCACCGACAGCAAAATCGCCACGGCAGAGGCCAAACCCGCCCCTTTTGCCCCCCACTCAGGCATCCCCAAACGGCCATAGATAAAGGCATAGTTAAACAAAATATTGAGCAACAAACTCAGAGTCGCCACCATGAGAGGGATTCGGGGGCGGCCCGCGGCTTCAAACAAGTTCTTATAGGCCGTCATCAAGGCCAACAACGGAAAGATAGGTGCAAACACATATAAATACTGGGCGGCAACCCGTTGGGTTTCTGGTTCACTCGCCATCCACTTGGCAGCCACGGGTAATAAGGTCAAACACACCAGCGTCGCCACTAGGCCCAAAATCACCGACAGCCCGAGTGCCTGCGACATATACACATTCACCAAGCGCCGTTGCCGACCATGCAGATGCCTGGTAATCAATGGCGTTAAGCCAAACGTCACCCCAATCAGAAAACAGCCAACCGGCATCCATAGACTAGAAGCTAGCCCCACTGCGGCTAAATGCAACGGATCATAATGCCCCAGCATCACCGTATCCACCACGCTAATAGACAGCTCCAACGACATCGTCAAAATCATCGGGAATAGCAAATGAAGTACTTCGGCGAGATTGGGGAAACGCTTTAAAAATGACATGACAATAAATCTACTTGAACCCTATATGGGCGGGGAATGTACCACTGCTGGATACGAATTGCACCACGGAAAGTCATGCCCCTAACAAGACCTAAAACATACCACTAAAAGCCATTTATCCTGATTTATTCACAAACATCGTCCAATTATTCCGCTTATCTGGTCACCCTCAACTTAAATAGCTCGTAGGTATACTGAACAATCGGTAACAACCTTCTACGTAATAGAGAATCAAAAATCGTGAACAACCAACCTAACCTAGCAACTAATGATCGCAAAAAAATTACGTTCTTACTCATTGAAGACTCCTACATTCTTGATTTTACTGGACCTCTTCAAGTATTCGAGTCCGCCAACATATTGCTAGGTAAAAAATATTATGATTTTAACTTTATCAGCACCGGCACAAATGATTTTGTAAGACTTGGCAGCACTAAGGTTATCTGTGATGACAATATATATAACGCAAGTTTTATCAGCTCAGATACACTTATCATACCGGGCGGACCAAGGGCGATAGAACAATCCAATGATAAAGGTATTATTAATTGGTTAAAACAAAATGCTTACAACTTCAATCGAATTGTTTCAGTGTGTACTGCATCCTTCATTCTTGCTAAAGCAGGATTACTCAAAGATAGCCCAGCCACCACACATTGGCTTTTTGTTGATGACCTAAAGAAATCACATCCAGATCTTAATATCATCCAAGACTGCCGTTATACAGAAGACAAAAATGAAAGAATATATACTTCAGCAGGAGTCTCAAAGGGGATAGATCTAGCCTTGTTACTAATCAAAAAGGATCTAGGGGAAGAACTGTCAGAAGAGGTAGCCAGACATATTATGATAAATCAGACACAAGCTACTGAAAACCTCTACTCGCCTGCTAAAATTTCCGAGCTAAGTCTAAGAATGCAAAAAATCATACATTGGATAGAAAGCAATATTCATGAAAACATAACAATAGAAAATTTATCTTCCACAGTAGGACTAAGCAGAAGACAATTAACACGTATATTTAGAGAAGAATTAAATATGTCGCCTTCAGAGTATCTTGATTACTATAAATTCAAGTTAGTTGAAAATAAGCTAAGATTTAGTAATCTGAGCTTATTCGAGATATCAAAAACCTGCGGCTACAACAGTGTTGAACAACTGCGTCGCTCCTTTAAGAGCAGAACTGGATTATCACCATTGGAGTTTAGAAAATTGTCAAAAAATGCTAGCTAGTATATTTCTAAAAATGAAACAGGTCTCTGATAGTAGTATCCTTGTCCAACATCACAACCCAACTTAATTAGTGCATTGACATGATGATGCGATTCAACGCCTTCAGCAACTACTTTTTTATTAAATTTACTTGCAAGAAAGAGTATAGACTCTATTATTTTCACATTATCATCGTTATCAAACATATTAATCACGAAACTACGATCTATCTTTATTTCATCAACAGGCAAGCTTTTTATATAAATGAATGAAGAGTAAGCTGTCCCAAAGTCATCAAGAGAAATTTTCATTCCATATCCTTTACACTTTGATATAACTTCTTCGGCTTTATCAAAATCTTCCAATATACTACTCTCTAAAATTTCGAGACAAACATTCTCAAAAATCTCTGGTGATCTGAGATAATATCGATCAATCACTTCCATAAAACTAGGATCTAGCAAATGAAATGGAGAAACATTCACACTAATAGAAATTTTCTTCCCACTACGAATCATCTTGCTCAAATCCCTAAGGGCCATTGAAACGATTTCGTTTCCTAGTTCCACTTCCAACGCTGAGTTAGAAATCAATGGAAGAAAATAATCCGGATATATTAATTTACCATCTTTTTCCCATCGAACGAGTGCTTCATAACCAATGACATCACCATTAATCATATTTATTTTAGGTTGATAGTGAAGAATAAATTGTTTTTTATCTATTGCCTTTTTTATCTGTTCAATAATTGGTTTTTGATCAATATAGTTTTTATATTCTCCTTGCTCGAACAAAACAATTTTTCTATTAACACTATATTTTGATTCGTGCATTGATTGGACACTATAACGGAACAAGGTATCATGAACAATTGCATCATTGGGGTAATGGGATAGACCAACACTAGCCGAAAAGTGAATATTTTCCTCCTCAACCAGTATTGGTGATGTTAAGCGAGAGTAAAATCCTTGCAAGTCAACATAATCAGATCTTAGAATCAAGACAAACTCATCACCTCCAGAGCGATAATATGTCTCTGCATAAGAAAGCTCCGATGCGACCCGGCGTTCCATTTCCAATAAAAATTTGTCTGCCATACTGTAGCCATATTTAGTATTGATAGATTCAAAATTATCAATATCAAAACAAACGAAGTAGAAAGACTCGTTAAAGAAGTCAGAATATGACATTAGCATGTCTACCTTAGCATAGAAATCATTCCTTTTATTTGCTTCAGACATATCGTCATTATCCAGAGTAATTTCACTAGACCAGTTAAAATCTAAAAATAGAAGGTCATTAATCTTTCTCATAGCAGATCCTTCCTCTCATATACGGCATTGGGGCTCTAAATAAGAATAAAAACTATATATGAAACACTGAAATGTATTGATGCATTTTATTGGAAATACTATCTAAAGACTTCGAATCCTCAAACACACCCGTAGTTTTCGTCTCTATTGATCGAACCAAATCTGTTAATGAAATAATATTTCTGTTAATTTCCGAAACTACCTGTGCCTGCTGTTCCGTATTTGACGCAACGGTAAGTGTTCGCGTAGACATCTCTTCAATCTGTTGGTTAATAACATTGAAAACTTCACCAGACTTCTTGATATTTTCAGCACTTGAGTTCACTAAATCCTTGCTAGTAGCGATTGCCACCACAGCAGCAGCTGCATCTTCTAACAAATTACTCATTTGCGTTTTAATTCGCTCAGTAGATTCATTCGTGCGCTGGGCTAAGTTACGTACTTCGTCAGCAACGACAGCAAAACCACGCCCCATTTCTCCGGCCCTGGCAGCCTCGATAGCAGCATTAAGTGCCAACAGATTAGTTTGCTCTGAAATCTCGTGAATAACTTCCACTAGGGCACTGACACCCTCGCAACGACTTTCTAATACTCTAATCTGCTCCGAAGCACTTTCAATTTCAGACTGAAGGTTGTCTGCCACATTGACACTATTATTTACGACAATTAATCCGTCCCCAGATTGGAGCTTAATATGCTCTGCATCTTTTGATATATCAGAAATATTTTTAGCAACATCCTCGATACTATAGGTTAGCTCTTGAACAGCTGATGCAATTTGATTTGTCTGATCACTTTGTCGAATATAAAAATCTCGCGTATCCGCTGATACTTGAGACATATTTTGAGAAACACCTTTAAGCTCATCAATGTTCTCCCCTACCACTACAAAGGAATTATGTAGGTGGGTCATAAACTCATTGAACGATGGTATTGTGCTAGAGCCTTTTAATATCGGAGCACGAACTCGAAGATCATTACCATCTTGTGCTCTCATCACAGCATCCATAATGGCAAAATTGGTATCATTCTCCACTGCCGACTTATAAGCCATGAAACCCAAAGCGGAGGCTTCAAATACAACAAACATGGCATGCACAAGAAGAGTTGTGATAGAACAATTCTGTGCATATATCGTTAGCGGAATACCGAACAGAGAAGCTCCATTCATTTGTAGAATAGTTAATATCAGGTGATGTAAAGCAATGGTAACCGCGGCTGACAGAATTATTCTCCATGAACGATACACCGTTAAAAACGCCATGGTGGCGAAGATATGAAAGTGCATTTCAGTTTGCCCCATTTGTCCCTGAATCAATATCGCAGAGTTAACCATTAGCGATATGGCCACTACATATCCAAATATCTGACTTTCCGAAAATAATCTGTAGGCTAGAAGCACAACCAATGAGTTTAAAATAGATGACACATAGACAAAGTATGTATTGTGGTCACCGACTCCCTGAATTAGAAAGAAGAATGGCAGGTGAGCAAGAATAATGTATAGCATTATTCTATTTATATCTTTAAATTCGTTCATTTCTGTTCCTCAAGTTGGTTAACTTTTATTAAGTCATTAATAATTTCTTCTTCTAAAATATTGACACCAGCGTATGATAGGAGAACTTCGCCTTTTGTATTGGTTAAATACAATCTATCCTCGTGTCGATATTGACCACTACCTATATAAGAAAAATCTACCCCTAGCTTAGTTTTTACATTGCTGAAGAAATTTTCATCCATAACATGTACAGATCGACCGCCTTTCACATAGTTATCAAAATACTGAAATAGCCTTTCTGGCGTATCATTGCTCGGATCAATAGTAAAAAAGTTGTATTCAATCTTACCTTCTAACCACGGAGCTTGTTTTTTAATCCTATTATCTATCTCTTTAAAAAGAACAACTCTAGGATAACAAACACTGCCACAACGTGTATTTCCAAAAAAAACCAAATGCATCTTCCCTTTCAAATCATCACTAGAGAACGGCTTTTTCAGTCCATCAACCCCAGAGAAACTTGGAAAAACTTGATTTACCGACACACCATAGTACTGAGCTGAAGTTAAAGTCTTTGCAGCAAAGTTAGCGACAGGCATTAAAAAAACGAAACTCATGATTATGATTAATATATATAATGAATTCTTATTCTTCATTTATGCCAGTTTCCTTCAGGGGTAAGTTCACAGTTTTAGAATACTCGGGCAAACGAGACAGAAAAGCCCCATGACCCAAACCGAACGAAATTTGTCCCATCAGGTAAGTTTTTTTCGTTTTTTGTCACATCCTGTAACGTTAAGTAAGGTGAAAAGGTATAATTGAAACGAATACACAGACCGCGTTTTCGAATGAAAACATCCCGATTTTATTAATGTGATACTTACTAATGACCATTTTCTCTACTCTTGCCCCACTGCTCGCAGCGCTACTAATTGGCTACTGGCTGGATGTGCGCCCTCTTACCCCAAAGCGGGTGGCTAAGTGGCTCGGATGGCTGACTTATCTAATCTTAGGTTTGATTGGCTATAGTATTGGTGCCCTGGAAGACTTGCTGAGCAAGATTTTGATTGCCGGCTGGCATGCTGCTGTCTTGTTTGTCGCCGTGACACTAATACCGCTCGTTCTGTTGTGGGTAAGCGCCCAAGTTGCCCACAACAAGCAGACGGCACAGGGGGTTGCGGATAATCAACACACCCTCAAAGATGTACTTAAAGATGCCGGCAAGACACTCGCTTGCGTATTGGTGGGGGTGTTAGCGGGCTGGCTACTGGCGGATCACTTTAGCCACGTGGATAGCTTGGTCACTTGGCTGCTCTATCTGCTGCTGTTTTTAATTGGTTGCCAATTGCGCCAAGGCAATTTCAAACTACGTAAGCTGTTTTTAAACCAACACGGCGTCATTATTGCTCTAACGACGATGGTCAGCACCCTTGGGGCAGGCTGGTTAGCCGGGCAATGGTTGGGCCTGTCGACGGCACACAGTTTAGCCGTTGTTTCTGGGTTTGGTTGGTACAGCTTATCTGGGATTTTGATTACAGGTTTGGGGGAGCCGGTACTCGGCACCACCGCATTCTTGCTAGACCTTGGGAGGGAAATTGTCGCCCTCATGGCGATTCCACTACTCGGACGGATAAGTAGCTATTTATCTGTCGGCTACTCTGGCGCCACTGCCATGGATTTCACCTTACCACTACTGGGTAAAATCCACGGCCCAGACATTGTACCGGTGTGCATTGCCAGTGGCTTTATCATGAGCCTGGCGGTACCGGTATTCATCCCGCTATTTATGGGAATGTCTTAGGAAGCAAAATTTGCGCAAGATTCTTTTTCATAGGAATCTTCTCGGCTAATATGTATATGTGTACTGTATATCCAAGAGGTTAACTAATGGAAAGCGCATCCATTTTTAAAAGCAATACATCGCAAGCTGTGCGTTTGCCAAAGCCGGTCGCTCTGCCTGAATCCGTAAAAAGGGTAAATATCATACCGCTGGGGCGGGCTCGGCTGATTGTACCCGAAGGAGAGGGCTGGGATTCTTGGTTTGATGAAAAGGGCGTAACCGATGACTTCATGTCAGAACGAGAGCAACCAGAGGATCAACAAAGGGAAAGCTTGTAATGCTCAAGTATATGCTCGATACGAATATCGTGATTTATACCATGAAAAACCGTCCGCAAGTTGTACGGGAGGCGTTCAGAAAGCACTACGGTCAAATGTGCATTTCCAGCATCACCTATATGGAATTGGTGTATGGCGCGGAGCGCTCTAGCAATCCAGAAGGAAACCTGAGAGACCTAGAAGGCTTTGTTGCTCGCTTAGAAACCCTACCCTACGAGGAAAATGCCGCCGCTCATACCGGCCAAATAAGGGCAGATTTGAGAGCCCGCGGAACCCCAATTGGTCCCTACGATCAAATGATCGCGGGACACGCCCGATCTTTAGGTCTGATTCTAGTGACCAACAACACCAAAGAGTTTGAACGGGTCGACGGCATTCGCTTAGAGAACTGGACTTAAACCACCTGTTGCCACAGCGCGAGAATTGCAGCTTGGTCTGACTCAGTCATATTTTCGTCAGCCATGGTTTCGTTTAATGCTCCCAAGAAGTGTGCATCAAAGGCATCTGCCCCTTCCCCTTCTACCGCGCTGTGAAGCCCGAGTAAGCCTAGCAAATACGCGCAAAAAAATAGCTGGTCGCCATCCTCTGCCTGATGTTCAAGTTCGCGCAACTGGTCACTGAGTTGATCGGCGCGTTCGGCGAATGTGGTCATGAATTGTTCTCTTTTCAATATTGGGCGCGTCACTGTCTCAAGCTGACGCCAGATAATAAAAAAGCCGAGCAGAAGATCTACTCGGCTTGTGTCTGCTGGTGCCCGATTTTAGGGGTTGAGCTTGAGAGTCTCAAGAGTACGCTTACGTACTTCCAGCAGTAGATCAGTGTTTTCAATCAGAGACTGACCGTAAGAAGGCACCATTTCCTTCATCTTGGTTTGCCATTCTGGCGTCTTGATGCGATCAGCGAAACAACGCTCAATGATACCAATCATGGTATTCACTGTGGTTGAAGCGCCTGGAGAAGCCCCCAGTAGCGCCGCTAGCGTGCCGTCTGCTGCTGTAATTGCCTCAGTACCAAACTCCAGCTTACCGCCGCCTTTACCATCTTTTTTGATGATCTGTACCCGTTGTCCAGCATACGCCAAGCGCCAATCACTGTCTTTGGCATCCGGGAAGAAGTTACGCAACGAATCACAGCGATCTTTATGGGACTGGCGCACTTCACTGATTAGATACTTGGTCAAATCCATATTGTTTTTACCGACGCTCAGCATGGGCGCCAAGTTGTCGAGCTTGACACTCTTCATCAAGTCGGTAACAGAACCATTTTTCAAGAACTTAGTAGTGAAGCCAGCAAAAGGCCCAAATAGAATGGCACGTTTGCCATCAATAACTCGTGTGTCTAAGTGTGGCACTGACATTGGCGGCGCACCGATCGGGGCAGCACCATAAACCTTGGCAAAATGCTGATCAACAAGCTCAGGTTTTTCACACACCAGCCACTGACCACTCACTGGGAAGCCGCCGTAGCCCTTGCCCTCGCGAATGCCAGACTTTTGCAATAGTGGTAAGGAACCACCACCTGCCCCAAGGAATACAAACTTGGCATTGATGTCTTTACGCTGACCTTTTTGCTCTAGGGTCACGCGCCAGCTGCCATCGCTCTGTTTCACTAAATCTGTTACATCGGCACTTAGCTCGGTGGTAAAACCATCGAGACTTTGCAGATGCTGAGCCATATTACGGGCTACAGCACCAAAGTTCACGTCCGAGCCATGCTCGATGCGAGTCGCCGCTAACGGTTCATTGCCGGTACGGTTTTGCATAACCAATGGCATCCATTCCGCCATAGTGCGTGGATCTTCGGTGTACTCCATTTCGCGAAAGGCTGGGTGGGCACTCATGGCATCGAAGCGAGATTTAAGCGCCTTAACATTGCGCTCGCCCCACACAAAACTCTGGTGGGGTACTCGGTTAATAAAGTTGTGAGGCTCGGGTAGCAAGCCCTGTTCCACCAAATAGGACCAAAACTGTAAACTCACTTCAAAGGCTGCGTTAATCGTCACTGCCTTATCGATATTAGTGGTGCCATCCGCATTTTGTGAGGTGTAGTTTAGTTCACAATAAGCCGCGTGACCGGTGCCAGCGTTGTTCCACGCATCGGTACTTTCTTGTGCTATTTGATCTAAACGCTCCACCATAGTGATGGAAAGAGAGGGATCGAGCTGCTTCAGCAACATACCTAGGGTGGTGCTCATCGCACCGCTGCCCACTAGGAGTACGTCTACAATATTTGAGGTCATATGAGTTCGCCGTGTCATAGCCAGTTGTAGTTTGAAAGTAAGCCGTAAGAGCCACTTTTGGTGGCCCGGCGCCAATCTGGGTAAAGGCGCCTGTTTCTCTTACTCTCCTCAACGACAAACGTTTCCCGCCATTATCTGGATCAGGTCAGGAAATGAGCGCATTGAATAGGGTTGGAGGAAATTATACCCAAATTGTCGACAATGTCTTGAGACCATAGTCGAACTTCACGTTGTTGCCTTGATACCAAAGGTAACTTAATGACAGGAAAAGCCATCCCAATGGAAAAATCCCACTCAATGGGCCGAATTTCACGCTTTTTGACGTTGTATTATTAGATTTAAAGGCAGAATATAGTCTTTAAAAATAGTAAAGATTGCCGATAGAAATATTACACCATCGGGGATTTGCAGGAAGAATACGACATCGGTTCACCCTGCGTGAGGAGGCAGTGATGCAAGCGCAAGATTTAATGTCCACCAAAGTTGTAACGGTGCACATGGATACCCGTGTCACCGAGATCCAAGCTATCTTACAGCAACAGCATTTTCACCACTTACCCGTGGTAGAAGACGATAAGTTAGAAGGCATCATCTCTGACCGAGATTTACTGCGCCTAATCAGTCCGTTTATCGGAAAAGTAAATGAACAGCCCAGAGATTTGGATACCCTGAACCGGGCAGCTCATCAGATCATGACGCGCCAGCCGATTACCGTGTCGCCAAGCACCCCCGTAGAAAAAGTAATCGACTGGATGCTAAATGCAGATATTTCCTGCCTACCGGTGGTCGACGAGGAACGTCACGTCTTGGGAATTATCACTTGGCGAGATATCTTGCGCTCCGTACGCTCGCGTATTTAATACGCAGCGCACACAGGCAAGGCTCAGTCCGAGCATTAATTAAATGTCAGCGTGTAACCTGCCGAGGCTAAGTACTCGGCTTCCCGCTGAAGGTTTGCCTGGGTCAAAGGGCGCCCTTCCAGCCAACCTTCCAAGAACTCCGCATGAAGATGCTTATCTGAAGCCGTTAGATTAAAGATGGGGATATCCCCTTCTTTGCGATCCATATGCAATAGATGGGACAAACGCAATAGAATCGCTAATCGATCTAGGTCTTGGGTGTCCCCTTTCGTAAACGGAAAATCCAGGCTCTGGGTAAACTTACGACGGTGACGCAAAATCAGCTCCGCTAACGCCTTTTGCTCCTGCTGGGAGAAACCTGGCATATCCGATTCACTGATAATATAAGCCCCATGCTTGTGATAACGGCTGTGGGAAATACCCAACCCACACTCATGCAACAAGCCAGCCCAACGCAGGATATCTTCATTGGATAAGGAATTTAGCTGCCAGTCTTCACGCACCTGTTGTAATGCCGAAATCGCCGTTTGGGTCACCAACTTGGCTTGTTCTAGATCGATATGATATTGGTTGAGTAGATAGTTAACCGTACGTTCCCGAACATCCGTGTCTTCATAGCGCCCCATCACATCGAATAAGACACCTTCGCGCAACGCACCAACAGAAAAATCCATCTGTTTGATACTGAAACATTCAAATATGGCGGTCAAAATCGCGATTCCAGCCGCAATCGTATTTTTACGCTCAGGTTTCAGGCCAAGCAAATTAATGTTATCCGCATGTCCTGCGTCAAACAGGGCGTTTTGGATATTTTTCAGGACTTTAGGGGTAATACCCTTTTTACTCCAGCCATTCTCCAAGCCAATATTATAGGCCGCTTTGGCGGTGCCGGAAGAACCAATGGCCACGTCCCAGCCTTCGGCGGAATAGTCATCTTGAATACTAAGTAATTCTAGGCGCGCCGCAGTGACGGCTTTTTGGAAGGCATTTTTGGTAATGGTGCCGTCGGCAAAAAAACGCTGTCGATAGCTGACACACCCCATATGCAAGCTCTCGGTGAGCATAGTGTCCAGTTGACGACCGATAATGAACTCAGTAGAGCCACCACCAATGTCTACCACCAAACGTTTTTGCTCCCCATGATCCATGGTGCGAGCTACGCCCACATAGATAAGACGAGCCTCTTCACGACCGGCGATAATCTCGATTGGGTGAGGTAAGACTTGAGCCGCCCGTTGAATAAATTCTTTACGATTCTTCGCTGCTCGCAGGGCATTCGTTCCCACTACGCGCACAGATCCCAAGGGCATGTCCTCAATAGCTTGAGCGAATTGAGAGAGACAAGCGATCCCGCGCTCAATAGCAGCTTCATCTAAGACGCCATTTTGCAGGCCTGCGGCTAACTGTACTTTGTCACCGTACTCACCGGTAATGCGCAATTGTCCATGACTGACCTGTGCTACCACCATATGGAAGCTGTTGGAGCCTAAATCAATTGCGGCAATTTTTTCGAAGGGAAAGTCGTGGGACTGCTGTACGAAAAGAGATTGCATTCTATAACGCCTTTTGTCGAGGTTGACGGTTTACCAAATCCTGTTCCTTTGAGCCAGCCCGCGCCACTTACTATATAGGAGGGTGTACGCAGCTTTATTATTGATGTTCTCAACCAGCGGAATGGACTTTACCATAACCTTTGCGACTCTGTGCAACCAAACACAAATTAACTTTTTTTCACTGCGGGTGATCAAAAAGTTAACAAAATATGCATTTTTACTGCTTGCAGCACTAGACCTACCCTATAAAAGGCACTAAAGTAACCAAGTCCTAGGCGGTGCGATCGGCTAACTTGCCTAACAATTGATCGCTTACTGGGGCCCCCAATCAGTCTCTACGCTGTATCGGCTTCGTCACCAAGCCCCATTTTTTACGTCTTGGTTAACCAGTGTTGGTTTTTCGGTGTCGAATAGCGATGACTTAGTGTGCGACTTCCGACATTGGTTATTGGCACGCCTTAGCGTCCAGTTGAATCCCGTCAATTATCCTCAAATGAGCCAACATAACTTTCCGTTTATGAACCTTACCGAATTAAAACAGAAATCAGTACCCGAATTATTAGACATTGCAGCGGAAATGGGGCTTGAAAACCTTGCCCGCTCCCGTAAACAAGACGTTATCTTTGCCATTTTGAAACGTCACGCCAAAAGCGGTGAAGACATTTATGGCGATGGTATCTTAGAGATTTTGCAAGACGGCTTTGGCTTTTTGCGTTCACCAGACAGCTCTTACCTTGCTGGCCCTGACGATATTTATGTGTCACCTAGCCAAATTCGCCGCTTTAACTTACGCACCGGCGATACCATTTCCGGCAAGATTCGCCCCCCAAAAGATGGCGAGCGCTACTTTGCCCTATTGAAAGTCAACGAAATCAACTTTGATAAGCCTGACAGTGTGCGTAATAAGATTCTATTCGAGAACTTAACGCCGCTATTTGCTAACCAACGTTTGGTTATGGAGACCGGCAACGGCTCTACTGAAGACATTACCTCCCGCATCATTGATTTGGTTGCACCAATGGGTAAAGGTCAGCGTGCCCTGATCGTATCACCGCCAAAAGCGGGTAAAACCTTCATGTTGCAGAATATCGCCAATGCGATCACACGTAACAACCCAGAGTGTCACATGATCGTGCTGTTGATTGACGAGCGCCCTGAGGAAGTAACAGAAATGTCTCGCACCGTTCGCGGTGAAGTGGTCGCCTCTACTTTTGACGAGCCACCAGCCCGCCACGTACAAGTGGCCGAAATGGTTATCGAAAAAGCAAAACGTCTTGTTGAGCACAAAAAAGACGTGGTAATCCTACTGGACTCCATCACCCGTCTCGCCCGTGCTTACAACACAGTTATCCCTTCTTCCGGTAAAGTATTGACCGGTGGTGTGGATGCTAACGCCCTAGAACGCCCTAAGCGTTTCTTCGGTGCTGCTCGTAATATCGAAGAAGGCGGCAGCTTGACCATTATCGCCACGGCGTTAGTAGACACCGGATCGAAAATGGATGAGGTTATCTTTGAGGAATTTAAAGGTACCGGTAACTCGGAGCTTCACCTAGACCGTAAGATTGCTGAAAAACGTACTTTCCCGGCTATCAACATCCGTCGTTCCGGTACTCGCCGTGAAGACTTGTTGACTACGGAAGACGAGCTACAACGTATGTGGATCTTGCGTAAGTTGCTAAACCCGATGGAAGACATTGCAGCAACGGAATTCTTGATCGATCGTCTAAAAGTCACTAAGACAAATGATGACTTCTTTGAGTCGATGAAAGGCAAGAATAAATAGCCGACTTGAAATACACTTATAGCAATACTAAAAAGCCACTTTATTAAGTGGCTTTTCATTTATAAGCAGAGAACACCAAATTTATTAAGGCAAATGGGCTTTTGCTCTGAGTTGCCAATGGGAGAAGCAAATGGAGCAAGTACAAGCCAAGGTCAATGGCGTTCACTTACTCAATAACAATGTATACCAGGTTGATCTTTCCGTAGCGGATGTGAACTTTATCGCCGGTCAATATCTGATGATATGTTTGCCAACAGGGGAAAAAGTCCCCTATTCGATTGGCAGTGCTCCGCACCAGTTACCCCATATCACTCTCTATATTTTGGTAACGGATGAAACTTCCCTCGCTGCGACTGTGATTCGCACCTTGAATCATAACGAGGAAGTAACGCTAATGATTCCAGGCGGGGATGCCAATATTGCCAATGGGGCATTGGATAAGCAGCCGGAGCAAGTTTTGTTGTTGGCTGGCGGTACGGGCTTTGCTCAGATGAAGAGTATTTTCGAGCACTTGGATCATAGTGGTTATGCAGGCAAGGTGTGTTTGTATTGGGGTCTACGTAGCCAAGAAGATGTGTTTTTACAGGATTGGTTGGCAACCGAGCACCGCTTTGATTTGCAAGTGGTGTTAAATGAAGGTGCAGAGGGTTGGTCTGGGCGTACGGGCTGGTTGTATGAAGCAGTGCTGGCTGATCACCCAGATTTGAGTCGCTCTGTGGCCTTTATTAGTGGCTCGGTGGGTATGGTTTACGGTACTTTGGATCATTTGGAAGCGGCTGGGTTGGCGACTGAGAATGCCTATTCGGATGTGTTTGCGTATGCGCCGCGGCCGGCTAAGTAGTTTGTCGGTTTAGGGCTTTATTAGGGTTGTTGGGGAGAGTTATCTGGTATCTTTTGCTGGCTCCACGCGCAAGCGCGTAAGGTCGCTGCGCAAAAGTACCAGATAACTCTCCTGCTCCCAAGCCTGTGCGTAAGGCCATTGAGCAAAGTAGCAGTTAGCTATCCTACTCCTAACCCAAGGCAAAAAAGTCGCTACACGAAAGTACTAGATAGTTCTCCTGCCCCACAGACCTACATGCTAGACGCTCACTTTAGGAAGTGTCGTTTGAACTTCTCGTGGTTTTCAATGTTGCTGCGCAGGTCTTGCTGATCCCAGATTTGCAGTTCCCAAGGAAAGTAGAAGTTACTTCGGTTTTTAAAGTAAATATGCAAGCCTCGATAGCCTTCCTTATCACGCAAGTACCAATTTTTTAAGCCCAGTTCATCTTGCCAGTCGTCGAGGCAATCCATCACCTGCTCTACTTCTACTGTATTTAAAATAATGCGTGCTCCGAATATATCGTTTAACCAATTATTGACTGGATACTGATCTTCTCGGGACGAGAAACGCTGGATTTTGTCATCAATGCTTTCTCGGTGCATATTTCGGAGCATTCCGACCAGCCATTTCGGGATTATCCGATCGCCCATTTCGGTTTAATCCGATCACCGGTTCCGCGATTATACGATCACTTTTAGCCCCACTCCGGAATCGGCGATCGGAATAGCGAAAAACGTGATCGGAATGCCCGAAATCCTTCCTTTTTCTCTTTTAAATC
>NZ_VFRR01000035.1 GCF_006385675.1 Maribrevibacterium harenarium | reverse complement strand
AGAGACAGTAGCGGATACAGCAATTCCTTGAGCATTTGCGAAGCTCAGGCAGCGGGCGATTTGACCATCTAAATCCTTTTTCTGATCGGAGCTGGAGACGCGACTATAAATAACCGCTTTAGACTCTCTAACAACCTCATCAACAATGATCGTGCCAGTAGGCAGCTGCCTTGCAGGCACAGGAAGCTTGCCGCTACGAAACTGGTTCCATGCGGTACGATAGCTTATTCCTTGTTTTCTTGCCCAATCTGAAAGCTTCATTTACACCAATATATTACTATGTATATACATACAGTAACATAAAATCAGCAACAGTTGCAAACCCTCCATCAAATCTCCTGACTTTGGATGTACAGAAAGGTAGTCAATAATGTCTCTTCTCTCTCTGTCACCGAGAAGAGACTCAGATCTTTTAATGTATTCTGGAAGTTCGGTAATAGTCGTCTGCATTGATAAAATATAATCCAATGGATTACTCCAGTCAAAGAGCTACGCTAAATAGAGCAGCACTAAAGCTAGAGGAGCGCTGTTCACTAACAGATCTTGATGGGGTAAAAGTAAAGCTTTAGATAAGAATCACTCTTATCCCTCCATAAAAATTCCTTATTTTTTTGATTTAGAGCGGGTTTTGCCTAGAATACGACCAAGTTCTGGTTTCGAGCCAGGTCAGTAGTCGTTATACTGCTGCGGTTTTAGGTTTACACAAAATTAGACTAACTTCTGATCGAGGACAATCATCGTGAGTTTGCTACCCCAACTTCTAAGCCGTAAAGTTCTAGCACTGGCCAGTGTGGCAACTTTTTCTGCTTTCCTTAGCTCGTCTGTAAGTGCATACGGTCAAAGCCCTGAAGATATCGCGGCACGCGTGGCGCCAGTAGGTAAAGTATGTATCGCCGGTGAAGAGTGTGAAGTGGCTTCCGCTGCAGCAACGGCTGGTGGCAGTGGTCCTCGTTCTGGCGAAGAAATCTACGGCAAATTCTGTACTGCTTGTCACGCTATCGGTGTAGCGGGTGCACCTAAATTAGGTGATGCAGCCGCTTGGGCTCCACGTGTTGCACAAGGTATGGATACTTTGCTATCTCACGCGATCAACGGTATCAACGCTATGCCTCCTCGCGGAACGTGTGCCAACTGTTCTGACGATGAGATCAAAGTTACTATCGAGTACATGGTTGAAAACAGTAAGTAAGCACTGTTTTGACCAACGAAAAGGAGACTTCGGTCTCCTTTTTGCGTTTTAGCCCCGCATCCCAGCACTTGATTTACCACTTAGCGCCTTTCTTGTTTGGTTCACATTGTCTACGCTGTAACCAGTTCCCTGAATCATTATAATTGTTGTTTATAGTTATCTTACCCTGAACCATAGGAATGGTTATGACTCACTCCCCTAGCGCTCGCCAATCCGGTATCGGTGCCAAAGAATTTACGGTTTTAGTTGCCCTATTAATGTCCATTGTGGCGATTTCCATTGATGCTTTATTGCCAGCATTAGGAATCATCGGCGAAGCACTGAATGCTACTGACGCTAATCAGCCACAATTACTTATCGGATTAATGTTTTTAGGAATGGCGCTTGGTCAGCTAGTGGCCGGTCCCATGTCCGATGCCCTCGGTCGTAAACCTATCTTGTTCACTGGTTTTGCGCTGTATTTTGTGGGTACCTTTTTATGTCATCAGGCGGATACTATGGATGCCTTGATGGTAGGCCGTTTTGTACAAGGTCTTGGTGTCGCCGGCCCTTACATTGCGGCGGTTTCCTTAGTGCGGGATATGTTTAGCGGCGCACAGATGGCCCGCACTATGTCTTTGGTCATGATGATCTTTGTGTTGGTACCGGCTATTGCGCCCACTTTAGGGCAAGCGGTGATGTTCCTCAGCGACTGGCGCGGCGTCTTTATCATGTACTTTGTCTACGCTGGCTTATTGGTGATTTGGATCGCCACAAGGTTACAGGAAACCTTGCCTAAGGAAGAACGCATACCCATGACGTACACTGGCTTTGCCAACGGCTTTAAGGAAGTCCTCACACACCGTAAAACCGCCAGTTATATGGTGTGCATGGGGTTGTTCTTTGGCAGTTTTATGGGATATCTCAATTCCTCCCAACAGATTTTTCAAGTGCAATTCAATGTCGGTGTGATGTTTAGTGTTTACTTCGGTGGCTTGGCATTAGTGCTGGGAGTGTCGTCCCTAGTAAATTCCCGTATTGTCGAGCAGTACGGTATGCGCCCTATTGCCCTTAGCGCTATTGTCACTATTGTGGCGGCTTCTGGGACTTTCTTGGGTCTACATGCCGTGGTCACAATTCAGCTGTGGATGTTCTTAATTTATGCCGCTGTGCTGTTCTTCTGTTTCGGTCTGCTATTTGGCAATGTGAATGCCATGGCGATGGAACCCATGGGACATGTAGCGGGAATCGCCTCTGCGGTGATTGGTTCTGTTTCAGCCATTATGTCTATGGGCATAGGTACGGTGATTGGTCAGCTATACGATAACAGCCTTATCCCTGTCACTACTGGGTTTACGGTACTCGGCGCGCTTGCCTTTTTATTGATGAAATGGGCCGAAGCAGGCAATACGGATCTAGATCTGGACCCAGCTACTGCCTAAGCGTTAATTATTCAACATCGCCTTCAACGCCGAGAGCGAGGCCTTGCCCCGTTCTCGTTGCTGGGACTCAGATTCATCACCGCGCCCTTCCCAAACGAGATCTTGCTCCGGCAACTCATCCAAGAAGCGACTGGGTAAACAGTCGATCTCTTCGCCGAATTGGCGACGTTTAGCCGCTAAGGTAATGCACAGAGTTTTCTTCGCCCGGGTAATACCAACATACGCTAAGCGGCGCTCCTCTTCGATATCGTCATTTTCGATACTGTTGCGGTGGGGAAGAAGCTCTTCTTCACAGCCAATCAAAAATACATGGGGGTATTCCAACCCTTTTGATGCGTGCAAAGTCAGTAGCTGCACTTTGTCTTCGTCTTCTTCCTCTTCTTGGCGCTCTAACATATCGATAAGTAGTAACTTAGCGATGGCTTGATCAAGGCCCGCGTCGGCGTCTTCTTCCCAAGCGGATTCCATCATCCGTTGAATGGATTCCAGCAGGAAACGCACGTTATCGATACGACGCTCAGCGGCTTTGGGAGAGCTGGCTTGCTCCTGTAACCAACCAAAATAATCCATATCGTGGATCATTTGTTCGATCACTGGGATCGGGTTGCTAGTACGTACCTTTTCCTGCAAATGGCGTATCCAGCGCTCGAATTCCCGCAGGCTCGCTAGTGGTTTGCCAGTGACTGTTTCATCCAGTGACTTATCTCCCGCCGCAGCAAACAGGCTACAACCCAATTGATTGGCAACGTTCCCCACCTTCTCGAGGGTCGCAGGACCAATGTCCCGACGGGGTAAGTTAATGATACGCAACAAGGCATTATCATCATCTGGATTCACCAATAGGCGTAAATAAGACATCAAGTCTTTGATTTCAGCGCGGGAGAAAAACGAGCTACCGCCATTCATTTTGTAGGGGATGCGATAGGCTTGCAGTTTGATTTCCAACAGGCGCGCTTGATGGTTGCCTCGGTACAGCACGGCAAAGTCTTGATAAGGAATATTAAAACGCAAATGACGACTTTGAATTTCAGCGGCAACACGTTCTGCTTCTGCGTCTTCGTTGCGGGTGACCATCACCCGAATCGGGTCACCAATTTCGTGATCGCTCCACAGGGCCTTTTCATAAACGTGGGGATTATTGGCAATTAAGGTATTGGCGGCATTCAAAATAGTACGTGTGGAACGGTAATTCTGCTCCAGTTTAACCAGCTTAAGGTTGGGGTAGTCCACCGATAGACGTTCTAGATTTTCCGGTCGTGCGCCGCGCCAGGCGTAAATTGACTGATCGTCGTCCCCCACTAGGGTGAAGCACTTTCTATCCCCGGCTAATAGACGAATCAATTCATATTGGCTGTTGTTACTGTCTTGGCACTCATCCACCAAAAGGTAACGAACTTTGTTTTGCCATTTATTCCGCAGAGGTTCATCGGTCAGTAGCAGGCTCACCGGTAGCAACAATAAGTCATCAAAATCCACTGCATTATAAGCCCGCAGATAGCGTTGATACTGGCCATAAACCTGCGCCGCTAACAGCAGTTCTTCTGTGTCTGCATTGGTCATGGCCACATTAGGTGGGGTTAAGTCATTCTTCCAATTGGAAATAGTGTGCTGACAGAACCCCGCCGCATCCATCTGCCCTGCAAATTCCTTATCGAGTATCTCTTTGACCAAGGCCAACGAGTCCGCCGCATCAAATAGGGTAAAGCCTTCTTTTAGACCCGCTTTACGGTATTCCTTCCTAAGAATATTGAGCCCCAAGGTGTGAAAGGTGGAAATGCTTAAGCCACGGCTCTCGGGCTTACTGAGCATACCGACGACCCGCTCTTTCATTTCTCGCGCTGCTTTGTTGGTAAAGGTCACCGCAACAATGCTAGACGCTTTAAAGCCACAGGTTTGAATCAAATAAGCAATCTTGGTGGTGATTACACTGGTTTTACCAGAACCCGCACCCGCCAATACCAACAAGGGCCCATCAATTTGCTTTACCGCCTCTAACTGGCGCTCATTGAGATTGCGCATGCGCTGGGTGATGGAGGGTAGAGGTTCACTCATAGTGATATTGACCATGCTTTGACGTTGTCGAGGGGCACCAGTGTACAACAACGAAGCACCAAGCAGCACTTATTCTCAACGCCCAAGAAACATTAGATAATTCTAATAAATATGATTTCGATCATTTATTCATCAATGCAATGTGACAACATAAGATTTATCTAATATATTTAGAAAAATCTAATATACAGCATCCCAACGAGGATAAGACCATGATTCGTAGAAACCCGAACTTAAGCTATCATCCTACTTATTGGCTCGCGGCACTGGGCGCCGGTGGCACAGCCGTCAGCTTTTTTATGTATTTGATGTGGATGGTACCCCACAAAAATACCCCTATCCCCACATTTGCTGATTGGAACGCACAACTCGCTGACGGTGGCGTTATGGCGGGGATCACCGTTGCCGCTTTGGTTGGGGTGATTATTTTCTCAATATTGCACTTAGTATTGCTAGCGTGGAACATCAATGAACATAGCAAGCATAAAGCTGATGTCGAGAAACTGATCGGCACCCCTGCCGAGTTGCAGCGGATGGCTATTCCTCTCACCTTGGCGATGACTGTTAACGTTTTCTTTATTCTCGGAGCGCTATTTGTACCCGGTTTATGGAGCTATGTTGAGTACTTATTCCCTGGCGCGCTAGCGGCATTTGGTTTGATCGCTTGGTACGCCGTAAAAATGTTTGCTAACTACTTTAGTAACATGATTAAGGGCGGTGGTTACCGGGCGGCAGAACACAATCATTTGTCGGCTCTCATTAGCGTTTTCACGTTTTCTATGTTGTCAGTGGGCTTTGCTGCGGCCGCTGCGATGTCGCACATTGCGGCTGTTGCCACCATCGCCACGACACTCAGTATCGCATTTATGGCCTTCTCTGTTTTGTTGGGCATGATTGTGGTAGTCCATGGGGTGAGTGCGATGATGGAACACGGCATCGCCGAGCCAGCCTCACCGAGTCTTTGGATGCTGGTCCCCATTCTGACACTGCTAGGGATCGCTTGGGTACGCCTATCCCATGGTTTAGCGCACCACTTTGGTGTTGCCAGCAAGTCTGGGGACCTATTTTTACCTCTGACACTGATTTTTATGACGCAAATAGGCGTGATCATCTTGGGTTACAAAGCCATGAAAGCCAACGGCTACTTAAACAGCTACCTACATGGTGATAAAGAGAGCCCTATTAGCTTCGGTTTGGTTTGTCCGGGTGTCGCGCTGTTCGTTATGGGAATGTTTTGGTGGCATATTGGCTTTGTCAAAACCGGTATCGTGGCGCAATTTAGCCCGGTGTATTGGATCGGTTTGGTAGCGTTAGTCGCAATTCAAATTGTCACCATCGGCGCGCTATTTAAGTTAACCAGCAAGCTGCTACGCCACCCACAGGGGGCAAAGCTAGCCCATGCGTAATGGATCTTGGTAGTTTCTGACACCTTTTGGGGCAGCTTTCGCTGCCCTTTTTTTTAACTACGCCAAATTAAACGCAAGCCAAATTGTTCTGACTGATTATGGGGTTCGTAATAGTATTCGCTGGAAGGGTTGGAATGGCATCGTGGGGCATACACTAGGTTAGAGGTGGAATCTGCGATGGACCAATAGCGATAGAAGGTCTCAAAAATCACACGCCCACGGTTTGGCAAACGTGGTGAATACAAGCGCAGAGATACTCGGGCTCCTTCGCCTTCGTCTTGGGATACGTAGCTATCTGTACCACCGCAAACGGCACTGATGGTCGACAAATTATTACCATACCAAAAGTGGTCATACTCCATGGTAGCGCCAAGGCGCCAACCGGTATGCCAAGGGGCTGGGGTAAAGGCAATACCAATAGGAGAGTAAACATAGCTTTGCTCCCGGCGATAGCCGCCAGAGCCGTCGCTCGAAACCATCCCAGTAGAATCATCCGTTAAAAAGCGATAACCCAACCCAAGATAAGGTGTCACCCGGTAGCCGTTGCCCGCTAACCAGTCCTTTCCTAGCAAAACCCGAGTTTCAAATAAGGTATCTGGAATATTTTCCATGGTGCCGGAGCCTTTATAATCCACCCACCCGGCCGAGTACTCTACCTCGAGTATTACTGCAGCATTTTGTCGCTGGGCAAAAGTTCCATTCACCCCAAATAGTTGCCCACGCTGTTCCATGATGTCAGGTTCGACGTAATAGGTTTGCGAGAAAGTTAAGCCAAACTCGCTCTCGGTGGTCACGCCCCAAGCGGGCGTGGTGAGTGCCAAACCCGTTGCCGCTAGGTAAAATTGTCGGCGCACAATGTTTCTCCTTAATTCCTTTCGCGACAGTGTAACCCAGCAAGTCAATAACGGGTAATAGCAAAATCTACTTCACCCCTTTCCCACCATCTGTCCGAGGGTTTTCTCCATCTTGCGATAACTTAATGATTCCATTAGATGCTGACGCTGTACGGGTACTTTATCTAAATCAGCCAAGGTCAATGCAACACGCAATACCCGATGGTAGGCTCTGGCAGAGAGCTTCAACGTTTCCAAAGCTTGCTGCATAAAGCGCTTATCATCGTCATTTAAGGCGCAAATTTGCTCCAATTTGCGGCCATCCAGATGGGCATTTTGCACCCCCTGGCGTTGCCGCTGCCGCGCTACTGCCGCTTCGACCCGTTCACGAATAGCAGCACTGGACTCCCCCGGCTGTTGCTCATTCACTAACACATCAGCGGGGAGTGGCGGTACTTCCACATGTAGGTCAATACGGTCTAAAAAGGGAGCAGAGAGTTTTTTTAAGTAACGCTGGCTGGCCTCCGATTGGTAATAGTCATCACCGCTTTTATAGGCTTCATTGCTAGCGTTCATGGCACACACCAACAGAAACTGAGACGGGTAAGTGACCTGACTCCGGGCGCGAGATAAGTGAATTTCGCCATTTTCTAGTGGTTCCCGTAGGACTTCGAGAACCCGCCGGTCGAACTCCGGCAGCTCATCTAAAAACAGCACCCCTTTATGGGCTAAAGAAATTTCTCCCGGTCTCGGAATGGAGCCACCACCCACTAATGCTGCAGCGGAACTACTATGATGGGGGGAGCGAAAATTGCGCTGCCGCCAATGCCAATCTACCCCCATTTTGCGTCCGGATACGGACTGCACCGCAGCAACTTCCAGAGCTTCCGCTTCGGTTAAGGTGGGCATGATGCCCGGTAGTCGCGATGCCAGCATGGTTTTACCAGTACCCGGAGGACCTACGAAAAGTAGATTATGGTTGCCTGCCGCGGCGACCTCTAGGGCGCGCCGGGCTTGATATTGCCACTTTACATCAGACATATCTCGAGGGCTGGCAAAGGATTCGGAACGGACTAACTCCGCCTTACATTCGGGAAGTTGCTTTAATTGCAACAAATGCCCCACCACATCCGTAAGACTTCCCCCGTGTAAATGGGAAGCCGCGAGTAATCCGGCTTCCTGTTGATTTTCCCGGGGACAGATCAGAACACGCTCAGCTTTGGCGCACGCTAACGCTGATGGCAATACACCGGGGACACCACGCAAATCCCCTGATAGAGCCAGCTCCCCGATAAATTCATAGTCCTGATAAGGTGTCTTTGCCAACTGTCCGGAGGCCGCCAGAATGCTGACAGCGATGGCAAGATCGTAACGACCGCCTTCTTTTGGCAAATCCGCTGGGGCCAAATTAATGGTAATTCTGTCATCAGGGAAGTCGAACTGGCTGTTGATAATAGCGCTGCGCACGCGATCTTTCGCTTCACGCACCGCTGCTTCCGGTAAACCGACAATATGCAAACCGGGTAGACCACTAGAAATGTGGGTTTCAACAGTAACGAGGGGGGCAGCAATACCCACACGGGCACGGCTGTAAACAGTGGCTAGGCTCATAAATCACTCCTTGTGAAAGCCAATCATCCATAATCATTTCTTATACGTATACCTTGCATTGACGCTGTTGCGAGGCATACCTATGGCAAACCAAATAAACCCGAATAAACTCTATTTGTCAAAGTGGACGTCCACTTCTCCACAACAAAAAGAGAAACACTTTTTAGTTACCAAACTGCTGCGCAATGAACAAGAACAGGTGGAGTCTGTCGTCATTGAGGCGCTAATGACGAAAAAAGAATACACCATCCCATGGCAGCATTTGAAAGTCAGCGACCATTGGCTGCCGGGGTGGAAATAGCCTATTTCTGTTGTGCTTCTAGCTCGGCTAAACGGGCTTCTAGTTGTGCAAGTCGTTCGCGATACTTGGCTAGCATCGCCGCTTGCACTTCAAATTCCTCACGGGTCACTAAATCCATTTTCGTCAGTGTATTCTTAGCCACTTGCTGTAGCTGTAGTTGAATTTCCTCCGCCGGGAGCTTGCCCAATGTGGCAGCAGCCTGTTCTACACCAGCACCGAACTGCTTAATAAATTGATCTATCATTTGCTTCCCCAATAATAAGTTGCTACGCGTAAACGTAATTGATGATGGGATTATAAAAGAGACTCTAGAAGCTTGTCTTGCTTAACCCCCAACTAATCCATGCGCCATTTTGGACAGGGCAAAATAATTGCACATTTGCGCCTCCTATTTGTGCACTAGTTGGTAATAAATGAATCGTTTTGAATCGATGGGGCTATTTTTAAGCCCCCAAAAAACCAGTTCAATACGCCATTTCTCTATAAAAAATCAGTAGATAACTCCTAACTAAAGCCATTAAACAAAACAATCAACCACCACTGCACCATCAAATCCATAGCGCACCATATTATCGCACCAGAAAAAACCACTACTGATCGTTTGCTCCTAAAAGATTTCTGCCTATTTGCGTCAAAGCCACGTCAACCGTGGGCTGACACAGATAATAGAAAGTCTGGCACGCATATTGAATATAGCCAATTACCTGCGAAAACGAACATAAGCCAGACTTTCATTAAGGAGACTGTGGGTATGAAGTTAATCACTGCCATCATCAAGCCATTTAAATTGGATGATGTCCGCGAAGCTCTTTCAGAGATCGGTGTACAAGGTATTACCGTGACTGAAGTAAAAGGTTTCGGACGTCAAAAAGGTCACACTGAGCTATACCGCGGCGCGGAATACGTGGTGGACTTTTTACCAAAAGTAAAAATCGAGTTGGCCATTTCTGACGACATGACCGACCAGGTTGTTGAAGCCATCTCTGGCGCTGCCAACACTGGCAAAATCGGCGACGGTAAAATCTTTATCGTTAATCTTGAACAAGCGGTTCGTATCCGTACCGGCGAAACTGGCGAAGACGCAGTTTAATTTTTGCTCGTATTAATTAGCCTTTAGGGGGGCGAAACATGCAAGATCAAATTTTTCACCTACAGTATGCCATGGACACCTTCTACTTCTTGGTGTGTGGCGCATTGGTAATGTGGATGGCAGCCGGCTTTGCCATGTTAGAAGCAGGCCTAGTTCGCGCAAAAAACACGACTGAGATCCTAACTAAGAACGTCGCGCTATTTGCGATCTCTTGTATCATGTACCTAGTGTGTGGTTACGCCATCATGTACGGCGGTACTTGGTTCCTATCTGGTATTCAAGATGTAGACGTTGCATCTACTCTATCTGACTTTGCTGGCCGTGAAGACGGTTTCGAAGGCGGCTCTATCTACTCTGGCGCTTCTGACTTCTTCTTCCAAGTGGTATTCGTAGCAACTGCTATGTCTATCGTATCTGGTGCGGTTGCTGAGCGTATGAAGCTATGGTCTTTCCTCGCCTTTGCCGTAGTCATGACTGGCGTTATCTACCCACTTGAAGGTTCTTGGACTTGGGGTGGCAACGACGTATTCGGTATGTTTAACCTAGGCGACCTTGGTTTCTCTGACTTCGCGGGTTCTGGTATCGTACACATGGCTGGTGCTGCAGCAGCCCTAGCTGGTGTCCTAGTACTAGGCGCTCGTAAAGGCAAATACGGTCCTAACGGTGAAGTTCGCGCTATCCCAGGTGCTAACCTACCACTAGCGACTCTTGGTACCTTCATCCTTTGGATGGGTTGGTTCGGCTTCAACGGCGGTTCCGTTCTTAAACTAGGCGATATCGCTAACGCTAACTCAGTTGCCATGGTATTCCTAAACACTAACGCAGCAGCAGCTGGTGGTGCGGTAGGTGCGCTTATCCTAGCTCGTATCCTGTTCGGTAAAGCTGACCTAACTATGCTTCTAAACGGCGCATTAGCGGGTCTTGTGGCGATCACTGCAGAGCCTTCTACGCCTTCTGCCCTTGGCGCTACCCTAATCGGTATGGTCGGCGGTCTAATCGTAGTGGTGTCTATCCTTACCCTAGACAAACTAAAAATCGACGATCCAGTAGGTGCTATCTCTGTACACGGTGTGGTGGGTCTTTGGGGTCTACTAGCTGTGCCACTCACTAACGACGGCACTTCTTTCGGTGGTCAAATCGCCGGCGCTCTAACCATCTTCGTCTGGGTATTCGTTTCAAGCATGGTAGTTTGGTTAGCAATCAAAGCCATCATGGGTGTACGAGTTTCTGAAGAAGAAGAGTACGAAGGTGTTGATATCTCTGAATGTGGTATGGAAGCTTACCCAGAGTTCAGCAAGAAATAATCTAGTCATCTAGGTTACCCTTGAGAAACCCTCGCTACGGCGGGGGTTTTTCATATTTACGCATTTGCTAACGCAAGTTGTCATCAAACTGCGTTATAGTGGTCGTTATGTAAAATAACCAATTTGGGGACAGAATGTTGGAAGATCTGCACTTAAGGATTCGTAATTTAACGTTAGAAGATTACCCACAAATCAAAGAGCTAATGGATCGGGTCTATCACGACATTGGTGGCTCTTGGCCAAAACACACCATTCGCAAACTGATTAAAGACCTACCTGATGGGCAAATCTGTCTAATGGATCATGATCAGATCGTCGGAGTGGCGCTTTCGGTTAAAGTAAATTACGAACGCTTTAGTAACCCACACACTTATGAAGATTTGGTCGACCAGCGGGAACGTATTCACCACGATCCAGACGGGGATGCCCTATATGGTCTGGATGTCTTAATTGACCCAGAATATCGTGGTTATCGCCTTGGGCGTCGTCTTTACGAGGCCCGTAAAGAACTATGTCGCCAAGAAAACTTGCGGGGGATTTTGGCCGGAGGTCGGATACCAAACTATTACCAACACGCCAATGAAATGACCCCAGCGGAATACATTGATGCGGTTGACCGTCGCAAGATTTACGATCCGATTTTGACTTTCCAACTGTCAAACGACTTCCAAGTTACCCGTTTGATGAAGAAATATTTGCCAGAGGACGAGAAATCCTTGGGCTATGCCACCCTATTAGAGTGGAACAATATTTACTACGAACCAGAAACCACCGTATTGGCCTACCGTAAAACCCAGGTACGTATCGGTGCGGTGCAATGGCAAATGCGGGAAGTAGACAGTGTTGAGGAGCTACTTAAGCAGGTTGAGTACTTTATTGACGCCCTATCAAGCTACAAGAGCGACTTTGCCCTATTCCCAGAATTTTTCAACGCTCCCTTGATGGGCTTAGCGCCGGATCAAACCAACCAAACAGAAGCCATTCGCTTTTTGGCTTCATTTACCGAGCGCTTTGTGGCGGAAATGTCCCAGCTAGCGGTGAGCTACAACATCAACGTGATCACCGGTTCTATGCCACTGATCGAAGACGATGTGATGTATAACGCCAGCTACCTATGTCGTCGAGACGGTACCATTGAAGAACAGCGTAAGATTCATATCACCCCACACGAGCGCCGCGATTGGGTGATCGAGGGCGGTAACGAAGTTCGCGTATGGGACACCGACGCCGGTCGTGTGGGTATTTTGATCTGTTACGACGTGGAATTCCCAGAGCTTGCCCGTCATTTGGCCTCCCAAGACATGGATATTCTGTTCGTGCCCTTCTGGACCGATACCAAAAACGGCTATCTACGGGTGCGCCGTTGTGCTCAAGCCCGAGCCATCGAGAACGAATGTTATGTGGTGATCTGCGGTAGCTGTGGCAATTTGCCACAAGTTGAAAACTTGGATGTGCAGTACTCCCAAGCGGCGGTATTCTCGCCATCTGATTTTTCATTCCCCCACGATGCCACCATGGCGGAAACCACACCAAATACTGAGATGTTGATGTTCTCGGATTTGGATTTGGACAAGCTGATTCAGGTTCGTAGCGAAGGTTCAGTAAACAACCTTAAAGACCGCCGCTTGGATCTGTATTCGATCGAGTGGAAGAGCAAGTAGGCATTAGCATCAAACATGCCTGTGCTAACATGGACGTTAACGCATAACCCTAGCCGGGATTTTGTAGCCTCTTTCTGGTGCTACCCCGGCTAACTTCAAGGAAATCGCAATTACGATGGCTAAAGCAAAATCTGCCTTTGTTTGTAACGAATGTGGTGCAGACTACGCCAAGTGGCAAGGCCAGTGCCAAGCCTGTAAAGCTTGGAATACCTTACAAGAAATTCGCCTCACCTCAGGTAAAACCTCCGCACGTGTTGCTGCCAGCCAAGATCCACGCCGCCAAGGCTATGCTGGGACGACCACCGCCTCGGTAAAAGATCTCAGTGAAGTGGATCTGACGGATGTACCGCGTTTTAGCTCGGGTGCTGGGGAATTCGACCGAGTGCTTGGTGGTGGTTTGGTACCGGGCGGGGTGGTCTTGATCGGTGGGCACCCCGGTGCCGGCAAAAGCACCCTGCTACTACAAACCATGTGTTGGCTAGCCCAGCAGCAACCCGCTATGTATATCACCGGTGAAGAATCCTTACAGCAAGTTGCCATGCGCGCCCAGCGTTTGGGCTTGCCTACGCAAAACCTAAAAATGCTCTCGGAAACCAACGTGGAAACCATCATGGATATCGCCGCTCAGGTGAAGCCTAAAGTGATGGTGATCGACTCCATCCAAGTGATGCACTTAGATGGTATTGAATCCGCTCCCGGTAGCGTTTCCCAAGTGCGCGAAAGTGCCGCCGTCCTTACCCGCTTTGCTAAACAAACCCAAACTACGGTGCTACTGGTCGGTCACGTTACTAAAGATGGTACGCTGGCTGGCCCCAAAGTCTTGGAGCACATGGTAGATTGCTCGGTGTTACTGGAAGGCTCTGAGGATTCCCGCTTCCGCACCTTGCGCGGCATGAAAAACCGTTTTGGTGCGGTGAATGAACTTGGTGTGTTTGCCATGTTGGAAAGCGGCTTAAAAGAGGTGAAAAACCCAAGTTCCATCTTCTTGAATCGCTCCAAACACCCGGCTGCTGGGAGTTTAGTGATGGTAGTTTGGGAAGGCACGCGCCCCCTACTGGTGGAACTGCAAGCCTTGGTGGACGACTCTGCTTATGCTAACCCTCGCCGCGTTACCGTGGGGTTTGACCACAACCGTCTGGCTATGTTGCTGGCAGTATTACACAAACATGGTGGGCTACTCACAGCCGATCAGGACGTGTACCTCAATGTGGTGGGTGGTGTAAAAGTCATTGAAACCAGTGGAGACTTGGCTGCTCTGGCTGCAGTGGTATCCAGCTTTCGAGATCAAGTTCTGCCAGATGATTTGGTGGTCTTTGGTGAAGTGGGATTATCGGGGGAAATTCGCCCCGTGCCATCTGGTCAAGAGCGGATTGCAGAAGCGGCGAAACATGGCTTTAAACGGGCCGTGGTACCCAAAGCGAACTGCCCGAAAAAGCCCATTGAAGGCATGGAAGTGATTGGCGTAGAACGACTTTCTCAAGCTCTTGATGCTGTTTTTGGCGGCTAAACAGAAGCACCACCCCAACAAATACAAAAGTACACAATTCACGACACTCAGTTACCTTTTTAACACAAAAAAGCGACTGATAGAGTAGTTATAGACGTTTGTTAGCGTTAGGATTCTGCTTATTTTTTCGACTCAGGGATGGTCAAGGACAACCTCGGTTAAGGAACCACTATGAAGTTTTCACACAAATTATTACTTAGCATGTTAATTGGTGCCATTCCGGTTTTGATTACCGTGGTGATGGCGATTCAGGTTGCTTCTAATTCCCTTAGGGAGCAATCCTTTAACCAATTAGAGTCGATCCGGGACAATAAACAGACCGCTATCGAAGACTACCTAGCAGGTCTTACCAACCAAGTCGAGCTCATGGCTGCGGAGCCTAGCTTACAACGGGCCTTAAGTAACTTCCGATATGCCTATGAGCAAGTGGCAGAAGGGGATTACGAGGTGGAATACACCCCAGCGGATCTGGCCAACAAACGTCAGCGCTTGGTGGACTACTATAATGCCGAGGTGAAACCCAACTTCAGTCAGCCGGAGCTATTTAAACCCGCTGCCATCATCGCGCAAATGAGCGATACAGCAGTCATTCTGCAAGAAGCCTATTTAATTGATAACGAAAACCCAATTGGCGAGAAACAAAATCTACTGGTCTCCAAACTTGGCTTTATGTACGACGATGTGCATAAAGAAGTACAACCCTATGTTGATGAGATCCAAGACCGCTACCACTTCTATGATGTGTTTCTGGTTAGTAGCACTGGTGATATGGTTTACAGCTACTACAAAGAAACCGACTACGCGACTTCTCTAACTAGCGGCCCATACGCCAATTCAGCAATTGGCAAAGCCTTCAAACAAGCATCAGAACTACAATCCGGTCAGTCCGTTTTTGTGGATTTTGAGCAATACCTGCCTTCCTATGCGGCACCGGCAGCCTTTATCGCCTCTCCGATGATGGATGAAAGCGGCTATTTACAAGGGGTTATGATCGCCCAAGTGCCTCTTGATAAGCTTAATGGCATTATGGGTAATCGCTCAGGCATGGGTGAGACTGGTGAAACCTACTTGGTTGGTCGCGATCTGTTGGCCCGTTCTGATGCGCGTCACAATGACAGTTTCCAAGTGGTGCCATCATTCCAACAAAACAATCAATTCGATGACGGTTTGCCATCGGTAGGCAAAGCCTTGCAAGGTGAGACCGGTATCATTGAAACCCGTAATTACAATGGCGACGATGTTCTGTCCGCTTACACCCCGCTTACCTACAAATCCCTAGATTGGATAATGTTGGCTGAGTTGAATGCCGATGAAGCCTTTGCCGCTGTGTATCAGCTATATTGGATAGCAGGCGTACTGATGATTATCACCCTAGTGGTACTCATTGTTATCGCTGTGGTGACCGTGCGCGCAGTGATTGTACCTCTTGGTGGAGAGCCAAAAGATCTGCTCGCCATTGTCCATGAGGTATCAAAAGGCAATCTCACCCATCAATTTACTGATCATGGTAAAGAGACCGGCATATACAAAGCTCTTGCCCAGATGGTGCATGATCTGCGCCATATGACCAAAGAGATTGGCGAGGCTTCCTCTACCCAAGCCCGCACTTCCGAAGAAGTGGCTACCGCATCCAGCCAAGCCAAGATCAATCTACTAGAGCAACATCGCCAGACCGATTCCGTCTCCTCTGCGATGACGCAAATGTCCTCTTCTGTTGGGGAAATTGCCGCCAATGCCAACCAAGCCGCCGATGCGGCTCAGCAAACTAAGTCTACCGTTTCCCAAAGTGCGGGAGATGTGAGTAAAGTCTCTACGGAACTGAAACAAGTTGCCGATGAACTGACTCGTGCAGGTCGCGAAGTGGATCAAGTACATGACCTTGCCGCATCCATTACAACGGTACTGGAAACCATTAAGGGCATCGCCGATCAGACTAACTTGCTAGCCTTGAACGCTGCTATCGAAGCGGCCCGTGCCGGGGAGCAAGGTCGGGGCTTTGCGGTGGTAGCGGATGAAGTTCGTCAGTTAGCGATGAACACGCAAAAAGAAACCGAGAATATTGATGATTTGATTCGCAATTTGCAATCTGGCTCGAAAACCGCCCAGCAAACGGTAAATCGCAGTATTGAACGGGCTAATACCCTAGTAAATAGCGCTGAGCACACCGTAGGTGACCTACAGCATGCGGTGGAATATGTGGAACAGGCCAGTGATATGGTGCTGCAGATCGCGACCGCGACTGAAGAGCAATCCAGTGTTTCTGGGGATATTAGCGACCGCTTGGCAACCTTGCGTCAAATGTCCGAAGAAAACGAATTGGCGTTGCAACAGATCGCCCTAGCAAGCGACAAACTAGCGGAACTATCCCAGCAACTGAATCAGACTACTCACAAGTTCAAGTACTAAGTGGCAGGGGGCTCGAAATCGAGCTCCACAATGCCATAAGGCAGTGTCTTGTCAGAATCCTGTTCAAGACGCTCTTGCCTAGCCTTCACCAAGCGCTGCCAACGGGCTTTGCATAACTGTAATACTTGGCGGCGCTGGGCTTCATCCATTTCATACCAATGAAAACGTTCTTCCCGACTACGCAAGCAGCCCTTGCAATAGCCTTTTTTACTGGTTTGGCAAATGCCACGACAGGGACTTTCAATGGCGAACAGTTCAATCTGCTCCATAGTCGATCCTAGCGAGGAGTAACTAATCGATATTCATAGATTTCCTCTGGAGAGAGGAAATATACCCGCTCTGGTGGTGCTGCTTCTAAGGTAAACCAGTAAAAACGCTCCGGCACACCCATGGCAAGATAGAAGTTTACGTAGGCGGCATGAACGGGATCCGCTAGGTTGACATCACTCCCCCACTCTTCCACCGAGCGCCAAGAATGCACCCCAACCCCAGCACCGGCACCGATAGTGCGCTTTTTACCACCGAGAAAGAGATCTACGCCACCTGACAATACATAACCCGTTTTGGCGATATGAGTATTTAGCCCCAAGCGTCGAATCAGCTGGGCGCTTGCCATGGTCGCATTTTGATCGACAGAACCGGGCACATCAACCAATACTAAGTCAGTCACGTTAGGGTGGTCAGCTATCATTGCCTTCAAGCGCCCCGGCAAATCCCTATCGAGTACCCCAGACAAATAAGCCACATCCTCTTCCACATAAATCTGTAACTCATCGTTGGGGAAACTGGTGGCAATCCCTGTACGCTCAGGTCCACTGGCGCAGCCACCAAGTAGTGTCAACCCGAGGGCGACTATCCCCGTTCGCAACCAAGTCATCGGTATTTCCATGAATACTGCCTTTTCACCAAAAAGTTCAATCCAGTCTGTGCCTTCAAGCGTAAACACAAAGTCATAAAATTACCATTACGGATATGTGTATGAATAATGAGGAAGTGCTAACGCCGGCGGATATCTCCCGTATCGTGGAAATGGCTTGGGAAGACCGCACGCCATTTGAGGCCATTGAACACCAATTTGGATTAACCGAAGCGCAAACCATCAAAGTCATGCAGCGTCATATGCAGCCCCGTAGTTTTCGCCTCTGGCGTGCTAGAGTGAATGGCCGCAAAACCAAACATCTCCAGCAGCGCTCAGAATCTGTGATACGAGGCTATTCACCAGGGCAATATAAACAGAGACACGGCCGCAAATAGATTTTATGGGAAAATTCACAATATAACTCATTTGAATGCTAAATTTGTGAAGCTATAAGCACAAGGAATATCTTGCATATCCACACTGTCGTTTATATCTTTCATCCCAAGATATAGAATTTGGTTATTTCCTATCTACCCATAATCAGATCGAGATAACCAACTATGAAGTTAAAGCATGCTTTGCTTATCAGCGCCATGGGCTTACTTACCTTAGCCGGCTGCCAACAGGATACCGCTGAGGTCAGCGAGCCCACTGTAAGTGATTTAGTTCGCCCCGTTAAGCTGTTCACCGTCGCCAACGAAGAGGCGCAAGCCCTGCGCCGTTTCCCGGCTGAAATTGAAGCCAGTGAAGAAGCCGATCTCGCATTTCGTGTAAGTGGCCAAGTCATTCGCTTGAATGTTAAAGATGGCCAGACCGTAAAAAAAGGCGAATTGCTGGCGGAGCTTGATCCCACTGATTTTGCCCTTCAAGTAGAGCTAAGCGAAGCAAACTACCGCTTAGCGAAATCGCAGTTTGATCGTATTCAAAAAATTCTTAGCCAAAACGCGGCGACTCAGGCGCAATTTGACGAAGCGAAAGCAGGCTTAGACCAAGCATCCAATGCCCTGCAAAATGCCCGCAACCAACTTGCTTACACCAAGTTATACGCCCCATACGATGGTGTCATTGCGACCGTCAACGTTGAGAATTTCCAATACATCGGCGCGGCTCAAGGCTTAATGCATATTCAGAATTTGGAAGATTTAGACGTAAGCTTTCAGATACCTGAGCGTTTGGTCGGCGGTATTCGTCAACTAACACAAGCCCAACAAGCCACTGTAGAAGTGGATGCGTTACCCGATTTCACCTTCTACGGTGTTTACAAAGAACACCAAACGACACCTGATGTTACCACCAAAGCCTACAATGCAACCCTATCTGTACGCCCTAAAGGGGATGCCTTGAAACAAGTGCTACCGGGCATGACAGCCACGGTTACCTTGGACATTAATCGTCTCAACGACCAGCAAGGTAAAATCCAAATCCCTATCGAAGCTGTGGTGGGTAAGCCAGGGGCAGCACAGCCGTCGGTTTGGGTATATGACCCAGCCACACAACAGGTTGCTCCGCGGGTGATTAAACTTGGAGACATGCAAAAAGACAGCATCATCGTGGTCGAAGGCCTACGTCCCGGCGACCAAATCGTCGCAGCCGGTGTACATAGCCTAACCGCAGATATGAAAGTGCGTCCATGGCAACGTGAGCGAGGCATCTGATGAATATCGCTGGATACTTTATTGAACGCAAAGTCACCAGCTGGTTGGTGACTGTATTATTGCTAGTCGGTGGTGCACTGTCTTTTATGGATTTAGGTCGCCTAGAAGACCCAGAATTTACCATTAAAGATGCACTAGTAATCACTTACTACCCTGGTGCATCCCCAGAACAGGTGGAAGAAGAAGTCACTTACCCGATTGAGGAAACCCTACAAAACCTGCCCTACTTGGACAAAATAAAGTCTACCTCCAAGGCGGGTTACTCCAAGGTACAACTGACTATTAAGGATACCTACCGGGCCGGTGAGCTGAAGCAAATCTGGGACGAGGTACGTAAAAACATTCGCGATATGAGCAGCCGCTTCCCGACTGGCGTGGCTACCCCGATTGTGGTGGATGACTTCGGTGATGTATACGGCGTTATGCTCGCCGTACACGGTGAAGGCTATCCTTACAAGGACTTAGCCACTTACGTTGATTATGTTAAGCGCGAACTGGTACTAGTCGATGGGGTCGCGAAAGTAGCCGTGGCTGCCGAGCAAAACGAGCAAATCACTATCGAGATTTCCCGTTCTAAGCTTGCCAATATGGGGGTTGCCCCAAGCCAACTGCAAACCCTCTTGTCCAATCAAAACACGGTCACCAATGCTGGCCGGGTACAGGTAGGTTCGGAATACATTCGTATTAGCTCCACTGGCGAGTTTCAGGATATTGCCGAATTAGAAAACCTGATCGTCGGTACGCCGGGGGATGGCAGTCTGATTCGCTTACGGGATGTGGCCACCATCAAACGGGAATACGTCGACCCACAAAGTCATTTGGTGAATTTCGATGGCAACAGCTCTTTGTTGCTGGGGATTTCCTTTAGCTCTGGTGTTAACGTAGTAGAAGTCGGTGAACGTATCGAGCAGCGCCTCAATGAATTGGCTTATCAACAGCCGGTTGGCATCAGCATGGATACGGTTTACTTCCAATCTAAAGAAGTGGATCGCTCAGTAACGGACTTCCTCACCAACTTAGCCGCTGCGGTAGGCATTGTTATCCTCGTTTTGTTGGTCTTTATGGGGGTGCGTTCAGGGATCTTGATTGGCTTGGTGTTGTTACTGACCATCCTTGGCACCTTTATTGTGATGGATTATTTCAATATCGACCTACAGCGGATTTCCTTGGGTGGCTTGATTATCGCCCTAGGGATGTTGGTGGATAACGCCATTGTGGTCACCGAAGGGATTCTTATCGGTTTACGCCGAGGACAAACCAAAATGCAGGCGGCATCAAGTGTCGTTGATCAAACCAAATGGCCCTTGCTAGGTGCAACTGTCATTGCAATCACCGCTTTTGCACCGATCGGTCTGTCACCAGACTCGGTAGGTGAGTTCGTTGGTTCTTTGTTCTATGTGTTGCTGATTTCCTTAATGCTCAGCTGGGTAACGGCGATTACCCTCACCCCATTCTTCTGTGATTTGTTCTTCAAAGAAGATCTGCTCGACCACCACGAAGAGGAAGGCGACCGGGACCCTTACCAAGGTTTCTTATTCACTGGCTATAAGTGGTTGCTGGATCGAGCCATGCATTATCGCAAATCTGCAGTAATCATCTTGGTTGCAGCGCTGCTGACTGCCGGTTGGTCATTCCAATTTGTGAAGCAAGCCTTCTTCCCACCATCCACGACGCCGATGTTCTATCTGGACATCAATATGCCAGAAGGGTCACATATTGATGCTACCTATGCCAAGGTGAAAGAGATCGAGCAAATGCTCGTAGGGGATGAGCGCATTGAGTTCATCACCAGCACTACGGGGCAAGGCACCTTGCGCTTTATGCTGACCTACTCTGCCGAACAAACTGACGCGGGCTACGCACAGTTTATCGTGCGGGCGAAATCCGCTGAGGTGATTCCCGCTTTGATGGAAGAAACCTACCAGAAGATGAAGGCTGGCTACCCAGATTTAGAATTTAAGCTACAGCGCTTGCAGTTAGGCCCCGCCACTGGCTCGAAAATCGAAGCCCGTATTAGCGGCCCTGATCCTGTTGTTCTACGTCAGGTAAGTGAGCAAATTCAAGGCATCTATCGTGCCGATGGTGGCCTTGAGAATATCAAAGATGACTGGCGCCAGCCGGTGAAAGTACTACGCCCTATCTTTGATGATGCCCAAGCCCGTCGCTTGGGGATCAGTAAAAAAGATCTGGATGATGTCTTACTGACCAACTTTACCGGTTCACAAATTGGCTTGTACCGTGAGGGTAGTGATTTAATTCCAATCGTGCAGACCGTGCCAGAAAATGAGCGAGTTTCCATTGAACAAATTCGCGATTTGCAGATCTACAGTGCGGCAACCGGCAATTATGTGTCTGTGGCAAACGTAGTCGATGGCTTTGAAACCGTATGGGAAGACCCGATTATCGAACGTCGTGACCGTAAACGGACCATTACGGTAAAAGCAGACCCCTTGGTGTTGGGTAATGAAACCGCCATGGCCGTGTTCAGCCGCATTCGTGCCGATGTGGAAGCCATCCCACTACCACCGGGCTACGCTTTAGAATGGGGTGGTGAGTACGAAAGCAGCACCGATGCGCAGGCGAATATTTTCACCTCGCTACCGATGGGCTACTTGTTTATGTTCATCATCACCATCTTGCTGTTTAACTCGATCCGCTTGCCGTTAGTGATCTGGTTATGTGTGCCGATGGCGCTGATTGGGGTGTCCTCGGGTCTGTTAATTATGGATTCGGCATTCAGCTTTATGGCCTTGCTAGGGTTCCTCAGTTTGTCGGGGATGATTGTGAAAAACGGTATCGTCTTGGCCGACCAAATCAATTATGAATTGGATCAAGGCACGGAAAAATACGAGGCCGTATTCCGCTCTGCAGTAAGTCGGGTACGCCCAGTGTGCATGGCCGCCATCACCACGATTTTGGGGATGATTCCGCTCTTGTACGACGCCTTCTTTGAAGGCATGGCGGTGGTGATCTCTTTCGGGTTAGGCTTTGCTACGTTGTTAACCTTGATTGCCGTTCCGGTGTTTTATGCGATGTTCTATAAGATTCCCTATCGCAAACACCATGACTTTTAGTAATCCAATAGATGCCGCTACCGTTTAGGTAGCGGTTGAGGTATTTCATGAAAATCGATGACTTGTTGAAACTGGATATTAAGCTGCTGGTGGCCTTTGCGGTCATTTTCCAAGAGGAAAGTGTCTCTCGCGCTGCGGAACGGCTGAATATCACCCAACCGGCATTGAGTAAGAGCTTACAGCGGCTGAGGGAAACATTTGGTGACCCCTTATTCACTCGACAAGCCTATGGTTTAAGTCCGACTTTCCGCGCGAATGAGCTATTTAAACAAGTTCAGCCCGTGTTAGAGTCCATGTCTGAGCTGTTAAAACCCATACACCTCGACTTGGCAACCCTAGATCGTCAGTTTCGCCTAAAAGTAGACGAAAACCTAATCAGCGCATTCATTGACCCAGTGCTCTGCCATGTGTTTAGTGAGGCTCCCAAGGTACGTTTGTCTTTTACCTCCTGGAGTGACGAAGGGGTAACGGATATTTATGAGCATAAAGCCGATCTGGGGATTCTAGTGACCCATAGCTTGCCGAATAACTTACGCAGTGTTGAGGTGGGCAAAATGGATGGCTGCGTGGTGCTAAGTGATCAGCATCCGCTCTATCACCAGGAAAGTGTTACTCTTGATGAATTAATTGCCCATCGGACAGTATCTTGCAACCTACGTGACCACAGCACCACGTCGGCGGTGATCACGGTGCAAAAGCTCCGTCAGCAGGGCTTTTGTATTGAGCCCGATTTGGAAACCGACAGCCTAGTTGTGGCGAAAACGGCGGTTAACCGGGGTATGGCACTGGTTACCAGCCTAGCCATGGGACAATTATTCAAAGATGTGGCAAGCAAAAATATTGGTTTAAATCCTATCCGTATTCTCCCCTTGCCCAAAGAAGTGACCGATGTAGATCCATTTGGCGGGCGTTTCCCGATTCAATTGGTCTGGCCCGAACGTTCCGACAAAGACCCAGCCCATCGCTGGCTGCGGGGACGCATTTTAGACATTATGCGGGCATCCCCCTGGATTCATCCCTAGACCTGATAAGCTATACCAGAGCAGTCCCTTAACGAGCTGCTCTGATCCATTCAAAACGGGGAATGGTCTCGCCATTAATCTCCACCAGTTCCTTGAACATGGTTTTCGGTCTCACCCACCAACCAAACTCTCCATATAGGGCTTGATACAGCACCAGTATTTCTTCCGTTTCACTATGGGTGACTTCTCGTTCAACCCAATATTCCGCCCCTTTGTAGTGACGATAGACCCCTGACTTCATTGCCTGTTCTCCCATTATTTTTAGAATTCGACCTATTTTGTCCCCATAGGGGAACCATTGGTCGCTTTTACGAAATTAGCCAACTACTGCCCTGTGGCGGCTTGGGTAATAATACAAGAAAAGCCTCACCAAAGGAGTCATGCCCATGTATTTGGTTCGCCCAGCTGAATTTGCTGATCTGCCAGATTTAGAGCGATTAGCTCAACAAGCAGGGATTGGTATCACCAACTTTCCCGCCAACCGGGATCGGCTCAATGACAAAATTGCCGCGAGTCAGCGTGCCTTGCATACGGATGTGGTGCAACCCGGTGGGGAGTCTTATCTATTTGTATTAGTGGATACTTCCAACCAGCGGGTAGTCGGAGCCTGTGGCATAGATTCCATGGTCGGCGTGGACACCCCCTTTTACAGCTACCGCATCGATGATGTAGTGCATGCCTCCCCTCAATTGCAAATCCATAATCGTATTCCAGCCCTATTTCTGTGCCATGATTACAGCGGTATGAGTCGTCTAATCTCTTTGGTGGTGGAAAAAGCCCATCAGAATCCAGTCGCCATGTCGTTACTGTCACGGGCGCGCCTCTTATTTATTGCCCGTCACCCAGACCGCTTTACCCAAAAGCTGTTTGTGGAACTACGGGGAGAAAGCGACCGCCACGGCTATTCACCATTTTGGGATGCCCTCGGTAAGCACTTTTTCTCTATGGATTTCAAAAAGGCAGACTACCTATCTGGCGTGAGCAATAAGCATTTTATTGCCGAACTGATGCCCCGCTACCCCATCTACGTACCGACACTGCCTCAAGAGGCCCAAGACGTCATTGGTGTGGTACATGAAGATTCCGAAAATACCGCCGACATTCTGCTTGCCGAAGGCTTTGAGTTTAGAGGCTACGTGGACATTTTCGATGCTGGTCCGACCGTGGAGGCAAGGGTAAGAGACTTACGCACGATTACCGAGCAACGCAGCGGTAAAGCATTAATTCATCCCGATACTCAGAGTGAGGCACTACACTTAATTGCAGCAGGGCATTTGGAGGACTTCCGCGTCACCGCTGCTCCAGCTGAACCCCAAGTGGCCGGCCTAGCCATTGATCATAGTACCCAAGAGCGGCTGCACGTTAAATCCGGCAGCCGCATCCAGTGGGTAGCACTTTAACAGAGGAACCCCGTTATGATGGTGATACGACCTATTACCCAAAATGACTTGGCAGCACTATACCGCCTAGCCGCCAAAACCGGCGTTGGCTTTACGTCCCTGGTTGCCGATGAGCCTATTCTGCAACGTAAGATTGAAGCAGCCGTTCGCTCCTTTTCTCTAGAAGAGTTAAATCAACCGGGAGAAGAAAGCTACCTGTTCGTGTTGGAAGATACCGAAGCTGATAACATCGTCGGCGTATGTGGCTTACTAGCGACGGTGGGCTACGATGAGCCTTTTTACAGCTATCACTTGGGGATGGTGACACACTCCTCACGGGAGCTTGGCGTACACAACGTTCACCCAACTCTGACCCTCAATAACGACTACACCGGCTGCAGTGAAGTCTGCACCCTATTTCTTGAAGAAGACTACCGCCACTCTCGGAACGGTCAGTTATTGTCAAAGTCCCGTTTTTTGTTTTTAGCCCAATTTCCAGAGCGTTTTACCGAAAAAATCTTTGCGGAAATGCGTGGTGTCAGTGATGAAAATGGTGTGTCTCCTCTTTGGGAGAGCTTAGGACGCCACTTTTTCTCCATCGACTTTAGCCGTGCTGATGAGCTGACCTCCCTCGGTAGTAAGCAGTTTATCGCCGAGCTGATGCCCCACAATCCGGTGTATGTGAATCTTCTGCCACCTGAAGCGCGGGAAGTGATCGGCAAAGTACACAAAAGCACCGAACCTGCGCGCCGTTTGCTGGAACAAGAAGGCTTCCGCTTCGCGGACTATGTGGACATTTTTGATGGTGGCCCAACTCTGGAAGTCTTTGTGCAAGACATCCGTGCCGTGCGCGAAAGCCGCTTGGCACTAGCTACCGTCGGACAACCTAAAGCCACAGACTCTGGTACAACCTATTTGGTTGCCAATTCTAAAGTGCAGGATTTCCGCTGCATCATGATTCAGCGTAGCACGCCACCGGGTAGTAGCTTAGTGCTCAGTGACGAAGAAGCCAAAGCCTTGAATATCCAAAATCGCGAGCCAGTTCGTATCGTCGAATTGTCCCCTTATTCCAATCGCTAACACAGGAGTCTTTATGCAACAGCAGCTATTTATCAACGGCACATGGGTTGCGGGCCAAGGCCCTGAGTTCAAATCCATTGACCCAGCTGACGGCACCTGTGTCTGGCAAGGCCGCAGCGCCAGCGCCGAGCAAGTGAACCATGCTGTCGCCAGCGCCCGTGGAGCTTTTTTTGACTGGGCCAATCGCCCACGGCAAGAACGGATCGACATTATTGACCGGTTTGCTGAATTAGTAAAAAGCCACACCGAACAACTCGCCCTAATCATCAGCCAGGAAACGGGTAAACCCTTGTGGGAAACCCGTACCGAAGTGGCAGCCATGGTAGGTAAAGTGGGCATCTCGAAACAGGCTTACGACGAACGCACCGGGGAAAAATCCACGGATATGCCGGGCAACGCCAAAGCCCGCTTGCGCCACCGCCCCCATGGTGTGGTGGCGGTGTTTGGCCCCTACAACTTCCCAGGGCATTTACCTAATGGACATATCGTACCGGCGCTGATTGCGGGTAATACGGTGGTGTTTAAGCCCAGTGAACTGGCTCCAGCAACATCGGATTTGGTTATGCAGTTATGGCAACAAGCCGGACTGCCAGCGGGCGTTGTCAACTTGGTACAAGGGGAACGAGAGACTGGCATTGCTTTGGCAAACCACGCCGATATTGACGGCCTATTCTTTACCGGTAGCCCACAGGTCGGTCAACTGCTGCACAAACAATTCGCCGGACATCCGGGTAAAATTCTCGCCCTAGAAATGGGGGGGAACAACCCGCTGATCGTGTCCGAGCAAACTGCAGACCTAAAAGCAGCGGTACATGAAATTATCCAGTCTGCGTTTCTTTCTGCCGGACAACGTTGTACCTGCGCGCGCCGTTTATTAGTACCACAAGGTCGCCATGGGGATGCTTTGATCGATCTATTGGTGAGCACCGTCGCAAATTTGGTGGTGGATCGCTTCGACGCCGAGCCTGCACCATTTATGGGCCCAGTGGTGTCCACCCAAGCGGCCGATGGTTTGCAACAAGCCTTTAATCACTTAGTAGAATTAGGCGCTAACGTCCTTGTACCAATGCAACGGGGTGCAGCCCACACGGGCTTTGTTACCCCTGGGATCGTAGATGCAACCGAGATCCAGTATGCCTTACCAGATAAGGAATACTTTGGCCCGTTACTCACGGTCATTCGCTATGAGGATTTCGATGAAGCCATTCGTATAGCCAACAATACGGAATTTGGCCTATCGGCAGGCTTACTCAGTGATGATGCCGCAGAATACGACTACTTTTTAGCCAGAGCCCGTGCCGGCATCATCAACTGGAACCGTCAGACTACCGGCGCCTCCAGCGCCCTACCATTCGGCGGTCCGGGAGCAAGTGGTAACCATCGTCCAAGCGCTTATTACGCGGCGGATTATTGTGCCTATCCGGTCGCCAGTATCGAAGTGGATACGTTAACTTTACCGGAAACCCTACCCCATGGTTTTAGGTTCTGATCGGGGCCAATTAATAGAAGAGGTAACGAATATGACCCAAGCAATTGAAGCGAATTTCGACGGATTAGTCGGCCCCACTCACAATTACAGCGGCCTTTCCTTTGGTAATGTGGCCTCGCTAAACAATGTGGCCCGTCCCTCGAATCCTAAAGCAGCGGCCAAACAAGGTCTGACCAAAATGAAAGCGCTGGCAGATATGGGTTTAGTGCAAGGGGTGTTACCTCCCCATGAACGCCCCCATATCCCCACGTTGAGATCCCTTGGCTTTCTGGGTAGTGATGCGCAAATTCTTGCCGACGCAGCCAAACAAGCACCTAAATTGTTGGCAGCAGTCAGCTCTGCTTCCTGTATGTGGACCGCTAACGCTGCCACGGTTTCCCCTAGCGGGGATACAAAAGATGGTCGTGTGCATTTCACGCCGGCCAACTTAGTGAATAAATTTCACCGCTCCATTGAGCACACCACCACCAGCGCGATTCTCAAGGCGACATTTAACGACAGCAAGCATTTTGCCCATCATCCAGCCTTACCCAGTGTCGATCACTTTGGTGATGAAGGGGCTGCCAACCATACTCGCTTCTGTCGGGATTATGGGGAGCAAGGCATAGAGTTCTTTGTCTATGGTACGTCGGCATTTAACGCTGCCGCACCAAGGCCACAAAAGTTCCCTGCACGTCATACCCTAGAAGCCTCACAAGCCGTGGCACGAAACCATGGCTTAAACCCTGACAAAGTGGTGTATGCCCAGCAAAATCCAGATGCTATCGACGCTGGCGTGTTTCACAACGATGTGATCGCGGTGGGCAACGGCAATGTGCATTTCTATCATCAGGATGCATTCCTCGATACCTTAAGAATGCGGGAGGATTTGCTGCGTGCTTGGGGGGAGCAAGATAAGCCCTTTTACCTAGTAGAAGTTCCGCGGGATGCAGTAGCCATTTCCGACTGTGTGCAGTCCTATCTATTCAACAGCCAATTGGTGCAGCGTGCGGATGGCAACATGACGTTAGTCGTGCCTGCGGAAGTTAAGGAAAATTCCAATGTTTGGAACTACCTCAGTCACTTACTACAAGGTGATACGCCGATCAAAGATGTGAAAGTGTTTGATTTGAAACAGAGCATGAGCAACGGCGGCGGCCCAGCGTGCCTGCGCTTACGGGTCGCGTTGACCCAAGAGGAATTAGCCGCGGTGAACCCTAGCTCACTCATGAGCGACACTCTATTCAAAACCTTGAACCAATGGGTCGACAAGCATTACCGGGATGAACTGCACGAGGCCGACCTTGCCGACCCTCAGCTATTGATGGAAAGCCGCCGCGCCTTGGATGAACTCACTCAAATACTGCAACTGGGTAGTATCTACGACTTCCAGAAGTAGACTGAGAGCAAAATAAAGTCAGCGCTCAGATGGTTTTAGACAGCTAATCAAGCCCCCGCCGCATGGCGGGGCCTCATTATCAAACTCTCTATTTTTGCCCCAAAATAAGACAAACATTTCTCTCTGCCCTATCCGCACAATTGAAAAATCGGAGTGCTTCTCCTAACATAAAGATAACTTTGAGTTATTTTTAATTTTTCTTAAATATTAACTATGGGTTATTATTGATGATATGTTCACTGTTTTTATACAGCAAACAAGCGTTAAAAATGTTACGGAAGATGCCAACGCCAATCGCCAAACAAATTCGGGATAAAGTGATATGCAGGTGTTAGAAAAAGATGGGCGTCCCGCATTCGTGGTGCTACCAATCGAAGAGTGGTATGCGTTGGAGGCCCGCCTAGAAGCCCTAGAAGATATCAAAGAGGCTACTGCCATCCGTCAGGCCATCGACAGCGGCCAAGAAGAATCTGTTCCCGCGGAGTTGGTTGACCGTCTATTAGATGGTGAATCACCGATAAAAGTCTGGCGGGAATATCGAGGTTTGAGCCAAGCTACGCTAGCCAAACATTCAGGCGTATCATCAGCGTATATTTCGCAGATTGAAGCAGGTAAAAAGTCTGGGGCAGTGGATACCCTGAAGAGAATCGCGGAAGCATTAAATGTTGATTTGGATGATTTGATCTGACGCACACCAGCTAGTTGAGACTTATCAATCAACTTAACCAGTCCCTGGGACTGGTTTTATTTTATAACGCTGTCAGTAGTGCTCAAAAGTGCTGTTTGTTCTCGAAGTAGTCAGCACCTTTCAAATCATGGAATAGCACCGTGACATCCAAACCGGGCTCCACCTGAGGGCGGATTAGGTCGTCAATAATCGTGGCGACTTTGGCTTTTACTTCGGCACCGCGATCAAACCACAGAATCTCAAAGAAAGGATAAGCAGGAGCAGCACCACCCACCGCGAAATAAGTGACTGGCGTGTATTCAAGGGTAAACTCATTGGCGGGGGTATTCATCGCCACCGCTAACTGCTCGATCAATAGATCGGATACTAACTCTAACTCTTCTAGCGCCAAACCTCGGGCACGAATATGGGGCATAACGACTACCTTCTAAAGCGGTTACTCATCAACGTAATCAAACGAATAGGTTTCAATGATATCACCGTCTTGAACAACTTCCACCGCCCAATGACCGTCAAAACCTGGCATCAAGCGCTTGGATGACCAGACCCGCCAGCGGTTACCACCGATATCAAACGGAATTTCTGCTTGCACGTCCCCGTCCAACAACCAGCGATGTACCACCTGTGTTCCTTGCATTTCTCGCAGGTCAGAGAAGAAATAAACCCGCTGAATTTCACCGTATTCCACCTTGATGGTACTACCAATATCGTCAATCGGCTCCCGATCGACCACATCAGAGGAGAATTGTGCCCGAGCCACAAAGCCTTGCGCCCAAGCAAAAGCGGGCAACAGAACCAAGCAGCCAAGCAAAACTGCGCGTGCGAACGAGTGCTTCATAACGTATCCTTATAGCAAACTGTGTATGAGCTATGATTTGAACAAAAGCCCCAACAATATGAGGCTTTCCATACCATAAACCTAGACCATAACTATGCAAATGAAGTGACAATATTTGTATCTGTTTGCAACTATTGCCACGTTAGATCAGTTTAGCCAATCAGAAGCGAACCGTACAAAGCATTTTGCAAAGGTTTAAGACTTTTGTCTGTCTGCCAGCGGCGTGGAGAAGGTGTATTCCATATCCCAAGGGAAACGAATCCAGGTATCTTGACTCACTTCCGTAATAAATGTGTCTACCAAAGGCTTACCGGCAGGCTTGGCATAAATGGTGGCGAAATGGGCTTTCGGCAACAAGGCACGGATAGCCTTGGCGGTCTTGCCCGTATCAACCAGATCATCGATCAAAATGAAGCCTTCTCCATCCCCTTCTACTCCTTTAAGAATACGCAGGTCTCCCTGTACGTTGGCAGTAGCATCACCATTACCGGATTCGTAGCTCACCACGCAGATGGTATCAATCAGGCGAATATCCATTTCACGACACAAGATCGCGGCAGGCACCAAACCGCCTCGGGTGATGGCGATAATGCCTTTCCAAGGGCCCTGCTCCAGCAAGCGCCAAGCTAACGCACGAGTATTGCGGTGTAACTCTTCCCAACTAACGGGAAAATCCTTGGAATATGGGGTCATGGCGTCACTCCTCCACGAAATACGACCTAAACGAAACAATGATTTAGCAAGCTGCAATCAGCTAAGGTATTAATTTAAAGGCGCGAATTTTAGACCAATTGGTTAGGATTTACATCAGTGTAAATCAAGCAATGATCATTTAGTACTTTTTAACGTCAACGGCAACCCCGCCGCAACGAAGGTAACCTGTTCCACTTGCTGCCCCAGGGTTTGATTCAACACCCCAATACGGTCGGCGAATTTTCTCCCCAAGGCATTATCTGGCATAACACCCAACCCAACTTCCGCGCTGACCATGACGATGGGCGCGGGGTAAGTCGCCAGCGCTGCGAGAAAAGCCTGATACTCCTGCTCTAGCAGGGCTTCTTCCTCAGCGCAGAGAAGATTGGTCATCCATAAAGATAAGCATTCCAAGATAACCGCAGGCGGGTTGGCTCTGGTTGCCAACGCGTCTAGGGTGCCACCTAGGGCCACCGGTTCTTCAATCAATTCCCAAGTGGCTGGGCGCCGAGCTTGGTGCACTGCCACTCTTGCTTGCATCCCCTCGTCCCACACCATATTGGTGGCAATGTAGACGATGTCACGGTCTTGTTGGCAAATCCATTGTTCCGCGAAAACGCTCTTGCCGCTTTTCACACCGCCCAGTACTAAGTGCTTCATGCCAACTCCTTGCCGTAGCGCCCAGAAATCAGAGAGGTTAAGCGGCTATTTAACGTTTCTAATTCACTAAATGTAGGCATGGCTACCCGAATCCAGCCTTCTCCCAAGCGAGTGTGCACTTTTACTTGGTGCAGAGACTGAAACACTTGTTCAGCTTGCAGCGCATCGTCCAAAAACCAAGTACAAAAAAAGGGTGTCAGTTGGTATTCCACCGAATCAAACACACTACAAAACTTGGGGATTACCCGCTCTTTGAAAGCTAACATTTGCTCCACAAGTCGCTCCCGCGTGGTTTGTTGCCATTCTCTATCTAAGAGCGCACCACTCACCCGAGCCACCGAGATGCTGGCAATCGGCCAAGGTCCCATTTGGGATTGTAAAAATGCCCGTTGCTTCGGCAAGCCGAATAAGAAACCAACGCGGAACCCTTCAAGACCATAGAACTTACCCACCGAGCGCAATACGGCAAGATTATCAGGCAAAGTGGCAAAGTGATCTTTGTTAAGCAGGCTCTGTTCTGGAGTGACATCGATAAAGGCTTCGTCCCATACCAACAAGCGATCGGGATGGGCTGTCAGACACTCCATCAGTTCTTGTTGTAGAGCAAAAGAAACAACGTCACCCGTTGGGTTGTTGGGGTGTATCACCACGGCTACCTGCCAGTCTTGATCCAATAGTTCAGCCACATTTTCATAGGTGCGAATGGTAAAACCCCACTTGTCCCAAGCAAAGCCATGCTCTCGGTAGCCGATTGCCGGGATCATCACCACCCCCAGACCGTACTGCACCCGCCATAAAGGTGGCAATGCCTCGATCAATTGCTGGGTACCGGCACCAATTACGGCTGGCTCAGCACCATAATAAGCCGTGGCTGCGAGTTTCAGCGGCGTCAAATCTGGCAAGCCACTCCAAGGTTCGATGAAGGACGCCGGCGGGCACCAAGGCACCCGATTGCAGGCTGATGACAAATCTAGCCACTGTGCTTTATCTCCACCCTTGTGTCGCAACAGACTGCCTAGGTCACCACCATGAGGTAGCGGGGTTAAATGAAAACGAAGATTACCGCTAGCCATAGCCAGACTCCTTTATCCACCAGTTGTATTGCGCGTGTTAAATCCGCAGCTTGGGGTCGTTGCCCCTCCCCTAATACCGGACGCTGCTGCACTTGGCCGAAATAGGTGGCAGCCCCGCCTAACTGAATACCTAACGCTCCAGCACCAGCAGCCATAACAGGCCCCGCATTCGGGCTTTTCCAACCTTTTCCTTGGGTGTTCGCGCAGCGCAGTGCAGCTTCCCGATTCCCCAATACCCCATAGGTCCAGACAACCAGACGGGCCGGAAGCCAATTCAATACATCATCAAAGCGCGCCGAGAACCACCCAAAATGTAGCAACTCTTCCGTTTTATAACCCCACATGGCATCTAGGGTATTGGCGAGGCGATATAGTAAAGCACCGAAGGGACCCAACAGCACAAACCAGAAAATAGGGGCGAAGATCGCATCACTACCATTTTCTAACACCGACTCAATCCCTGCTTTGGCAATTTCTTCTTCATTGAGTGATTGGGTATCCCGACTGACAATACGCCCAACTGCTGTGCGACTTTCTTCTAACCAACCGTGGGATAAGGGATCGCTGATATCTCGGGTATGCTCCCGCAGACTTTGCCAGCCAATGGCAAAATAAAGCACCACCACAGACAATAGGAACTCCAATAGTGGCGGCAACAACCAAAGCAATAACATCAAAATAACGAGCCAAGGCAAGACGCTGGCGCACCAAGCTTGAATCCCCTGGCGACGTTGTTGCTGTGAATCATGGGTGACTTTGGCCTGAACTGTATCACGACATAGGCGGGCCCAATTGCCAAACCAAATAAGTGGGTGCCAACCTTTTGGCTCCCCAAGTAAGCGATCCAGCATAAGCGCAAAAAATACCGCCCATGCGGTGCTAGATATGTAGTTAATTAGAAAATCCATCAAGTTGACCTACAAAACCTTCATGGGGTAGCCGAGAAAAATAGGGTAGAATTTTAGCACTCTTTCGATGTAGTGAAGTGAATTTCCCGCATGTCATTCTTCAGTATCATGGTGCAAGGCACCACCTCAGATGCCGGCAAAAGCACCTTGGTTACCGGTCTATGTCGCCTGCTTAAACAACAGGGTTTTAACATCGCCCCTTTTAAACCGCAAAACATGGCATTGAATAGCGCGGTGACAGCGGATGGTAAAGAAATTGGTCGCGCTCAGGCAGTGCAAGCTTACGCAGCGGGACTTGAGCCCCATGTGGATATGAACCCAATTTTGCTCAAACCCAATACAGATATTGGGGCGCAAGTGATTATTCATGGGCAAGCCATCGGCAATATGAATGCAGTGAGCTATCACGAGTACAAAACCGTCGCCAAACAAGCTGCGCTGGATTCATTTTATCGACTGCAACAACAATATGATGTGGTTGTCACGGAAGGTGCCGGTAGCCCAGCGGAAATCAATTTGCGGGATCGAGATATCGCCAATATGGGCTTTGCCGAGGCGGTAGACTGCCCGGTGATCATCATCGCGGACATTGATAAGGGGGGCGTCTTCGCTCATTTGGTGGGCACCCTAGCGTTATTGTCACCCAGTGAACAAAAGCGCGTTGTCGGCTTTGTTATCAATCGCTTTCGTGGCGATATTAGCCTACTACAATCAGGTCTTGATTGGTTGGAGGAGCGAACAGGTAAGCCTGTCCTCGGTGTGCTGCCTTATCTGATGGATTTCCATTTAGAGGCGGAAGACGCGGTCGCCAACACCGTAACCAAAGACCAGCAGCAAACCAAACTCAATGTCGTCATCCCGATCTTGCCCCGCACCAGCAACCATACGGACTGGGATGCCTTGCGCCTACATCCAAACGTCAACGTCACCCTAGTCCGCGCCGGTGATGCGATCCCTCCTGCCGATTTGGTCATTCTACCGGGTAGTAAAAGCGTGCAAGCGGATTTGGCTTTTTTACGTGACTATGGCTGGCAGGACTACCTAGATCGTCACTTACGCTATGGCGGAAAATTATTGGGGATCTGCGGCGGTTACCAAATGCTGGGGGAAAGCCTCCACGATCCAGATGGTTTGGAAAATGAGCAACCCTCTTCCATGGCGGGATTCAGTTACCTACCGATCAGCACCACTTTAGCCAAGGAAAAACAACTGAAACTGCGTCAGGGGGTATTACCAACGTTAGGCAATGCACCAGTAAAAGGTTATGAAATCCACGCCGGCGTTACCACGCATCACGCACCTTTGAACGCTTTCGCCCGGTTGGAAAATGGCACACCGGATGGTGCCATCAGCCCAGATGGACAAGTCATTGGCACCTACCTGCACGGCTTACTGGATGATGCCGATACATTAGCTGCACTTTTAACTTGGGCTGGGGCGAAGGACTTTACCCCATTTGACTATGAAGCCCTGCGGGAACGGGAAGTGGCACGCTTGGCACAAAGCTGCGCTGAGCATCTGGATATGGAGAAACTGCTCACCCTGTGCCGGGAGTTTTATCAGAAATAGCGGAAGCGGTTGCGTAAATTGACAACTCTCGCGCAGCAAGCTGCGGAGATTCTTGATTAAGCCACATGAGGCAGCTCAGACGACATATTACTGTCTGCACTCAAGAGTGCCTGAGCCGCTTCGAGGGTAGTATCAAGCAACTTGCCCGTTGTCAGCGGGACTACGCAGTTCAACCTTGCGACAGGTGTTTTTATAGGCCTGCGATACTTTGCCATAGCTGGCGGAAGTTGGTAGCTTGGAACGATTAAGCCGTTCTCGCTTTTATTTAAAATGTTAGCTGCGCCAACAAGATCCCGTATCCCAATAAAGTCGCATTCTGGATTCTTACATTGGTAGATACGCCCCGAAGGTTTGTGCCGATGGCCGCATTTCGGGCAGGTTTGGGAGGTGTATTGCTCTGATTCTTTTTCTAGCTTAATACCGCGCTGTTTCCCTTTGTATTTCACATATTCAAGCAACTGCCCTAAAGGATTATTGCTGTTCATTTGGTTGCTTCGACTGGAGCCTTTTCTTCGCTTACGAGCGTTCTTACTCATATTGATGCAATCGCCCACCACCAGCATTCCTGCACCCTGAGCAACGCAGAAGTCCACCATTTGCTTAGAGGCATGATGCAGCAAGTTACGAATTTGGTGGTCATTGCGGGTAAGCATCTTGGCTTTAGAGACACGCAGCTTACGTGCTTTACGGGAGCCTTTCTTGAGCCTGCTTTGCAGTCTCGAAAACTCTGCTAGCTTACGATTACGATACTGGATAAGCGAGCGAAGCCCGCGCCCCACGATCACTTCAGCCTCATTTCCATCCGTCATGGCCGCTAAATGAATTACCCCAAGATCG
>NZ_VFRR01000034.1 GCF_006385675.1 Maribrevibacterium harenarium | reverse complement strand
TTGGCCGAATGTGAAGCTAGGTGAGCTAGACGTTAAATTCCCTGAACTCAACATCGACTGGCCGAATGTGTCTTTGCCAGATTTGATGTTTGCGTTGCCAAAACTGGATCTAAAAGGCTTCAGTGTTGACTTTGATTTACCGAAGTTAGGCCTAGATTGGCCAGATGTTTCCTTGTCTGGCTTATCAGCGAAATTCCCAGATTTGAATATCGATTGGGCGAATTTGTCATTGCCTGAGTTTGTGTTGGCCTTGCCGAAACTCGACCTGCCAAACTTCGATATCAGTCTGTTTGATATCAACTTGCCAGATTTTGCGTTCCCGAACATCGATGTTTCAGGCTTTGATCTAGATTTAGATCTGATGAATTTTGGTTTCTCTATATATGGGGAGATTGGCTTCAGCATCGCCGACATGTTCGAGTTTAGTGGAGATATGGGCTTCTCTAAGATTAATGATGAAATCATTATCTTGGGTGACGATGTATTAGCACTGTTTGGTGTGGGTGACTTCAAGGCAGGCGTCACTGATGGTGATGTAGCCATCTTAATCAAGAAAGATTCAACAGTAGCGTTGGATATTGCTGGTGACCTAGTACTGGAAGGGGCGGGTTTCATTACCGACACTATCTGGGCCGATCGTGCGCGTTTCCAATACAACACCAGCACTATCGATTACAGCGGCGACAACGCACGCACTTTAACCGTGGGGGATCTGAGCAAAGACTTGACCATGGGCGCCGGTGTGGAAGGCTCCCCGTACATGGCGTTGAACGTCTACGGCTTCCGTGCGCAGATCGAAGGCGCTGTTGGCTTGTCCGGTGACTTTAGCTTCACCCGCCAGATGATCAACAGTACCCAAACCATGCTAATGACGGGTACTAACGTTACCGCGTATTTAGGTACCGACGACATTAACGCGAAAGTGTCGAATGCAGATTTAGCCTTGGCTATTTTCAAAGTCGACGCTACTACTACGACCACCGCGATGTACGCTCTAGGTGACGCGGCGCTGGTCGGTGTGACAGATGTAGTGTTAAGCGGCAAGTTCCAGTTTTACTACAACCGCACAGGTTTACAAACCATCGATTTCGGTGGGGAAATTGGCGCGATTGATTATGGGACAACCGAGAACTTCACTTCGTTACGTGCGGCTAATCTAAACGTCAATGTCGCTAACTTCTTTATTGTGACCGGTGGCTTTGCGGTAGAAAGCACCAAGACTACCGTGACCTTGAATGACGGCCAAGAAGTCGAGGTCGACCTATTAACACTGGGTACGGACAATGTGTCTGCGTTCGTGGGTGTGAATGGGGACAGTGCCGATAAACTCGGTTTTGACTTAACCGGCGCGGATATGGCACTGGCGCTGATGACGGATGCGAATAACAGCGAGCGTCAGTGGATGGCGTTGCAGTCCAGTGTGACGAGCGCGGCATTTGTGGGTGTCGATGGGCTGACGGTACAAGCTGAAAGCCTCAATGTCGCCATTAATCGTAACTTGAGCACAAAGGGCGAAGCAGTTGCTCAGCCTGATCTCGTACTTGATACCATTTTGACCTTGAATACCGATCTTGCCGAAGGGGAGTTGGTGTTTGAGTACCTGTCAAAACAAGCATTCGTTGCCGTGGCAGCCAATCGCGCTTCTAGCGTGGTCCGCAATGATATTAAAAACAAGTTAGAAGAACTTCTTACTGCGGCAGGCGTTGCCAACGTGGCCGGTAATATTGTAGTGACTGGTGAAAAAGAAACAGGCTTTACTATTACCTTTGGTGGTGATCTGTCCGGAGTTGATTATTCAGGCTTATTGGTTAGCCATAAGTTACCGATGGTGACAACGAATGTTTCTGAAGTTACCGAAGGTCAAGCAGCGGTTACCAACCAGACCTTTACACCTGTTAGTCAAAACGCGATTTACCACCTTTCTGTAGCAGCGAATGAAGGCAGTCTCACTCTTCGGTATGGTGCTGATAGCGAAAGTGTTGCTTTAACTGCGACACAAACGGATGCAGACCTAATCACCGCATTAACCAGCAAAATCGCCGCACTTGATGGTATCGGTGCCAACAATGTAAAAGTCACAGGCACCCGTGCAGCAGGCTTTGATATTGAGTTTATTGGCGCGTTACAGGGTAAATCCGTCCAAAATTTGAGTGCCAGTCTGGTGTTGCCAAGTTACACAACCAGTACGCAAACAGTGGTTGATGGTGAAGTGGTTGTGACTGGCAGCAGTCAAACCGGTACCAATCTGCGCGAAGTGCAGCGTATAGAGTTCTCTGGCGCTTCAGGCTCATTCCCGAAATACACCTTGACGGTGAATGGTAAAACAACAGGCTCTATCACCTTCTCACCAAGTAGCCCAAGCCACAATGCGACCAAGATCGCGGATGCAATCAACGGTGTTCTCGGCAAAAACTCGGTCACTGTTAAGTTTGACCAGAAGAGTACCGCTGCTGCTCCAGCCTACACGATTACCTTTGGTAGTAAGCTGGCCTACCAAGATATTGCCTTAATTGAAGTGGCATCTAGTAACAATGTGACCGTGACTCTAAAAGGGGTACAGGACGGCAGTAAGGCGACCACCACGGAAACGACTGCCAAGGTCAACGAGGTTCAGAATGTTAAGTTTGCTAGCGATGCGAAGGGCGCTCTAACCCTGTCTTTCTCTGTGGATGGCAAAACTTATACTACGAGCTCCCTAAACTTTGCTGCCACGGCAACGCAGATTGATACCGCTTTGACCAACGCGCTTGGCGGTGATTTTGCCGGTGCAGATATTCAGGTAGAAGCAACATCCGGTAATTGGAAAATCACTTTTGCGGGTGACTTAGCTGGTAAAAATATCGGTGCTATCACCACTAAAGTAGCGCCATTGACAGGTGATGTTGCACTAGAAATGACGCAAGCGGGCTTGGTTCGTACCGAGACCAGCACATCTACCACTCCGGCTGTGGCTGAAGTGCAACAAGTAACGGTGCAATCCGACGCTCAAGGCACATTCACCTTATCGTTAACTCACGCTGGTACGACCTACACTACCTCTGCTTTAGCATTAGCAGATGCTAGCTCCCGTGATATTGAGACCGCATTAGAAACTGCACTGGCTGGTATCACAGGTGCAGCAGTTGATGTATTGGGGCAAGGTGATGGCGTTTGGACAGTCACCTTCGGTGGCACCTTGAAAGGTGTGGATGTAGCGCTACTGGATGTGAACTACGCTTACACCGACGTGACGACTTCTTTGAGTGTTGCACAAAAAGGCGCCGTGGTTGAGCAAGCTGATTTGGTTGCCGATGTGAATCCAAATCTGGTTGTGGACTTTGCTGTTTCTAATCTAGAAGTGACCAGCGGAATTGATAGCACCTTCACGCTAGATATGGATGGTGCTCGTGGTGCGATGACTACCATTTCAGCGAACTTGACCTTAGATGTATTTGGTTTTGTTCAAGTGTCTGGCGGCTTTTATATGGATAAAGCCATCAGCACGGTCAAAGATGCAGATGGTAATGAAGTTGAAGTGGATCAACTGATCGTTGCCGGTGGTGGTGTTGATGCTTTCGCTGGGGTAAATGGTGGTACTGACGACCAAATCGGCCTCGAACTGAAAGAAGCTGACTTTGTTCTAGGTTTGTTCACCGAGCGAGATGCCCAGGGTGAAGCCCGTCAGTGGACGGCATTGCAAGCCAAAGCGACATCGCTTTCACTAGACGGCATAGATCCAATCACCATGTCTGGTTCAGACATTGTGGTGAACGTGAACCGGGCTAGTACCGTAGATGACTCAGTACTGGACTTTGCTGGCGATAATGCCATCACAGCGGAAGTTGTTCCGGGTATTGAAGTGGCCTTGAACCTAGATGGTAGCAAAGGCGAGCTGTTAGAAGTTCAGTCGACCGTGACATTAGATGTAGCAGGTTTCGTTGGTGTCTCTGGTTCATTTGCCTTCTCGAAAACGGGTAAAGGCGCAGACAGTGAACTGCAAGTGATTGGTAATGACACCTCCGCTTATTTGCGTGCTGGCGCGGCCTATGTTGGTGTGTCTGAAGCTGACTTCGGTTTAATCTCCGGTGCCGACGGCTCATTAGCATTCGAGCTAACGAACGGTAAATTCGCTGCTGGTATTGATGGTTTAGGTGGCTTTGGAGCCAATAGCACCATCATCCAATACACCAATGCCTCTACTACGGTCGCTGCGAATACCACTTTAAACATCGCTGATCAGTCTTACACCTTTGCAACTGAAATCGCAGCCAGCTCCGTTGGTTTTGGTGTGAAGGGCTTCAGTGCCAATATCAGTGACTTTGTTTCCTTATCTGGTGATTTTGGTTTCAAAAAATCAGGCGATGATCTGATTGCAGTAGGCAACAAGGTAAGTGCTCGCCTTGCGGCGGATGACAATAATTACCTGTCATTGAGTAATGCAAGTTTTGGTTTGATTACCGGCGGTGGTAGCACCGTGTTTGAAATGAGCCAAGGTTCATTCAGCGCGGCTATTGCTGGATTAGAGCTGGTGAAAGCCAATGAAGTTATTATTCAGTACGCCAACGCGACGGGCTTAGTTGCCAAAGACACCGTAATTGGTGTGGGTGATATTAGCTACACCTTCGGCCAAGCTATTGCGAGCAATACGGTAGCCTTCGGGGTGAAAGGTTTCAGTGCTTCCGTCGCTGACTTCGTCGGTATCAGCGGTGACTTCGGCTTCAAGAAGCAGGGTGCAAATATCATCGCGGTGGGTAATAACACCAGCGCCTTCTTACGTGCCGGTGAGGTTGCCGGCGTTAGCCTAACAAACGCCAAATTCGGCTTGATTGCTGGACAAGGTAAGATGGCCTTCGAAATGTCCGAAGGTAGCTTTGCGGCAAATATCTCCTCCTTGGCTTCAGTAACAGCGGATAGTGTGTTTATTCAATACACTAATGCGACGACTAGTGTGGCGGCTGATACCAGTGTTTCTGTAGGTTCCATTGAATACACCTTTAGTGAAGCGATTGCTGCGAATACTGTGGCGTTCGCCGTAAAAGGTCTTAACGCCAATGTGGCAGACTTTGTCACCTTAAGCGGTGACATGGGCTTCAAAAAGTCTGGTCAAAATATCATCGCGGTTGGTAATAACGTCAGCGCCAGTCTAGATGCTGGTGTGGTGGCATCCGTGTCAGTAACGGGTGCAAGCTTCGGTTTGATTTATACCGGAGCAGAAACCGCCTTTGAATTATCGAATGGCGCTTTTGCTGCCAATGTTGCCAATCTAGCAAGCGTTTCTGCGCAACGCGTGTTCGTTCAGTATACGTCAGCGAATACCAGCATTACCTATGGCCGTAAGATTGCCGTGGGTACGACCGAATATACCTTTAGTGATGACATTGCTGCCGATACCATTGCCTTCGCTGTGAAGGGCTTCAAAGCCGATGTGGCAAGTTTTGTCACCTTAAGTGGTGATTTAGGCTTTAAGAAATCCGGTGATGACATCATTGCGGTGGGTAATGATGTGTCTGCCTTCCTCGGGGTAGATGGTGTGGCTAGCCTATCCCTAACCGAAGCAGACTTCGGTTTGCTGGTGGGGGGTGATCAGATGGCCTTTGAGCTGCAAAATGGTCAGTTAGATGCCCAAATTGCTGGTATGTCCTTGCTACCGTTTGACTCCGTGGCAGTTCAATATACCAATGCCAATACCTCCATATCGAAAGGGCAAACCATTGCCGTGGGTGATATTGAGTACGCTTTCAGTCAGGACATCGCGGCAGATACGGTTGCCTTTGCGGTATACGGCTTCAACGTCAACCTAGCCAATAGTGTGGTTCTTAAAGGTGACTTTGGTTTTGGTAAAACGGGCTCAGAATTTTATGCCGTTGGTAATAAGGTTACGGCGGCAATCGATGTGGGCGCGGCCTACGTACGCCTAGAAAATGCCGATATCGGCGCAGTCTGGACGTCCAGCGGTTATGGCATTGAAACCAAAAATGGTTCTTTCGCTGCAGGTATTGAATACCTAGCGGATATCAGTGCGACTTCTGCGTTATTTAAATACACCTACGGTACGCCAAATATCGTCGCTGGTCGCGAAATCAACTTGGGTGGTGTGAAGTACCTCTTTGCCACTGGGTTGGTTGGTAAAGATGGCGAGCATCAAGCTGGCATCGATGTAAAAGGCTTGAAAGCGAATATCTTTGATGTGATTTCGATTTCCGGTGATATTGCCTTCTTCGCAGAAGCTGGTAACTTGAAGGCGGTCGGTGCCGACTTCAATTTAGCCTTTGAACTGGGTAATGACTTTGAGGCGTCAATTAAGAACGCCGACTTCAATTTGAGCTACGGTCAGCAATTGAGCTTTGATATCGAAGGGGATTTAACCCTTTCGGCATTTGATTTCTTAGATCTTACTTACCACGTTGATCTTTCCCAAGACTTCTTCAATGTTACCTTGGACGATGGTTCTCAGGCGACGGTCGCCTTAATGACCTTTGCTCAAGAAGACATTGATTTCTTCGCCGGAGCCAATGGTGTTGGTTTTGGTATCGAAGATGCCTCCCTTGGTTTAGGGGTAGCGATTCAACTAACCGACCCCGAGCAGTTCTGGGTAAGTGCGAAAGCAACCTCATCGAAAGTCGGCTTTGAGGGTGTGGATATTCTTGAAGTGAGTGCCGAGCAGATGGAAGTCGTGATCAATACGTCTTCTAAAAATGGTCGTTCCATCGACTACTCGGTAGCGCCACTAACATTGAGCTCTGGCCTTGGTGTTCGTCTGACTGATCAAGAAGTGGGTGGTGGCGATACCACTGATATCGTCTTTGATATGAAAGGCGAGACCATCAAGGTAGCCGGTAATCTGAAGGTTGATTTACTGTCGGTCATGGCCGTTGAGGGTGCTTTTGCCTTCGAGAAAAGTGTTACCACAGTGACTCTTAAAGATGCATCAGAGGTGGAGGTGAATGCACTTACTTTTACCGCAGAAGATGCCACCGGTTTCGTGGGCTTCGGCTACGACACAGAGGATGAGTTTGGCTTCAAAGCCACTGGCGTTGATTTTGGTCTAGGTATGTTTGTTGACCGGAATAACGTCAACCGCCAATGGACTATGATGCAAGGCAGTGTGGATAAGTTTGGTTTTGTTGGGGTAGACGGCCTCAAGTTGGATGCCAACAACTTGAACATGTCCTACTACAAACTACCTACGGATATGGTGCAGATCGATCTCGACAAGACCGATATTTCCTTCGGTGATCTCACGATGGACTTCAATCCAGGTAACTTATCACCTGGTAAAGGTAGTGTATTTACATTCGACGCCACCTTCGATATCGATGTATTTGGTGTGGTGAAAACCGAAGATGACTTCTCTTTGGTACTCGAATTCGACACCTTAGTACTCAGTGATGGCACCATTGAAGATGTCACCTATTTCACTTTCGCCTACACCGATTTAGATATTTTCGCGGGTGTTGGTTCCCGTGATGACGGTGTTGGTCTCGCAGTAGATGATCTTGATGTGGCGATGGCGCTGGTATTTAGCCCATTTAGCTCTGAATACTGGGTGACGGTGCAAGGCAGTACCGAATTCGCTGGGATGGTCGGTGTACCTGGTGTCGAGTTGTCGGTGGATAAAGCACAGGTATTGATCAATACCGCAGACTCTAAAGGGCGTACTATTGATTACTCGGCCAAGAATCTAGTGATTCCAACTGGCTTGGGTGGTAATTACGGCGGTATCAGTGGCAGCGTTGGTGGTGATGGTTCATCCGTTACCCTTGATCTTGATGGTTCCGTTGGTGAGGTGATTCGTGTCGACCTCCAAGGTGCTTTGTTCTCAATCGAGAGCTTCGTGCATCTATCTGGGGATATCTCGTTTGCCATGGGATCTGAAACCGGTATGGTGCTGGATGGAGCGGGCCCAGCTGGCGCGTTAAAAGATACCTCTAACTTTGATTACATCTCCGTTATGGGAGCGAATCTAAAAGCCTTCGTGGGTGTAGGGACGCCTTACTTTGGCGAGGGTGAGTCCGATTCAGTAGGTTTGTACGCCTCTGGTGTTGATTTTGCCTACGCGAACTTCAGCAATGACGACTACAAATTCAATACGCTGAAACTCGATATCGCCACCGCAGGTCTAGTTGGGATGGATGGAGTGGTGGAAGCCACGCTATCTGGCGTGAGTGTGGCCATGAACCGTGGTCAAGAAAAAAGTGGTATTGCGAAGCCAACTATTGATTACATTGCCTCATTCGGAGACAAAGGACTTGAGCTGTCCACCTTAGGTGGCGATACCATCGCGTTGGATTTTGATCAGTCATTAGATATTGCAGCCCGTGTAGAAGATGCGCATTTAATGCTTGCAGGCTTCTTGGAGTTAGATGGTTCAATCGCCTTCAGCAAAGGCACCACATACGAATTGGTAGCAGTGAACTCCGGCATTTTGTCAGATTTCGGTGCCCCGGAAACCATGATTCACGATATCGATGTGATGACCATCGGTGGTTATAACCTGACTGGTTTTGCCGGTGTCGGTGGTTCTGATGATGGCGTCGGGGTGAAGCTTGGCAGCACTACATTTGGTGTTGCTGTGATGAAAGCTTCTGGCTTTGCCGGTCTTGCGCTTCCTGATAGCGTCAAGGAGGCGATGCCAACCTATATTGCTGCAAAAGCAACGGTAGCGTCTGCAGAGTTGATTGGGATGGATCCAATCCTCGATGCCAAAGTGGAAGGTGTAGAGATCAACATCAACACGTCTGTTACTAAGTTGGTACCGCCTAACGCTTCCTTGCTAGTGCCAATGCCTTATGTTGATTTTACCAACATGCTGAATACCAATCCTCTGACAGGAAACTGGGGGGATGAAGGCCTAGTTATCGACACAGGTAATGATGACAACCCGGTTTACTTGGACTTTGGTGAAGAAATTATCCAAGCGAAAATCGAGTACTTCGAGGGTGATATTGCTGGAGTCATGCAAGCTGCTGGCTCTATGGCCTTCACTAAGCGTGGTTCAGAAACGGTTACCCTAACTAACGGTGAAACTCGTACCGTAAATTCACTCGCTGTGGGTATGAGCAATGTCTATGGCTTCTATGGTATCGGCGGGTACTGGGAAGAGAACCCTGCCACTGGTCGTGTTGATGGCTCCGTTAAAGATGCCAATGCGTTCGGTTTAGCGATCGAGAACCTCAATGTGGGTGCGGTGTTTATGTTCGACACCAATCCTACTAACCCTGCGACCTATGCGGCGGTTCAAGCCAATTTAGATAAAGGTGGTTTAGTTGGCATTGACGGTGTGACTGCCGAGATTACGGATACTTTCTTTAATCTGAACCAGACCATTAGCGGTGATGGCGCTGTGGTTGATTTCTCTAAATCCACTTATCAGCTCACCGAAGATGGCCCTGAACTTTCTGGCTACCGTATTGAAACCGGTAATGATGCCAACTCTATTATTTTGGATTTCAACGAGCGCCTAGTGCAGCTGCAAGGCGAGGCAGAAATCAATGTCTTTGAACTGCTGAAGCTAGATGGTGTATTTGAGCTAAAAATCACCGATGAAGGTTTGACTCTGTTTGTTGATGCGGCGGCTCAGATTGGTCCAGATGGCTTTGGGCTAAATGTAGAACGTGCTCAGGCATTGATGATCATCAATGCCCAAGGCATTGCGACCCGGGCGCTATTAGAAAATGCCTCAATCGGCTTTGGCGATGTGGCGCAGTTGACCGTCGAGGAGATGGAGTTTGTTCTTAACGCCACTGGTGAAGTGCAAACCTACGAGGTGCCAGAAGCATTCCAATCTCGTGTAGGTGCCAGCACCATTGAAATTTCTAACATTCCACCAAATCAGACTGAGCCACAAGACTTCTATATGTCGCTAGAAGGCGAAGGTAATCTCAGCCTATTAGGTGGTGCGATGACCATGGATGGTGGTTTCTCCATCCTGTTGAGTACCGAGCGCACCGAACTTAACGTCAATATGACCACGAGTTTGCCATTGCTTAAACCTGTCTCTGTTGCGGGCACCCTAGGGTTTGCAACCGGCGATAATGCCGGCTTGTACGGGGCGCTACAACTTGGTGCACCTGGCGGTTCTACGATTATTGATGCAGGTGCCTTCTCTATTAGTGCCTATGCATTGATGCAAATTAATACCACCGGTGCGGCACAAAACGTACGTGCATTGAAACTCGACGCTAATGGCAATGTGGTTAACGGCGAATACGAAACCGTGGCGATTGATGCCTCGACATTGCGTATCTCCGGCTCTGGTGAAGTGAATATTGCTGACGACGCCATCATTCTTACCGGTAGCATGGACTTATTGATTGATAAGACCGGTATGCAAGCGGCGCTGGACATGGCGCTAGACCTAGGTGCCTTTGGAGAGTTGAAGTTTGAAGGTGCTGCGGCGATTACCGAAGATCGTTTTGCTCTTCGCGCTGCGACGAAAGTGGACTTGGGTATTGCTGCAATTGGTATCAGTGCCGATGCGGTGCTGCAAATTAACACGGGCTCTGACGACTACACGACGTTGAACGGCCATATCATTAAAGGGAATACCGCCTTTGATCTAGACTTAGACGGTAAGATCAAGCTATTGGCTTTTGATGCTGAATTTAAAGGCGGCATGAGCCTGATTGATGACGTCTTTGAGATTCGCTTAGATAAGGCCTCTCTCGACTTCTTTGGTTTTATTGAAGTAAATGTAAGTGGTTACTTACGCTCCGACGGTGACTTTATGATTAAAGGCTCCGTTGATATGACCGTGGATATGGAGATCATCGTGCTGCGTGCCGGTATGTCCATGACCTTCAGTAATGAGATGTTTGCCGCCAGCGTCTATGGCTCATTAGATATCAATATCGATCTAGGTTTCTTTGAGATCAATGAAACCCTAGCGGGCTTTAGTGGCGAGATCGAAATGACCGCTGCCAGTGCCTCGTTGGAAGCGAAAGTCACTATCGCCGGCCTAAGTGTATCTGGCGGTTACTCATGGAGCTGGGGGGCGCCACCAGTGATCACTCACCAAATCGGTGATGTGTTGTATCTACACATGGGGGATACCGTAGATCGCTATGGTGATAGCGGTGGCAAGCTGTATGGTGATATTTACCACGAATCCTACCGTATTGAATCAGCCTACGATGAAGACAGCAATGGTGTCATTACTTATCGTCCGGGCGAAGTGACTGTCAGTGCCTTGGGTGTGACTTCTTCTCACTCTGGCGTGAAACGTATTGTTGCTACGGGAGGTAAAGGTAACGATACCATTTACGTTGGCGAAGGCGTGGATGCGCTGTTGGACTTCGATGGTGGTATCGGTAACGATACCTTTATGATTTTGGGTGGTGCTGCGGGCTCTATCATCCGTGGTGGTGAAGGTAATGATACCTTTATCAGTGGTGCCGTGAGCGGTATTAAATACCGTGGCGATAAAGGTAATGATAACTACCGTGGTGGTGCTGGTGCGTCTGACATCAACATGGGTGAAGGCAAAAACGTCATCGTTGCGGGGACTGGCGACGATACCATCCGTATTGAGAACTCGACCTCAACCGAGTTAACCCTATTGGGTGGCAATAATACCATTTCAGCTGATTTATTCGGCAGCTTGGATATTAAAGGTGGATCAGGGGCGGATACTCTGACGCTGGATACCTTTACTTCTACGGAAGCATTGAAGCTACAAAACTATGGTTTCTTCTATAAAGATCGCCTGATTAAGTTTGATGATGCCCTCGATACGATCGTCATCAACGATGCGAGTGTTGGCACCACTTTATTGCGCTCTGACAGTGGTTACACGTGGGGTAGCGTTGGTCTGAAATTAACGACCAAAGGCAAATTGGATGTCACCAATGCGGTACTGACATCACCAACAGGCTATTTCAATATTCAAGCGGTGGGCGTGATTGGTGAACTGACTACGACGCTAGACCGCTTTACACTCGTCAACACTGGTACCAGCGCGGATAGCAAAGGGGTGGTGATCCGTGAAACGGACAGCTTAACCATCTTAGATGGCGATCGCGGCAGCAAGGGTGGCTTGTATGCCGCCGCTGGTGACATCGACATTCAATTAGCGGCGAAAGAAGCGCTCTTTGACCTAGCTAGCGGGGTGTTGGAAGTTGTTGGTGGCGGTGACTTGACCCTCTTCGCAGACGATGTGGACTTCAGCTCCGGTGCCAACAAAGTCAAAGGCACAGGAGATCTGACTATCCGTGCCATGACGGCAACACAGAACTACGCCATTGGTAGTGCAGGTCAGTCTACTTATGGAACCGACTTCTCGTCACGCGGTGCCACCAGTTATATGGAACTGGGCATGACGGATCTGTCTGCCTTACGCAATGGCTTTAACATCATCAATATTGGCCACAATGCGGATGGCGTGATCATGTATGTGGGTGATGTGAATGACGCCCTGATTGGTACTCGCCAGTTTAGCGCTCGCTTTGAAGACCAAGCGAAATTAACTGCAAATCGCATTAACATTGTCGGTGACGTGCAATCTACCGAGCGACTTACTCTTGATGCGCGCTTGATGGAAGTGTTGCGCAACAATATTCATGATCCAATGGGCTCACCTAACTCGGGCATTAGTGCGCGTGAGACCATCATCAATTTGGAAGAGCAACTGGTTGTTTCTGGCTGGATTTCTGGTCAGAGTCTGGTGGATATTAATATTAATGGGTCTACCGGTGATGATGTCATCGTTGGTTATGGTGCAGAAGTTAACTCTCTAACCGGCGATAAAGGCAGTGCGATTTATGTCACTGCCGATAACGGTAGATTGAGCATCGATACTTCTGCTTCAATCATCTCCGCAAGTGCAATTTATGCAAATGGCACAGGCGCCAATATCGACGTTACTGCCGATACCGGTATCGTGCTTCTTGAAGTCGGCTTTGTTGGAGCGGAAGGGGCTAACGCCACTGTAAACTTAAATTCAACCGAATACTTGCATGTTAACTCTGGCGCTTCGGTCGTCGTTGGTGCCAAAGAACAAAATGATAACTGGGAAATTAGTGCTACCGGTACTAAGGTCAACTTCAATACCGACGGAGAAATGCGCATCAGTGGCTTTATTGCCACTGGTGGCGAAATGGCATTCAACTACGGTGAGACCTTCAATGATTATGCCAGCTACTTTGATACCATTCCTGGCAAGGTAATTACCCGTGATAGCAGCGCAAATGATGCGATCGTCACGGCGCTGAAAGCTGGGCAAATACCAGACTCATTGAAGACGATCTTCGCCAATGCGGACATCAACTTGGTTGATGGTGCAACGGTGACGTCAATTGCTAACTACACACCATTTAGTGCTTTGTCAGAAGAAGCGCAGCAAGCGGTAGCGACCAGTTTAGGCTACACCTTCTACAAAGATGGTGCGTTCTACGATGCAGCTGCGAATAAGATTTATGCCGAGCTGACACAAGGTACCGTTAGCGAAACTACGCAAACAAGTGCGGCGGCTGCAGCGGGTTACAGCAAACTCTCCGGAACCTATTACTACAACCCGACGACGGGTAAGTTAGTCAATAACCTGATTCAAGGTGAGTCGGCAGATTACAGCAATAGTACTATTGATTGGGCTGCTTACGGGGTCAGTGCGCCTGCTACGAGTGCGACTTTTGCAAGCCTATCCGATGCTCAAAAGGTGGCTGTCGCCACGTCACTTGGTTATAGCGTAGAGCCTACCGTTGAGTACGATCGCATTACTCCTACTGGGGAGGCAGATGACAAACGTTCAACCTTTGGCGCCTACTATTTCAGCGGTACTGCGTCTTGGGGCAAAGATGGGGCACCGGCGGCCGATGCCTTGTTGTCTGAGTTAACCATCAATCAGAAGATTGATGCAGCGAAATACTTAGGTTACTTCCCGGATTACGATGTTCGTGAAATCAACTGGGGAATATTGGATACACCGGATGCGGATACCGTATTTGAGCGGCTAAGTGCGGCTCAGAAAGAGCGTGTTGCCGCTGTGCTGGGATACAAGTCCACCGTAACCGGTTACTACTACACCAACCTCGGTGCTGCTGATCCATCGAAACGGGTGGTAACAGAGTTTACTCAAGGTGTGGTGACTGATTACCAAAATAAAGATATTTTCTGGGGTGACCTGGCTCCTGCTAGCAACGCCTCGTTTGCCAGCTTAACCGCTGCGCAGAAGCAGATAGTCGCTGCTAGCCTAGGTTACGATACCTTAACCGGTACGAATTACTACAATGCCAATGCGGTATTGGGTGAACAGGTGAAAGCAGGCTTCCTGACCGGCGGCAGCACCTATGATTACAACATTGTTGACTGGGGCGGCGTCGGTGCGCCAGCAGACGAGTTTGCTTCATTTGAATCATTGAACTTCTCTCAACGTCAATTTGTTGCCGAGTCTAATGGTTTTGAATTATACGGTGAGGGCGTTTACTACAACGCCAATGCGGAAGACGGTGAACAAATTCGTACTGCCTTCGCCCAAGGTGATGACTACACCGCGTCTGATCTGAAATGGGGTGATGCAGGTCAACCAGCTGCGGATGCAGCGTGGGCGGATCTGAGTGTGGCACAACAAGATGTGGTCCTGAAATCCCTAGAGTACATCCGTTTTGACGGTCAGGTGTGGCAAAAAGGTGGCGAGCTATTCCTGACCTTGGTTCAGGGCGAGCAAGACGCTGAGACTACACTAGAAAATTACGATTACTTAAACTCAAAAGTGTCTTGGACACAGGTGGAGATTCCTTCGGTCAACGAAGAGACCGGAAAACTACCTACTTTTGATGAGCTATCTTCCGCACAGCAAGCGATCGTGCTGGAGGCCATGGGGTTAGATTGGTACCAAACTGCTGTGTACTACAAATCCGCACCAGATGCGGATCTGTTCCAAGAGCACATTATGTCTACCTTCGTGGTAGATCAGCATTACACCAATGCAGCGCTACCTAGCACCGTAGCGGGAGCCAAAGAAACCCGTTGGCTAATCAATAATGGTAGCGAGCAGTACATGGTATACGCCGCAGACGATACCAACGATGGCACCATTGATGAGATTCAAATTCAAGAACCCCATGAGTTAGTTGGCCAGCGCGGTTACGGTTTCTTGATGAATGGTACCTTGCTGAGTCTCGCGGATAATCAAGGTATAGAGATCACGGGTGAAAAAGATGTCATCGTGCGCGGTAACATCGACTTACGTGGCCAGAATGCTGACCTAACCTTGCAATCCGACACCTGGGTGTACTTTGAAGGTCAAGCTGTAGTGGCTGGCGATATCACCTTAGTAGGTGGTATCGAGTTAGATGGTACCAATATCAAAGGTGCGAACGGTGATGGCGTAAGCTTGTTTGTTCACGAAACCAGCACCCTAAATACACTTTCTAGTGGTTCTAAAATTACCCTAGGTGCAGGACAAGATGCTCTAGTCTATGGTGCAGTAGTTGCCGGTGGCAGTATCGGCAATACGGGCGTGACTTGGAATGGCGGTGACTCTGAAGTCAATATCACAGCCGGTGAGTCTGTCTTTATCGATTCTGCGGTTGCGGCAAGTAAACGTGTAAGCGTAGTAACGACCGGTGTCGCTGATACCGGCGAGCTAGCTGTCAAAGTCACCTCAGCGGGTGGTTTAACAGCAGCGGGTATTACAGCCGCTAAGACTGGTGGTGAAGTCGTCGTCAACGCCAATGGCAATGTTGAGCTGGTGGGCAATATCATCGCTGGCGGCCACACTGTCTTTACCGAAAACGGCTCTGAAGTGCAGTGGTTTGATGAGAAATCTGCGATCAACCTGAGCGCTACTGGCCAGTTGTTCCTAGGCGGTAGTGCAGAAACCCAAGAGGGCGGCACTGTTGAAATCGGTGGTACCTTCCGTGCCAACCAGACCATTACTCTAAGTGGTGGAAATGGACGAGACGGTGATGGCATTGGCGTGAAAATGCTGGGTGGCACACGCGTAGCCACCGCAAATGATGACGGCGTTATCAACATTTCCTCGACCAAAGATGCTGAGCTATTTGGCCTGATTGTTGCGGGCGGTGAGATCAACGACAAATACGATAGTCGCGGTCAATTCCTTGGCACCTTGCGCGAATACGGGGATGGTGCGTCTCAAATTACTGTTGAAGCAACAGAAGGTCAGGTACGCCTAGGGCGTGATTTATTTGCCGGTAGCTTGATTGATGTACGTGGTGGCGTTGAGGCGAAAGCCAGTGTCGATGCCTTTGCTGATCAAGGCATTGTGGTGTACAGCACCAGTACCCTAACCACCGGACAAGAAAACTCCACTATCAATCTAAGTTCAGCCGGTGACCTTACCGTATTGGCGGCTGCATGGAAAAATGATGTGCTTGCTGACCAGTTCACTGAATTTGCCAAAGGCGATATCAGTGCTGATGTGACCTTGGATATTGAGATCAATCTGGGTACCCATACTGTTCGCGATACGGTAACGATTAATAAATCGGCCACAGCGGACAATAACGGTATCACCACGTTGATGGCAGATATCAAAGCGGCCCTATACGCGAAAGACTTCAAAGTTACTGACTCACCAACTGGTACACCAGCAGAGGGCACAACACAGAAAATCACCGAAGATCATCTAGGTATCCGTCTAGAAGACGGACGCTATATGTTCACCAGCTTCTATGATTTCACCTTGCACTCTGAAAATAGCGTCAATGCAGATCTGCTTGGCTTCACCCAGTTGGCAACTGGCGCTGCGGCCGCGACGGGCTCCTATGCCATCGATGCGAGCCAGAAAGGCTCTGAAGTTAATCTAGGTAAAGCTGGCGCAACCGGCGGTAAAGTGACCGTGAATAACCACATTGTGGGTTACAACGGTATTAACTTCCTCTCTGGTAACTCTGGCTCCGGTTTAGAGCTAACGGCGTTTGGTACTCTTGAAACCCGTAGCGGCAACATCGAATTGAATCCGGTTGGGGATTCGGAGCTACGTGGTAGTTTGATCGCGGCTGGTGAAGACGCGGACATCATTATTAACGCCAGTCGCTCGATTCAAATTTACGGTGACTTAACCGCAGATCGTGACATTATCATCAATGCTGGTACCGTCGTTGAGCAAGGCGTAGAGTCCATCGTGACCCATTCCTCGTCTGAGTTCCAGTCAACGGGTGATTCTGGCCGTATCCGTATTACTGGCCTAAATGACGTCACGCTAAATTCGAGCATTGGTCAAAATAATGCCGGCTTGACTGAAGTAACGGCGATTGCCCAGTCTGGTCTACTAACCCTAGCGAAGGAAGCCGGTAATATTGAAACCGGTAGCTTGTTGACCCTCAAAGGGGACGACGTACGCATTGAGGGCGTGTTGACTAGCACCCGTTCAACCGAATCCTTGTTAGATTACGAAGTACAAATCCTAGCAAACGACGATATTTATTTGTCTGGTGACTTCAGTCTAGCGGGTTCTATTCTAGTTAAAGCCGGTGGCGACCTAGCGGTTACCAACGTCGGTATCGGTGCTACTGCAACCGATCAGCGTATGACCATGCAAGCCAGCGGCAATGTGACCATGGGTAACGTGGCGCCAACAGCGGGTGATACGCAATCCTATGGCGTGGTACTGGTTGCGGACCGTGCGCTGGATGTGGTTGCCGGGGGATCGTTGATGCTTGGTGCAGATGCTTTCTTGTACACGGCCGCAGACAATAGCGCATTGAAACTGAAAGCCAACACCATGTCCCTAGTGGGTAGCATCAAAGCGGGTGCGACTTACAACTTCGATACGAATACAGCAAGCTGGTCTGGTAATGATGCTGTTCTTGATCTGAAATCAGATCGTGCCATTTATATGGGTGGCAAAGGTCTAAATGGTACTTATGAATTAGTAGATTCGGGCGCCTATGTGGCGGCGACTGGTTCAGTCACCGTTCGGGCAGGTCAAGACTCCATGGGCGTAGGCATCTCTATGACCCGTCAGAGCTCGATCAGTACCAATGCGAATTTTGACACGCTAACGGATGACAGCGACTCTCGTATCCAAGTCAACGCCGTAGGGCAGTTGCAACTCAATGGCGTGATTCAAGCCATTGATGCTGGTGCCGATGTTAGCCTAGCTTCTAACTCTCTGATTTCGATTGATAACCTGGTCCATGCCAATGATCAGTTAACGGTGAGTGGTGGTACCCACACAAGCAAATTAGGGGTATTGTTGAAAACGGTGGTGCTGGATGACACCACACTCGTCTCTGGAGGTGTGCTCGATACCGGTCTAAACGGCCATATCACCGTGACTTCCAACGATGGTATCTATATTCAAGGACAAGTTGGTCAATTAGACGACAATGAAAAAGCCATCACTGGCAGCGCCAATATTCAGTCTACCTCTGGCAATATCACTTTAATCGGTTCGGTTGACGTGTTAAACGATCTGCAAATGGTCGGTGGTCAAGTCAATATTTTGGCTGGTGGTTACGCTTATGCCAAAGCGGATCAAGCGGAAGTTTACATCAAAGCCCGTGAGTCCATGACCTTGTCGGCAGCAACGTCACAAGTGCCTCCAGAAAACATTCCGGCGATTGTTCAAGGTAATAAACTCGTTCATCTTGTTGCACCAAAAATGTCTATTGCTGGCGCCGTGACGGTGGATGATGCAGATGGTTTGTTATTACTCAATACTGGCTCTCAATTGAGTATTTCGGGTAGTGTGACCTCCGCAGGAGACATCCGTCTGCAGTCTGGCGTCAATACCTCAGCCACGCGCGCGGTATTAGAAGGCACCATGGATAGCAGCACCCTATCGGCCGGCACGATTAACGTAACCGGTGCGGGTAAAGTAGATGCTGTTGGTGATATTACTATCCTTGCTGGTGGTGATGTGACCCTTTCCGCCTCTGCTGAAACGGGTGAAGAGGTAAGCTTAACTCGTCCCGTGGTCCAAGTTTTGACTGAGACTATCCAAGTGGTGACTGGCTCCCGCGAGGTAGCAGTTGATACCATCCAAGTTCCCGTGGTGTCTTGGACCACGACTAAGTCGATCGAACACGTGGGTGATGCACTCGTCAAAGTTGGGAACGAGTATGTCACCATGCGCGTAGAACTGCGCCAAACCGGCTATTACAACCCAAGTGCGCCAGCAGGTCAGCAGTTCCGCGAATACTTTATCGAAGGCATTGATTACTTTAACGAAAAAATTAACTGGAATAATGCAGGGATTGCTAGTTCTAGCTCCCCGGCCATCGCTAGTCGCACCGCTACAGCTGTAATTGGTGACTACAAGTTACCAATCATTCCTGACGGCCACCCAACATACGACAATACAAAAGTAGACGGCTACAAAACTTTCTCTGAGCTCAATGATGCTCAGCGTCAAGCGGTATTGAATGCATTGGGCTATATGCCGGTCTATGAGTTTGTACTGATCTCAGATGCTAAAGACGCAGAGGGTAAAAACATATTGGCGCTCCGAGGCAGCTACAATGGTACCGCGTACCGAGTAGCTGTTGGTGAAACAACGCCTTGGGGAACCACATGGAATGGCCCTTCTTGGATGAACGCATCTAAAACCTACACCTATGTCGATGTGGAAGGATGGAAAGACAAATACGTCTACATGCCGCAAGGGGCCAAAGAAGACCTTCTGAATATCATCTCTTCGGGCACGACGAAAGAATTAGTATCAGATACTAATATGTCTGGCTCAGATACTTCGGGTACATGGAAAACAACATCGCAAATCACATCTAGTGATACCAAAGGTGAGTGGGTCGGTACATACACGGATACAGCAGATGTAGATTACACCCAGCAGGGTACGCGTCTTACTAATTCAACATTAACTGGCTATGCAAATTCGTTTAACTTAGAGCATGATATTAATGCAAGAGGCGATGCCTATTGGGAAGCGCGTTACGATGCTAATACGGGTAAGCGTTCATTTGATATGGCGGCCACCGATAAAGATGGCAACATGTCCTACGATCCGAGTTGGACATGGGGTACGCCGGTAAAAGTTCAAACAATCAATACCAGTAGCAACCCTACGGCATTGGATGGAACCACCTATTCTGCCTCCAAACTTGAGGCTAGCTTTGTCGATACAACGGCAGCTGCTGCGTATCGTTCTAACGGCGCTACTCTCACGGCGAACTACACCGGACAGGTCAATGCGGACCAACGTTATTTCGACAATTTACAAAACAACACCGCATCGTTAGTTGAAAATTCATCAGAGCGCAGTACCCGTGAAATTGAAGCCGGTCGCTTTAAGTACTGGACCAGTTGGACGGAAAAATACCTTGGTTACGTCAACAGTTATTCCTACATGGGATGGGGTTGGAAGGATGTGTACAGCTCAGGCACGGAGAGAACCAAATCCGGGTGGAGCACGGTTCAGAGCTTTATCTCAAACCATGACCAAGTTCAAACCAAAGCCTACACGTCAACCAAAGGGGCTTTTGAGCGTAACAATAAAGTCTACTGGGCACGCTATCGTGACGAAAATACCGTGGTGTTCAAAGAAAAAGCGCAGGACTTCGAATACGCTTGGACATCGAATACCCACAAGATCTATGACCAGCGTATACAGCTGACCTACGACTTGACCTATCAATCGAAAGATAAATTTGATTACCGCCCAGTCTACGCGGAAATCACGAAAGAATTGATGGTCACCACTTTCGAACAGCGAACTGTTTGGGAAACCGAAGTCCTAACGAAAGATGAAACCATTAGTTACGCTAAAGTATCTGAAACTGATGTGACGGGCATCGGCTCGGCTTTCTCTGGCACGTCGATTGAAGGGAATAACATCACCATTAATGCTCGCGGTAACGTGAGCCTAAGTGGTGTGGTCGATGCTGAGACAAACATGACCGTCACTAGTGGTGACGTATTGAAAGTCATCGGTGTGTTGCCAAAAGATGCCACCGTTGCTTCTCAATCACAATTGATCGCCGGTGCAGATCTTGCTGTGACTTCGAAAGGCGACATGCTACTAGCAACATCTTCATTACTGAGTGCCGTCAATGTCACTGTAAACGCGGGTGAAGATGCTTCTTTCCTAGGGGAAATGGGTACTGACAGCGCGGCTAATACAGCCAATACCTTGAGTCTGAAAGTGACTTCTGGTGCGGATATGAACCTATCCGCTGCCATGTTGGCGGACAACAGCATTGATGTAGCAGCTGGGCAGGGCATCAGTAAAGACGGTGGTATAACCGGTGATCTTTATGCGCAGTTAACCGTGACGGCCGATGCCGGTACCATGAAACTAACCGCCGGCGAATATGGCGGTCATATCACCTTAGATTCCTCGGCATTGACGGCAACTGGCGCTAATACAGCCGTCACCATCTCTGCGGTGGAAGGCCGTTTTGTCCAAACTAAGGGACAAATCCAAGCAACGACGTTGAATGTTACCGCTGACAATGGCATCACGGCATCGACGACCGTTGCGAAAGCCAGCTTTGCATTGACTGGATCTGGCGATATTGCCATGACCAACAGCGGTGACTTGGAGTTGGTGGATGTCTCTGCCAATGATGGTGGCATTGCCATTTCGACTATTGGTGACATGATTGCGACCAAGGTTGTTGCTAAAGGCACGTCAGATTTAAACGATATTCTGCTACAAACCTATAAGCCTAAAGCGGCCACAAGTGGATCTGATTTGACGGTTGGTTTGGTGACATCTGCTGGCCGTGGTGATGTTACCTTGAAAGCACAAGGACAAGTGGCGCGTTCTGCATCCGATGTCACCTCTTCACTGGTGACGGCTGATGTCTTGTCGGTTGAGTCCTTGACGTTAACCAACGTCAACATAGCAGCCAACCAATTATCGATGGCCGTGCAAAACGCCGCTTCCAGTACGGCTGTGATTAACCAAAGTACGCGCTCTCTGCGCATCACCGAATCCACCATCCAAAATGGTGCCTTCACCATGACTGCTGAGGGTGCGGTGACCGTTGATAAATTGATTATGGCGGCCAATGCGGCGACCAGTGATGTGACCATCACAGCGGCGGGCAATATTGCTGTCAATCAGCTAGTTGCGGGTATCTATCTTGAGGATGGCGCTAGCTACACCATCAAAGACCTCGTGGATGGTGTGTTGGTTGATAAAGAGCTGAGCTCCGTTACTTCTGCTGGCACGGTTACCTTGACCTCTACTGGTGGTGCGGTGACCGAGGGTTCTACGGATGATGGTGTTGACTTAGTTGCTGACGAGTTAATCGTATCGGCAGCCAAAGGCATTACCGGATTAGAAGTTGCACTTAACAAGTTGGACGCTTCGACGACGGCAGGTGACATCTCCATAACGGACTTTGATGGTGAGCTTGAAGCAACCAAAGGTCTGTTAGTGAAAGATGCGAACACGGTTAAGAGCAACAACACCAAAGTTGAGCTGATCGCGGAAAATAACCTATTCATCCTAGCGGATGCCTTGGTACGCGGTGAATACATTCGCCTACAAAGTGATAACGGTGATATTCAAGTTACGACACCAACGGATTACGCAACGACTCCGACCGATAGCTTACAGTACAGCAAGGGCATCGGTTTCAGCGCCGTAGCAGGTACGGTAGATTTGTATCGCTTCTTCAATGCACCGGAATCCATGGAATACCGTGCCGGTGAGAAATTCCTATTTGGTACGACTAGCGATAATAAGACGGGGGTTCTGCCAGGCAACTTAACCTCCAACTCGATCATTATCGAAACCGGCGAAGTGCTGTCTTTGAACGGTACCTTGACGGTGAAAGATCATCTTGAACTGATCTCTGCTAAAGACGTACTGATCGGCGGTACCATCGTCGCCAAAGACAATGGTACTAATGGTGATGGCAAGATCGGTAGTGTACTGATCACGGCGAGAGGTATAGCGACCTCGAAAACTGCGATCAATACAAACCAGTCTACTGGCACGATTGCGGTTTCTGAGCAAGCGACTGGCTATATCACCATCAAGACCACCGACCTAAAAGCATCTTACTTCGAAATGCGTGCGGCGAAAGACATTGAAGTAAACATTACCAACGCTTGGAATTTAAGTGGCTTTATTGGTGGCTTACAACAGTACAATCCTGCCGCCAATGTTGACCTCAATATCGGTGGTGCGCTGACTGTAGCTGGCGGTATTGTCGGTGCCACCAATGCTATGTCGGTAACTGCTAATAGTATTACGTCTGATGGCGCTTCGGTCTTTATTGCGGATGATTTAACCGTTAATACCACCCAATCGATCCAGATTAATACGCTAGTCGAGTCTGTTACGGCAAACTCGACAAGCTCCGGCAACATTGAAATTAACGAAGCTGATTCGTTGTTTGTCAAAGGCGTGGAAGCGAAAGACGGCGCTATCACCATCAAAGCCGGTGGCCACCTATGGGCTCGCGATGTACAGAACATCGCCGGTGGCGACAATATTGCTCTGTATGCTGGTCAAAACTTGTATGTTGACCGTGTTGAAGCAGGCGCTATTCAAGGGGCGGTGAAAACCTCAGGCAACATTACTCTGGATGCGAAAGGGACGATTCTTGAGCTACCAGCGATCGTTATCAGTAGCACCTCAGGCTTACCATTAACTACGGATGCCAACTGGAAATCCTTCGTTAATAGCTCCACTGGTGCGGTTGTCACAAACGGCACATTGGCATTTGATGATGTGGATGCGGATGCGTTTGCCTACTCCATCACGTTACGTGAAGGGGATGGAAAAGTTTCCTACACCAAGCTAACCAGTGCCGACGATAAAGGCGCGTCGACGACTATCGAAACACGTACTGTGTCGGCGACCGGCTACAAAACCGGTTCCACTCAGCAAACAGCGACCGGTCTAGCGACCGCGGGCGGTGGCGGTGCGTCGTCAACGACAGAAACACAAACGGAAGCCGGATCAAACCAAGCGCAGACCACAGATATTACATTCCAAAGCAGCTTTGTGATTACCGATGGTTTAACTGTGTCTGCAACGGTGGGAACTACGCCGGTATCCGTCAGCATTGGCGAAACCGTGAATAGCGTTGTTGTCACGGCGGACTGGAGTTCGCTACTCACGGCGTTTGCCTACAAACTTCAGCAAACGTCGGAAATCGTAACAGCGACACCGGACACGTCCGCCTTCAAAATATCATTAGTGGGTGCAGAGAACTCTGCTTTCACTGTGAGTAATCTATCTATCTCAGGCTCTACCGTCACGGACTTGACGGAAGACGGCGTGCGTCGCACATCCACTACCGTCGCGGCTGGTTCGTTGGTGAAACAAGTCAACGAAATTAGCTTTGCCGATACCGGCGCTCTATTAAACAACGGTACTTACATTGTCAGCTTCGGTCAAACCACAAAAACACTGGACAGCACCAAAGTTTATGACCCTGTCTTCATTACTTACACTTCCGATGCGGATGCGACATGGACGGAAGTGCTAAGCAATTTAAAAGCGAAGATTGTGGCAAGCCATGGTCTGTACGATGACGCCAGCATTGTAGTCGATGCGACGGCACGTAAGCTGACCTTAACCGCTAACACTGCCAACCAGACTGTTTCTATGACGCCGCTTGTGTTGAGCGGAAGTAGCATGGCAAATGATGCGGTGTTCTCTATCACCGTTGATGGCAAGGACTACAAGATCTTTGCTAATGGCTCTACGCCAACTGAAATTGCAGCGGGTGCAGCGACCATTACTTCAACGGCAGCGAAGGACGCTGTTGTTGATGCTGATACAGGTGAAGTTACTACTGCTGGTATCGCCCAGAGCGATAAAATTGTCTTTGGTGATCTGAATCCGTTAGCCGGTTTCACTTATAGCTTATCGGTTGCGGGTGATAGCTATACCGTTACAGCCGACAACACGCCAACATGGGCAGAAATACTGACTGGTTTTTCTGATCAAATTACGAACGACCATGGCACCGACTTGTCAGTTGTAACGGATGATGCGACGCGAACCATCACCATCACGGCTAAGGTGGCTGACACTGGTGCAACTCGATTTACCGATGCTGCTTACACCAAGGCAAGCGGTGGTACAGTGAAATACGCGCAATTAGGTGCTGATGCAACAGAAGCGGATCTACGCACATTATTGTCAGCACAGCTAGCGACCAATGGCGTGACCACCACAACCAGTGGCAGCGCATTGACCCTTCAGACGGCTGCAGCAGATAAAGCCCAAACCAGCCTCTTTGTGATGGATACCACCATCGATAAAGCCAGCACGTACCAAGTGGTGATTGATGGGGTGGTGTACTCAGCGTCTGGAGCTAAGAGCGAAGCCGTTGCGAGCCAGGGTACGGTTACTGGTACCACCAGCATTCAATTTGCGGACAATTTAACTACCGCTATTGCGGATGGCTATGAATACCAAATCACGGTAACCGGTACTAACGGGACAACTCCGTCAACTGAAACCTTTACCATTCGCCCAGTTACTGGCGACACTTGGGCAATTATTTTTGATGCCGATACCGCGGCCGCGAACTATGCCGGTCAAATGGACGGCTTTGATACCTCTGCCTTGATCACGGTTGTGGGTGATGCAGCAACACGCACATTAACCTTTACCGCTAAGACAGGCATTACGGTTTCAGCCTTGTCTCTTGCCGTTACCAACCCCGTAGTCGCAACGACAGCAGATGTTTACTCAGCACTGACCACCTCGTTGCAAACAGCGGGCTACACGGTAACCAGCGACGCTGATAGTGGTGTATTCACAGTCTCTGGTGCGGTGAATACGGCCTTTAACGTGGCGGCTTACGGTGGAATGAACAGTGCGATTGCCTCTGCAAGCACTAAGACCAATGCGGGTCTCAGCGCATACGAAGAGCAAGCCGTTCAGCTTGATAGTGGTTACACCCCTGCGGTGGGAGATGTGTTCTCCCTTCGTCTAGAGGGCACAACTACTGTCTCTGTCACCGCTACAGGTACCACTCGTACCAGTTTAGTTGACCAAATGGTCACTGCCATTAATGCTTCAGCCCAGAAAGATGTGGTGACCGCATCCAATGACGCTGGTGTGCTGAAGGTTAAAGCGGATGTTATCAATGACTCCTTCACGCTTGATCAGGTAAAACTATCTCGCACTGCTACCGATGCAGTATCTAATGTCATGTTCTCCAACACGACACAAAACGCTGGTTCACTGCAAAAGCAAGTGAGCCAAGTTTCCTTCACTGGTGACGCGTCAACTAAGACTACCTACTCGGTCACTATTGGTGCCAAGACTTATGAGGTGAATAAAGCGTCTTGGTCAGAAAATATGACGGCGTTGAAATCTGCTATTGAAGCAGACGGCGTGGTTACCGTGGTGACTGATGCAGCAGCGAAAACCCTAACGCTCACTGCTGTGGTGGCAAACACGCCATTTACGGCATCCTCTACGGCATCTATCGGTGAACTCGACTCTATCAAAGTGACCGAAGACTACGTGTTGATTCTACCAGTGCGTCCAGCGGGTAACTTTGCCCTTGAATCAACCAAAGCACTTTCGGTTGTTGCCTTGCCAACCAAAGATGGTGAGATCATCCAGTTGAAAGCGGGCGATGATCTGGTCATCGTGGAAGCTCTTGATGTGGGTGACACTGGCACGGTCAGCTTGACCTCAACCAACGGTGGTATCGCCTTGGGCGGTAAGATCACCGCTAACACCGTTAGTATCAACTCCAAGGACAGTGTGGCGTTGACGTCGGAATTGTCGACATTGTCTGCCAATGTCACAGGTACTGGGGATTTGACCGTTACCCAAACTGGCGATTTAACGATTTCCAACCTGGCGATGAACGGCGGCGATGTGCTGTTGAACGTGGATGGTGATGTCACGATCAGCAGTTTCACCGGCTCGGCGGGTAGCGTCACTATCAATGCCACCGGTAAAGTGACCTTTGCTAATGCGCCTGCGGCCGTGTCAGAAATGACGATTGTGGCAAGTGGTGCAGTAACCGGTATTACTAATACCGATCGTATTAGCGTGACGACCACTGGCGTAGTTGACATTGAAAATACCGGCACCTTGGTCATCGATAAAATGGCAAATGGCGGTAAAGCCATCGATATCTCTTCTACCGGCAATATCACACTTGCCGCGAATCTAAACTTGGCGACTGATGCGACCCTAGCTCTAGCATCGACTACCGGTACCATGGCACTGACCGGCGCGATTACTTCTGGCACCGGTGCGGTTACCTTGTCTTCTGCTGGAAACATGACCTTGGCAGACAGTGCGGATATTACGTCTGCGAATGGCGCATTGACCTTCACGTCAAGTGCGGGCTCTGTCGCCATGAACGACCAGACCATCGTCAAAGCCGGTTCAGGTCAATTAGCTGTGTCGGCAGCAGCGGATATTACCCTAGGCAAACTATCGACTTCCTACGAAGGCTTATTAACACTGACCGCGACTGGCGGTGAGATCATCGACTCCGGTGATGGTCAGTTAGATATCGATGCGGCTAATGCGGATCTTGTGGTGACCAGTGCCAAAGGCTTTGGTAATACCGACAGCATTGATGTCAACGTATCGTCTGTGGATATTGTCAATAGTGCATCCGGCGCGGTGCAGTTGATCAATAGTGGTGCTTTGACCATCGATCAAGTGAAGCAATCTGGCGCTGGTGTGACCAGTTTGTCGACCTTGGATGGCGGTATTGTTATTCAAGATAAAGGTGTGACAGCGACTACAGGATCCGTAGCGATTTATGCGGCAGGCGTCGGCTCTGGCATCGATCTAGATAGTGATATTCGCACTAGCACAACCGCGTTGAACAGCGTTGTTCTGACCGCAGAGGGCGGCGATATTATTCTGAGCGCCGGTGTGCGTGTAGCGGGTGAAGGTACCATCCGTATGGCGACGCCTGCGGGCTCGGTATTGAACAACCAAAGCTACATCACCTACACCGATTGGCGTTTAGATGGCGCCAGCTTCGATAGCGAAATTGAATGGACACTATACAATGGTAAGTTCTCTGTTAACGCGGCAACCGGTGAAATCAAAACCGCGAAGATTGAGGATTACCAAATTGCTAGCCACATTGCCAACAATCAAGTGTTGCGTGCAGCAGATGGTGCCTACCTGCAGACCCAAGGTCAATTAATCATCAGTGCTCGCGACCAGATTGGTCAGCGTGTATCTGGTTTCACTTATAGCCCAATGGCGATTGTGGTGGATGCGGCGAAATTGACCGTATCTAGTAGTGAGCGTTTAGATATCTCGGTAATTGTGACGGGTGATGTTCAAGTTATTGAGGACACTAAGGCAACCGGTACGCGTGGTGGTAGTACTGACATTAAATCGTTAAGTGGTTCGCAAAGTATCGCTGCTGCCGTGGATGCCGGGGGCGAAGACATAGTACTTGTTTCTAACAAGTTGGAAATCACTGAGTCTGTGCGTTCTGCGGGCGCCGTGCTTTCGGTGAAACCGGTCGAAACCGATCGTTCGATTTTGGTGGGTGATTTAACGTTAGGTAGTACTTTTGTTGAAGATGAGCTCTTGCACATCGACAACTCTGAAATCGCTAATTTCCAAGATGGCTTTAGTGCGATTGTTATTGGTGACACCAACTCGAGTAGTAAGATCTACATTGGTGATGAAACTGGAACCAGTGAAAAAGTTGTGGTGAATGACAACCTTGTACTTCGTAACCCGGTACTGGGCGGTAAGATCTACATCAACACTGATTTAGTGTTGGAAGGGGATTCATCTCTCTTAATCGATGGCTCTGGTCATACGGTATTTATGAATGCTGATGTGACAGTTTCAGGGGATGTGTTTATCAATGACTCCTTAGAAGTACAAGGAGCCTCTGGTGATTCTGAGCGTATCTACACGGCCGGCTCAGATGGTGCAGGTCAGATGCAGATCGGTACATCCTCTGCACACTTTATGAATGGTAATAGTGACGCCATCGCGGATGAACTTGTGCTTCAAGCACCAGATAACATCGTTATCTGGACACAAGTTGGTAATACTGATCCACTAGAAAAACTCACCATTCAAGGGGTGAGCGGAAACAATCCAAACAATGTTACTTTCCATAACGAAGTGACAGTTGACGGTGATCTGATTATTTACGCAGAGGGTACGGTCACGTTCAACCAAGCTGTCACGTTGAACAACGGCGGCGATCTGCTGATCTATGGCGCGGACCAAGTTGTATTTGAGAAAGGCGTTAACCTAAATGGCGGTGGTAATTTACTGGTAGAAGGTGATGAGATCAGCTTGAAAGGTGGTCAGGAATCCATCGTGGGTACCGGTACCGTGACACTACGACCATCTACAGTGGGCAACAACATAGAGTTAGGGACACCTCCATCAAGCGTTACCTTGAACACTTTGAACATCGATAACACTGAGATTCAAGCGTTTGCCGATGGCTTTACGAAGATCGTGATTGGTCACCAAGATGATTTGACCAGCCACGCGAAATCGACTTCCGGTAACGTGCGTATTGGTGCGATCAACTACTCTGAACAAGCAACGCTTCGAGATGAGCTAGAGGTCTTTGGTAATAACATCACGGTTGAGGATTACTCAAATTCTGGTTACACACTGCGTATTTTGGGCGATATAACACTGGATGCAGTGAATAACATTACCATTAAGAACAATATCCAGGCAGCGAATGCCAACGATAATGCTTTGTCTAATATTACCCTATACTCTGAGTCGGGTGCGGTACTGCAAGAAAACAGCAGCTTCGATAACGACAATCATGAACTGATCGTTGCAGATAACTTAACTGTAGTAGCAGAAGACGGCGTATCTCTTTGGTGGACTGCGGTTAATACCCTAGATGTAATAAATGATGGCGATGGCGATATTCGTATTCACACCGAATCCTACGATTCGCCAACCGACACGAAAGATGTCACTAGTAACCTGAATATCAAACGTATCAGCCAATCAAGCGGGGTGGGCACTGGTGACATCACTATCAGCACCGAAGCAGGTAATATTACCATATTAGCCGCAGGTAGTGCTGGTTCCGGTATTACCACATCTGGAACGGGAGCGATTGCGCTTGTTGCTGGCACCACTGCGGATGAGTCAGGTGAAGACCCAGCATCGGCTAGTTATAAAGTGTTGGATGATGGTAAGACTATTACCATCAATCATGTTATTAGCTCGACGTCTGGTGCAATTACCTTGCTTGCAGACGGGCAAATCAGCAACAGCAGTGCCGGTATCATCAGTGCGTCTGGCGCCGGTAACATCACGCTAACCTCTCAGTCTGCCAATATTGCACAAAGTGGTAATGTGACTAGCGTGGGTGGCTTGATCACCTTCGAAGCAGACACCAACATTGTTATGACGAATGGTGTGAGCACCAATGCCAATGGCGGCTCGGTCAGTTACACCGCCGGTCAAAACATTAGCCTCAGCACCGTGAATGCGCAAACTGCTATCACCATGACTGCGGGTAACACAGCGGGCACGGGTACCGGACAAACCGGTTACATTCGTGCGACATCTGGCTTTAGCGGTACTTACAACTTGTCCGGTGAAACCGCAACCGTCACCTTGACCGCCGATAACGGTATAGGTGAGTCTGATACCGCGCTGAAAACTCAGATCGCCGGCCTAACGGCGACCAACAGCAATAATGGTGGATTATTCATTACCGAAAATACCGATCTATCGGTATTGAGTAGTGGCATTACCATGAGTGGTACCGGTGGTGATGTGGTTCTGACCATGTCGAATGGTGGTTTGACCGCTGATGGTGCGATCAATACAACAGGCACCACAGGTAACGTACGTTTGGATGCTCAAGGTGCGGGTAAAGATCTGACACTAAACAAAAACATCCAAACCACAAATGGTTCTATCAGTCTGTTGGCAAATACGTCGGTGACAATGGCTGCAAACACGGTCTTTAGTACCTTGAAAGCTGGTGAAACATTACAAGTCTTGGCGTCTGGTGGTGCCATTACCATGGCGTCAAATGCTACGGCGCGCACCAACGCGGGTAATGCGCGCTTTGATGCAGCGACTAGCGTGGTATTGGGCGCGGTAGATCTTCGCGCTGATTCTGACCGCAACGCCAACCCTGCGACCTTGACCTCACAAGCGTCTTGGGGATCGCTATCGGTTAAAGCAACGAGTGGCACCATTACCGATGCGGCGACAAGCGGTGATACCACAGTAGATGTGTACGCCAATACACTGCGCATGAGTGCGGGTCAGTCTATCGGTGAAGGCTCAGATCATATTGAAACCGAAGTTCAGACACTGGCAATGAGTGTGTCTGAAGGTGGTGCTTACATCACAGAAAGCACCGTCTTGAGTCTAGGCTCGGTCAATGATGTGGTGGTGAAACAAGTTGCAGCGACAGGCTCAACATCGAACAGCACCGCAGGTAGTGCGCTTTCTGGGGTGACCATCAGTAATGACAGTGCCGACGCGACCAATGACGATGTGGTGTTGGTCGGCAAGTCGGGCAATATCAGCCTAGATCAAGCCATTAGTGTCGCGGGCAACGGCAACCTGTTAGTGGATACACAAAGCGGTGCCTTGTCTGTCGGCGCAGCGATCAGCTCCGGTTCCGGTAATGTGTCGTTGAAAGCGACCGGCAATGTCACCATGACCGATGCGGGTGATGTCACCACAGGCTCGGCAGCGACCAGTGGTGATGTCAACATCATGGCTACAGGCTCTAGCAGCACAGTAACCATGGGCAGCGGTACCACCATCATTACCAATGCGGGTAATGTTCGTGTCGCAGCCGATGGTAATTTGACCATCGGTGTGGTGGATGCGCGTACTAACAGCGATCGTTCTGGTTCAAGTTTAACGCAGCAAGCCTCTTGGGGTGCGGTCAGCCTTGTCAGTGCGAGTGGTGCTTTGATCGATGCGGATGCGACATCGAATACCAACGTTGATGTTTACGCTAACGAATTACGCTTAAGCGCCGCCCAAAACATCGCAGCTCAAGACAAACAATTAGCCGTCGAAGCAAAACAACTGTCTGCTGTTGCGACAGCGGGTGGCTTGTATGTACTTGAGCAAACAGACCTGTCTTTGACTGCAACCGCAATTGATACCAACTTGGTGAAAACTGACGGCACGGTAACGTCTTCGGTCTCTAGTGATGCTTCCTTGTCGAACGTGACCTCTGGTGCTGATCTAGTCTTACGCTCTGTGGCAGGCTCGATTACCTCAGTCAGCACCGGTGCAGTCTCCGCAGTTGGTAACTTATTACTACAAGCAACGGGGGCGACATCTGACCTGACTCTAGGCGGTACGGTAAGCAGCTCTGCAGGCCATATCAGCCTAAATGCCGGTCAAGATGTATTGCAAAATGCGGACATCAGCACGGCTGGCTCGGGCAAAACCATCGATGTGTTGGCAGGCCGCAACGTCACCATGGCGGATGGCACTAGTCTGACCACCACCAATGGTGATGCGTCTGTGAAAGCCACTTCCGGCAATATCACAACCGAAACCATTAACGTCGATACAGGTAGCCTGAATCTTGTTGCTGGTACCGACATTGCCGATTTGGATGGCAATAGTCTGATTACTGCTAGCGGCTTAATGATGACCGCCGGCAGCGGCATTGGTAGCAGTGCCAATGTCTTGAATACTGCTGTAGGTACGATGGCAGCGAGTGCGGCAGCCGACGGTCTATTCGTTGCTGAGACCTCTGGCCTGATCGTTGATAATGTATCGACGACTGTACAGCGTGTGGATAGCACGGGTCTGGATGCAAACCTAAGTGAGCAAACCAACGGCCAAGAAGATCTTGTGACCAGCGCAAACGGCGCGATTGTGATTACCGTGACCGCGGGCAACTTGACCGTTAACGGTGGCACAGACTCTGCAGCCAATGCGATTACCGCAGCAGGTACAGGCAACGTACGTCTTGAAACCAAGCATGCAGACGGTGACTTGGCTCTGTTGGCTCTGAACAGCGGACTAAACGCGGGTTCTGGTCATATCACGGTGTTGGCAGGCAATGACTTCACACAAGCAGCGGCGGGTGATATCGACACCACTGCAGGTCATGTTGATGTTCAAGCTGGTGGTAATGCCACCATGACGGACGGCGCAACCGTGACGACTACAGACGGCAATATCCGTTACAACATCACCGGTGACTTGTCACTGGGTGCGCTGAGCACGACTAATGGCGATGTAAGCTTAATTGCCAACAGCATCACTGATAGCGGCACAACCGATACGGATGTGGCGGCGCAAGACCTTCGCGTCAACATCACCGGTGCGTTTGGTGCCACTGACAACCATATGGAAACCAGCGTCACCAACTTGAGTGTGAACGTCGGCACCGGCGGTCTATTTATCACTGAAGCAGACAGTATTACGGTGGATCAGCTAGCAGCGATCACCACTAACCGTGTGAAAGCAGACGGCACGATCACAAGCAGCAGCAATACTGATGCAGCACAGAGTGATTTGATCTCTACCGGCGCTGCGGTACTACAAACTACTGCGGGTTCTATCACCATTAATGAAGGCGATGCAGACGACACCGGCGTGAGCGTAGCGGGCAACTTGTTATTGAGCGCAGGTGGTTTGACGTCTGACCTGACGCTAGGCGGTACGGTCACTAATACAGCAGGCCATACAAGCCTAGCCGCTGGCCGAGATATCTTGGTGAATGCCAATC
>NZ_VFRR01000033.1 GCF_006385675.1 Maribrevibacterium harenarium | reverse complement strand
CCCAGAATAGCGCCCAAGAAGACCTAACAACGACCTCAGACGGTGCTGTTGTTGTAAGCGTCAATGCAGGCGGTCTGACCATCAATGATGGTACAGATAGCACAACAGGTTTGTCGGCAGCAGGTAGCGGCAATGTACTACTGAATGTCACCGGCCAAATCACTTTGGATGCCGGATTGAACGCAGGTTCAGGCCATATCAGTGTTGTGACAGACAACACGCTAACGCAAAACGCCAATGGCGATCTGACCACCAGTCGCACAGGTATGGTTGATGTGAGAGCCAATGCCATTACCATGGCGGATGGTGCAGTCACAACCGGCGAAAACAATATCCGTTATGTAGCGGCGACAACCCTAGCCTTGGGGCAGTTGACGACAACGGGTGATATCAGCCTAAGTGCTGCGACGATCACGGATGCAAACGCCGATACGAATAACCTAACGGCCGATGAACTGCGCATTGTGACCACCGGCACAGCAGATGGAAATGGTGCAGGTACAGGTTCAGACCATCTAGAACTGAACGTCGCGAAACTGGCTGCGGATGTGAACGGCACCGGAACAGGTGGCTTATACCTCACCGAAGCAAGTGCATTGCAGATTGGTACGCTAAACGCGATTAATGTGAATCAAGTGGGTACCGATGGTACGACGCTAACAGCGAGCACTGATGCCGCACAGAGCAATCTCAACAGCGCGAGCAACCTTGTTGTAGTAACCACAAATGGCGGTATTGAAACACTCGCATCTGGCGGTGCGACGACAGCCGCAGGTAACTTGCTATTAAGCGCAGGCGGTTCGACGTCTGACTTGACGCTAGGCGGTACAGTAAGCAGCTCAGCAGGTCACATCAGCCTAAATGCCGGTCAAGATGTGCTGCAAAATGCGAATATCAGCACGGCTGGCTCGGGCAACACCATCGATGTACTCGCAACCCGTTCGATTACCATGAATGATGCCGTCACGACTACTACGCAAGATGGTAATGTGCGCCTCTCGGCGGCAAATACGGTAACCGTGAGCCATGTGGATGCGGGTACTGGTGACGTCAGTCTCAAGGGTGGATTATTCCTCGATGGTGGTGACTCTGCTACCGATATCGTTGCGAACAGCCTAAGAATTTACGCTACTTCCGGTGTCGGTAATGACGGCACGACTGTCAATGCGCTTGAAACAGACGTGACAGCGTTAGCTGCACATTCAAGAGCGAATGGTCTCTTTATCAACGAAGCGAATGCTTTGACTATTGATCAAGTTGCAAGCATTACCGTTGAGCGTGTAGGAGAAACATCTTCGACGGCTTCTATCACTGATAATAATCTGCGTGAAGATCTTGAAGATATCGAGATCCTAAGCGGTGGCGATCTTGTCATTGAGGCAACTGACTTAATCCTGAATAAAGGAAGCATAAACGATCGTGCAATTAATCTAGTTGGTGGTAACGCGAAACTCTCTGCCACCTCAGGCAATATTGCAGTTAATGGACAAATCAAGCTTGAAGGCGATGGACATGCACATTTGTCGGCGCAAGGGGATATCACACTTGCTGCGGTAACTAACACGCTAGAAACATTCTCGGGTACCGTCTATTTGGATGCGGAACAGGCGATTACGATGGCGTCTGGTTCTAACATCTTAACTATTGGCGGGGATGTTCGCCTCGATGCGGTCAAAGATATTCGTTTGAGCTCAATCCAGGCTACTGGTAGTGATGTCGCATTAACTTCTACTGCGGGTCAAGTGCTTGATAATCAGTCTAATGTCTCTGACACGAATGTAGTGGCGAATAGTTTGGCAATCAATGCGGAGAATGGCATTGCAACGACAACCAACCACTTGGAAACCACGGTTAATACTTGGTCATTGCAATCCGATAGCGGCAGTATCTTCACTCATGATACGACGTCGGTATCCACCGGTACGGTTGCCGTTTCTGTTAACAAGGTAGACAGCAGCGCGGTTGCCAGCGCTTTGGCTAGTTCACAATCCGATGTCACCACCAAAACTGGTGACGTGGTACTGAATGCAGCAAGCTCGTTGACAATCGCTGATGGAGACAGCAGTGGCTCGGCAATCACGACCACTAGCGGTGATATTCGCTTGTCGACCACCATCAGCTCTGGCTCAGACGTGGTGATTAACGGCGCGGTGAATTCTACGTCCGGCAACATCGCGGTGTACGCGAACGCGGATGTTTCTCAAGCGGCAGCAGGTGATTTGATCACGGTGAGCGGTACGGTGAATGTGAATGCGGCAAGTGGCAGCATTACCATGGCTGACGGCGCCGTTGCACAAACAACGGGACAAAATATTCGCTACCAAGCGGCGACCAATGTTCAACTTGGATTGCTAGATACCCGTACTGCAACGGATCGCACTAACGGAACCATTGTTGACCAAGCAAACTGGGGCAATGTCTATGTCGGCGCAACCAGCGGCGCGATCACAACAGTGGGTTCAAGCAACCTATTTGCTGATCAGACTCGTCTCCAAGCCGGTACCTCAATCGGTGCTGGTGCTCAGCATGTGAACACGGAAGTACGCACTATCGCTGCATTGGCTTCTGCCGGTAACCTATTTGTTACGGAAGCAACAGCCATTGCAGTGGATAACGTAAGTGCGATTTTGGTGAAAGAAATTGCTACCGACGGCGCAGTGACGGACAGCACTGATACCTCTACTTTGGCTGACCTAATCACTGCCGGTAGCAACGGCAATATCGTTCTGACTACGCTAAACGGCAGCATCGTGATCAACGATGGCGATAGCGACTCTGTGGGTGTGGTTGCCAATGGCTCTGGCTCGATCCGAATCGATGCGAACGGTAGCGGTTCAGATGTGACAAACAACGCGCAGATCAATAGCACGACCGGTCATATCACGGTGACAGCCGCTGATGCGCTTAGCATCTTGGCGAACATTACGACTGCCACAAATGGTACGGTCACCCTAGATGCGGAAGGCAGCAGCCTAACCATGGGCGGTGCGGTAACGGTTACCGCAACCAACAGCTCAGCACGCTTGAATGCCGCGACGAACGTCACTATCGGTAACGTCGTTGCGCAAAACGTTTCTGTGGTAGCGGACACCGGCAGCATTATCAATGCCACTGGCAGCACCATGAACGTGACGGCAACGAACCTTCGCCTAGAAGCGGATGACGCGATTGCGAGCAGTGATCGTCACTTGACGACCACGGTAGCCACCATCAGTGCGAACAGCACCGGTACCATCGCGACTGGTATCTACCTCACCGAAGCGGACAGCATCACGGTGGACTCTGTGGCGGTAACGACCACGGCGTTCAACACCGATGCGACAACCACCGACGTAGTCGATGCAGCGCAAGCGGATCTGATCTCGGGTAACAACGGCAATATCGTTCTGACTACGCTAAGTGGCAGCATCGTGATCAACGATGGTGATAGCGATCAAGTAGGTGTGGTAGCACACGGTTCGGGTTCTATCCGAATCGATGCCAACGGTAGCGGTTCAGATGTAACCAACAATGCGCAGATCAACAGCACCACCGGTCATATCACGGTGACAGCCGCTGGTGCCCTAAGCATCCTAGCCAATATCACCACAGCAACGAACGGCACCGTGACACTGGATGCGGAAGGCAGCAGCCTAACCATGGGCGGTGCGGTAACGGTTACCGCAACCAACAGCTCAGCACGCTTGAATGCCGCGACGAACGTCACT
>NZ_VFRR01000032.1 GCF_006385675.1 Maribrevibacterium harenarium | reverse complement strand
ATCACTTAGAGTAAAAATAAGACGAGAGAAAAACGGCAGGATCAGCTGATCGGAATAGACCGAAACGAGCGATCGCAATCACCGGAATACGCATAATGGCGATACGGTGTTGCTAGAGCGTTACATTGATCAATTAAAAGATAAGATTAGCGCCTTATCTCAGTATGGAGTGTAGATACACTTAGTACGCACCCGCGCACCCTTTCGAGTGCGCGAACCCATTTTGCGCACCTATGTTGGTGAATGTTTTTTACTACTGCTACTTGTCTTAGTGACTCTCTCGCGTAGTCCTCACATATAGCATGCATGGCAGCGTCGGCGTATCCACTAGCTTTGTAGTTGCTTGGCTTAACTCGGATACGCTAGCAAATGTATTCCTGACGATACAGCGGCTTGGGTGCGGCAGCTGTCTCACGGCTCTCCCCCGGCAGAAAAAATGTACGATGATAACGCTAAGAGCCGTGTTTTTGGGGAGCGCTCGGGGAATTGCGTTTTGATCGTCTTGGAGACGGTACGATTAAATCGGCAACGTGAAACAATCTAGCCGACTTAATCTGACCACGACTGCTGCAATCCATGAATCAACTCTCCTTCGCTGATACCGAATTCATCAGTAAACGCCGTAAAACCCAAGAAGAGCCGTTTCTTGGTCGGATGAATGAGTCGATCCCGTGGCGGTAACTTGAAGCTAAAATCTCACCGTTCAATCCAACAGCTGGCAATGGCCGGCATCCATACGCTCTCGCTACTATGATTAGCATTCACTTTATATGACTGGTACAACATGAGTGATCCAGCGCAGGAAGATACACTCTACGAAATTACCTTGATGCGGTTTTTGCGGGCGTATCATTAGAAGGTGCGATCCATGACCAGACCACCATCATTAACTTCCGTCACTCGCTTGAGAAGCACAAACAGGGTCATAAACTCTTTAAAGAAGTAATCAAATGACTGTCAGATTCCAGTATCTACTTTGAAGAAGGGACGATTGCGGATGCGACAAGTTTGAGGTTGTCTGGGCTGGTGAACTACGAGATAATGCCGGACTAAATTACATCATCCAGTTGTCCGTTGATCCAAGGTTCAACAAATTGAGTGTAGAGCCCTCTAAGAAAGGATCGCCACTGCTTGCTATTGTGAGCATCTGGGCCAAGGATTGTTAGGAGTAAATATTTGTCTTCGAGGTCGTCGTAGGCATATAGCAACCAGTAATCGTTATCGGGATCACCAACTTTAGTCGTGCGGTAGTAAACTTGGTCTATTCTTGGATGGCGTTTAGCCCATTGCTTTACTAGCGCTTGTGTCTGAGCGAGATGGATATGGTGAACATGAGGATAACTTAACGATGCATCACGACCGTAGAAATCTGGCTGCTCACCGTTAAGCTTATAGGCTTCAAATGTATTTTTATGAAGTTCCCATTTGGGATCTAATCTAAAGATAGAGGCTGTCTGTACTACCGCCAAGTTATGCCTTAGCTAGTTGCAGTTGCTCTTTTGATGTGGGGAACCTGCCATGCTTTTGAAAGTAAGCAAACACAGCATCGCCAACGGCAGCAGAAGACTTAACGTCTTTAGCGGTTGCTTTAGGCTTTTCTTGTCTTGCTTTAGGTAACGGCATAATGGAACTCCTATATCTCACGCTGTATATATTAGTATTGCGACTAACACAACGCAATACTAATGATGTAACCACACAGTTGCTAACCACTCCCCCAACGCCCTTTTCATCTTTGTCAGGAATGGGCATGCATGTAGCGCTTATCCAGCCCATACCGTTCTTGGTTGAGTAGCATTTCCCCTATGACCCAGTTGATCCCCATGTCGTGCCAAAGTAGGTTTGCTGCACTCTAGATATTCAAGAACAATTGTCCCACCTCGAATGGAATCACCTTGGAGCAACAATTTAGTAATGCCTAGCACAAATTATTCTCGCCCGTTCAACACCAAATTGAGCAACATGTACTTTTTTCCATCTTTTTTCTTACGAACAGCGAATGTGGCCATATCCTGTTAGCAACCTTGTAAGTTTATGACATAATGCCTCAAGCGGCTTATAGCGCTTTGACGCGGTAAGTAAGTGTGCCCACTTACAAACCAGAAAAAGCAATTTGCTACAAAATAAAATATAGCAATTCTGTAGCATTATATGCCCGTAAACACACAAAAGCACCCTAAAACAGCAATAGAAACCTAACCCAAAAATGTCAGTAAAATCAGGCTCTAAGCCTTTAAAATCAAGGGATACAGTGAATCGACGCTTCTCCATTGCACCCATGATGGAGTGGACTACGTCCGAATTTCGTGTCCTCGCTCGCTGTCTTAGCAAAGATACGTTGCTTTATACCGAGATGGTGACAACTGGCGCTTTATTACAAGGCAAAGACCCAGAACGTTTTTTGCGTTATGAAGAATGCGAGCACCCTATCGCTCTACAATTAGGCGGTGCGGACGCAAAAGCCTTGGCGAAATGCGCAAAAATGGCGGAGCAATACGGTTATGACGAGGTTAATCTAAACGCTGGGTGCCCTAGTGACCGTGTGCAAAACAATATGATAGGTGCCATTTTGATGGCTCATGTGGATACGGTGAAAGATGCGATGAAGGCAATGCAGGACGCAACCAGCCTCCCCGTTACCATCAAACACCGTATTGGCTTAGATGACCAACAAGACTACGCTGTGGTACGGGATTTTGTCGGTGATGTGGCGTCCACGGGTGTAACGACTTTTATTGTTCATGCGCGCAATGCCATTTTGCAGGGCTTGAGCCCTAAGGAAAACCGTGAAATCCCGCCGCTGAAGTACCATTATGTGCATCAGTTGAAGCAAGACTTTCCTGATCTTGAAATCATTTTAAATGGCGGCATCAAAACCCTAGAGGAAACACAAGCCCAGCTCACCAAGTTGGATGGTGTGATGGTAGGTCGGGAAGCCTACAACAACCCGTGGCTATTGGCCGAGGTAGATAGCCGCCTATTTGGGCACCAAAACCCGGTTAGCAACCGTTTTGAAGCCCTAGAGAACTATCTGCCTTATGTGGAATCCCAGTTAAATAAAGGGGCGCGCCTATCACACATTACCCGCCATTTGTTGGGAATGTTTGTGGGCCTACCCGGTGGTAAGCAATTCCGGCGTCATTTGTCGGAAAACGGTCATCATGCCCATGCCACAATCGACGTACTGATCGACGCTATCGAAGGCGTTAAACAACAGCTATCGAAAACCAAAGGATAGAGTAATGACGAACAAACTAGAGCAATTAAAAGCCTACACCACCGTGGTTGCTGATACCGGTGATATCGAAGCCATCAAGAACTTCCAACCAGAAGACGCCACCACCAACCCATCCTTGATGCTTAAAGCCGCGCAAATTCCAGAATATGCGCCATTTATTGATCAAGCGGTAGCTTGGGCAAAAGCTCAGAGCGATGATCTTGAGCAGCAAATTATTGATGCGGGCGACAAATTAGCGGTTATTGTCGGTTGTGAAATCTTAAAATACGTTCCGGGCCGTATTTCTACCGAAGTCGATGCGCGCCTTTCTTATGATAAAGACGCCACTATCGAGAAAGCTCGTCGCCTGATCAAACTATACGAAGAAGCCGGCGTGAGCCGTGATCGCGTACTGATCAAAGCCGCATCCACTTGGGAAGGTATCAAGGCAGCAGAAGAACTTGAAAAAGAAGGCATCAACTGCAACTTGACCCTACTGTTCTCTTTTGCCCAAGCCCAAGCCTGTGCTGAAGCTGGCGTTTATCTGATTTCTCCATTCGTTGGTCGTATTTTGGACTGGTACAAGAAATCTACGGGGGAAGATTACACTGCTGAAACAGACCCAGGGGTGAAATCGGTCACTGAAATTTACAACTACTACAAGCAGCACGGTTACCAAACCATCGTGATGGGTGCGAGCTTCCGTAATATTGGTGAGATCGAGCAATTGGCGGGCTGTGACCGCTTAACCATTAGCCCGAATCTATTGGAAGAATTACGCAACGACACCGCAACTCTAGAGCGCAAATTGTCGCCTGTTACCGAAACCACGCCCGCTGGAGAACCTATCTCCGAACAAGCTTTCCGCTGGGCCATGAACGAAGATGCCATGGCTACAGAAAAACTGGCTGAAGGCATTCGTAACTTTGCGGTTGATCAACATAAACTTGAAGCAATGCTAGGCGAAAAACTCAAGTAATTGAGGTCAGCTTGCATCCTAAAGCGCTCCATTGAGAGCGCTTTTTTTATGTCCCGCTCACAACAATTACATTAAATTACATAAATGAAATAGAACAACACAATTATTACACTTTTATTGACCTAGGGCGTTGCTCGACGTCCAAGCGAGCAATAACATAAGCGCAAATTATTCCGCTAGCGGTTGCCCATTCAAGGATTCAGGGTCGAGTGATGCCAAACATATCTTTAAGCCAAGTTAACAACCACTTTCGTAACACTATCCCTCTGATGGTGAAACATAGCATCCCGGTCACTCCAGCCTACTACGCCCTTTGGTACGCCTATGTGACCAAACAGAATCCTGAGCTTACGGAACGTATGGGGGCACAAATCAGCCAAGGCATTAACCGCCATCACTGTGATGAGTTAATCAGCCGCTACATGATCGCCCCAGTGGAAAACAAGCTATTGGAAATGCAAGCGAGCATTAAAACCATGGTAAGTTCATTTGGCGACTCAACCGAAACCGCAATGGCAAGCGCTGACAATTTGAGCGAAAGTTTATCCGTGGAAATGGCTGCCTTGGCAGAAGATAGCGGTGCCATGACTGACCCAAGAGCAAAAGGTCTGGTGAAGCATGTCAATGCGTTTATGGAGAAAACCTCCAGCTATCGAGAACAACTCGCCCAACAGACGGAAGAAATTCGCTTATTAAAGCAACGGATCGCCGAGACCGAACGCCAGTCTTATCTAGATGGCCTAACAGGTATATTTAACCGCCGAAAATTCAATGAGGATATCAGTATGCTGTCCTCAACCGGCTGCGATACCTGTATGATCATCGTCGATATTGATCATTTTAAGCCGTTCAATGATGAATACGGCCATTTGGTCGGTGATAAAGTATTGCAATCCGTAGCGCAAACCCTGCAATCCAGTTGTGATGCCAGACCCGGCGCCCAAGCCTATCGTTTTGGTGGTGAAGAGTTTGCCATTATCTTACCAGAAACGGAATTACCGTCCGCCCAGCAATTTGCTGAAAATGTGCGCTTACGGGTCAGTCGTCTCAATCTCACCAATAAGAAAACCGGTGTTACCTTGCGCCCAGTCACCACTTCTTTGGGTATCGCCCAATTGCAGCGGGGGGAAACTCCTGAGAATCTGATTAATCGCGCAGATCAGCATTTATATGCCGCCAAAGCAGCAGGTCGTAACTGTGTCCGCCCACTACTTCGGTAACGGATAGCATCTTAATTGCAATCAAGCGATAACTATTAAGGAAGTCTTCGCCACTCATCGGTATTTGGCGCTTAGGGTTCTATACTCAGCCTCTGAGATACGCTCACTGGAGGCGCTATGAAATTGAGACTTGCCCTAATTAGTTTACTACTCACGCCACTGATTGCCCTAGGTAACAATGAACAACCTTCCCAGTTCGTTAACATCGACCAAATTACCCGTCTAGATGGTATTCCTTGGGGAATGACTCAGGTCGATCAAGAGCAACTGCTAGCCACAACTCTCGACGGGAAGCTATATCGTATTTGGTTTAATATAGGCCATGTAGAGCCAGTAACCGGACTTCCCGCCATCGCCCGTAATGGTCAAGGCGGATTGCTGGATGTAGCAATTAGCCCAGACTTCCAGCAGAGCTCATACCTGTATTTCACCTATGCGAAATCCGTCGAAGAGGGTTATGCCACTACCCTCGCCCGAGCCCGTCTAAATGGTAAGCAGTTGGAGAACTGGCAAGATCTGCTGGTCACCACACCGGCAAGCGACAGTGGTCACCACTTCGGTAGCCGCATCACTTTTGACGACAAAGGGCATGTTTTTTTCGGGGTTGGGGATCGGGGCGAGCGTAATAACGCCCAAGACCCTAGTAACCATGCTGGCAGCATCCTCAGACTAAAACTAGATGGCAGCATCCCCAGTGATAATCCTTATGTCCGCCATGCCCATATTCGCCCAGAAATATGGAGCTACGGTCATCGAAATCCCCAAGGCCTGTTTTATGACAAAGAAACCCACACTCTTTGGGAAAGTGAACACGGCCCCCGTGGCGGCGATGAAATCAATGTGATTCGCCCCGGTGCAAACTATGGTTGGCCAATTGTTTCCTTTGGTAAGGAATACTGGGCCCCTATTCGGGTGGGCGAAGGCACGTCGAAGGCGGGAGTCAACGACCCCCTAAAAGTCTACACACCCTCAATCGCCCCCAGTGCCTTGCTACGTTATCAAGGCAGTTTGTTCCCTGACTGGCGGGGTAGCTTTCTCACGACAGCGTTAGCAGGACAACACCTTAACCGCGTGGTATTCAAGCAAGACGGCACCAGCGAAGAATTTCGCTACTTGCGTCATTTAGATGAAAGACTAAGGGCCATCATTGAACTGCAGGATGGCAGTCTGGTTGTCAGCACTGATAGTGGCAAGCTACTGCGCCTAACCCCTTAGCGGTGTTAGGCGGGCGCGCTATTGCCGAGATAGGTCTGGATTGGGGACATAGGATTTAAACCAACGCTTCAATGCGCCAATCGGCATTGGTGTCGCAATCGAATACCCTTGGAAGAAGTCACAACCAGCTTCGGACAATACGGCGACTTGCGAGATGGATTCCACGCCCTCAGCGGTTACACGGATATTTTGCAAGTGACATAGCTCCACAGTGGGTGCTAGCAGTTGACGGTAGCGCTCCCCGGTTACCCGCGACACTAATTCTTTATCTAACTTCACCTTGTCCACTGGATAGTCGATCATTTGCAGCAATGGGGTATAACCGATACCAAAATCATCAATTGCAATCCTAAAGCCCGCATCACGCAATAGACGCAACACATCAAGCACTTGCTCTACGGCGAAATAACCAAAGGTTTCCGTTATTTCCAGTTCTACAACGCCATCTGGCACACCGTATTCTGCTTTCAGCTCAATAAGATTGTGGGAAAACTCTTTTTGCCCCAATTCTGCCGCGGAAATATTGATAGCAATGGTTGCATCAGCACCAACAATCTCCTGTAGATTCGGATACTCGGAAAAGGCTTTGCGGAACACCCAGTTATCAATTTTACCGTAGGTGCCGGTTTGTTCGGCAATCGGTACAAACTCATCGGGCTGGATTTGCCCCAGCTCTGGCGAATACCAACGTAGTAGTACCTCGACGCCACAGATTTTATGCCCCTTATCCATAAACGGCATAAATACAAGAGAGAACTCTTGGTCACAATCGACAAATTTCAGCGCATCTTCGATTAACTTAACACGGCGTGCTTCACGGGCAATGGAGTAGGAGTACAAGTCATAACGATTCTTGCCAGAGCGTTTGGCATGGTACATCGCCATGTCAGCATTCGCGATCAGCTCTCTTAATTCGGAACCATCATCTGGAAAAGTCGCTACCCCGACACTGGCCGAAACCGGGGTAATGTAACGCTCAGTTTTAAAGCCTCCATCGAACAGCGCGATAAGATTACGAGAGATGCGTTCGCGCTCTTCTAGTTCAGAATGGGACAGGACGATGGCAAATTCATCACCAGAAAGACGGGAAGCCATGGAACCAGTGCGGCGCTTACCATCGTGTTTTAGTAGACCTAAAAACGCCTGTGCCGCCTCTTGTAGCAGCTCATCCCCCGCTTCATGGCCAAGTCGATCGTTAACGAATTTAAAGTTATCCAAGTCGATATATATTAGCGACACATAACCACCGTTCGTTGCAGCACGCATAAGTGCTTTACGGGCGTAATCTTGGAAGCGAGTGCGGTTGGGAAGCTTGGTCAGGGCGTCTGTCACCGCCATGGAGTGGGATTCACGCAAGTTGGCATTGAGCTGGTCATAAAGATCATAAAATTTGACACCAAGACGACTAATTTCATCCTTGCCAATCGGTCTAACAATATTGCTCTGACGATCCGTCATCACAAACTGCAACTGCTGGTCTAGACGCGCAATAGGCAAGATAATGAAACGTCGAATAATGAGCAGTAGCGCCACACAAACCACTGCACCAAAGCCGACCGACACAGCCATCAACCAGGACAACACTGGCGACAGCACTTGCTGTAAATATTCCTCGGTTAGTTCCAACTCCAAGTAGGTGTTCGGTAATATCTCTACGACACCCATTGACGCCGATAATTGACTGATATCTGTGGTAGTGCTGTAAATTAGCTGGGGATGCACACCATAATCACGCTCAAGCTCTATCAACGCTTGGTCAAAGCGATGAGTATAAGCAACGACGGTTAATGCTACGGATTCATTGATATCGACCACTAAAGGCTCAGCCAAAGTATAACGATTAAGCAGCCGAGAATGAATAAAGGCGTGACGTCCACCATTAAGGAACATGAGTTTACTGGCAACTGGAGACTGCTTGCGAAACTGGCTTTGGGCGTACTCTAGGACAAAGTCTGGTAGCCGGGAAAAAGGATTATCACTGCGTTCGTAATAATATAAATTCTGACCTACTCCGTTACTCAGACTAACAATGATGCGTGGGCCATCTTGCCCAACCACGCCGTCGATAATACGATCCATACGCTGACTAACAATATAGTCATTGATATCGTCACCGCTGTTGGCGACGTATTCAACCAGTGTTTGACCTTCCACTAACAGAGATAAGGCCGTAGTAGCAACACTTACTTCTTGTTCAAAGATACGGTGTACATTACGCAGCCGATTCTCTAATTTCGCCAGTTCAATATCCTGCAAGGCTTTAGATTGCACACGATATACCCCATAGGTGCCCAGAATCACTCCGATACACAGCAGGGGAATAACGATGAGTAGCAGTCGTTTATTTAGAGTCATGGTATCTGATCAACGCGTCCTTGATTTGCGTACGTAAGCGGATATTTTCGCTGTCCAACGGTTTGTAACGTCGTGCTTTTGCTAACACGTCAGCTGGCGGATAAGTTACTTGATCACTGGCAAATTCCTCAGACTGCAGTGATTTTGCCGTCAAACTGGGCGTGGCGACTCCGACGGACTCGGAGTCTAGTGCGTTTATAGCACTTTTTCCGAGAAATTGGATAAATTCCTGCGCAGCTTGCTGATTTGATGACGAAGCCACGACCGCCAAACAATCTAGCCACAATAAAACACCGTCTTCTGGCAGTACATACTGCCAGACCTGAGAGCCATAAAGATCATTTAACGTATATTCATCGCCACTGTACACCTGCGTAACCCAGAGTTCTTCTTGTTCTTCAGGTGTTGCTACAGACAAGTAACTTGGTGCGTATTCATAGGTAAGTACCGACTCAGACTGGCGCTTCAATAACTCAAAAGCGCGTTTGAGATGGCCCTCATCATTGGACATAGGGTCAAGGGACATAGCCAGCATGGCTGGGCCAAGAAGTTCATCGTATTGCCCAATCATGCCGATATGATTCTGCCAAGCCCCTATGGGATACAGCAAATCTTTCCAGTTAGCTGGTGCTTGGTCGACTTTATCGGTACGGTAGGCGATCCCTAAACTTCCCCACAGGTAGGGAGAACCATAATCACCGCAGCTACCCTGCCATATGGGCGCTAACCCTTCCACATACTGTTCCGTAAGCGGAGCAAGGTAACCCGCCTTGCCCATACGCTGGATAATCTCGTCGCCGATAACGACTAAATCGATATTGCGGACTGCCTTATTAGCAAGAATCAGATCCCGTTCTGCTTCATTATCATAAAATACTTGCTCCACCTGCCAACCGCTCTGCTGTTCCCAAGCTGCGATCACTTCATCCGCGAGATAGTCTTCCCAGTTAAGTATCCTAAGGGTTTGCGCAGCAACAGATTGCACCGTCGTGGCACAAAGAGTGATCAGGAGAAAATCACGACATCGAGGATAAACCATAACAAAACCCTCAAAAAAGGCTGATGACACTATAGTAACGGTAAACTCGCCTTAAAACGACCGGTCAGATCAGAGCAAACTCAACAATTATGATCGTTTACTACCAAGTTGCGTCATCCCACTCCTCGTCACCCCAGCCATCGTCTTCCCAACTCTCGTCCCCCCAGCCATCTTCAGCCACACCATCATCCACTTGAGTATCAGCCGCGGTAGTACCGAATTGACCATCAAGCACCGCCCCTGCCCGAGATTGCAGGTAAACATCACGCAAGAAAGAATAACGATCGCCGAAAATAAAACCCTCGGCATTAAGGTATTGAGCACGAATTTGAATAAGGTCGACACCGCGTGTCTGCCATTGTTCTTGATTGGTGAGACCAAAGTCCCCCTTCACATCGTAGTTCGCCCAATCCACTGGCATAGCCACTGTATCACGAAGGGTTGAACCGCCAAGGAACGGCAATACCACATAAGGGCCTGAATCTACACCCCAGTAACCCAGCGTTTGCCCAAAGTCTTCTTCATAACGTTTTAGGCCAAGCTCGGATGCCACATCAAAAATCCCGAACCAGCCAGCAGTACTATTGATCAAAAAACGAAAAGTAGAAGAAGCAGTTTGATCCCACTTGCCTTGTAACAGATTGTTGGTGATGTTGGTCACTTCCAATAGGTTGTTAAAAAAGTTGGACACGCCTTTTTGCACCGGGTCAGGAGTGACCGTGTCGTACCCTTGGGCGATAGGCTTGAGTAGCAAGGCATCCATACCCTCATTGAAACGAAAGATGGCGCGGTTGTAGTTTTCCCAAGGGTCTTCTTCACTATAAGCAGGGCTCGCCAAGGTTGCGGTAGTTATTATGGCGAATAAAAGTCCAGTTTTTATTTTCATTGTTTAGGTCACTTAAACGAGTTTTTTAACCAGCTGCCATTGCTTGGCTAGCCGCTTGTCCGATACGGGTTCTACGGTGCCCACATTCTGCGCAAATAACGAGATGCGGTATTCTTCCAACAACCAACGGTATTTCACCAATTCTGGATCATAAACCGCCTTTTCTTTGTGGGCATTGTGCTGTTTTTCGTATTGCTGCCACAATTGCTCTAGCTCTGACACTAGGGCATTCTCTTTATTGAGGTGGTTTTGGAAGCGCTCCAAACGCACATCAATGGCCCGGAAATAGCGTGGCAACTGACCAAGCCAGTACAGTGGCGTTTGGCTAATGAAGCCAGGATAGACCAAGTTACCTAACTGTAGTCGAATATCGCCGTAAATCCGGGTCCAAGGTAAGGGTATATTACCTTTTAATTGTTTGGCGACTTTCTGATAAGCGGACAATACTTGATATAACTGGGTCGCCATATCGTTCCCCAAGCTGATTAACTGCCCTTTATACTGTGAGATACAGGTTGCAAAGTCATGACCTGTACGAGGCAAAGGGCGTCCATCGAGAAATACTTTTTCTAAAATCGCGTCGATTAAGTCATCCAACAGCACTTCTTTTTTGCCAATCGGGGCAAATAGCAACATGGACTCCCGCAATTTAGGCAGATTCTTCTGGAGGTATTTCACCTCTTTCGCCAACGTCAGCTTCAGCAATGCAATCACCCCGCGCCGGTGGGCGTCTTTGGCGGTGTGTTCATCGTCAAACAACTTAAGGGATACGCTGTTCTCGTTGGGTACCAAGGCAGGGAAAGCTGTGACGGTAATGCCAGCCTGTTTAATCTGTTGTCGCTCTGGTACATCTTGCTCGGGCCAGTTTTGCAACTCTTCTTGCTCATGTTGTTTGGTGCCAAAGGCAGCGAAGCTTTCACTGACTTTGTCGGCGAAACGTTGTTGCAATTCTGCTAAATCCTTGCCGCGTCCTAGTACCTTACCGCGCTCGTCCACCACATCTAGATTGAGGGAAAGGTGCCCCTCTAGCTTATTGGTATCCCATTCATTGAGGGGAATATCAATCAGAGTTTCCCGCTTAATTTGCAGGGAAAGCTGCTCCAGCAGGTCACCCTTTTCTTTACTAAGATTCGGATAAATACGGTCGACAAATTGGGGGATGGGCACAAAGCGACGGCGCAAGGCTTTTGGCAGAGCACGAATCAAGGCTTCACAGCGTTCACGAATGTAACCAGGCACCGCCCATGACAGATCCTCAACGCTCAACTGACGCAACAATCCAACGGGCACTTTTAGGGTAGCGCCATCTTCTTCCTTACCCGGCGCAAAGGCATAATCTATCGGTAAGGCAACCCCATTGAGTGAGTAAGTATCTGGGAAAGCAAAGTCATCCACTGCCACCTGTTGACGCACCAGGTCTTCGCGAGTCATCAGCAAGGCCTTAGGGTGATCTTTGGCGAACCGCTCCAGTGCCTTCTGGTTACGCAAATCAGCAGGTAGGCGTTCATCGTAAAACTGGTAGACGGTTTCATCGTCTACCATGATATCCCGCATCCGCAGTTTCGCTTCTTCCCGCTCGACGCTATCGATCAATTCCCGGTTATGTTTCAGAAATGGGGCTCGGCTGCGCAATTGACCTTCTACGAGGCCTTGGCGAATAAAGACCGCCCGAGCATCGGCGGGGTCTACATGGCCGTAATCGACCTTGCGCTTTGCCACCAATACCAAGCCATAGAGGGATACCTGCTCAAAGGCCATGACCCGCCCTTGGTTACGTTCAAAATGAGGGTCAAAATACTGCCGCTTCACGAACGGCATGGCGTATTCCTCTACCCACTTTGGCTCGATGCGCGCCACCACTCGGGCATAGAGCTTGGAGGTTTCCACCAGTTCCGCCGCCATCACCCACTGAGGGGGCTTCTTGAATAACATAGAGCCGGGGAAAATGGATAACTTGCGGGAACGGCACCCCAGCATTTCTTTGGATTCTTCCAAGCGGTTAGCCACCTGGGTAAACAAACCCGCCAACAGCGCCCGGTGGATGGCTTCGTAATGGCGCTCTTCGTGGACCACCTCTTTGAAGCCGAGCTGTTTACACGCAATGAGAATTTGTCGGTGAATGTCACGCCATTCACGCATACGCAAGTAATTCAAAAACTGCTTGCGGCAATATTGACGCAGTTGGTTTTGGGACAGCTCCTGCCGTTGGGCTTCAAACCGCTCCCATAGGTTTAGTAGGACGATAAAGTCCGAGTCCACATCTTTGTCTACCGCATGACACTGATCCGATTGGGTCTTTTTATCCTGGGGGCGCTCACGGGGATCTTGCACCGACAAGGCGCTGACAATGATGGCGACTTCGCGCACCACTTGGTGCTCTTGGGCCGCGATCAACATACGCCCTAGCTTAGGGTCGATTGGTAATTTGGCAAGCTGGCGGCCGACAGGTGTGAGACGCTCTTTATCAATGGCACCAAGCTCGGTTAAGGCTCGATAACCGTCGTTAATCAAACGGCGGTCTGGCATTTCCACAAACGGGAATTTCTCCACTGCCCCCAATTTTAGGTTTGCCATCTGCAAGATAACCGAGGCCAAATTGGTACGAAATATCTCTGGATCGGTAAACTCCGGACGATTGGCGAAATCTTCCTCGTCATATAGCCGAATACAAATACCCTCGGCAACCCGTCCACAGCGTCCGGCCCGCTGGTTGGCACTGGCTTGGCTGATCTTCTCGATGGGCAATTGCTGCACTTTCGAGCGCACGCTGTAACGGCTAATTCGGGCTAACCCCGGGTCTATGACATAGCGAATCCCAGGCACGGTTAAAGAAGTTTCCGCTACGTTGGTGGAGAGCACTATACGACGCCCGGTATGGGGCTTGAATACCCGCTGCTGCTCGCTACTACTCAGACGGGCATACAAAGGCAACACTTCTGTGTCTCTTAGTTGCTCACGGCGTAATAATTCTGCCGTTTCGCGAATTTCCCGCTCACCGGGCAAAAAGATCAGAATATCTCCGGGGCCACGGTAGCCAGAATGGCGTTCTTCATTGATCAGCCCTGTCACGGCATCGACAATGGCCTGCTCCATACTTTGGTCTTCGTCCAGCTCTTCGGTTTCAGACTTGAGCAGCAGCGGCTGATAGCGAATTTCTACGGGATACGTTCGCCCTGATACTTCAAAAATCGGGGCGTCATTAAAGTGTTTGGAAAAGCGCTCCACATCAATGGTAGCGGAGGTTACGATCACCTTTAGATCTGGGCGTTGGGGCAGAATACGTTTTAGATAGCCCAACAGGAAGTCAATATTCAGACTGCGCTCGTGGGCTTCGTCGATAATAATGGTGTCATATTTGGTGAGGTAACGATCTTGTTGAATTTCCGCCAACAAAATCCCGTCAGTCATCAGTTTGATTAAGGTATCGTCGTTACTTTCTTCGGTAAAACGGACTTGGAAGCCCACTACCCCACCCAGCTCTACTTTTAGTTCCTCACTAATACGTTCTGCCACACTGCGAGCAGCAATTCGACGGGGTTGAGTGTGGCCAATTTGCCCGGCGATACCTCTGCCAGCATCAAGACACATTTTCGGCAATTGGGTCGTTTTACCGGAGCCCGTTTCCCCCGCTACTATCACTACCTGATGCTGCTTTATAGCGGCAATGATATCAGCGGCTTTGGCCGCAACCGGTAAGTTTTCATCATAGGTAATCTTGGGTAAGCAGGCTGATCGTTGTTGGTAACGCTCTGCGGAGGCCATCACCAGTTGCTCTAGCTCTTGACGCAAACGATCAGCGGGCTTGCCCTGTTGTAGGCGCTCCACCAGTGTGCGGCGTTTGCGTTCAAGCTGGAATCGATCTTTGGTCAGGATAGGATCGGAAATAGCATTTATCAAAGTGGTGTCTCGCATGACTACTTACAGAAAAACATATGATAGAAATCAATAAACTAGGGGCGCATTCTAGCATTAATTTTGCTGCCTTGCTGTGTTCCCTTGCGACGGGGTTGTTTCTAACCATATAGTGCTAAGTTCTTATATTTTCCGTAGCAGCTTCGTTATAGTGGGCACATAGAGCATGTAGCAAAAGCCACCTACGCGCTGTCGCCAAATTGATCAACATTAAGGGAAAGAACATGTCAGAAAAGATTTTTAACGACAACTCATTAACCATCGGCAATACGCCACTGGTCAAACTTAACCGCATCGGTAACGGTAATATCTGGGCCAAAGTGGAAGCCCGTAACCCTGCTTTTTCGGTGAAATGCCGCATTGGTGCCAACATGGTGTGGGATGCAGAAAAGCGCGGTGTATTGACAGCAGGTAAAGCCATCGTTGAGCCATCCAGCGGCAATACGGGTATTGCTTTGTGTTTCGTAGCGGCAGCCCGTGGCTACCCCATTACTATTACCATGCCTGCCAGCATGAGCTTGGAACGTCGCCAAGTCATGAAAGCATTGGGGGCAAATATCGTCTTGACGGAACCTGCTAAGGGAATGAAAGGCGCCATTGAAAAAGCTCAAGAAATCGCCCAAGACCCGAATTTTGTATTGCTCCAACAATTTGAGAACCCGGCGAACCCAGAAATTCACGAACAAACAACTGGCCCAGAAATTTGGCAAGACACCAATGGCGAGATCGATGTATTTGTTGCGGGTGTTGGCACCGGCGGAACCATTACTGGTGTGAGCCGTTACATCAAAAATGTCGCCGGCAAAGCCATTACCAGTGTTGCGGTTGAACCTACCGCGTCACCGGTCATCAGCCAAACCTTGGCCGGCGAAGAACCCAAACCAGCACCACACAAGATTCAAGGTATTGGAGCCGGCTTCGTGCCCGAGAATTTAGATTTATCCGTGGTTGACCGTGTCGAACAGGTGAGCAATGAAGATGCCATCGCCATGGCCAAACGTCTAATGCGCGAAGAAGGTATTTTGTGTGGTATTTCTTGTGGGGCTGCCGTGGTTGCCGCTGAGCGCTTGAGCCAGTTGCCAGAATTTGCCGACAAGAAAATTGTCGTCGTATTGCCTGACTCCGGAGAGCGCTACCTTTCCACCGCCCTCTTCGAAGGTGAATTTACGGAAAACGAATTGGTTCAGTAATTTCCAGCGCCTTAAACTAGCCAGCCGTCTCGCTGGCTAGTTGAGTTAAGGTAACTGATGCCACACCAACTCACCTTGCTTAAATACGCATAGCTCACCTGCTACCATTTGCTGCCATTGCTCATCATCTGTGAGCGGTTGGGTTGCAATGACGGTGACCACGTCTTTGTCGGTGGTCACTGCTTGAAAATCGATGGAGATATCTTCGTCGGCAAGGGTTGCCTTTTGGAACGGGGCGCGGCGAGTGATCCAATTAAGTTTGGTGGTGCAGTAGCAGAATAAGTATTCGCCATCACTGAGCATCATATTAAACACTCCCCGCTGGCGCAGGAAATGGCAATGTTCCGCTAACACACTGGCGATTTCTTCAAGACTTGGTTCTAGCTTACCAAAAGCCTGCTGTAATTGCTCCAGTAACCAACAGAAAGCCCGCTCCGAGTCCGTACTTCCGACGACCCCAAACTGGGATAGAGGTAGTTCCTGGGAATTTTCTAGCTGGCCATTATGGGCATAAGACCAAGTTTTTCCCCATAGCTGTCGACAAAAAGGATGAGTATTCGGCAAGCAAACTTGTCCCACATTGGCTTGGCGGATATGACTGATCACCACATGGCATTTTAACGAAGTTTTACTCATTAGCTCGGCCACATCGGAATCGGAGCTTGGACGGGGATCATGAATCGCCCAAACGTGTCCATCCCGATACATAGCCATACCCCAACCATCGCTATGGGGTCCCGTTCGGCCACCACGGGCACGAAGCCCGGAAAAGCTAAAACAAATATCGGTAGGCACATTGGCACTCATGCCTAATAACTCACACATCCTCTACTTCACCCTCTTGCTGCTGACGTTGCGCTTTACGGCGACGCCAAAAGAAATAGCCACCCCCAGCAAGGGCGACTGCCAATAAATTGAGACCTCCATAAAGTAGCCACTCGGTGGTGGTTAAGCCCACTGGCGCGACGGGTGGCTCTTCTACTGGAGAGGTCTCGTCCTCTACCTGAGCTGTCGGCGCGTCATCCAATTCTGCAGTTGGCGGAGTCGTTTCCGGTTCATCAACCACAGCAATTTGCGGCGTCACTACTACCGGAGCCACGGTGCGATTCACCGCACCAAGAGCTGCTAAGGCATCCAATTCTGGCTCAGCTTGCGCTGGCAAAGGTCCCTGTTTAACACTCACCTGATCGGCGCCATTGCGAATCACACTCCACACGGGTGTATCGTAATCGAAGCGCATTCCTGTGCGTGTCACCCCAACCAAACGCACGCGAATACTCAAGGTAGCATTCGCCGTTACCGGCAACACTTTTTCCCAGTAACCCGCCCCTTGCAGCGTCATTTCTTCCACCTGTTCAGTGCCTGAGTGGTAATCTACCACCAGTTTGGCATTGGAGCGCAACGTATTCAGTCGTAAGTTGGTGGGCGTCGCCCGCACTCTCACTAATGATTCACTGGCAGGCTCTACCTGTAACTCAATGGCGGGGGCAACGGAAAAATATTGATTCAACTGACGAGTAAAGGTTTTGCCGTCAACGATGGTAGCCAATTGATAATTGCCCTGTTCAATAAGTCGCTCAATCTTATTCTTGTATTGGTTAAGTGCCCGCTGCACTGGGATGTCCCGCAGTTGCTTCGGTGTTTCACCTGCCAAGAAAATCAATTTCTGACGCACATCCACCAAATCTAAGATTTGCTCATCGGTTAGGAGTCTATCGTCCTGGAACAAGCCTACCGTGCTGTATATTGGCTCGTTAATAAACAGTACTGGCGGAACCTTAGTAGCCTGAGCACTGAGCTTGGTAATGACACGAATAGAACTGCGGGCTAAATCGATGTTCTCTACCGACCAAGTGCCGACCACAGGTTTAGTGATGGTCACCATGGTGTAATGCTTAGCCGCTGCAGTAGAAACATTGCTTGCCGTTAAAGACAGGGGTACACCACCAGGTTTAAGAATCGCAGGAGTGATACCAGGCTCGTGGAACACCAGTAATGTTGCTTCTTCTACGGCATCATCAACGAAAAAAGTATTGCCTTCAAAGGGCAATTCTTCAGAGGGTGCAGCTTGCGCAAATACCCGATCAAAAGTATCGAGCAATTCTTCCGGTGTCGCCACTTCCGTATGGGAGGCATTGGTCAGGTCAGATAAAGACTGCAACAACTCTTTATCCGTGTAGCCCGTCATGGAAACCGTATGTAAGTGGATACCTTTTTCCGCAAGTTGCACCGCCAGATTGTCGGTAATTCGCGCCCGCGATGCGGCGTTTACCTTATCGTCCAAGCTAATATCTACCATGCCATCGGTCACCAGTATCCAATGACGATCGAAATCTGGGGCAAGTTCTCCACTATCTGGCGTTTGCAATAACAGACGTAAGATGGATTCTAAGTCTGTTTTTAGATCTTCGGTGACATAACCATCCACATAGCGAGCCAATTGCTGTTTTAGCTCCGGCGTGACAGGAGATTCCGGCAACAGTACCCGGGGGCGTTCACCAAACAACCAGATCCCCAAGGTGGCTTTTTCTTCTGGTGCTAGATTGGAGATCAATTTCAAGGCTTCGGAGGTGAGTTTATCGGGGTCGCTGATCACCATACTACCAGACGCATCGACGATGACGCGGAACTGGGTATCCGCCCACAACTGGGGTGCGCCTAAAGCCGCGAGAGCCAATAGCGCTGTTTGAATTTTCGTTCGAATCTTCACCACATTCTCCATATTTGTGCCCATTATGATCAAGCTGGACACAGAAGCTTCTCACGACCTCGCACACCCGGTGGATAAATTCCCCTATGCAAGGCTATGGTTCAAAGGGTTCTGGCATCCCATGTACCCAACGAATAATATGCTCTTGCCAGCGATCTTCGTCTACAGATGTTTCAGTTACTGCATAATGACGCACGCTCAAGCCTTGCCGCAGCATTTCTTTATCTGAACCAGTAACCAACGGATGCCAGTTAGGTAGATCACCCGTCTCCCGTAGCACTCGATAAGAGCAAGTATCTGGCAACCAATCAAACTGAGCTACATCTTCGGGCTTTAACACCAAACACTCTGCCACATGTTGCTGCCGATCTTCATATACGCGGCAGCGACAGGCGCTGATATCCAACTGCGCACAAGCCAAATTGGTGTAATACACCGCATCATCTTCTTCATCCTGAAGTTTTTGCAGACAACATTTACCACAGCCATCACACAGAGATTCCCATTCCTGAGAATCCATGTCGAGCATGGATTTAGTTTTCCAGAAAGGCTCGTAGCGTTTGGCAATCATAATCAGTAGCGAGCCTCAGTGGGGGCTTTGTACAGATCAAGCAAGTACTCGTCCCGTACTGGTGGCATCTGCAAGTAAAACCCCTGCTCGCGAATGCTACGCATCACTTCTTTAGCATCCGCACGGGCAAGCTTTTTATCCTCACTGACCAGCAAGGTCATGACGCTTTTCGGCTCACCGAAGCGCTCTAGCAAGGCTTCTGGCACACGTTTTAAACCCTCTTGCTTATCCACGTAAAGATACATCTCGTCCTTTTTGGGGGAACGCAGAATCTCAACAATGATACGGTTTCCGATATTTGTCATTTACAATAACCTAGTTAGTCGACAAGTTTGATCGCATTCGTTCAACGAAAGCGTTCTAGTATTGGTTCAATCACACGCTCACGACGCCAGCCGCATAATTGCGGGTTATCCCAGGCAAGCTCCGTCTTCTCATACAACGCCCGCACGATCGGGTCTAGTAGTTTGCGTTTCAACAGAACCTCTTGAGCCACATCCATTTCTTGGGCTAGTTGCGCCACGTAAGCGCGGATCTCCTTGGAAAGATCTCCCGCCTGGGAGGGTAATGGTGTTTCTAGCAAAGCTTCCCAATCAGGCTCGGGGAGCGCTTTGACTTTTTCCAAGATAGTCATAATGTCATCCCCATACAAGCGATGCTGCTTTGGGGTGAGCTCTTCGGTTCTGCCGATATCACGATGATTATTTGGTCGAAATTTCGCCAACCCCCACAGGGTGCGCTCTTTCAGCACTTGCCCTTTGGGCACATCGTTCACTCTCGCGGTTTCGTCGCGCCAGATATAAAGGTGCTTTAATACGGTTAAGCCCAAACGATCCAGACGCCAAGAGGCTTTCACCCCTTGCCAGTTTTGCAATGGATCATTGTTTTGCTGATATTGCCACTGCAAAGATTCACAGTCTTCTAGCGCCCAATCCAGCATTTGTTTTTGCTCAAGCACCGCTTTTTGGCGCGGATAAATCTGGGCTAAGTAAATTACATCAAGGGCAGCGTAGCGCTCTTGCGCAGCAGTTAGCGGGCGAACCGTCCAGTCAGAGCGGGTTTCATCTTTAGCCACTTCGATGTGCAAGTAATGGGCAACGAGCTTGGCATAGCTCATGGACCACTGGGCACTGGCGTAAGCTTCGGCGATTTGGGTATCGAAAAAGGGTGTTGGCAGAACTCCAAGTAGACGATCAAATACGTCTAAGTCTTCCGAGCACGCATGGAACACTTTGACCACATTTGGGTTGACCATCAAATCGGTTAGCGGCTGCCAGTCCCCGATAGTTTGTGGGTCAATCAAAAAGGCACTGGCACCATCACCAATTTGGATGAGTCCAGTGATAGGAAAATAGGTACTGCGGCGGAGAAACTCGGTATCGACCGCGATAAAATCAAGCTGTTGCCAAGCCGCGCAGGCACTGGCAAGTTCTTCATCCGTGGTAATCCACACGGTTGCAAACGAATCTGTGGTAGTCATTAAAGTTTCTTCCGCCCCTGAAGCGCTAACGCGAGGGTGTTACCATCGACGTACTCAAGCTCCCCGCCGATGGGGACGCCCTGAGCCAAACGGGACACTTCCACGTTGTGTGGTTTCAATAATTGCGCAATGTAATGACAGGTAGCTTCACCTTCTACGGTGGAGCCGGTCGCCAAAATGACTTCCTCCACTCCCAGTGTAGCTACTAGCCTTTCTAATTTTTCTAAGCCGAGTTCTTCTGGCCCGATACCATCGATGGGCGACAAGTGCCCCATCAAGACAAAGTAACGCCCTTGGAACTGCCCTGTCGCTTCTATGGCGGCAATATCTGCCGGTGCTTCCACAATACACAGGCGGGTGCTATCCCGCTCTGGGTCGGCACAGATATCGCACTGGTTTGATTCAGTTAGGGTGCGACAATCGCCACAACGTACCACGTTGTCGAGGGCATGACGGAGGGCTTTAGCTAAGCGCTCCGCCCCGGCATCATCCCGCTCAAGCAAGTGCAGCGCCATTTTTTGCGCCGACTTAGGGCCAACCCCCGGAAGAACCCGCAGCGCTTGCACTAACTCTTTGATGGATGGACTAAACAAGTACTAGCTCCTTAAAACGGCATTTTGAAGCCAGGAGGCAATGGCATACCGGCAGTCGCAGCAGACATTTTTTCTTTTGAGGTCGACTCGATATTACGCACCGCATCGTTTACCGCCGCAGCAATCAGGTCCTCTAGCATTTCTTTATCATCACCAAACAAAGAATCATCGATCGAAATGCGTTTAACATCATGACGGCCAGTCATCACGACTTTCACTAAACCAGCTCCAGCTTGGCCTTCTACTTCCATATTGGCGATTTCTTCTTGGGCCTTTTGCATGTTTTCCTGCATTTTCTGCGCTTGGCGCATCATATTGCCCATTCCACCTTTAAACATATTTCTCTCCAAAAAAATTTCTAAAAGGTACTGGGGAGCTGGCGCTCCCGTTATCAAACTATTTTCAGCTAAACTTTCGCCTTCACTGAGTCATAAATAAGTTGGGCATCGAATTGAGATTTCAATGCCTGAGCGATTGGCAATGTTTGTATATGGGCAATCGCTTGTTGTTGTTTCTCTGCTCGTTTACTGACTGCAAACTCTTCGGCAGTGACACCATCGACTTCGGCTACGGTATCAATAATTAAGGGCACTGGCATGGAAAAGAAATCGGCCAATGCCTGCATGATTTGTTCATAACGCTGCTGGTTAAGCATGTGCCCGTATTCCAATGGCACTTGCAACCGAATCCCCTGCTCCGTTGCTGATACTAAGCTTGAGTTCATGGCGATGTTGTAGACGAGTCCAGTGAGTTGTAAACGCGGCGCCACCAGCCACCAACGCTGCATGTCCAATTCTTTGAAGTGGCTCATTGCAGGCACAGGCATTCCCAAGGCGGGCTGGGAGACGCTATCGAGTACCTCACGCCCATCTGCTACGGCTTCTTCTGAGGTCGCCGTTTGCTCCAATTCTTCCACCAGTGCCGCACTTTGCGCATAGGGGTCTTCCGTGGTGGCGATAGCAAGCTCATCTTCCTCTTCGTCACTTAGCTCGTCGCTCGGCTCCTGCACTTTATCTAACATGGCGGATAAGTCGGATGACGCTCTTTTCGCGACCGGCTCTGGCGTCACTGGCGCTGTGGCCGTTGCCGGAGGCGCTGCCACCGGCTCCTCTGGTAAAGACTCAAAAGCAGACGCTGCGTAGGCTACCTCTTCATCATCCCAAGGGGGTGGGATATCTTGGTCGATATCAGCGTTAGATGTTGATGTGGCTGCCTGTTCAGGAAGCATTTCTGTCTCTGATACGGCATCAGCGACTTGATTTTCCTTCGGCACCTCTAATGGCGCAGGCACTTCGGCACGCGTTGGTGTGGCAACAGTCTCGCTGTGCTCCGACAAGGCTCCAAGTGTCTCTGATGTTTCCCCAGGAGCAGGTTCAGCGCTAGGTACGGACACAGGAGCCGAAGTTATCGGCGTCTCAGCCGGTTTGGCTGCTGTAACCATCTCCGGATCAATATGTCGTATAGGGGTAACTGGTCCAGCCGGACGAAACGCGATTAAGCGCAACATCAGCATTTCAAAGCCTGCCCTAGTGGTATGAGCCAACGGCAGATCCCGTTTACCAATCATCAAGCTCTGATACATCATTTGCAGCTCATCCGCCCCGAGGCTTGCAGCCATTTGGCGGATCGTTGCCAAGTCTCCGGTTTGATCCATTAACGCCCCAGGAACCTGTTGCTCAATGGCAATCCGATGTAAAGCGTCCAACATGGTGCCAGCAATAGCACTGAAGTCAGGTTGATAATCCGCCAGTTCAGCAATTTTTGACAACACCGCCGCCGCATCCCGTCGAATGACCAGATCCAATAGGGCTAAAATTTGGCTTTGATTGACCAAGCCCAACATTGAAGTCACGCCCGTTTCACTGATATTGCCATCACCAAAGGCAATGGCTTGATCCGTCAAACTTAACGCATCCCGCATACTGCCATTGGCCGCTTGGCCGATTTGCCATAGGGCGGGCATTTCGAAGTTCACTTGCTCAGCTTGCAATACCGTTTGCAGATAATCCACCACCCGCTGGGGTGACATATTCTTCAAGTTGAATTGCAAACAGCGGGACAAAATCGTGACCGGCAGTTTTTGCGGATCCGTCGTGGCTAATAGAAACTTAACGTGTTCCGGTGGCTCTTCCAGGGTTTTCAACAAGGCATTGAAGGAGTGCGTGGACAGCATGTGCACCTCGTCGATGAGATACACTTTAAAACGCCCACGAGTGGGCGCGTACTGCACGTTTTCTAACAGTTCGCGAGTATCTTCTACTTTGGTGCGTGACGCCGCATCCACTTCAATCAAATCAACAAAGCGGCCTTCGGCGATTTCGGTACAACTTGGGCATGTACCGCAAGGCTCTGGCGAAATACCATTGGTTTCACAGTTTAAACACTTAGCAAAGATACGGGCGATGGTGGTTTTACCCACTCCACGAGTACCGGTGAACAAATAAGCATGATGCAAACGCTGTTGACGCAAGGCATTGACCAGCGCTTGAAGGACGTGATCCTGCCCAGCCATTTCAAGGAAAGTCTGAGGACGCCATTTACGTGCAAGTACTTGATAGCTCATGCGGATGGTTTGCTACGCTGTTGTAAGTGAAAGAGACGGAAGGCTTTAAGCCAATACTTTGAATTTTAAGTCTTTTGCCGCGCAAATGAAACGCGCTAACCATAAATAAAAAAAGGGCCACATGATATGCAGCCCCGTTTCGCTTAATTATTAGCCGACGCTTTCAAGCGCTGACGCTCCCGCTCTAGTTCCTTTTCACGACGGTGTTTTTCAATCGCATCCTGCACTTCGGCGCCCAAGTGGGCTTCGCCCCGCTCTTTCGCCAGTTGCATTTGCTTTTCACGCTCGACAAAGCGACGACGCTGCTCTTCGGTATATTTATCATAGCAATGGTGACAGCTTACCCCTTGCTCGTAGCGTGGGTCTTTCTTTTCATCTTCGGTAATCGGCATACGACAGGCGTGACACTGATCGTAAGCACCTTTTTCTAGGTTATGGTTTACCGATACCCGGTTATCGAAGACGAAACACTCACCTTGCCATAGGGATTCTTCTTGGGGCACTTCTTCTAAATACTTCAAAATGCCGCCTTCTAGGTGGTAAACCTCGTCAAAACCTTGCTCTTTCAAGTAGGCAGTAGACTTTTCGCAGCGAATGCCGCCGGTGCAGAACATGGCTACTTTTTTGTGTTTGCTTGGATCAAGGTTTTCTTTCACATAGCTCGGGAATTGGCGGAAGGTTTCCGTATTTGGGTTAACCGCATTGGCAAAAGTACCGATCTGGTATTCATAGTCGTTGCGGGTGTCGATCAGCACCACTTCTGGATCACTGATTAAATTGTTCCAATCTTTCGGTTTGACATAGGTGCCAACCACTTTGCGGGGGTCGATACCCTCCACACCCATGGTAACAATTTCTTTCTTCAACTTTACCTTAGTACGGTAAAAGGGCATTTCGTCATCGTAAGATTCCTTGTAGCCAATGTTGTCCAAACCGGGTTGCTGATTCAGCCACGCCAACATAGCATCGATACCCTCACGACTACCGGCAACCGTACCATTGATCCCTTCTTTGGCGAGCAACAGAGTGCCGCGCACGCCCTGCTCTTCAAGCAATAACCGTAACGGATCACGTAGTTCTTGGTAATTATCTAGCTGAACAAATTTATACAATGCACAAACAACGACTTTAGACACTTTCACTCACCTCTTGCTAACCGGAACGTAAAACCGGTGCGTTTAAAACAGGGAGCGAAGTATAACGAAGAAAGTCGCCAAACTCGAATTTTATTGATCTGGATCAATAGCACCCATAATACTGTTGTTAACCCGAAACCAGCCGGCAATGGAGTGGCGCGTTTGTTTCGCAGGTAACACTTCGTGTGGGAATGCTTCACTTAAAAAAATCAACATACGTCCAAAGGTTGGCGCAAATCTGCCTATCTCCATATCGTGGTCGTACTCATCATAAAGCACTATCTCACCACCCGCCTCATCATGCCAATCATCGTTGAGATACAGTACCGTGGTCAGCACACGGTTGCTTTTCCCTTTGAAGGCATCGAGATGTTTCTCGTAGAAATCCCCTTCGTCATAGCGGGCAAAATGGGCTTCATAATCCCACAAGCCGAGAATGAGGGACTTATTCAGCTCAATGCGTAGCGCCAACATGGCGTCGAGATATTGCTGCCGCGCTGGCGTCTCTGGGTCAATCCAACGAATCGAATCGCGACGCCGGCGCTGGTCTTTGTGGTGATCCGATAATCGTCCGATACCTGCTTGTTTTAGATCAGTATCGTCTAATTGCAACGCGTCGGCACGTAAGTCTTGGTTCAGCTGCGCCGAGAAAAAGGTAGGCTGCATACTCCAGCCTTGGACACGCAAATCGGTTACCAAACGCTCAAAAACGTCTGGCGAAGCCAGATAATCAGCAAGATTCATCAGTGGTTTGTTACCTGAAAATGGCAGTAGGGAAAGGGATAGCGCATAATACTCCAAGTTCCGATTTGCACCAGCTTTTTTAGTAGTTTCAAGCACATGTATCAACTCCGCGATTATCAACAAGAAGCCGTCGATGCCACCTTGCGCCACTTTCGCCACAGTGAAGCGCCTGCGGTCATCGTATTACCGACCGGGGCAGGCAAAAGCTTGGTCATTGCTGAGCTGTGCCGTCTTGCCCGCGGTCACGCCATGTGTCTTACCCATGTGAAAGAGCTAGTAGAGCAAAATCATCAAAAGCTGACTAATTTTGGCGTCGATGGGGGCATCTTTTCCGCCGGTTTGAAACAGAAGCAGCAAGATAAACGCCTAACCATTGCTAGCGTTCAAAGCTTGGTCAATCACTTGACTGATTGGCACCAACCCCTTTCTTTGCTGATTATTGATGAATGCCACCGTATCGGCGCTGACACCGAGAGCCAGTATCACAAAGTCATTGAACATTTTCGTCAGTTAAATCCGAGCCTCAAGGTGCTTGGGCTGACCGCTACCCCTTACCGCCTCGATAATGGCTGGATCTACCAGCAACACTATTGGGGTTTTACCCGGGAAGCGCCACAGGCGTTCTTTCAACGCTGCATTTACGAACTTCCCCTGCGCCGCTTAGTAAAAGATGGCTACCTGACGCCACCGTTGCTCTATAACGCCGCCGTCGCCCACTATGATTTCAGCGCTGTAACAGAAAGCGTCATTGAAGATGAGGTAATGCTTAACGAACTGGTGCTCAAACACCCTCGTGTTACCCGAGCGATTTGCGAGCAGATTTTGACTTTGAGCGAGCAACGTCAAGGGGTGATGATTTTTGCCGCCACCGTCGCCCACGCTGAAGAAATCTTTCTTTACCTTCCCAGCAAGGAAACCGCCTTAATCACTGGGGCGACACCCCAGACCCAGCGAGACGAATTGATACGCCAATTCAAAGACAGGCAAATTAAATACCTAGTAAATGTATCCGTACTGACCACAGGGTTTGATGCTCCCCATGTGGATGTGATCGCGCTACTTCGCCCCACGGAATCCGTGAGCCTGTTCCAGCAAATTATTGGCCGCGGTTTACGCCTAGCGCCGGGGAAAAAGGACTGCTTAATTCTGGATTACACCAATAGTGGCTTTGATATCTTTCAGCCGGAAATTGGCGGCACTCGACCTAAAAACACAGAACTGGTCAGTGTCCCCTGTCCACAATGCGGCTATCAAAATCTATTTTGGGGGCGCAAAGACAGTGATGGAAATTTGACCGAGCATTTCGGTCGTCGCTGCCAGGCGCTAGTTGAAACTCTGCATGGGGAAGAGCAATGTGACTACCGTTATGTATTTAAACACTGCCCACAGTGCCAAGCGGAGAATGACATTGCCGCCCATCAATGCCACCAGTGTCAGCACAAACTCATCGACCCTGACGATACACTTAAAAAAGCCCTCAATCTAAAAGACCACTTGGTACTGAGATGCCAAGGGCTAACGAGCGCGCTGGAAGGGGAAAAGCTGACACTCCGTTATGTGGATGAAGACGGCACCGAATTAAAGCAAAGTTACCGGCTTGATCTTAAAAAGGACCTGCTGCGATTGAATCAGGAGTTTATGCGCCGTATGGCGCATGGTGCCGTACCGGTTGAAATTAGTAACAGCAAAGACCTAGCGCCATTCTTGCCTTACCTGCCTGCACCAGATTTTGTCATCGCCAAAAAAGAACGGGGCCATTTTCGCGTAACAGAGCTGATTTTTGATTACCAAGGTAATTTGCGCAAAGCCAACTGCCTGTAACCAGCGCTTATTTGCTTATAGAAAATAGAATAAGGGTAATTTATCAGTTAGAAAGCACTCGGATCAGTTGCGATAGTTTAACGTCGGCGAGCGCTTTAAACGCTGAGACAACTGACTCAAATAGTTGACGATACGGGTAGCGTTCTCGCCGTAATCCCCATGGCCGACACGACTAGAGGAACGCATATCGATACGTATACTGCCGTCGACTTCCTTCACTCTTATAATCACATCATCACGAAAGCCAAATACCGGGGTTCGAGCAGTGGCTTCGATTACTCCCGCACCGGGGTATTGGGCAACCATATCCCAACCCAAATCGCGCACCAGTTGTACGGCCTGTTGATACACCTGCTCCCGATCTTGATTAACAACAAGGGGCTGCACCCTGGGATAATACTTGGCCTGGATAGCTGCCCACTCGTGATTGTAAGTTAAGCTATTTTCACTACTCCGACGCAGGAAATTGACGTTGATATAGGCGGGAGGATTGTCGGTATCCGTGGTGATATCATTAATATTAGGCAAGGCGGCCTTATCAAAGTAAAAACCAATCCAGCCTAAGCTGTACGACAGTGACACCAACAGCACCGCCATACTGAAACGCTGGGAGGCTAAATTGTGCTCACGTCGACACAAGACCATAGCCAACACAGCAAGAAACGATAGGAACAAAGCCGCCCAAACACTGTTGCGCAACATGGAAAAACCCGTAAGTGGCTCAAAAATTCCAACTCGTACTCCTGCGATGGCAAGGAAAGCCACGCAGGTGACTAACAACAACAGTATGTATAAAACTGACGAGAAATAGCGACTCATGCCGTACTCAAAGAACAAGAATAAGTGCGAACCTTATCCCGTCACTGACGTCTGGAACAGCAGTAACCGTCTAGTTCTACTTTGATTTCATTGAATTTGCATATTCAAGGCCAGTGTGTCCTTTTGTAATAGGCGAAACACCGGAAACATGGCAGAATCGCGCCGCCAAAACGCCATTACACGATTTCGATCTTTACAAGGAATACCTCGCAAGTGAGTTCAGTTCATCTACTGCGTGAAAGCCTACGCGCCACTAGCCCACGCCCTTTTATCGCTCGGGGAGCCAATGCGAAGCGTTGCGACCGCTGTTTGATCGCGCTAGAGCACTGTGTCTGTGCGACACTAACCGAGCAAACGAGCCCATTGCAGTTTGTATTGCTTTATCACATCAGCGAAATTTTTAAACCGACGAATTCCGGCCGCCTAATTGCCGACATTTTTCCTGATCAAACCCAAGCCTTCCTTTGGCACCGCACCACCCCGTGCGATGGGTTCCAGCAGTTTTTGACCCGGCACGCCCACGAAGCAGTCATTCTCTACCCTCTCACAGAAGCACGTTCCAGTAGCCAATGCTATATCGAGCCAGCAACCCAGCTATTGGGTATTAATAAACGCTTCGTGATTGTATTGGACGCTTCCTGGCGTCAAGCCAGCAAGATGCTGCACCAAAGCCGCTATATGGATTCAATCCCAAGCTATGGCATTCACCCAAACAGCCAGCGCACGTTTTTAGCTCGTCACGCGAAGCATGACCATCAACTCGCCACGGCCGAGGTAGTCGCCATGCTACTTCACGAGCAACAAGCCGAAGCGCCGTCACTGGCATTGCAACACGCCTACCAAGCATTTAACCAAGCCAGCCTGACAACGAGAGGCCGCCACCACATTAGCGTAGCGATTACCTAACCACAGTAAATGTACACGCTTGTTAACGGCAGAATGGACTACACTAAATAATGACAATAAGAAACGCACGGCCAAGGCAAGGTCCGTGCTGACAAAGTTAGGGACGAGTTGCTTTTGTGAGGCCCACTATGCTTAAAGCTTTAATAGTGTTTCACCTACAGTTATTGCTAATTCAAATCATGCCGTCTTGGTATCAAATACCGTTACTCGATGAAACTGCCGCCCATCGCCACGCCCATTTTCGTCGCACAACCAAAACCTATCGCCGGAAACGCAAGCTAGTACGCAACCTGTGGACTGGCACAGGGATTTTTATGGTCGCCTTCCCCAGCCCACCCACATTGATCGGCGCACTCTTGTTTAGCACTTGCCTGTCGTTCGCTATCTTGGACGAAAGCGAAAAATAGCCTAGCCGCGCAAAGAGAGGTTGGCGGTACCGTCACTGTAAAACTGTACCGCTTGCTTCTTTTTGCGACCTAGCAACACTGGGCCGGTATCTAGGAAGAGGAATGCCTTCCAAGTACGTTGAAACACCCCCCATGTGGTTTCAAAACACAAATCAGAGTGGCAACAAAACCATACGGTAGTGTCATCCCCCCAATTTTGCAGATGCTCGATAATTTCTTCCGGCAACACTGAGTCATCACTTTCCCATCTTGCCTCCCAGCCACATCGTGCGCAGGCTTGGGTCGTCAGCCAATGGTCGCCATCAAGCAGCTCCGGGTAAAGATGATCACTACTAATGTAATCACGCCAAATATTGGCAGCAGCGGTTTCACTTAATAGGCGAATCTGGGCGAAATCTTCGGCTGTCACTTTGGGGTCTTCCCGGCGAAAAATCCAAGCTTTCGGGAAGTGTTCAATCTCTCGATATTGACTCAAAACGCGTTACCCTTAACTAAACCAAATATGCCGCCCAATTTAACAGCAAACCGCCCTATTCTATAGAAGAATTTATCGTTGAATAAAATTCACCTTTGCGGTGAAAAAGCATCGTTTGTCGCACCACGAAGAGCCCGCTACACTCCACATTGTAGTAATTAAACAACGTAAACTCATTACAGATTAGGAGATATTATGGACTCTCAAGAACAATATGAAGCACTACTAGCCCGCTGGGGATTTGTTGACCGTAGTGTTGAGCGTCAAGCCCGTCGCGCTAAAGTGAAAGCCTTTTTTAAAGCCACTCGCCGTATTTTAGTGAAACTGATCGCCAAATCACCGGTACTGGGCACACAAGCGAGCCATTAAGCCAATTTAGTACTCACACAAATAACACTTCCATTCAACCTATCGAGGGGACAAAAACAACAAGCCCTCCTCCCTTTCCTCCGATCACTAAATTCCTTAGTATGTAGCAAACTTTCAACATCCTAGGGGAATGTCGTGTCATTTTTTCACTACGAAGCCATTCTATTTGATTGTGATGGAGTCATCGTCGACACCGAGACGATCTCAAGTCAGATCTTGACCGAGATGCTCGCCAAATGTGGCTTGCATTTAGATGCTAAAACACTACACGACCAATTTGCCGGCTACACTACCGAGCAAAACCTAAAAACCGCCAGTCAAATGCTGGGCAAGCCGTTGCCGGATACCTTTTTGGAGGATTACAAAGCCGCATTCAAACAAACCATCAGCCAAAGCCTACAACCAATTCCGGGGATAACCGCCATTCTAGATAAGTTGACCTGCCCTATCGCCATGGCCACCAATGCCATTCGTAGCGAAACCGAGTACAAGTTACAGTTGATTGGTTTGACCGAGCATTTTAAGACTCGTTTTTGCGTGGATGATGTGGCCCATGGCAAACCCGCCCCAGACCTTTATCTGGCAGCGGCCGCAGCCCTTGGCAAACACCCTAGCCAGTGCCTAGTGATAGAAGATTCTCTCGCCGGCATCCAAGCGGGCAAAGCAGCAGGTGCAACCGTATTAGGGTTTAGCGCCAATATGGACGCCGACGCACAAATTAACGCCGGCGCCAGCACCACTTTTGCCTCGATGACAGAATTGGCACAGCTACTTGGTTTAGTGGACTAAGACTGACTGTTACGAGTGTAGCGACTGGAGTTGCTTCAACAGGCTTTTGGGCAACTCTTTTATCGTCAGCGCACCCGTATCTGGGTTGAACTCAATAGACTCCCCTAGCAATTCCACATCAAAACTCATAGTTAAAGTTCGGTTTGAACCGGATACTCGGGTCAGTTTTTTCAACGCGGCCTTTTCTACGAAAATTTCTTTTTCTACCTGAAACGCCTCAGAGCTCGCCATGGCTAAAAACTCTTCCGCTTGAGCAGGTGAAAAACGGCTCTCGATTTGTTTTACTACCTCGTCCAAGGCTAGCGGCTCTCGCTCCTCCGCTCTTTCCACACACTGTTCTGCTATGGAGCGACGCAATTCATTGGCCGCTTTCGGTGGTAAATTTTGTGTCTGACAAAAAGCAGCGGCTGCTTCTACCAGCTTGCGGGTTTCTTTTGCGGCAACTTTGGGCTCTTCACAGCCAATAAACTTCACAAAATACTCACTTTCGGACTTGGGTGCTTTACCAAAGCGAAATGCGATATAGCGAGTCTCTTCCCGGGCATGGTATGCCGTTAAATTGATCCGCAGGGCCATGTGCAACTTGTCCGTTTCCAATTGCTTCACTGGCGCAAAGCTCAAATCATCGCCTAGCGTGATGCCAGACTTACGCTTCAACAGCACGATAAACAAAAAATGGTTATCAGCGGCGATGTAGTGATTAAACCAAAGTAAACCGCCCTCGGCGTCTTCGGCGGTTTCAAGCTGCTTTACGTACTCACTAGCACAATGCTTGGAGAAGCCTGCAAAGTCATCGAACTTTTCACCGTCAAAGTGCTTATGAAGGAGCGCGGGCAATTGACTGCCAGATTCGCTCCCCTCAGGGTTACTAAACTGGCCGGTATTCATCCCAGAACGGTTAAAAAGATGGGTAACCTGGGCTGCCAACTGCTCTGCGTCCCCATCGACTGGGTTCTCATCGGCGCGGGCGATTAACATTGCCTTGGAATTGCCCGCTTCTTTTTGCACTTCATGCACGATTAAATTGACGATAGACACCGCTAACCTCTACGTTTAGTATGATTCGTTTAAGAACTGAACACCGCTTTCCATCTATGACCAAACCAGCCAAAACAAAAGCCGAAACCCGCCAAGAGATCGAATCTTTGGTCGATCGCTTTATTCGTGAAAAAGGTGAAATCAAGCAGGTAAAAATGGGAGAATCCGGTCTTCAAGACGGCAAGTATAACACGAGCCACGTTGGTTTCGGCGAGCCCCGTAAAGAACGCACGCCGCTAGATCACGTCGTTGCAGCATTAGAACAACGTAAAGCCAACAAGCGCGCACCAGACCCCAAGACCAAACACACGGTAAAACGCCGCAAAAAGGTGATTTACGACGACTTTGGCGAACCACTTCGCTGGGTCTGGGAAGAATAAGGAAATAAGTTAAAACCCTGCCCCTTTACTTTACCCATCGCCATTTGCCATACATACTCAAGATAAATCAATGTGATAGATTATCGAAGAGGCAGCATGAGCATCCGCTACTTACACGCAATGATCCGCACCACAGACTTAGAAGCCAGCCACCATTTCTATACGGAAGGATTGGGCTTAGTGCAAACACGGCGCTATGACAGCGAAAAGGGGCAGTTTTCCCTAGTTTATTACGCTACCGCCGAGGGCGAGCCGGAAATCGAACTAACCTATAACTGGGATGATCGCACCTATTCAAATGGCGATCAGTTTGGGCATTTGGCCTTCGAAGTCGATGATATTTATGCGGTTTGCGAACAATTGCAACGCATTGGTGTCACCATATTGCGGCCACCTAGAGATGGGCATATGGCATTTATTAAAGATCCAAATCATATTTCTATCGAATTATTGCAAAAAGGGGATAGCTTACCTCCCCAAGAGCCTTGGATTTCCATGGAAAATGTGGGCAGTTGGTGATAGATTACAAAAAATTACATGTTTTTGATTTTTTGATCTAAAGCACAACAATTCCACACTGGTGCACACGTGCTTTTGCCGATAAAGTGGATAGGGATTGAATAATGAGACAACCAATGATCGATATGAAAACTCGACAAATTTTAGCGACTGCCCTAGCAGTGGGCTATCTGTTTTCCGGAGCAGCGATTGCTCAGGCAGATTCCCTATACGGAGCAAAAATCGCGGAAAGACTGGTCGACGATGATCGAGATGGTGTCATTAATGCCCGTGATATCTGCCCAGGTACACCGACCGGCGCCATGGTAGACAATGACGGCTGCCACGAAAAAAGCTCGAAACTTCTTTCTATTGAGCTGCAAATTCTATTCGATTCCGGCAAGTACGAAGTAAAACCAGCCTACTTCCCTGAAGTTAAAAAATTAGCGGATTTCCTACGTAGCAATCCAGATTCCTCTGTGGTCATCGAGGGTCATACGGATGACGTGGGTAATGACGAGTACAATCTCAATTTGTCCCAGAACCGTGCTAATGCGATTGCCGCCGTATTAGTGGATAGCTTTAAGATTCGCGCTTCTCGAGTGAAAGGCGTCGGTTACGGGGAAACTAAGCCCATCGCCGATAACTCCACTGCCGCAGGTCGAGAGCAAAACCGCCGCGTTGTCGCGGAAGTCTTTGCAAGACAAACTGCGGATGTGAAGCGCTGGACCATTTACAGCGTTGATAAAGAAAAGAGCCTATTCTCTGGTCGCTAAGTACTCAGTTCTCAACTCACTCAGTTAACCAAACAAAAATGCCGGACAAAATGTCCGGCATTTTTGTTTCTTGTACGAAATTATTTGTGATGAAATAACTCTTCAACGACTTCCTGTTCTTCGTGGAGATCGTTAACTTGATCCGTCTTAGGCAAAATCTGGTTCAAAATGATTGCCACTATACCGCACAGGCTCACACCTTGTAGATGCCAATCCCCCGCCCCTACCATCATGCCACCGATGCCAAACACCAAAGTCACCGCGACAATGATCAAATTACGTTGAATACTCAAATCAACCCGAGACTTGATCAGGATATTCATACCCACCCCGGCAATAGAGCCGAACAGAATCACCAAAATCCCCCCCATGACTGGGGTTGGAATGGTTTGCAGAAAGGCACCAAATTTAGAAATGAAGGCCAAACTGACGGCGAATACGGCTGCCCAGATCATCACCACAGGATTAAAGGCTTTGGTAAGCATAACGGCACCAGTTACTTCGGAGTAAGTCGTGTTTGGTGGTCCACCAAACAGCGCCGCCGCAGAAGTGGCCACACCATCCCCTAGCAGGGTGCGATGCAAACCGGGTTTTTGCACATAGTTTTTACCGGTGACGCTACCAATCGCCAACACATCACCGACGTGCTCAATGGCTGGTGCAATCGCAACCGGCAACATAAATAGAATGGCACCAATATGGAACTCTGGCATCACAAAGGCTGGCACAGATACCCAGCTACTATTGGTTACGGCACTAAAGTCCACCATACCCATGGTCAGGGCGATCAAGTAGCCAGCTGCCACGCCAACGATAATCGGTACTAAACGGAAGATTCCCTTCGCATAGCATGCAACCAGCAAGGTCACAATCATGGCGGGCATAGAGACCATCATGGCATCCCCATATGGGAATAGCTCGATACCACCGTCACCGGATTTACCGATCGCCATATTCACCGCAACGGGGGCTAGACCCAAACCAATTACCATAATAATCGGCGCAATCACCACGGGAGGCAGCAGACGGTGTAAAAAGCCAGGACCACGTAGGGCCACCAATGCCGCCAGCAAGACGTAAATCAAACCAGCACAGAACAACGCCCCCATGGTTGCGGCTTTACCCCAGGTTTCCACCGCGAAGATAATCGGCGCAATGAAGGCAAAGGATGAACCAAGGAACACAGGGATAGAACGCTTGGTGGTGAATTGGAAAATCAGCGTACCAAGACCAGCGGTGAATAACGCCACACTAGGGTCTAAACCAGTAATCAGTGGTACCAGCACCAACGAGCCAAACGCGACGAACAGCATCTGGGCACCCGATAGGATCAAACGCCAACCCGCCAATGTGTTTGCTTGGGAAGTAGTTGTAGAACTCATAGTGTATTTGCCCCTACTTAGTCCCAAAAATCTTATCGCCGGCATCACCCAAACCGGGAATGATGTAACCATTTTCATCCAAATGGCTATCAATGGATGCCGTATAAATATCCACATCTGGGTGGGCTTCCTGCATTCGCTTAATACCTTCTGGCGCAGCTACCAGTACCAAAGCACGAATAGAAGTACAGCCATGTTTTTTCAGTAAATCTATGGTCGCCACCATGGAACCACCCGTGGCTAGCATAGGGTCCACCACCAGCGCCATACGCTGATCGATATCTCCCGCTAGCTTGTCGAAGTAACTTACCGGCTCTAGGGTCTCTTCATCCCGGTATAACCCCACCACACTGATCTTGGCACTTGGCACAAGCTCCAACACCCCGTCCAACATGCCCAAACCAGCGCGCAAAATTGGCACGACAGTGATTTTTTTACCGCGGATCTGCTGGCACGTCACCGGACCACACCAACCATCTTGTTGGTAATCCTCTAACTCTAGGTCTTTGGTCGCTTCGTAAGTAAGCAAATTGCCCACTTCCGAAGCCAACAAACGAAAACCACGGGTGCTGATACCTTGATTGCGCATCAAGCCAATTTTATGACGAACTAAAGGATGAAGAATTTCATGAACACTCATTAAGAAAGGCGCCTCTTGCTGATTAACCGGTTGATCCTGACTAAAAGGTTATTTTCTCACAGATTCCGTTTTCAGGCGATGCAAAGAAGCTGATAGCGCTAGTTTAAAGTACGAAAAAATCTGGTGTAGCTGTAAACAAAACCTCACAAACCACCATAAATAGGAATAAAAGCCTTTTAAATTCAATATCTTGATTGAAACTAAAAAATGTAAATTAGAGTAAGGAAACATTAAAATTTGAACATCGCTTCATTTCTAATTGAAAGTAGGCTAAAAACTTATTCGGGTCATCCAAGCGTATTCAAAGCTTGGCCCAACGAAGCGCTTTGTACAGTCTCACATTTTTAGGGATAGACGATGACAATTTCGGAAACGGGAAAAGAAAACAATCACACGACTCCTTGGCCGCAGATTGAAGGAATTGATGGCGATACTGCACGTTCACATCTACTCAATGATACCGATTTGTTCTTTTCCATTCTGCGCCAAGTGTTGAACGATTATAAACGATACATGGATTTACCTACCCTCGATCTAGACAGCGAACACCGTCTTCATGACCGTCTACAGATAGCAAGAGATATGCATAAATTATCGTCGATTGCAGGGACTATAGGTGCAACGAGAATTCAACAGACTGCTGCTCAGATAGAAATTTCTGTTCGTCAATTGGGGACGGAAATCATCCCACTACTTCAAGATATTTCCTATTCACTAACCCGTTTGGATACAGATGCGCGAAAGATAATAACTGAAAATGAACGCTCATCTTATTCTTTGCCTAGCCAAACGGATGTCAGCTGCGTGATTCAGCAGATGATGCAATTGCTTAAAAGCAGTGATTTGGCAGCACTTGACCACCTAGAACAACATAGAGCGTTATTCCAGCGGCAACTCCCGAACCCTAACTATAGTGCATTTGAACAGGCAGTTACTGAGCTGGCATTTGATAAAGCCTGTAAGATTCTCAACAACTATATAGGGGAGAAATAGCACTCCATGCACCAAATAGGTATAAAACCTCCACGAATTTTAGTTGTTGATGACGACAGTATCGTAATTAAGATACTGCATGAAGTGCTCAAAGGGATCGGGGCGATTCAATTCGCCATGAATGCTGAACAAGCTTTTCGAGTAATTAACACCTCTCGTCCTGACATCATTTTGTTGGATATGGAGCTTCCCGACAGCAGTGGTTTAGATATTTGCTTACGACTAAAACAATCACCGGAAACTACCAATATACCTATACTTTTTATCACGGGCATCAAGGATGATAACTTTGAAGAGATCGTATTCGATGCAGGCGCCGCTGACTACATCACTAAGCCCTTTAACCCAAAAGTAGTCGCAGCGAGGGTCAGAACCCACCTTGGCTACCATAAAGCCATCAGCCTGCTCGACGAGAAAGCCCATACTGATTTTCTCACAGGCCTTGGCAACCGACGCTTATTCAATGACCGCCTGAATGACATACTGCATCATGCTAAATCTTTGAACAATACGGTTTCTGTTATCATGGCCGACATTGATGAGTTCAAAAAATATAACGATCATTTTGGCCATATGCTAGGAGACGAATGCATCCGCAAAGTGGCCTATACCATCGCTGAAAGTTTTTCCGCACCCGATATGGTGTGCGCTCGCTACGGTGGAGAGGAGTTTGCTATTATCTTACCTAACAAAGACCATAGACAAACCGAGCCGATGATTGAAGCGATGATGCAGTCTATCCGAGAGCTAAATCTTATGCATGCTCCGGAGGCAGCCCATAGCACCATTACTGTGTCCATCGGCTACAGTAGCATTAGCTACGCCTGCGTAAATGAACTGTATGAATTAGACGACTGGGTAATAGTCAAAGTTGCGGACTTAGCCCTGTACGAGGCCAAGCGCCTTGGGCGTGACCGTTACACCTACCGAGATATTAGAACACAGGGCTAATACCAACTGTCTGATTTAAGCAGTCTGAATAAATTTGAGCTAAATAGACACAGGGTTATTTGGCAAACCGATAAGTAGCTCTTTAGGGGCGCACCAGGCTCGATGAATCCAATTCAAACAAACTGCCCCGCAGCAAAGCCACTGGCCCATGCCCATTGGAAGTTGTAGCCCCCGAGGAAGCCGGTGACGTCTAGCACTTCGCCGATAAAGTACAACCCGGCAACGTCTTTACACTCGAAGGTTTTGGAGCTGACTTCGTTGGTATCGATCCCCCCTAAGGTGACTTCTGCGGTGCGGTAGCCTTCTGTGCCGTTGGGTGCCACGTTGAAGTGGGTCAAGTAGGTGACTAAGGCATCCAGTTGGTCATTGGCGAGTTCCGCTAGGGGTTTGTTGAGCCATGGGAAGTCTTGGGCTACGACTTCGGTAAAGCGTTTCGGGAAAAGGCTATTGAGTTCTGCCTCCAGGGTGCGTTTGGGCTTCTGTTGTCGCAGTTCGCGAAAGTAGGTCTCCCCCGCTACTTCGGGCAGTAGATTTAGCTGTAAGGGTTCCCCCGGCTGCCAGAAATTGCTGATTTGCAAGATAGCAGGGCCGCTGATGCCCCGGTGGGTAAACAGCATGGGGCCACGAAATGTTTGACCATTGGCAGTGGCGGCGATGTCCACACTCACGCCCGACAGTGTGGATAACTTTTCTTTCATCCCGGGCTGTATCGTAATAGGGACTAATCCTGCCCGCCGTGGCAAGAGTTTCAGACCAAACTGCTGAGCTAAATCGTAGCCGAAGCCGCTTGCCCCCATGGTCGGGATGGATAAGCCACCGGTGGCTACGACCAAGGACTGACAATGGATATCCCCTTGGCTGGTAGCAAGAACAAAACCCGTTTCCGTCTTGGTGACTTTCGTCACAGAAGTGTTGAGGTGTAACTCGACTCCCGCCCACTCGCATTCGGTGAGTAATATTTCCAGCAAGTCTTTGGCAGACTCTTGGCAAAAAAATTGCCCCGGTGTTTTTTCCGTGTATTGCAAACCATGACGGTCAACTAAATCGAGAAAATCCTGTGGCGTATAGCGCTTTAGGGCGGAAATACAAAAGTGGGGATTGGCACTTAGGTAGTGTTTTGGGGCAGCATCTAGATTCGTAAAGTTGCAGCGGCCACCGCCGGACATCAAAATCTTCTTGCCGGGTTTGTTGGCATGGTCCAATACCAACACATTGCGCCCCCGGTAACCCGCCTGTGCGGCACAAAACAAACCCGAGGCCCCAGCGCCGATAATCACCACTTCAACAGACTTCATAGCTATCCCAAATTGACTGAAAACGGTGATTATATCCTAGCTGGATCATGCTGTCTTAGCTGCATCGCCCACCATTAAAGGGCTAGCGGACTGTTTCCACAAAAACCGTGAAAAAGACTGTGGGAATGTCATAAAAACCCATATTTTTCAGTCTATTAGATAAAAGCAAGGAGATTTTTTACTTTTCTTTTTGATCCTAGAGCAAGGTCAATTTCCACAAAATCAGCAAAATGATTACATCTTGATCTATACATCTAAACTGTTTTTATATGGCTGTGTTGCATTTGAGTGTTGGTGGTCTATGCTGAAAACTGTAGTCCAGATGCACCGGAGCCTTCATGAGCACTCAACGCCTTCGCAGTATTCTCCCACATCTTGAAGAACTCACATACGCAGAGCTGAAGAAGCTCAAGCATGA
>NZ_VFRR01000031.1 GCF_006385675.1 Maribrevibacterium harenarium | reverse complement strand
TATAAAATATTACCAACCCTGTCATCCCTAGCTAGTTCAAACACTGCGATGAATCAAACTCTAAAAATAGGTGTGGTTCGGCGGACGCTTACATAAAAAACGAGTTAGTGATATTTCTACTCTAGTTAAAGTACTTCAAGAGTCATCAAAGCAACTTAATGGTAAAAGGTATTACTAAATGTCGGAAGTGCTTCAATCGGTTCCATTCTGGCCTGAAGAAAAGGTTGCAAAATACAGTGCTAGTATTTCCTTGTTGTATCGTCTTGATAAGAACTATTTAGATCAGAATTGGCCAGACAATGGTCCAACATTGGCTGCTGTCTTATCTCAATTGACATCAGTTAAAAGGGGGTGGGTCTCTTCTTTTAAGCCCCGAGACACAGTCATCATAACAATTATAACTGGTCAGTATAAGGTAACAATCAATGTGTCTCTCAGTGAGGGTCGATCTAGACTGTGGTTGAGTAAAGTCTATTTTGCAAACAACCAAGATCGTCAGCGTATGTTAGAAAAAGGCACTTTGTTGGACTTTGATGGTTTGTCATTCTTTACGGGAAACGAATTCCGTGTTGGTCCTGAAGCTTCAAACAGTTGGTACAAATCAGGCATTTATGCGGATGATCTGCTTAAGGCGATTAATTCACCTTGGAATGTTGCCGGCCAAGAGGTTGAAGATAGCGAGTATGAGGACGATGTACTAACTATAGAAGAACAAGAAGCGATAGAGGTTTTACGTTGCTTTGTTGATTCTGAATACGAGCTAGAGCGCATCGCTGCTCAGCAGTCTATGCCATTCGAGGCTCTCTCAATCGGCGCTCGTAGTCAGCGTACGACTTACCGCCTTCATTACGAAATCAGATTCGATGAGCATGATTACAATCGGCTGCTTGATGCAAAACCAACGTTGCTAGAAATGCTTAACGAGATGCGTGAGCCTACTGATATCTTGATGGAGGTGACGGACCTTAATCCAATTGAGAATCAACCCGTTGTTTATGTCAGTGTGGAAAAACAAGCATCTGCAGGACAAGTTCCAGATCAGGCGTTTTTTAATATTGCCGCGTTACCTACTCTTAAAAAGGTACGTAACGATGTTATAGATTTACTGGAAGCCGAAAAGACAAAAAATACCTGGTTGCTGCCACTTGCTGCAGGCGTATACCAGCATAACCTTCTAGCTGCGGTGAACGTCCCATTGCTTCCCAGCAAATTTCCACCAACTCCTTCACAGGTTAAAGCTATCAACAGTGGTGCCGGTAGCGAGGACTATACTCTAGTTTTAGGCCCTCCTGGAACCGGTAAAACTACTGTTATTTTGCAGTGGGTGAAGTACTTTGCAGCGCAAGGGAAGCGCGTTTTGGTTACGTCGCAAAATAATAAAGCCGTAGACAATGTATTGGAACGTCTAGCTGAAGAAGATGATTTTGAGTGCTTGCGTATAGGCAATGAGAATAAAATTAGCTCTTCGTTAGAAAGTATCATGCTCGATAACAAGGCCGCAGAGTTACAAGAACGGATGTTTTCCGCAGCGGATGAAACTCTTGCTCATCTTGAAAAGCAGCTCGGTTATCTAAAGATTTTGCTGACCCACCGCCAAGATATCGAGACCGCTATTGATCGTTTAGTCCAAGCAGAAACTGATCAGGAAGTGATAATATCTAGCTTGGAAAGTCTGAAGGCCATGGTGATTACCTGTGAAGGCAATATCTTGGCTAAAGATAATGAGGTTCATCACGTAAACCGTATAATTCAGAATATCAATGATAGTGGATGGTTATTCTTTAAGCCCATTATGCGTTTGTTAAATAGACGCAAAGTGAAGCGCTTTCAAAATAAGATTCATCAGCTCAAAGATAGTATTGGTCAGAAACATTTAGAGCGTAATAAATTGTTTGCCCAGATAAGAGACTATCGGATTGAATTGAAAGCAATACAACAGAAAATTATCCAGAGTCGTCATCGTATTGATGGTTACATACAACCGATTGAGCCTTTGATCGAGGAGATCCAGCTACCTGGGCAGAATGGTGAGCGGTTGACGAAACTTGACTTACTAAACCTAGATCAATCATTCAGAAAACTAGACAGTATCCATGCCAATTTGACTAAGTGGTTCTACAAACTCAAAAACGAACGCCAGCAGGCGTTGTATAAAATTTTGATTGAAAACGTCAATGTGGTTGGTGCCACCTGTATTGGTATCAACACCAAATCCTTATTTCGGGAACTAGATTTTGATGTCGTCATCGTTGATGAGTCTGGGCAAATTCAGCTACACAATTTAATTGTCCCATTGTCTCGAGCGAATAAAGCCATATTAGTTGGTGACCATAAGCAGTTACCACCGGTAGTTGGGGACGAAATGATGGAGGAAATTGATGCCAAAGGGTTTTCTGATTATCGAGATTTATACCGATTAAGTTGGTTTGAGCATCTTTGGAATGCTGCCCCCGAAGACAGAAAAATTATGTTGGATACTCAGTTTCGTTGTCCCTCGATCATCAGTGATTTTGTTTCCGAAGCATTTTATGAGGGGAATTATTTTGCTGGTACAGGCATGGAGAAGAAACAGCCGTTGTTATCCTTCTGCCCACAGCCCATGGTATGGATTGATACAACTTGGTTAGATGGTAAAAATGAAAAGGCTAGATTAGAGGGTGGTCGGTCGGTTGTTCAAGATAACCCCTGTGAGACCAAACTTGTTATTGAGCTATTAAAAACAGCCATTCACGAAGTTCCTGAGCTCGCAGATAAGCGTGAGATCGGTATTCTCGTACCCTATGCAAGTCATGTGAAAGCGATTCAAACGGCGATTCGGCGGGCTCAAAAGCGTGGAGAGTTACTCGAATTGACGATGCCACTGAATGAGTTAGTTGCGTCAGTTGATAGTTTCCAGGGCCAAGAGCGAGATTTAATTATTTTCACCTTCACACGGTCCAATCCGCAGGGAAAAGTTGGCTTTTTATCGGATTGGCGACGCCTAAATGTGGCACAGACCCGTGCAAAGAAACAGCTAATTATGATCGGTGATTCGCAAACGCTAACTAAAGGCGCGAATCGAGCACAAGCCAATGATGTTGCATTTAAACAAGCGATGCAGTTATTGAAAGGTCAATGCCAGCAAAAAGGGGCGATACTCCAAGCAGCTCGCTTTTTGCCAGGAGCAAAGACAGTGGCACGTCCTAAAATACAGAGTCATCCAAACAGCGTGAGCATGAAGCCTGAAGCGGAAGGATACCATGGCTAAGAAAGATTCGGCACCAAAGAACTCAGATCAAAAATTGTATTTTAAAGCCTATGCTAGTAGCTATGGTGAGGTATTGAATAACCAACTTAGCCCTGGTGAGACATTGTTTTACGTGCGAGACAGCTTACTGCCTATATTGAATATTAAAATGATTATCCATGAGCGTAGTCGAGAAGAATTCAATGATATTGATTTAATGCTTTTAAAGTTAATTGAACAAGGGATTGGTTTAGTTAGGTCCATCGTTACCTTGACAGGGTTAGCAGAAAAACTGGTTAGAAAGCATATTGCTGAGATGATTGGAATGTCTCTGTTAACTAATGAATCAGAGCGACTAAGACTAGCGCCGCTTGGGGTGGAGACGTTAAAGCAAGGTGTTCCTATAAAGATTGTACAACGTTCATTTCGTTACTGTGCAGTATCCGAGCAATTATTGCCTAGGACAGCTTATCAGTTGCCGTTTAACAAGGTAGATCAACTACGTACTAGCGATGTAAGGAGAAAAGTTAAATCTCACCATATCTTGGATGAGGCTGCTCTCGTCAATCTAAAAGGATTGGATCTTTCTACAGTAGAATCTAAACGCGATCTGAATATAACTGACGAAACAATTTCTTTTGGCGATATGGTTGGATATTCCTCTGGTTATTTGCAAACCCGTCTATTTTTGATTGGGAAAAAAGAACCTGAGAGGGCTTTAGTGGCATTTGGTGAAACCACGCGAGAGTATGATTTAAAATCTATTCTACCCACGATTAGTGTTCTAAATGATGATTGCACACTGGAAAAACTGCGTGAGTATAATCAGATCCAATCTCCCTCATATGGTGAAGGAGAGGTGGGGCTAGATCAGTTTGGGTTGCCGATTGTCAGCATTACTCGGGCCAATTTAGAGTGGTTATCGAAGAAACTTGAATCAGGAATACAAGCTATTTTGCTATGTGGTACTTCTCAATATTCAGCTAAGCCTGTAGGGCTAAAAGCAAGGAATAAATATCCGGAGCTATCAGGTTTGACAATACGTTATCGACTACTTGAAGAGAGCCGGCAGAATGATGCAAATATACTGAGAAGCTTTTATGACGATATGGAGAGGTATTATAAATTGCCTCGCGAGAAACAACCATTTAAACGTTTTTCGCAGTATGTAAAAGATACATATTCAGAAAAGGAAACCGAGCAGGTACGGGAACTAGCCAAGCTGTATTCAATAGAACGAATTTTGAGTAATTTGCCTCGACCAATTGAGGTTATGGATTGATGAAGAAATACCACTGGCAAGGCTGGGGCCTGCTACCGCTATTTATATCAAAGACAGTGTTTAACAAGATAGTCGCTGCTCCGGGTTGGTTTCATTGGAGTGAGGGACTAGGCCAAGATCAAATCAAGGACTTGAGACGTTTTTATACACGCGCTGCTGCTGATCTAATGCGTCCCATGTCTAGTGGACGGTTTGTCTTTACTTCGATGGATGGTGACACCCCTTTGTTGACGATGGTTCCTACTTATTCTGAACAAATCGGTTCTGCTTCAATAAATGTTACCAAGTTACAGTTAATAGCATTGGGGGAAGTCAGCCTCTTATATATTCATTTTGAAAGTAGTAGTCAATTTGATATGCATGCGGTCTCTGAATTAAATCGGGTAGTTTTTCAGTGGGAGCCTCGAACACAGGCTCATCAAATTACACGCTGGAGAAATCAAGATGGGCATGTAAGACCACTAAAACAGCAGATAAGTGATTTGATCGGGATTGTTTTAGAACAAGATAGTCATTACGAGGAGGATGCTTTTGGCCATGAGTTGGTTAATTGTTCTTGGATTAGGCAGATGGATAATTCTGGTCTAGGAGAAAATTTATGTGTTAGTGATTTGAGTGCTGGTATTAATCTTTCTGACCCAAGGTATCAACTTTCTGATCAAGAGAAAAAACGCCTGTTAGATAATCAATTCAGTTACTGGGCAGATTGGCGATGCCAATTTAATCTCAATCGTTTAGTTTTTGTTGATCAGACTGAGGGAGATTCAGCACTCGCTTTTAACTTATCAGGAAATAATTACTATCTGGATTTGCTTGCTGCTGTTATAGGGCAAAGAGCAACGCTGAATCGTTTCAAAGATGAAATGGTGCTCTGCTCAAATAAGCAAAGAGGGAATCTATACGAGCGTATCGCAATATTTCGAAAACAGTACAAAATTTCCAACATATCCACCTACCCGTTTGCCGAACGGTTGTATCAGTATCTTTGCTATCAAACAGATTTAGAGTTGGTTGAGGAAAAGACATTTGTGGAACTAGAGCATAACTATGCTCTATGGAAACAGGAAAAAGAAGACTCATCGAATGCCGTAATGTTGTTAGTTTCTTTGGTGGCTGCCTTATTGGTGCCAGCGAGTTCCATAGCAACAATAATGGCACTATCGAAAAGCCAAATGAATTTGTTGTACTGGTCTCTATCTGGGGGAATCACTTTAGTCACGGTTCTTGTAATGATATGGCCGCCTTTGAAGCGCTACTGGAAGGGCCGAAAGTCCTGAAGGAGTAGCGCTAAAGATTTTGGGTATAATAGAAATCTAGGAATGTAATACTAAGAGTCGGTGTTTTTCAAGGTAGTTGTCGTCTGAGGTATTAAGCTGTACTCGAGGACTGTTTTCGGCATCCTTGCGTCTCCTATTATTGTTCTTCGATCCAGTGTTTTAGGTGATATTGCAACTGTGGTATCTGGTTGCCGCTGACTACGTGGATGTCATAGAGTCCAGCGCGGTTTATGGTGCCGCCAGGCAAGTCAAACAGGCTGATTACCATTCCCTTGACGTCGGCGCCAAGGGCGTTGGCGAGGGCTTCGAGTTTGTAAACGATGGCGTTAGCATCAGCGATTTTGTTGGATAGGTAAGAGGTTTTGACCTCGATAAGGTGTAGTTGGTTGTCGGCTAAGAAAACCACATCCAGCTCGTTTTTGATTCCTTCCGGGTAACGTATTTCTAGACCGAGCCGAACGTCTTGGATTTCAGGCACTCTTTCGCGTAAGGCGCGCACTTGGTCGTAGACGTACAGCTCTAGCCAGCCACCATTGCAGTAAACTTTTGCCGCTTCCGACGCGAGTGTTATGTGCTCGTCAGCGACAGTTGCAAGCCCCGCTTTTTCTAAATCACTAAACAATAGCTGTACATCTTTACCGTGTTGCTTGTTTGAGTAATTGACGCTGTAGGTGCCAGCGTGATCGCCAAAATTTGGTGATGCCGATCCGGCTAGGTAATTGAGTCCACGAAAAGTGTCATAGTCTGCTGGGTAGCTTGCCCAAAGATTTGTTAAAGCACGAAGCTCTGCTGTGATTGGCATGTCCAAACCACTCTTTTCAAGAGAGATTTGGTGGGCTTTGAAGTAATACTTGAGGGAAGCTTGGTTCTCCACTTCAATCGGTTGGCGAGTACTCGGTGGTAGCCAATGTTGGAAATCTTCGTCATCAATAAGATACGTTGGTAGTTGCTGTTGTAGCGCGAAATGGTACAAGCCTAGGACCGATACCGGTTCACCAGCGCTGAGGTTAAAAAGGATTTCTTTATCTGAATGGTTTAGGAGACATTGACTTAATCGCTGATAGTCGTCTGCGGTAGGTTGCTTCGGCCAGTGGAGTACTTCAGGCACTGAATTTTTATAGGTCAAGCTATCTATGACTGCTCGTTCGAGGGATTTATCGGCTAGCACCAGAAGTTTGGCTTCGCCGTTTGAGTTGATCGCAGGCAGATAACTCTTGAAGTTATACTCACCCCAGAGGCTTACGTGAAGTTGTTCCATGTTAAGTCATTGTCCTTACGACTGATCCGTAACTGTTTAATTCTGAATGCGTTTATAACTGGTCTAAGTAATTGAATCAAGAGCATTTGTGCCCCCATGTGACCAAGAGTTCATAAGCGTGTGTTAAAACAAATTAAAGTTGGCTCGTTAGCATTACAACGCTCAGCCCCAACATGATCACCGCAATAACCCCATCCAACACCCGCCAAGCATTTGGGTTATTAAAGATTGGTCGTAGCAGGCGAGCACCGTAGCCTAAGCAGACAAACCATACAATACTGGCAAGACAGGCTCCTAAGCCAAACGCGGTGCGCCCATCGCCGCTGTAGTGGGTGGATAAACTGCCTAATAGCACCATGGTATCTAGGTAAACATGGGGGTTTAAAAAGGTAAATGCCAAACAGGTCAAGACCGCCTTACGCAGGCTAGAGGTAGAGTTCTCGCTTGCCTCCAACACTTCGGTACCCCGCCATGCCCGTTTCGCAGCCGATACCCCGTACCACCCCAAAAATAGGGCGCCACCATACTGAAAGAAGGCTAATAGACTGGGGAGTTGTTGAATTAAAGCGCCCATTCCCGCAACACCTAGAGAGATCAAAAGAATGTCGCTAAGGGATGTAATCAGCACCAACACGCCAACGTGTTGTCGTAATAGACCTTGGCGTAACACGAAGGCATTCTGAGAGCCGATGGCAATGATTAAACCGGCTCCAGTGGTGAAACCGGCGAACAGGGCGGAGAGAGACATAAGTATCCTTGCTGATAATGAATGGGTGTATTTTGCTTACGACTGCAAATTAAGTAAAATTAACTATTCTTTATCAGATTAAGAAAATCTAATTATTGGAGCCATGCATGAGTCTATTGCACCCGCAGCTAGCAGCTTTTGCGGCAGTCATTGAAGAGCAAAGTTTTGATGGTGCTGCAAGGCGTCTATCCGTTACCCCATCAGCGATTTCGCAGCGGGTGAAAGCCTTGGAAGATCGCCTTGGTCAAGTGCTGATTGTGCGTCAACTGCCGTGCCGACCAACCGCAGCGGGACAGAAGTTACTCTGCAAAGTGAAGCCGATGTTGGCGTTGGAGGCGGAAGCTTTTGCTGACTTTGATCCTTCTGCCAGGGAGGCAACTCCACCTCGCTTAACGATTGCGGTAAACGACGATTCTTTGGAAACTTGGTTATTGCCCGCGCTAGCACAGCTACATCAGGACTACGGCTACCTGTTCGATATTGTCGTGGATGACCAAGATCACTCGTTAAACTTGCTACGGGATGGATTAGTGGTCGGGGCCGTCACCTCGGAAGCTCGGGTCATGCAGGGTTGCAATATCCATCTTTTAGGAACCATGCGTTATCAGGCCATTGCGTCGCCTGAATTTCAGCAACGCTATTTTGCGGAGGGGCTTAATGAGCAATCTTTAACTCGCGCCCCCATGTTGGTATTTAGTCGTAAAGATGAGCTACAAAACCGCTTTATTCAGCAAGTTGTAGGTAAATCCTTGCTGCCCCCCATCCATTACCTGCCTACATCAAAAGGGTTTGTTGAGGCGGCAACTCTAGGGATGGGGTGGTGCATGGTGCCAGAAAGCATGATTCAGCCCCTTTCGCCGACTCCGCATTTAGTCATGTTGCATCCCAGTATCACCGTTGATGTGCCCCTGTATTGGCAGCATGCTAGCGTGCAATCCGACACTTTCAATCGCTTGACGAGCGTTTTGCGGCAGGTTGCAAGCAGATCGCTACGTCAAGCTTCCTAGCTATCAGATGGTCGCTTTATGTTTTGGCAACCAACAAGAAATCAGGGCGGTGATGGCAATAAATCCACTGGATACCCACAAGCAGGTCACTAAACCAAATTCCTGATAGAGCCAACCGGATAGCACTGTGCCGATTAGTCGTCCCATGGCATTGGCCATGTAGTAGAAACCAACATCGAGAGAAACCCCATCTTTCCCCGCGTAGCTGACAATCAAGTAGCTATGTAGGGATGAATTCACCGCAAATAGCGCTCCAAATGCCAGCAAACCCACAATGAGAGCGGCTTGACTGTGCCAGTCATTGGCAATCGCCACAGCAATCAGCATTGGCGTCACCCCTAAAGCCAGTGCCCACCCCAGAGCGTGACGACCATCCGGCAAAGTGCCACGACGTTTACCGGTTAGGTGTGGGGCGATGCTTTGGATGATACCGTAACCAATTATCCAAAGGGCTAAAAAGCCACCCACATACCAATGATCCCAGCCAAACGAGTGGGCTAGGTATACTGGGAGAGCGACAACAAACCAGACATCTCGAGCTCCAAATAAAAACAAGCGAGCCGCTGATAAGGTGTTAACTGCAGGGCTTTTAGAAAAAATATCGGTGAATTTTGGTTTCTTTTTCGCTTTCCCCAAGTCTTGTTTCAAAGTGAGCAAGCTCATTATCCAGACCAAGGTTAACGCCGCCGCCATGGCGAGAATCGCTCCTTTGAAACCTAATAGGCTGAGCAAAGCCCCACCGAGGAAGAAACCAACCCCCTTGAGTGCATTCTTGGAGCCGGTTAAGACGGCAACCCATTTATAAAGCTGTCCACCGCTGTCATCTGGCACTAAGGTCTTAATCGCGCTTTTGGCGCTCATTTTGTTTAGATCCTTCGCCATGCCGGAAAGGGCTTGTGCAGCCATCACCCAAGGGACAAGCAGCCACTCCGCAGGCACCAGTAACATGCTTAATGCAATGATCTGCATAAATAAGCCAATGTTCATGGTCTTGTTGAGGCCAATTTTTGCCCCAAGCCAGCCACCGATGAGATTGGTGATCACACCAAAAACCTCGTAAAAAATGAACAGCATGGCAATATTGAGTGGGCTATAACCCAAACCATAAAAGTACAGTACCACCAGCATCCGCAGAGCCCCGTCGGTGAGGGTAAAGGCCCAATAGTTGCCAGTGACGATGAGGTATTGACGGATTTGCGGGGAGAGTCGTGCCAAGGTGTTCATAGCAGTTGGTAATTCCAAAATTTGAAAAGTTCGGCTCTTCTCGCTTATGACAGCACCGCCCGACGCACATCCATGTGCGAGACGGGCTAGCCGCCCGTCCTGGGCTCTGTGCTTGTCATAAGTCGATTCCGAGCCGAACACCGATCATGACCAAGTCGAAACAAGGTCGAAACAAGCAAGTCGAAACGAGATTGATCCAACGGGTTATTAAATCAACAGATTAATTAATCAATGGATCAGCTAATCATTCGCTCACCATATTAGGCAGTCGTTTGATCCAAACTCCCCACCATCCGCATTAGCTCAGCGGTACGGTTGGCATACCCCCACTCGTTATCGTACCAAACATACAGTTTCACCTGAGTGCCATTGACCACCATAGTAGAAAGGGCATCAACCACACTGGAGCGTGGGTCCGTTTTGTAATCGATAGAAACGAGAGGGCGTTCTTCAAAGCCTAAAATACCTTTGAGTTGATTATCGGCAGCGTTTTTAAGCAGGCTATTTACTTCTTCAGGCGTCGTTGGGCGTTCCACTTCAAATACGCAGTCCGTTAAGGAAGCATTTGCCAGAGGAACGCGCACCGCATGACCATTTAACTTGCCTTTTAGTTCAGGAAAGATATGCGTAATAGCCGTTGCAGAGCCAGTGGTGGTGGGGATCAAGCTCATGCCGCAGGCGCGTGCTCGGCGTAAATCCTTGTGTGGTGCATCCAAAATAGTTTGTGTGTTAGTAATATCGTGAATGGTCGTCATGGAGCCATGCTTGATGCCAAGCTGCTCGTGAATTACTTTCACCACTGGAGCGAGGCAGTTCGTCGTACAAGACGCAGCAGTTACAATCGGGTGCTGGCTAGGATCGTACAAGTCATGGTTCACCCCCATTACCACATTCAACACACCCTCTTCTTTAACTGGCGCGGTAACAACCACTCGCTTTACACCTTGATCTAGGTAGGCTTGCAGCAGGGCTTTGGATTTCATCACACCGCTAGCTTCGATGACCACATCACAGCCAGACCAATCGGTTTCTGCGATGGATTTATTGCGGCTGCAAGGAATGCGTTGGCCGTTTAACACCATCACATCGCCTTCGGCGCTGGCTTCGTGGTGCCAACGGCCATGAACCGAGTCAAAGGTGATCAAATGGGCGAGGGTGGCAGCGTCCCCGGCAGGGTCGTTGATTTGTACAAACTCTACGTCTTCCCAGTCAAACGCGGCACGAAAAGATAAACGTCCCATGCGGCCAAAGCCGTTTATACCAACCTTAATCGTCATTGTTGCTCTCGTTAATTATGCTTTAGAAAATAAATTTGGCTTAATTCAGGCCAACCAAGCCTTGATTTGCTCCGCCTTAGGCATAGAGCCGGAATGAACCACTTCATCATCAATTACCACTGCAGGGGTGCTCATCACACCGTAAGCCATGATGACCTGCACATCCGTTTCCTTCATAACAGTGACATCCGCCCCAAGTTCAGCGGCAAACTTTTCGATCATTTCTGCGGTTTTCATACATTTAGAGCAGCCACTGCCCAGTACTTTAATCTGTTTCATGGTACACCTCACAAATAGGGGGAAAGACTGTTGAAAATCCAGCCAACTAAGGTAAACGCCACCAGCAACATGCCAAATACGGTTGCTAGCAAACGCCACTGCATTACTTGTTTTAATAGGATAAACTCGGGGAAACTGGCGGCGACGGTGCTCATACAAAACGCAAGCGTTGTACCGATCGGTAAACCATTCACAATTAGGCTTTCCATGACGGGAATGACACCGGTCGCATTTGAATAAAGCGGAATGGCGAGCAATACGGCAGCCGGAACCGACCACCATTGACCATCTCCTAAATGCTGTTCGATCCAGCCATCTGGCACAAAGCCATGCAGAGCCGCTCCCAAACCGACACCAATGATGACCCACTTCCACACACGGCCAAATATTTCTAATGTTTCGTCCTTGGCGAAGTCATGGCGCTCAGCAAAACTCATGGATGTTGATCCTGCACCTGAATAAGTTGGCTGGTTTTGTTGTCCTTGCTGCAGGGCCTTCGCTGCGAAATCTTGCAACCAGCGCTCGGCTCTAATGGCATCAAGAAAAGCACCGCCAATTATTCCTACTGACATGCCGACAACGATGTAAAGTAGGGTGAATTTCCAACCGAGTAGGCTCATCAGTAGCAAAACCGCTACTTCATTAATTAAGGGGGAAGTCAGCAGAAATGACATAGTGATGCCAACAGGAATACCAGCAGAGGTAAAACCAAGAAAGACCGGGATACTGGAGCAGGAGCAAAACGGTGTGACCGAGCCAAAGCCTGCTCCCAGCATATAACCAACTGCGCGATTTTTACCGGCAAGGTAACTTCGTACCCGCTCTACATTGAGTGACGCACGCAGCAGAGCGATGGCGTATATCATCACCACCAATAAGACATATATCTTACTGACGTCTTCAATAAAGAAATGTACCGCGTCGCCTAGCTTAGAAGATGGAGACAAGCCAAGCAGGTCGAATGCCAACCAGTCTGCAAGTTGAGTAAAGATTTCAAACATCCATTGCCCCTTTAAATAGTAGAACTGTTCTAAGAGCAGCAGGACTGCGTGCGCTTAGGTCGATCTTCCCCCATTTGTGTTAGTTGGCATTGATTTTTCGCAATAAAAGTAGACTCACCGGCTAGGGTCGTCTGCAGGACTTCCAGAGCCCAGGTCGGTAAAGTCGGGGCGAGTCGATAAAACACCCATTGTCCTTGACGACGGTCGGATAGGATTCCGCACTGGCGTAACTGGGCTAAATGCCGGGAAATTTTGGGTTGGCTTTCCTTCAATGCCGCCATTAGCTCACAAACACAGAGTTCCCCCTCTGCCTGGATCAAAAGTAAGCAGCGTAGTCGCGTATCATCGGCGAGGCATTTGTAAAACTGAATAGGATTCATCTTGCTACCAGCATGTCATATGAAACTGACAGTTAGTATATGGAAAAACATATATATGGAAAGTTAAATATTTCTTACGGAAGCACGTCATTCTGCTAAGGTGACGGAAGATTGGCGCTGTATAGAATCTAACCAACTGAAATAAAAGCATAATTTTTTTTGCAAAAAGTATTGCCAAAGGAAATTCTCTACCTATAATACACACCATCTTTTGACGAGGCAGCTTCGCCGAGTTAGGAAAATTGGAGCGGTAGTTCAGTTGGTTAGAATACCTGCCTGTCACGCAGGGGGTCGCGGGTTCGAGTCCCGTCCGTTCCGCCACTTTCTTATCCCTTAGAAAGTGATCCATCTCTAAGATGGGTGTGTAGCTCAGTTGGGAGAGCGTCGCCCTTACAAGGCGAATGTCGGGAGTTCGAACCTCTCCACACCCACCATCTTTTTGTCAGTGTTTCATCAGATTTAGAAATCCCTCAAAGCCAGTTATAGCAAGCCTTCCAGCGTTTTGCGAACTTTTTTGTTATTCCCTATTTTACTTCTGTAAAAGTCAACCCCCAAGCCCTTGTTACGCCCGTTTTGGCCTTTGTGACCAGATTGTGACCAAATCAGCTTGTCGATTGTAAATCGATTCGGGTTATTCGACGGTTGTTCCAATAGCTGCATCTGTTCTCTAAACATGGCATTCTAGCGCTGGTAATGACTTAGACGGGGGAGAATGTGCATGAAAGACCCAATGGTGAGTGTAGCTTGGTTAGCAGAGCATTTAGATCAGGTAGATGTATTGGATGCCAGCTATTTGTTTCCTGCCGATTCGGAGCAGGTGCAAGCAGATTTCTTGAAAGAACACATAGCGACGGCCCGTTTGTTTGAGATCGATGTGGTTTGTGATCAGAACAGTGACTTGCCCCACATGTTGCCGAATGAATCGGTATTTGCAGAGGCAATGGCTGCCCAGGGCATAGAGGGTAACCGGCCGGTGGTGGTATACGACCGCAGTGTTAATCATTTTAGTGCACCGCGAGTGTGGTATACCTTGCGCGCATTTGGGTTAAAAGACTGCTACGTATTGGATGGCGGGCTTCGGGCCTGGATTCAGGCAGGTAACCCATTAGAAAGTGGGGAACCCAAGTATGCGCCTGTATCGACTCGGTCATGGCGCTTTGATCCTAGCGGTGTGATTTCGGGAGAAGCCCTAGCACAACGCTTAAAGCAGGGAGCGGAGGTTATTCTCGATGCCCGTGCGTTAAATCGTTTTAATGGCGAAGTGGCCGAGCCACGCCCCGGTCTGCAAGCTGGACATATGCCAAATGCGCGGTGTATCCCCTTCAATACCTTGACTGATGAAGCTGGCTATTTCCTGAGTCCTGAGCGATTAGAAGCCCTGTTCAATATGGTGAATAAGGAAATATCCCCTATCGTTACCTGTGGGTCTGGCATGACGGCCTGTGTATTAGCGTTAGGGCTTGCTCGAATTGGCGTGACGGCACGACTGTACGATGGCTCTTGGGTCGAATGGGGCCAAGGTAAACTCGGTGAAATTCATACTGCCTAGACCACAAGTTTGAGACATCTCTATGGTTATCGTAAAGGGATGCAGCAGTTAATACAAAGTCACCCCTTTCCCGATAAATTCAGCCCTTTATCGGGAAAGGGAAATTAAGGGAATGGTTAAGACACCAAGTACAGTGACAGTGCCGGGAACAAAATCAATAACAAGAGACGAATCAGGTCAACGCCAATAAAGGGGATGAGCCCTTTAAAGATGGACTTAAAGGAGATGTCTTGTAAGGTAGATTTAATGACGAACACGTTCATGCCGATGGGGGGGGGTATCAGAGCGATCTCTGTCACCACGACCACAAGAATACCAAACCAGATGAGGTCAATGTCGTTCGAAACCACGATCGGTGTGAAGAGCGGTACACAGATCAGGATGATCGCCAATGAGTCCATGACACAGCCCAGCAATAAAAATACCGCTAAAATAGTAAACAGCAAGCCATAACCACTCAGTCCCGACTCCGTCACCATTTCTAGCAAACCTTCCCCCAACCCCGAAAAGGATATCAGTTTGGCAAACAGCATGGAGCCAAATAGAACGCTGTAGAGCATGACTGAGGTGAACGATGATTCAAGGAAGATATGCTTGAAGCTTTGGAAAGTCATACGCCCCTGAACGATGGCAATAATAAGTGCAAATCCCGCTCCCATACCAGCGGCTTCTGTCGCGGTAAAGAGTTTGCTGTAAATCCCGCCAATGATCAAAGCGAACAGGAGGAAAAATGGCCAAACCCCTTTTAAGGATTGTACCTTTTCGAGGGTAGTAGACTTGCTGCCACGGGGTGCGGAATTAGGAGAAAAGACGGCAATCAAATAAATAGCCACCATATAGAGCGCGAGCCCGAGTAAGCCCGGAATCACCCCCGCCACGAACAAGTCGCCAATATTGGATTGGGTTAAAATGCCGTAAATCATCAAGATAATGGAGGGCGGAATCAGGATGCCAAGTGTGCCTCCGGCAGCGATACAGGCTGATGACATGGAGTCCGAGTAGCCATATTTTTTCATACTTGGGTAGGCGACTTTTGACATTGTGGCGGCTGTTGCTAGGCTGGAACCGCAAACGGCACTGAACCCGGCACAGGTCACCATCGTTGACAGTGCCAATCCCCCCCGGATGCTGCCAAGAAAGGCATTCGCAGCACGAAACAAATCCGCTGAGATTCCTGTTCTAGACAGTACATTCCCCATCAAAATGAATAGTGGAACAACCGCTAACTCGTAGGAGAACACGGCATCCGAAATGGTCATGGAGATCATGCTAAAGGCTGTGTCACTACCGAATTCCCAAGAAATACCGCCAACAGACACACCAAGTAACGCGAAGGCAAGGGGGACGCGAAGGACGGCTAGCAAAAGTACCAGTCCCAAACAGATTAGACCCAACGTCATAGTGATTCCTCCCTTGAAAGCGTTGCCTTAGTGGCCGGCAGAATCGCCATGACCGAACTGATAAAGCAGCTGACACTAATAAAGCTGTACATATAGCTGCGTGGGATCAGCAGTTCTTGACTGACCTCTTGAATATCAATCGCATCTAACATGGCGATATAGAACTGATAGCTCACGAGAAGTAGCAATGCGCTGACACCAAAGTTAATTAAAACATGCCACCAGCGCAGCGACGGCACCATTAAGAAATGATCAAGAAGATCGACGCTCAAATGCCCGCGAGCCGACGTCAGCAGCGGCAGGCCGCAAAAAACGATGATCGCCATCAGATGTTCCGTCAGGTCATGTCCGCCATAGATGGGGGTACCGAAAAGTCGTCGCCCTAGCACATCGGCAAACGTTAGAAGTACCATCATCAACAACGACAGGATGAGAAGTACCTCAATGCCGGATTTGATTTTTTGAAAAACAGGAATCATAACAACACCTCTTATCGCACCGGGTCTAGCAAAAGACCCGGTGACTTTTATTATCGTTTGGCGTGTGCGTTATAGCTGGCGCGGTAGAAATTAAATACGTTCATCGGGTCTTCCATCTGGAAGGATGGACCATCATTAACCCAAGAGGTGAGTAAGTTCTGTTGGATGGTCTGTACACGGTCAACCAGTGCTTGGTCTGGTTGTGGAAAATCATGGCCTAAGTCTTTCAGGTGAGACTGAGCAAAGTCGTTTTGAGCTTGAAATACACCACCCCAGAGACGGGCAAATGTTTCGCCGGACACCGATTCGATCGCAGCTTTATCTTGCTCAGACAATTTGTTCCATTTCTTCTCATTCATGGCGAGGAAGAATGCTCCGTCATAGAGACCCTGAGGAATTTTAGTGTGATGATTCAAGACATCCGTTAGGCGGAAACTCACCACGGATTCGATTGGATTCATGGATCCGTCGATTACGCCACCATCAATTAACTCATAGGTTTTCGTTGCTGGCGCGGCTACTGGAATGGCGCCCATTTCTTCTAGAATGACCTTCTGGATTGGGCCACCCATGCGGATTTTCTGGTTTTTAAGTTGATCCAGGGAAGTGACGCTCACGCTACCGTGATTTATCACACCGGGGCCGAGGGTGCCCACGCCGAGCAGTTTGACCCCTTTGTAAGCATCGTTATGAATTAAATATTCATTGTAGGTCTGCCACAGGGCAACCGACGAAGCTTGAACATCCTCACCATTTAGTGGGAACTCGGCAAACCAGATGGACTTAAAGCGTTCTGGCTCGTAAGTAAAGTTCCCCCAAGTCACATCGGCGATGCCTTTGCGCGCCAATTCCCAATGTTGTGGTGGGCTACCAACTGGTTTCGGTAACATCCGAATTTTTATCCGTCCATTGGTTGCCAGCTCAACGTTGTCGGCCCACACATTTAAGATATTGGTAGTGACAAAGTGGGTGGGTGGAACCCAATTAGACATGGTAAAGGTCGTTGCTGAAGCGTAAACGCTGACCGCGCCCACGGCTATCGATACAGACCATTTAGCCGTAGTGCGTACAAGATTAGTGTGTTTCATGGTGGGTTCCTCAACGGTTCTTATTAGTATTAGTTATTTTGGTGATCACTCAAGAATTTCAGGGCCAAACTGACCCAAAGTTTTGCCCCAAGGGGCAGATTTTCATCATTGAAATCGTAATGGGGGTTGTGCACGCTACAGGGGCCGAGATGACGTCCTTCGGCGTGACCATTGTCACCATTGCCAATCATGATGTAGCAACCGGGGACTTGCTGGAGCATGTATGCAAAGTCTTCGCTGCCACTGATGGGTTGGCCATCGTCATCGACGTTGTCAAAGCCAAACACCTCTTGTGCCACTTCCACTAGGGCTGCCGTCGGTTGTTCGGCATTGACGAGTACTGGGTAGCCGTTTTCATATTGCAGGTCTACTTGGCAATCGAAGGCCAGCGCTTGGTGCTGGATAAGATCGGTTAGCCGTTGTTTTAGCGTATTGCGTGCGCTGGGTTGCAGCGCCCGAACACTCAACTCTAATTCACAGCATTCCGGAATAATGTTGTAGCTCTCACCTGAATGAAGACGTCCAACGCTGACCACACCGGTGTGAAATGGATCAAGATTTCGACTAATAATGGTTTGCAAACCCAATAATATCGAAGCGGCGACCACGGTCGGATCTGTCGCAAGGTGGGGCATGGCACCGTGGCCACCTTTGCCTTGAATACGAACCTTCACCTTGTCCGAGGAGCACATAAATGGGCCACTGCGCACGAAGCAGTGGCCTACTGGGGTGCCGGGCATGTTGTGTAAACCAAAAATAGCATCACAGGGAAAGCGATCGAATAAGCCGTCTTCGATCATGCGTTGTGCGCCACCACCACCGCCAACTTCTTCAGCCGGCTGGAAAATCAAATTCAAGGTGCCGTTAAGCGGACACTCTAGAGCGTCGCGGTATTTGGCGAGCACATCAGCGGCCCCTAACAAAATCGCCGTGTGACCATCGTGACCACAGGCGTGCATGCGGCCAGGATACTGACTTGCCCAAGGTAAGCCAGTGGCTTCCGTGATGGGGAGCGCATCCATATCGGCCCTAATACCAAGCTTAGGCCCAGTGCCATCGCCAAAGGTCAATTGACCCACCACGCCGGTACCACCGATGCCCTTGGTGACGGTAAAGCCCCAACCGACCAACAACTCAGCAACCAACATACTGGTTTTGAATTCTTCAAATCCCAACTCTGGATGCTGATGAATGTCGTGGCGTAGCGTTTTCATCAGGTCTATATCGGGTGAAAAAGGTGCTTTCATATGACACTCCTAACAGGCGTTTATTTAGTTTTACGCTTGACAGGGGAATATAAAAAGACAATAAAAATGCTTAGGTGATCGAATTTTGTTGTCTCTAAAGGAGGTTCTATGAAAATCCATCAGATCAAAACCTTTGTACAACTGGCGGAAAGCGGCTCTATCCGCGCTGCCGCGAGGGATATGCATATTAGTCAAAGTGCATTGACCCGAAACGTGAAAGAACTGGAAGAAGAGGTTGGTGCTGAGTTGGTCAACCGCAGTTACCGGGGGATTGAATTTACACCATCGGGGTTAGCGATGTTGAGTCGCGCACGGAATATTTTAGCCAATATTGACCGTGCGAAAGACGAGATTCAACAAATCCAAGGGGGAGCTGGCGCTAAGGTGACAGTGGGTTTGACTCCGGTACTAACCAGCTCATTGTTGGCACCGGTGTACGCGTCTTTTAGTCATGCTTTGCCAAAGGCTCAACTGACGTTCAATGAAGGATTGTTAACCGAAATAGTCCCTAAGCTGATTGAAGGCAGTTTGGACTTTGGGGTTGCCATTGCTGCGGCTAGTGATCTTCCGACTGAATTAACGTTCGAGCCCCTATGTCAGGTGAAAATCATGCCGGCCATGCGACTCGAACACCCAGCTGCAGGATTGACCGATTGGGAGTCGTTATTGAAGCAAGACTGGATCCTGAATCAGTCGCTCGGTAGTTCATCCAATGTGTTTTTACAGTGGTTGGAAGAGGTAGGGTTACCGGCTCCGCGACGGATTATTCAATGCACTTCACCATTCCTTATGCTGGAAATGATTCGTCGTACGGACTTAATCGGTTTGGGCCCAGCCCGACTCTTTGCCGACCCTATGACAGGTATAGGCATTGAAAACGTGTCTCCAGATCGGTCATTACCAAAGGCCACTTTAGGCATTATTCGAGTAAGGGGGCTAGCCTTAACTCCGGCAGCGGATCGTTTGGAAGCTATGATCAAAAAGGCCATTACCACCGGTGATGGGGAGGAACTAGAGACGGGAATGCCCTGTTTGCCAAAGAGCAAGGGCGTGAATAGGGCGTGACCCCGCTGTGCAACGCGTTACTTTTGTCACTAACCTAGAGCCAGCCGTGCTAAATACCCAGCGGGTGCTGGCTATTCTGAAAACAAATCAAAGATCACATTGCGTAACCAGACATTGCCGGAGTCTTGATGGTAACGGCGATGCCAAAAGAGATTGATTTGTAGGGAAGGCATTTGCGCTGGGTGAGGTTTGATAATCAGCCCGAAATTAGCGGCGGTTTGTAGAGCCAGCTTCTCGATTACCGTGGCCACTAAATCGGTTTTGGCGATGATGTAGGGGGCTGATGCAAAATGAGCAAGCCGTAATTTGCACTGTTTGGTAATGCCGTTTTTTGCTAACTCCTTTTCTACGTTGCAATGGCCGGTGCCCTGCGCTTCGATAATGATGTGTTCAAACTCGCTGAAATGATTCAGGTCAATGGTTTCACCGGCTAACGGATGGCCTTTGCGCATCAAGCAGACATAGCTCTGGTCAAATAATCGACGTTGGTAAAACCCCGCCTCCAATTGAGGTAACAAGCCGACCGCCAAATCTACAATGCCGGATTCCAAATCGTCTTTTAGAGTTTGATCCGGCTCTCGTACCGTGGTGATGGATACATGCGGCGCATGGACGGCCAAATGTGCCATCAATTTTGGCAAAAAATAAATTTCCCCAAGGTCAGTCATGCCGATAGAGAACGTCCGGTCACTGGTGATTGGATCAAAACGCTCTTGGTAATTCAGCCCGTCTTGCAAGGTGGTCAGGGCATAGCCAACGGATTCGGCGATATTGTCGGCGAAGGGGGTGGGGCGCATACCCCGTGCCGTGCGTTCAAAAAGTTCATCGTTCAAGGCTATTCGCAAGCGTGCTAGGGCATTGCTGACCGCCGGTTGGGTTAACCCCAGTTGTTCTGCCACGCGGCCGGTTTTTCGTTCGCGATACATTAATTGAAAGACAATTAGCAAATTTAAATCGATATCTTTTAAGCGAATCATGGTTTTAGATCTCACGATTGTGAATACCTATTATCATAGATATTTTATTTCTGAATAACAAAGTCCTGCTTATAGTTTCCCTCACGCAACTTCGCACATAAATTAAACAATAAGTGAGGGCACCGGTGGACATTCTTATTCACCCCATCAATCAAACCGTTCGGGCAATACCCGGCAAAACACTGCTGGAAACGCTATTAGACAATACGGTTCCCATTTCCCACAGCTGTTTATCGGGACGTTGTGGTACCTGCCGATGCAAAGTCGTGGACGGAAAAGTGACGGGGCCATCGGCCGCTGAAGGTCGTTTAGCGCAACATGGACAGTATGTTCTGGCGTGTCAAAGCTATGTGGAAACAGATTGCGTCATCGAGATCCCTGAAGTCGATGAAATCGTGACGCACCCCACGAAAACTCTTAAAGCTGAAGTAGTGGCATTCGATTCACTAGCTCACGACGTGCGTCGTTTGCGCTTAAAGCCGAAAAAGCCACTATCCTACTCCCCTGGCCAATTTGCCAATCTGACTTTTTGGGCAGAAGACGGCACGCGCTCATACTCCATGGCCGGTGTGATGGAGGACGAATCATTGGAATTCCATATTCGTATCGTTCCCGATGGGCGTGTCACGTCGTTACTGGATAACGCCATCAAAGTAGGGGATAGCATCAAACTTAATGGACCATTGGGAGCATCCTATCTACGCCGAAACAATGCCGACCCCATGCTGTGTGTGGCCACCGGCACCGGTCTTGCGCCTATTCTGTCTATTTTGCGGGGGGCGCTAGAAACACAGATGCCCAATCCGATCCACCTCATATATGGCGCCAGAACGGAGCGCGATCTCTATGGGGTAGAGGCGTTGCAGCAACTGCAAAAGCAGTATGCGCACTTCCAATACACCATCACTCTCGATCATGTGCCAGAGCAGGGCAATTATTTCCACGGTTTGGTTACACAAGCCATCGGTGAGTATTTCTCTGACTTAACAGGCTGGCGCATTTATCTCGCTGGCGCGCCAGCCATGGTAGAAGCCGCTTCCTTAGCGTGCACCAAGCGCGGAGCCAATATCGATCATATCTACGCGGATGCGTTCTACCCAAGCGGGGTATAGCGCTCAGAATAAGTCCTTTTGGCGGCCAGATCGCTCCTAGGGGCTCTTGAAAATAACCAAAATAACGATAACAAGGGGTTAATTATGAACCAAGAAAATCGTATCCCAATGACGCCTGTTTGGGGGCATGAAGATAACAGTCGTATTCCTTATTGGGCGTATACCCAAGAGGAAGTCTATAAAAAAGAGCTGGAAAAGTTCTTTTATGAAAAGCATTGGTGCTACGTGGGATTAGAAGCGGAAATTCCTGAGCCCGGCGACTTCAAACGTACTGCTATCGGTGAGCGTTCGGTCATCATGGTACGAGGAGAAGAGGGGGAGATCTATGTGGTGGAAAACCGCTGTGCCCATCGAGGGATGCGTTTTTGTCGTGAAAAACACGGCAAGACGAAAAGTTTTACCTGTCCTTATCACCAGTGGAATTACACCCTAGAAGGAGAGTTACAAGGCGTACCATTTCGTCGAGGCGTGAAGCAGGATGGGCAAGTGCGTGGCGGTATGCCAAAAGACTTCAAACCGTCTGAACATGGTTTAAATAAATTGCGTGTCGCCGAACGCGGTGGCGTGGTGTTTGCGAGTTTTGATCATGAGATCGAGTCCCTAGAAGACTTCTTGGGACCCACTATATTGAAGTACTTTGACCGCATGTTTAATGGTCGCAAGTTGAAAATTCTTGGCTACAACAAACAGCGTATTCCTGGTAACTGGAAGTTGATGCAAGAAAACATCAAGGATCCATACCATGCCGGTTTGCTGCACACTTGGTTCGTGACCTTTGGCCTGTGGCGTGCAGACAATCGCTCCGAATTACGGATGGATGACCATTTTCGCCATGCGGCCATGGTTTCCACCCGTGGTGATGGCAGTAAAAACGCCGATACGACGAATATTTCCAGTTTCAAAGAATCCATGAAGTTGCATGATCCAAGCTTTTTAGACATCGAAGACGAAGACTGGTGGGGTGGTCCAACAGCGGTGATGATGACTCTCTTCCCCAATTTGGTGTTACAGCAGAACGTCAATAGTGTGACCACCCGCCATATCCAGCCGACAGGCATTGATTCGTTCGATTTTGTGTGGACGCATTTTGGCTTTGACGACGATACCCCGGAGATGACTGAGCGTCGCTTACGTCAAGCGAATCTGTTTGGCCCGGCAGGATTTGTATCGGCTGATGACGGTGAAGTGATTGAGTTTTCCCATGAAGGTATCGAGCAAAACGATAGAGAGCAGGCTTTGGCTGTACTTGGTGGACGTACCGTAGAAGAAGCGGATCACATGGTGTCTGAAGCTTGTATTCGAGGAATGTATGACTACTGGCGCAAGGTAATGGGAGTATAACAATGAACGCTGAAAACTATCTAAAACTCGTACAATTCTACCAAGACTACGCCGCGGCCGTAGACCAAGAAGATTGGGATGCTTGGTTAAATATGTTCACGGATGACGCAAAATACAAAGTCCAATCCCGTGAAAATTATGACCGTGATTTACCCATGGCTGTTCTCAACATGTACAGCAAAAACATGCTCAAAGACCGTGTTTACGGCATGACAGAGACCATCTTTCATGAACCCTACCATCAGTGTCATGTAGTAGCCTCCCCCCGAGTGATAAGTGCTAGCGGTGGTGAGATTGAAGCTCAAGCGAACTACTCCGTGTTTCGCACCAAAACCGATGGCATTGCCGAAGTGTATAACGTGGGACGCTATATCGACCGCATTCAAGTGACGGATCAGGGATTTAAACTGGCGTCACGTTTATGCGTCTTTGATAACGAAATGGTCCTAAATTCCATGATCTACCCAATTTAACATTGGGTTACTTGGCAACAACGAAAAAATCGTGAGGTAAACGATGACAAACTGGATCAAGCTCATTGCCGTTGATGACGTGCCAGAGGACGACGTAATCGGTGTCATGGCAGAAGGGCATAACATCGCTGTCTATAAATACGAGGGGGAAGTCTATGCCACGGCCAACCTATGTACTCATGGGCAAGCATTACTTAGTGACGGCTTTTTGGAAGATGGGGAAATTGAATGCCCCCTACACCAAGGACGTTTTTGTATAAAAACCGGCAAAGCCATGTGCGATCCCCTTACACGTGACGTAGCGACTTACCCATTGCAAATCGATGATGAAGGAACGATACTCGTCGCCTTGCCGGTTTAGGCCGAGTTAGTCTGCACAGCTTGAAGAATCCCGTTTTCCTCTTCAACATGATCTTCCCGCTGTGTAGGCTGATCCTAGCCTGCACCAGTCTATCGTTACTACTCTTACAAAAGTTTGCGTTCTACCCTCTTTTTACTAATCTTTAGCTTGTCCTAATACAAAACTCCAACAAAAAAAATGATCTAAATCTAAGATGGTGTATTTATAATCTCGTTTTATGTTTCTAAATTAATTTTTTCTTAAGAAATAACCAAGAAGCATACAGCCACTGACACACTACTGAGAGATATGGTTAGGGATGAAAAAGAATTACCCAGTAACAAATACAGAGAAACGTTTTCCAGAAGGCGTGCTACTAGTATCCACGACTGACTTAAAAGGCAGGATTACTGGGTGTAACCAAGCCTTCATGGATATCAGTGGTTTTAGCAACGAAGAACTGTTGGGTCAGTCGCACAACCTAGTTCGTCATCCAGACATGCCGCCCCAGGCATTTGCGAATATGTGGAGCACTTTAAAGGCTGGCAAGTCATGGATGGGGCTAGTAAAGAACCGATGTAAAAATGGTGATTTTTACTGGGTTGATGCTTATGTCATGCCGATCTACGAGCGTGGCGAAGTCGTTGGTTATGAATCTGTCCGATCTTGTCCGAGTCGCAAAGATGTTGCTAGAGCTAACCAAATATACAAGCGGATGAATACCCCGACTTTGTTAGACAGGTTACCGCACTGGACTAAAAATAAGTGGCTTTGGGCTAGTGTAGGGCTACTCACTTTGGCTGTGCTCTTCTTTGGTTTTGGCAATGTTTCTTGGGAGCTATCAGCACTTATTGCTGTTTCGGGCCTGTTGTTGATGTCAATCTATGAACGTCAACAGACAATGCAAGCATTACAAGATCGGCTTGGGGAAAAAGCATTCCGAGATCCGACTATAGCGCAAACTTATTCAGATCTAGGTGGCAAAGCAGGGGAGCTCTCGTTAGGAATAAAATCCCTGCATAGCCGGATGATAACTGTCTTAACCCGTATTGAAGAGTCAAGCTCTGAAGTTGCTCGACTAATGAGTGCTGGCTATCAGGCTGTTGAGGATGGTAAGCGAAAACTCACAGCACAAAACAATCAAACAGATCTGGTCGCTACGGCGATGACAGAAATGTCATCGACAACCGAGGATGTTTCTCGTGACGTTGCTCAAACAGCGGAATTTACTCAGGTCGGTGCAGGCCTAACCAACGAGGTGGCTAAGTTAGCGACGCAAGTGAAGCTGGCGATAAATAGTTTGAATCGGCAAGTTAAGTCCATCGAATATGCCGTATCCGATGTTCAACAGCTTACCGAGAGCATTTCCAACGCAACGCAATCAATCGATCAAATCGCTGAGCAGACAAACTTGTTAGCACTTAATGCAGCAATAGAAGCGGCACGAGCCGGTGAGTTTGGTCGTGGCTTCGCTGTAGTTGCGGAAGAAGTTCGAAACTTGGCGACCAAAACCCAGGATTTGACCCATGACATTAATAAGCAAATCAATGGGCTTCATCAAAGCGTTGATCACTCGGCTCAGTTGGCAAACCAAGGCGGTACAGCATCTACCCAAAGCCTTGAGTTGGTAGAGCAACAGGATGAGTTAATTCAACAGCTGTCTAGCCGCATGAATGATATTTCTGAGCGAGTTTTACAGGTATCCGCAACATCCCGTGAGCAGGCCCATGTACTCGAGCAATCCAGCAGTCAAGTTGTTGGTATCGCTCAAATTTCCCACGAAAACAGTGAACTGATGGAGCACTTGGGCGATGCAATGCGTCAATCCAAGCAATCATCCTCATCACTCTATGAGTTAGTGCAGCGTTTCAGGAGGTAACATGGGTAATGGAGAAAGCCTTTATCACACTCTACTAAACGCGGCAGCGGATGGCATCATCATAATTAACCACCAAGGTATCGTTCAGTCTTTCTCTCCTGCGGCTGAGAGGCTGTTTGGGTATGCCGCTGAGGAAGTCATTAACCGCAATGTGTCTATGTTAATGCCGGTTCCAGTGGCGATGCAGCATGATAGCTACTTAGATAAGCATCTTACCCACGGCAATACTTCCATAATAGGTAGTGGGCGGGAAGTCGTAGCGAAACGAAAAGACGGTAGCTTGTTTGATATGCATTTGTCTGTCGGTCGAGCGGACAAGCCTAACGGTACACCATCATTTGTTGGTATTTGTCATGATTTAACCGAGTACAAGCAAGCGTTAAAACAGCTTCACCAGAGCGATATTCGTTACCAGCGCCTGTTCGATAGCAAGGGGCTCTATATTCTAAGAATGACTTTGGATGGGGACATCCTACTTGCTAACAGTACCTTTGAAGCGCTTTACGTTGACTCCGGCGTTGCTCGTAGCACTCAGTTTGTCGAGTGTCTTTTTGCAAGTAGTAGAACGGAGTTTCGTAATCGACTCAGGATGCTTCGCCAAGGAGGTGGTAACGAGTTCAAGCTGACTTTGACCTTACAGATCGGTGCAAAAAAATGCGAAGTGGAGTGGTGGCTGCGTCAAGTGAGTGATGATTCCGATTCCGTGGTTCAAGCCGTCGGCATTGATGTATCGGAAAAGGTCTTGGCCGCAAACGAGGCTTTTTTCTTAAAGTATTTCGATACGACTACCAAGCTACCTAATTTAGATTTTGTGCGACGTCAATTCCCAACTTTAGGGGCTGATGTCGGAACCGATTCACATGTTTTTGTGCAATTTGAACTGTCAAATTTCAAGCGTATGCTTAAGTTAGAAGGGAATTTTGCGGTATCAGAGAAGTTGCGCCTCATAACAGATGTTTTTGATCGTAATCCCAACGTGGAGATAGCCAGTAGAATCTCTGAGAGTGTGTTCTTGGTGGTTTATCGAACAAATGGTCAGGCTGATTTCCATCAATGTGTGGATATTTGTTTTCAGAATCTCCAGTCGATTGTAAGTAAGCCAACGGTTATAGGGTCTGAGATCCGTGCTGGGTGTGCTGCTCATAACCCCGGAGACTCATTTGATATGACCTATCAGCGTTCTGAAATGGCTTTGATGTTTGCGATACAAAGACAATCTCAACTTGTGCTGTATAGTGATGAGATTCAAGCAGAGTATGAACGCACTAAAAAAATTGAAAAAGGTTTTCTCACAGCACTCAAGGTCGGGGCCATCGATGTTTACATGCAGCCAAAAATAAATCTAAACAGTGGCAAAGTGGCGGGTTATGAAGCGCTGATGAGGTGGCAGGACAGCGAAATGGGCTTTGTTTCGCCTCTTGAAATTATCAAGGTTGTCCATGATTTAGATTTAGTCGTAGAACTAGACAAATACATAGTTAGCAAAGTTTTGGATACTATCAAAGGGCATCAGGCTTTATTTACTGAGCAGTCGCCGGTATCAATAAACATCTCTGCAATGAGTTTTGTACGTCGAGATGTGATCGAGCACCTGATAATGGGACTTCAGGTCAGAGGGTTATCGTCAGATATTGTTGAAGTAGAAGTCACAGAGGATGCGGTTTTGTCTATTGATACAGTAGTAAAGCAAAACGCGTCATTGCTCCACGCTCATCGGATTAAGATTTGCTTAGATGATTTTGGTACAGGTTATTCTGCACTCAGTTATCTTGGAAAATTGCCCCTCGACAATTTGAAAATCGACAGGGCGTTTGTAAACGAGATTAAAACAAAGCGTGGTCGGGTTATGCTTGAAGCAATCATTTCGGTCGCTAAATCACTTGATCTTACTGTGACTGCTGAAGGTGTAGAGGACTTAGAGCAGCGAGATCTACTTGCAAGCTTGGGGTGTGATTACGCTCAGGGCTATCTTTTCGCAAAAGCATTACCAGTGGCGGAGTTAGCGCAATTCATCAATGAGCGTTAATTACGTTTTTTACAAAGTTCCGAAGATGTTCTTGGGCTGACTAATGCCGTTCACAACCTACGGGAGTCAGCCAAGATCCCTGATTTCACCAAAACTGACAAATTACTTGGTTCCTGCCTTGGGTTTTCGCTTCGTACAGTTGTTCGTCGGCTGTTTTGAGCATTTCATCTAAAGAAAGGGTCGCTAGGTTTGCGTGGGAGAAGGAGCTGACACCCATACTGGTGGTTAGTGAGAAGTGGCTGATATCGCCAGTTTGTGTTTCATTGCAGTTAAACTGCAACCCGGCAATAGTCATTCTAATTCGCTCAAAAATCTCCATTGCTGAGTTTTGAAAACTACTAAAGGCAATGACGAACTCATCGCCACCATAGCGCCCTACTAAATCATATTCTCGTAAACTTTGCTTGATGGAATCAGCAACGCTTTTCAGTACTTCATCTCCTTTGAAGTGCCCGTAGCTATCGTTGATGTGTTTGAAAAAATCCACGTCACACATAGCTACATGCAGATTCATATTCAACCGATGTGCACGTTTTACCTCTTGGGATAGCAAGTCGAGGAGGGCGCGTCGATTGTGTAGACCTGTTAAGCTATCGTGGGTTGCTTGGTATTGAAGTATTTCCTTAGTCTCATGGAGTTGGCGATGTAGTGAGATCGTTCGTTTGCCAACGTTGATTCTTGCCTCCAACTCTGGAGCATTGAAAGGTTTGCATATATAGTCATCGGCACCATCCTCGAGCCCCTTCACCACATCGGTGGAATCATTTCGACCTGTTATTAGAATGATGTAAGGAGGGACGGCATGGGCATGATTCTTTATTTTGCAAGCAAGATCATGGCCGTTGATTTCAGGCATATCCCAATCCAGCAAGAGAACACAAGGCTCGTCGAGTTTGATGTAAGCTTCCCATGCTTCTCGGCCATTAGTGACGGGGATTGTTTGAAAACCGATATTACTAACGATAGCGTCGAGCAGTAGTCGAGTCGTCAGGTCATCTTCCGCTATGATTACTTTCATTTTGTCCATATCAACATCCATTCTGTAGAATTATATAACGACCATTACGAATTGGTCCGATAAACTGATTTTTGTCGTGAGTTTCAGATCTAGTAACATGACATAAAAGTGCGATTCAACCTTGCCCTAAGAGCAGCGGAGTAAGGATACTTAAGCTTGAGTTAATGTTAGCTCATGGCTAAATATCGTTCGTAAAGATTTGTCGGTGATATGTAATAAATGATGGCTGAATGGCTAACGCACCACGGCAACCGATTTGATTTGCGCCCATACCTTGTTGCCAACTTGTAGGTTAAGTTGGTTAGCTGATCGGCTGGTAAGTCTAGCGACGAGTTGATCTGATCCACAAGCAAGGTGGACCAGCACCATGGCTGGGTCAGTGTCCGGCTCGATACAGGTAATGCAGCTGTCGAGTCGGTTGGAGATGCTATTTACTGAGCAGTCGCCGGTATCAATAAACATCTCTGCAATGAGTTTTGTACGTCGAGATGTGATCGAGCACCTGATAATGGGACTTCAGGTCAGAGGGTTATCGTCAGATATTGTTGAAGTAGAAGTCACAGAGGATGCGGTTTTGTCTATTGATACAGTAGTAAAGCAAAACGCGTCATTGCTCCACGCTCATCGGATTAAGATTTGCTTAGATGATTTTGGTACAGGTTATTCTGCACTCAGTTATCTTGGAAAATTGCCCCTCGACAATTTGAAAATCGACAGGGCGTTTGTAAACGAGATTAAAACAAAGCGTGGTCGGGTTATGCTTGAAGCAATCATTTCGGTCGCTAAATCACTTGATCTTACTGTGACTGCTGAAGGTGTAGAGGACTTAGAGCAGCGAGATCTACTTGCAAGCTTGGGGTGTGATTACGCTCAGGGCTATCTTTTCGCAAAAGCATTACCAGTGGCGGAGTTAGCGCAATTCATCAATGAGCGTTAATTACGTTTTTTACAAAGTTCCGAAGATGTTCTTGGGCTGACTAATGCCGTTCACAACCTACGGGAGTCAGCCAAGATCCCTGATTTCACCAAAACTGACAAATTACTTGGTTCCTGCCTTGGGTTTTCGCTTCGTACAGTTGTTCGTCGGCTGTTTTGAGCATTTCATCTAAAGAAAGGGTCGCTAGGTTTGCGTGGGAGAAGGAGCTGACACCCATACTGGTGGTTAGTGAGAAGTGGCTGATATCGCCAGTTTGTGTTTCATTGCAGTTAAACTGCAACCCGGCAATAGTCATTCTAATTCGCTCAAAAATCTCCATTGCTGAGTTTTGAAAACTACTAAAGGCAATGACGAACTCATCGCCACCATAGCGCCCTACTAAATCATATTCTCGTAAACTTTGCTTGATGGAATCAGCAACGCTTTTCAGTACTTCATCTCCTTTGAAGTGCCCGTAGCTATCGTTGATGTGTTTGAAAAAATCCACGTCACACATAGCTACATGCAGATTCATATTCAACCGATGTGCACGTTTTACCTCTTGGGATAGCAAGTCGAGGAGGGCGCGTCGATTGTGTAGACCTGTTAAGCTATCGTGGGTTGCTTGGTATTGAAGTATTTCCTTAGTCTCATGGAGTTGGCGATGTAGTGAGATCGTTCGTTTGCCAACGTTGATTCTTGCCTCCAACTCTGGAGCATTGAAAGGTTTGCATATATAGTCATCGGCACCATCCTCGAGCCCCTTCACCACATCGGTGGAATCATTTCGACCTGTTATTAGAATGATGTAAGGAGGGACGGCATGGGCATGATTCTTTATTTTGCAAGCAAGATCATGGCCGTTGATTTCAGGCATATCCCAATCCAGCAAGAGAACACAAGGCTCGTCGAGTTTGATGTAAGCTTCCCATGCTTCTCGGCCATTAGTGACGGGGATTGTTTGAAAACCGATATTACTAACGATAGCGTCGAGCAGTAGTCGAGTCGTCAGGTCATCTTCCGCTATGATTACTTTCATTTTGTCCATATCAACATCCATTCTGTAGAATTATATAACGACCATTACGAATTGGTCCGATAAACTGATTTTTGTCGTGAGTTTCAGATCTAGTAACATGACATAAAAGTGCGATTCAACCTTGCCCTAAGAGCAGCGGAGTAAGGATACTTAAGCTTGAGTTAATGTTAGCTCATGGCTAAATATCGTTCGTAAAGATTTGTCGGTGATATGTAATAAATGATGGCTGAATGGCTAACGCACCACGGCAACCGATTTGATTTGCGCCCATACCTTGTTGCCAACTTGTAGGTTAAGTTGGTTAGCTGATCGGCTGGTAAGTCTAGCGACGAGTTGATCTGATCCACAAGCAAGGTGGACCAGCACCATGGCTGGGTCAGTGTCCGGCTCGATACAGGTAATGCAGCTGTCGAGTCGGTTGGAGATGCTAGT
>NZ_VFRR01000030.1 GCF_006385675.1 Maribrevibacterium harenarium | reverse complement strand
GATCTGATCCACAAGCAAGGTGGACCAGCACCATGGCTGGGTCAGTGTCCGGCTCGATACAGGTAATGCAGCTGTCGAGTCGGTTGGAGATGCTAGTGTCTTGGTGTTGGCTATGGGTGAGGCTGACGTCTCTGGCTAAAATGCGAATGCGTACCTCTTTACCGAGAATATCGCCATTGTCTCGCACCCATATATCCCCCCCGGGGCAGGTGATTTTTGCCAAATGCCATTGGGTATCCCGCTCGGAAACAATGCCTTGCCACAGGGCTCCCGTATCAAAACCTGACAGTGGCGGCAGATCGGTACGAGAGAAAATCTGGCTAATTTCTCCTTGTGCAATGACTTTACCTGCTTCAAGCACCACGACGTCATCCGCTAATTGAGCGATTTCCTCGACGCTATGGCTCACGTAAAAAATTGGGATATCGAGCTCCCTGCGTAGCTGGGTAAGATAGGGGAGGATTTCGCGTTTGCGAGCTGAATCTAGGGACGCGAGAGGCTCGTCCATCAAGAGTAGGCGTGGTTGAATCAATAGCGCCCGAGCAATGGCAACCCGCTGCCGTTCGCCGCCAGACAGTTGGTGTGGGTAGCGCTGCAGTAGGTTTTCTAACCCCATTAAGCGGATAATGTGCGTCTGCTGACTAACGGTTGGGCGTGGTTTGGCACGTTTTACGGCAAATTCGATATTTTGGGCGGCTGTTAAGTGAGCAAAGAGGCTCGCTTCCTGAAACACGTAGCCGATAGGGCGTTGGTAAGTCGGTACAAAACGGGATTCATCCTGCCAGGTTTCTCCGTGCACATGAAGTTTCCCAAGAGGTGCCTTTTCTAATCCAGCGATACAGCGCAAAAAGGTAGTTTTACCGGAGCCGGATTGACCAAAAATCGCGGTAACGCCTCGGTTAGCGAGGGTGAGATCCACATCAAGGGTAAAATCTGACTGCCCCGGGGTGGCACGGGTGAGGTGAAATTGCGCTTGGATGGTATCTGAGCTCATTTACTTGGCCCCCAAAAGCTTGCGTTGCCTTGCCGTTGAGTTCCATAGACACCAAGTAAAACCAAAAACGAGAACGCCACCATAAGTCCCGCCAATAAATGTGCCTGCCCATATTCCATGGCTTCCACATAATCATAAATTTGTACCGACACCACGCGAGTTTCTTGGGGGATATTGCCACCAATCATCAGCACTACACCAAATTCCCCGACGGTGTGGGCAAAACCGAGAATCGCAGCGGTGATAAAGCCTGGTTTTGCCAGGGGCAGCACCACATGAAAAAAACTATCCCAAGGGCCTGCTCGCAAGGTGGCAGCGGCTTCTAACGGGCGCTCGCCAATGGCTTCCATGGCGTTTTGAATGGGTTGAACCACGAAGGGTAGGGAGTAAAACACCGAGGCAATCACCAAGCCCCAAAACGAGAAGGGCAGCAAGCCAATACCAAGCTGCTGGGTCAGCTGTCCGACCCAACCGTGAGGCCCCATCGCCACCAGTAAATAGAATCCCAATACCGTGGGCGGCAATACCAATGGTAAGGCCACAATGGCGCCAATCGGACCTTTTAACCAAGAGTTTGTGCGTGCCAGCCACCAAGCAATAGGAGTACTGATTACCAGTAAGACCAAGGTTACTGTCGTTGCAAGTTGCAGAGTCAGCCAAATGGCATCGAGGTCAGCAGCAGTAAACATTAATCGGGTTACTCGGTGGTATGGTTAAAGGCATGTCGATGGTGAAAGCGACTAATCTCGCTATCACTGGGCAACTGCCCGGTAAAGGCTTTGACATAATCCGGCACACGCCGCATACGGGTGGCCAGTGTTTCTTGGGTTTGCATGGTGATATACCCAATCTGCACCAAATACAAGGTTCTAGCGTTTACCTCTGCTTCGATCCGAGTTTTGCCAAAACGTTCAAACAGGGCGATAAGGGCTTCTAAACGTTCATCATCCGCTGCTTGAACAGCGTTTTTAATCTCAATGGATTGTAAAGACCAGCTACGAATCGCGAATTCAAGACGCGCATCGAACAGGGTTTGATCGTACCAGCAGTCAAAAATGTTCAAGGTCGCCTCGGTGATGGTCTCCGCGTAGGCTTCCACTTGGCGAATCAAGCTGCCGGTATTCTTACGTTGCCAAAAAGCCACCAATTCCTGCAATAGGGCGTCGCGGTCCTTAAAAAACCAGTAAAAGCTGGTGCGAGAAATGTTTAAGCGTTTGGCTAGCGTGGCGATTTTGACGGCTTCGACGCCGGATTCCAATAGAATTTCGACGGCAGCCTCGAACCATACTTCCGGCGAACCCCGCCAGCCACTGTCGTTATTTGATTGCTTTTTCATTTGACTCATTTGCCACCACAATTTGACGTAAACAGTACATGTCGTTATCGCAAAATGTACAGTAGTGAATATTTTTAATTTTATAAATCTAAATCAATTGACACTATTGTACATTTTTTCTTAGCATCAATAAAACAAACTGAAATAACCCGAAAAATAACCAATAAGTCATTCTCATTCGCCACCCACATAACCCTTAGGAACAGGAGCGCGGCCATGTCAAATGATCCTTTATTACAGCCCTATCAGCTAAAGCATCTTACCCTTCGTAATCGCATTATCATGACTTCCCATGAGCCAGCGTACCCAGAAGAGGGAATGCCCAAAGGCCGCTATATTGCCTACCATGCAGAGCGCGCTAAGGGTGGTGTCGCCATGACTATGACCGCAGGCTCGGCGGCGGTATCGAAAGACAGTCCGCCGGTGTTCAACAACCTTTTGGTCTACAAAGACGAAGTCGTCCCCTATATCAAAGACCTAACCGATGCGGTGCACGAACACGGTGCTGCCATCATGATTCAGCTTACCCATTTAGGTCGTCGTACCCGTTGGGACAAAGCCCATTGGTTGCCGGTGGTGTCCCCGTCCCATAATCGGGAAGCGGCTCACCGTGCCTTTCCAAAAAAGTTAGAAGACTGGGATATCGAGCGCATTATAAAGGATTACGCCGACGCTGCCGAACGTATGCAAGCTGGAGGTATGGATGGTATCGAATTACAAGCCTACGGGCACCTTATGGATCAGTTCTGGTCGCCTTTGACTAATGATCTAGATGGCCCCTACGGCGGTTCCCTCGACAACCGTTTGCAGTTTGCTTTTGATGTGCTTTCAGCCATTCGCCAGCGTGTAGGTAACGAGTTCATCGTCGGGATGCGTTACACCGGTGACGAGATGATGGATCGGGGCTTGAGTCCAGAGGAAGGTTTTGAAATCTCCCGTCGCCTCACAGAAAGCGGCATGGTGGATTTCCTTAATGTGGTCCGGGGGCATATTGATACGGACCCAGGTTTGACCGATGTGATTCCGATTCAGGGTATGGCGAACAGCCCGCACTTGGATTTTGCCGGAGACATCCGCGCTGCCACCGGTATGCCGGTATTCCATGCAGCGAAAATCCCCGATGTGGCGACAGCCCGCCACGCGGTGGCATCTGGCAAAGTGGATTTGGTTGGCATGACCCGTGCCCATCTTACGGACCCACATATAGTGCGCAAAATTATCGAAAAGCGGGAAGAGCAGATTCGCCCTTGTGTTGGTGCCAACTACTGTTTGGATCGCATTTACCAAGGCGGCGAAGCCCTTTGTTTGCATAATGCTGCCTCTGGTCGTGAGCAAACCATGCCCCACGACATTCCGAAAGCCACTACCAAGAAAAAGTTCGTCATCGTTGGGGCTGGCCCGGCAGGTCTTGAGGCTGCCCGAGTAGCCGGTGAACGGGGGCACGAAGTGGTGGTGTTAGAAGCCGCCAATGTTCCCGGTGGACAGGTGCGCTTAACCGCACAAAGCGAACGCCGCAAAGAGATGATTTCCATCATCGACTGGCGTATGGCGGAATGTGAGCGATTGGGTGTGCAATTTAAATTCAATACCTGGGCAGAGGCAGATGACGTCGAAGCGGAAAATCCAGATGTAGTGATCATTGCTACCGGTGGCTTGCCCCACACAGACGTTCTGAGTCGCGGCAATGAACACGTTATTTCTACTTGGGACATTATCTCTGGGGATGTGAAACCCGGTAAAAATGTATTGGTATTTGATGATGCCGGCGACCATGCGGGGCTTCAAGCGGCGGAAATTATTGCCAAAACCGGGGCTAAAGTGGAAATCATGACACCTGACCGCGCCTTTGCGCCTGAAGTCATGGCGATGAACTTGGTACCCTACATGCGCACGCTACAAGCGCTGGATACAACCTTCACCGTCACCTACCGGTTAGACGCGGTAGAAAAAGACGGTGCGACACTAAAAGCCCATATCGGTAGTGACTACGGCGGCATCAATCAGGTACGTGAATACGATCAAATTATCGTCAATCATGGGGTAATTCCTTTAGATGATATCTATTTTGAGTTGAAGCCTCATTCCATCAATTTGGGGGAAATGTCCCACGATCAATTGATCAACGGTTCAGCCCAAAGCGTAGTGCGCAATCCCGATGGTCGTTATCAGTTATTCCGTATTGGGGATGCAGTCGCCACACGAAATACCCACGCAGCCATCTATGATGCGCTACGCTTAGTAAAAGACCTATAACTGTCACCAGAGCCTCAGCCATCGCGTTTCCGAGATGGCTGAGGCAGAGAATAAGAAAAGGAGTCACTATGAAAGTACTGGTAGCCGTAAAACGCGTTGTGGATTACAACGTCAAAGTTCGGGTGAAAAACGATGGCTCGGGCGTTGATTTAACCAATGTCAAAATGTCCATTAACCCATTTGATGAAATTGCCGTAGAGGAGGCTGTGCGCCTCAAAGAAGCTGGCAAAGTAGACGAAGTAGTATTGGTATCAATCGGTTCGGCCAAGTCGGAAGAAACCTTGCGTACCGGCCTTGCCATGGGGGCGGATCGAGGCATTTTAGTGAATACCGATGACCTTGCCGTCGAGCCTCTGGCAGTAGCGAAAATACTGCAAAAAGTGACCGAGAAAGAGCAGCCAAGCCTCGTAATTTTAGGCAAACAAGCCATTGATGATGACTGCAACCAAACTGGTCAAATGTTGTCAGCGTTAATGAACTGGCCCCAAGGGACGTTCGCCTCTGAAGTGGCCCTTGATGATACCCAGGTGACGGTCACCCGAGAAGTGGATGGGGGGTTACAAACGGTCAAATTGTCCTTGCCTGCGGTAGTGACTACGGATCTACGCTTGAACGAGCCGCGCTTTGCCTCCTTGCCGAATATTATGAAAGCGAAGAAAAAACCGGTCGACAAGCTGACGCCAGCGGAACTTGGCTTGGGGGAAGGTGACATAAAACCGCGTTTAGAGATTGTCCAGACCCAAGAGCCTGCCAAACGCCAAGCAGGTATCAAAGTAGTGACCGTCGCTGAATTGGTCGATAAATTGAAAAACGAAGCCGGTGTGCTCTAAGGAGAAAAACCATGAAAACCCTATTAATCGCCGAGCACGACAACCACACTTTATCAGCCCATACCGCCAAAGCGCTGACGGCTGCCACCAAGCTTGGTGCGGTGGATATCCTGGTACTAGGCCAAGATTGTGAAGCGGTAGCCCAACAGGCGGCCACCCTAGCCGGAGTCAGCACTGTGTTGTTGGCGGATGATGCCGGTCTGGCAAATCAGCTAGCCGAACCGTGCGCTGAGGTGATCTTATCGCTGGCATCTGAGTACCAAGGGATCGTCGCTGCGGCGACCACAACGGGTAAAAATACCTTGCCCCGGGTCGCAGCCAAGCTTGATGTGATGCAGGTGTCTGATGTGATCGAAGTGTTGGACGAATCCACCTTCAAACGCCCCATCTATGCCGGTAATGCCATTCAGACCGTGCGTTGTAACGAGCCGATAAAAGTTATCACGGTACGTACGGCCAACTTTGAGGCCGCCGGTACTGGGGCGAGTGCTCCTGTTAGCGCCGTTTCAGTTAATCTATCTGCTGCCCTATCGGAGCATGTGGAAGACACTTTATCTGTCTCTGAACGCCCAGAACTAGCAACGGCTAATATTATCATCTCTGGGGGTAGGGCACTGGGCTCTAAAGAGCAATTCCAGCAGGTGATCTTGCCGGTGGCGGACAAGCTTGGCGCTGCAGTAGGGGCGTCACGGGCTGCGGTGGATGCGGGTTATGCACCGAACGATTGGCAAGTAGGGCAGACTGGTAAGATTGTTTCCCCGCAATTGTATATTGCCTGCGGAATTTCTGGCGCGATTCAACACTTAGCCGGTATGAAAGACTCGAAAGTCATTGTCGCGATTAATACCGACGAAGATGCGCCGATTTTCCAAGTCGCCGATTACGGTTTAGTCGCGGATTTATTTGAAGTGCTGCCAGAACTAGAGCAACAGTTAGGGTCATAACCGACACTGGCTACAACCGATGCCATGGCTATGTTGTTTGTTCCAACGTAGTCATGGCACTCATCCATTACCCGCAGACAGTCGTTCTTTTACACCAATCTCTCTAGAAATTCGCTATAGGTGCTGGGCTTGGCATAGAAATAACCTTGGCAGTGATGACAGCCTAGCTTGATTAAGGTTTCAGCTTGCTCCTTCGTCTCTACACCCTCAACGACAATGTGATAACCATAATTATTGGCTAAGTAGACAATAGTCTTAATCGGAATGTAAGAGCGCTCATCGTCAGATAACTGAATCACGAATGATCTATCTATCTTGATTGTATTGATATGTAGAGTGTGGGAGAAAGAGAACGAACTCATACCGGTACCAAAATCATCCAGTGCAATGGAATAGCCAAGACTGGAGATGTATTCCAGCTTTTCGGCGATATGTTTCACATCGATCGAAGTCTCTGATTCCGTCAACTCGATCTCTAGCATTGGATAGTTAGTGGCTGGTAACGAAACTGCGATTTGCTCCAGTGTGGTGGTGACTTCTGTATCGAACACATCATACCCATTGAGATTAAAGGATACCGGCAGATGATGGCCTTTACTGTGTAAATCCTTGGCTAATTTAGCTGCTTCATTAGCAACAAACCGAGCAAACTGTGAGCGAACATTGCTTTGTTCAACAATATCCAAAAAGTGATAGGGCGTGAGCAAACCATCCTCTGGGTGATTCCAGCGTATTAACGCCTCTGCTCCGACTGTAGCACCGGTGCGCATATCGACTTTAGGCTGTAGGTACAATTCAAACTGATGTTGCTCAATAGCATCCCGGATTTCTGCGGAATACTGTAACGCCTTTTGACTCACCTTGATTAGATCCCGGCTATAGCGAAGGAATGGCAACCGTTGTTGGTTGGCACTGAATATTAGCGTAGAGATGGAGGAAATCAGGCGATCAAAACGATTCACGTCATTGGGAAAGATGACTTCCACCACCGTTGGGTCGAGTGAAAATTGAAAGTTATCAACTTGTTGTGGCTCGTTTATCAGCTTGTGAAATGTATCAATACAATCTTTCTTGCGATAGGGAGCAACAATTACGAAGGTACCATCGTTTAGCCGCGCTAATAAACACGATTTATCGATATTCTGCCGTAATTGTGTCGCCAATTGATGAAGCGTCTTAGAGACGATCAATGAACTATTATTGGCAAGTATTTGCGATAGATTGCGGAATTTCGCTGCGTAGATGATGTGCTCTCTATTGGCAAAATTGGCTTGCTGGGAGTCGAACTTTTCTCGTAATGCTCGCTCGTTGAGTAGTCCTGTTTGGGAGTCAGTATTTGCCGCCGTAATGACGCGACGATTGGAGCTTTCGATACGCTTCCAAAGAAAAAAGGCAACGGCCACCGCACCCCAAATAGCAATCCAGACCACAATGGTGGAGGATATCATCAACCGAGTGAAAACCTTATCCACTACGTAGTTATCGCTTTGGCTTTCTTTAACCATAAAGATACGAATTTTATGACCATTTTCCAAGGCGACATCATGGAACATGATGCAATACTTTGTGCCTGCAAAGTTGTAAAAGTATTGGTCGAGATCGTAATTTGACGAACTCAATGTGTCGTGATCATGTCCACCAAGCTCTTTCTCGAGGAAAGTATTATTAGTTAAAACGGACCGCATCTCGCTCAGAATAGTGACATCAATCTTCTGGGATGCTGCCACAGAACCGGTTGAGTCGGACACCACTACCATTAATGGCATCTCAAAATGATAAAGCGCATCGAGTAAGTCTGCTTCAGACAACCCCTCGGAGATGGGCTTAGTACCAAGCATCGCCTCATCGAGTTTATTTTCTAACTCATCAAGAACAAAAAAGGTAATATCATGAAGTTGCTTGAGTTCCATAGCGCGTATGGTTTCTTTGCCGGATTCATAACCTTCTGCTACGTAAAGCGTGCTAAGGAACATGCGATTAAGTCGGCAATGTGAGACAATCTAGCCGACTTAATCTGACTACGACTCCTGCCAACCATGAACCAACTTTCTTTCGCTGA
>NZ_VFRR01000003.1 GCF_006385675.1 Maribrevibacterium harenarium | reverse complement strand
GCCTTACGGCGTATTTATAGCAAGATTTCGGTATTAACTATCGTATAAAAACACGTTGTATTCAATGGGTTGAGAGTTTTTCAGGGGCGACTAATTCACCGCCGGTGATTTTATGAACCTTCACACTATCGTGTCGGAGGTTCACTATGTTCAAAAAACTATTTTTTCAAACCAAAGCACTACCAGAGCTTTCATCGCAACTGGATACAGAAATTCCGCGCTATCCGCCATTCCTGAAGGGGTTGCCAGCTGCGTCACCTGAGGATTTGCAGTCCACACAAGACGAGCTAATTGCCAAACTGCGCCAGGTACTTGGCTTTAATCAGCGTGAGTTTCAAAGACTGATTCAGCCCTGCATTGACCATCTGGCTGCTTATGTCCACTTACTGCCAGCTTCTGAGTATCATCATCACAGCGGTGCGGGTGGTTTATTACGTCATTCTTTGGAAGTTGCTTTCTGGGCGGCACAAGCAGCTGAAGGGATCATCTTCGTTGCCAGTGGCACACCGGTTGAGAAAAAAGAGCTAGAGCCAAGGTGGCGTGTTGCCGCGGCTCTTGGCGGTTTGTTCCATGATATAGGTAAACCTGTTTCAGACTTGTCCATTACAGACGAAGATGGACGCTATCAGTGGAACCCTTTTTTAGAAACATTATCCCAGTGGACCAGTAACAACAGCATTGAACGCTATTTCATTCGCTGGCGCGACGGACGGTGCAAGCGGCACGAGCAATTTTCAATTCTGGTGTTAAACCGGGTGATGACACCTGAGTTGCTCGCCTGGTTAACCCAGCCGGGCCCTGAAATTTTGCAAGCCATGCTGGAAGCAATCGGCAATACCGATCCCGAGCATGTCCTGTCTAAACTGGTCATTGAAGCTGACCAAACCAGTGTCCAGCGAGACCTGAAAGCTCAACGAATTTCCGTTGACGACAATGCCCTTGGTGTCCCAGTCGAACGCTATCTACTTGATGCCATGAGGCGATTACTTGCCAGTTCCCAGTGGCTGGTCAATCAGCGAGACGCCAGAGTCTGGTTACGAAAATCGAATCAATCAACCCATCTTTACCTGGTTTGGAAAAGCGCGGCTAAGGACATCATTGAGCTGTTGGCCAAAGACAAGATACCTGGCATTCCAAGAGATCCCGATACCCTTGCGGACATCCTTATTGAGCGAGGATTGGCCACTAAATCCGCCTCGAATGAGCGATATGAAAGCCTTGCCCCTGAAGTGCTGATCAAAGACGACAAGCCCATCTGGTTACCCATGCTGCATATATCTGAGGCCGATTTATTGTTCAACTCGAATGTACCAAGTAGTGTGAGACTGTTTAGCAAATCTGAGTGGGAAGCAACACAGCAAACACAAGCAGAGCCACAGAGTCGCTCCAGTGAGCATTCAGACTTGCCTGAAGCGTCATCATCAATCGAACATAGAAAATCGACTGAGTCACCATCGACAAACTCGTTCGAACAAGATGATGAACTTCGTCTTGCCAGTGATGTTAATAACCCCCAGGCAACTGAAAATGCTCCAGGTGATGGATGTGAAAAGCCTAACAATTCATATGATGGCGCTATCTCAAATAACGTAAACCAGCACGATGCAGAGGCATTGAATCTCCCTGAATCTTTGGCGTGGCTCCCAGAGGCCAGCAGTGCGTTGATTATGGTTGGTGAACAGCTTCTGATCCGCTATCCCGATGCCGTAAGACCTTGGTGTGCACCCCGAAAACTGCTTGCTGAACTCAGTCGATTGGATTGGCTTGAACTAGATCCTGCAAACCCTACACGTAAGGCCAGAACCGAGACTACGAATGAAGGAGTTCAGGAGCAAGGGTTACTGCTGAAAGTATCTATTTCTAAAGGGCTTACTGCACTGTTAGAACTCTCCAAACAAGACGCAGAACCGGCGGCAGCAATTCAGAACGAAGAGGCCTTACCGCGTCCGAGTCGAACTGAGACAACCAATGCCCAAGCAAAAGAGCTCGCCACAAGAGCTGAGCGTAAGCAAAAGCCGATTGCGCCCAATGCGAACTCAAGTACAGACCCCAAACACGCGCAGCGGCAACAGATGGTTAATTTTGTGAAAGATTTGCCCATCTTACTGACCGATGGCGATTACCCAGACGTGGATCATAGTGCCGATGGTATTCGCGTCACGATTCAAACCTTACGCCAAGTCGCCAATGAGCATGGCATTCCAGCCGGACAGCTGCTTCGGGGGATCTCGGCCAGTGACCAGTGCCAGTTTGATGAGGGGGAAACGGTTCTGTTTACCGCTCACGCTAAACGTTAATCCATTTGAAGTTAAGCGGATTGTAAACGGTTATTTTGCGGAGCATGAATGAAAGAAAACGCATACGAGATGCCCTGGCGCACGAACTATGAAGCCATGGCAACAGCAGGTTGGCTGGTTGGGGCAACTGGGGCAATTGCCGCAGAAATGCTGACTGAGCTACCACCTGAGCCATTTTGGTGGATGACAGGCATTTCCTCGGGCATGGCGTTGTATCGCCTGCCTGAGGCTTACCGTCTTTATAAGTTGCAGAAGGGGCTAAAAGGCAAACCTTTGGCTTTTATGGAGCTGTCGCATTTACAAAAAGTGATGGCAAAACATCCTGATGAATTGTGGTTAGGGTATGGCTTTGAGTGGGATCAACGTCATGCCCAACGCGCTTATGAAATCTTAAAGCGGGATAAGCAAACCTTGCTTAACCAAGGTCACGGCAAACAAATGGGTTCGACCTGGATTCATGGTGTTGAGCCCAAAGAAGAAGATGTGTACCAGCCAGTTGGTCACACCGAGGGGCATACCTTAATTGTCGGCACAACCGGTGCCGGAAAAACCCGTTGCTTTGATGCGATGATCACTCAGGCCATTTTGCGTAATGAAGCCGTGATTATTATTGACCCTAAGGGAGACAAGGAACTTAAGGATAATGCACAGCGAGCCTGTATTGCCGCCGGTAGTCCTGAGCGCTTTGTGTATTTTCATCCGGGTTTTCCAGAGCATTCAGTACGTCTTAATCCTCTTAGAAACTTTAACCGGGGCACCGAAATTGCCAGCCGAATTGCGGCATTAATCCCATCTGAAACCGGTGCTGATCCATTTAAAGCTTTTGGCCAAATGGCACTGAATAACATAGTGCAAGGTCTGTTGCTTACGTCACAGCGTCCTGATCTGAAAACACTGAGACGATTCTTGGAAGGTGGCCCAGAAGGCTTGGTAGTAAAAGCCGTCACAGCCTGGGGGGAGCAGGTGTATCCGAACTTTAGTGTGGAGGTTAAACGCTTTACTGAAAAGGCCAATACCTTGGCTAAACAAGCCATGGCGATGCTGCTTTTTTATTACGAACGCATTCAGCCCGTTGCCGCCAATACCGATTTGGAAGGGCTATTGAGTATGTTTGAGCATGACAGAACCCACTATTCCAAGATGGTGGCTTCATTGATGCCGGTGCTCAATATGCTCACCTCAAGTGAACTAGGTCCATTGCTATCACCTATTGCAAACGATGTGGATGACAGCCGGTTAATTACGGATTCTGGCCGTATTATCAACAATGCCCAAGTGGCCTATATCGGGTTGGATTCATTGACCGACGCCATGGTTGGCAGCGCCATTGGTTCGTTGCTTTTATCCGATCTCACCGCCGTGGCCGGTGACCGCTATAACTATGGTGTTGAAAATCGTCCCGTAAATATCTTCATCGATGAGGCGGCTGAAGTCGTCAACGATCCCTTCATTCAACTGCTCAACAAAGGCCGTGGCGCAAAAATGCGTTGTGTGATTGCTACTCAGGCCTTTGCTGACTTTGCAGCTCGTACAGGCAGCGAAGCTAAGGCACGCCAGGTGTTAGGTAACATCAACAACCTGATAGCTCTTCGGGTGATGGATACCGAAACGCAGCAGTACATTACTGACAATCTGCCTAAGACTCGGTTGCAGTACATCATGCAAACTCAAGGTATGTCGTCCAACTCGGACAGCCCCGCGTTATTTACCGGCAATCATGGCGAGCGCTTGATGGAGGAAGAAGGCGATATGTTTCCACCGCAGTTATTAGGCCAGCTCCCCAACCTGGAGTACATCGCCAAGCTTTCAGGTGGCCGCGTGATCAAAGGTCGCATTCCTATTTTAACCAGCTCTACACAGGCAGCATAAGGAGTCTGTATGCATCATTCTGTCTGTCTGAAAATGACAACACTTACCAGTAAAGAAATGCTCGCTCACTGGCAGCAACATAACCCTCAGTTCAAGGAAGCATTAAGACTGCTTGAAACCGACTGGCCTCATGCGTTGGCTTCAGTGCACTGTTTGGCGGACTATTTAACAGATGCGCTCACGTTAGATGGCCATTCCATCTTTGATTTGTGTCTGTGTAATGGCTTGGGCAGTTATGAAGAAGTCAGTTGTGATGATGACAGTGTACGACTGGGGCATTTCATTGAGGCACTGACCTGGACTGCCGCCAGTGCTTTAACAGGGATTCGCCTGCGTGATCCTGACCATTTCGAGTGGGCCGCTGTGGATGGTGTCTATTTCCACACCTGGATGCGTAATCGTCCAAATCGGATGGCGTATTTAGCTGAAGGACGCATCGATGTGCGTTATGAAAGTGGTCATACGACGACAAAGCGGCTTCAACAAGTGATTAAAGCCCGGATTATGACGCCAACCGTTGCAGCCATGCTGGCGCGAGTAGAAGAGGATGTTTGGCATGAGCAAGCATAAGTCGGTTTGGCTGCTGTGTCTGGCACTGATGCTGGAGATTATTGCCATTGGCGTGTTAGTGCCCGGTGATTGGACTGGCCGGGTTATTAGTAAAGAGAAGCAGATGATCCAAAATCAATTGGGCGCACAAACAAGCTATTGGATTGGTCAAACTAGCCATGGCTGGTATCAGTCATGGATTGTGGATACGCAGATGGAGCAATCTGTGCGAGATTTTCTAATCCCCACGCAAGAGCAACGACTTCGCTCTAAAGGGATGGAGAACATGGGAGGCTTTTGGTTTGTCTGGATAGAAGACCGTATTCAGGCATTTTTTGATGTGTTGTACCAAGTGTTCACTCGATTTGCTTTGCTGATGGTCTGGTTGCCCTTTGCACTTATTCTCATGTTACCGGCGCTGTGGGACGGTTTGATGACCTGGAAGATTAAGAAAACAACCTTTGATTTTTCGAGCCCTATCATTCACCGCTACAGCATGATTATCCTGGGCTCAGGTGTCATTTTGCTGTTTATGGGATTGTTTGCACCGCTGGCTATTCCACCGGTGGTGCTACCGTCGCTGATCATCGGCTTGGCATTGATGGCAGGGTTGGCGTTAAGCCACTTGCAGAAGAAAATATGAGATCTAAATTGATAGTTACTAAGACAGGATGATATGAATATCTGACTTATTCATATCATTATTTGATTCGATTATGAGTTTTATTCCAATCATGTTATGATTTGAATAGGCTGTTATTTAAATCAAAAAGGCGACAAGATGTGGATCTGGCAACAAGCTGACTGGCCGAACTTTATCTGGGATGAAAAAGTCATTGAACCCAAGTTACGCGACATTCGCTTTCACCAAGGAATGTTGTTGGGCAAGATGTCGAGCCAACCTAAAGACCAAAAGCAAAGTATGTTAGACACGCTATTGGCGAACATTATTCATTCGAGTGCCATTGAAGGTGAGAAGCTCAATGCTTTTTCTGTTCGCTCGTCCTTGGCTAATAAGCTCGGTCTTTCTGAAGAAAAACCATTTCCAACCACTGAACGCACTGATGGCTTAGCAGAAATAATGTTAGATGCGGTGGAGAATTTAGTCTCGCCTCTCTCACTTGAAAGAATATTACAGTGGCATAAACGACTGTTTCCTGACGGTTATACCATGTTTAATCCTGTTATAGGAGGGCAGTTACGTGGGGATGAGCCTATGCAGGTTGTATCGGGCAGAATAGATAAACCCACGGTGCATTTTGAAGCGCCAAGCCGAGATGTGCTTGAGTCTGAACTGGACATGTTTATCCGCTGGTTTAATGACTCTCGTAAGGACCCCGCTCTAGACCCATTGCTTAGAGCTGCGATAACACATCTTTGGTTTGTGACGCTCCATCCTTTGGATGACGGCAATGGCAGGATCACCCGCTTACTTACTGATTTGGCACTGGCGCAAGCTGAGCGTCAATCAGTCCGTTTCTATGCAATGTCAGTGGCGATTTTAGCCAACCGTAAAAGCTACTACGAAATATTAGAGCAATCCCAGAAAGGTGAACTTGATATTACCGCTTGGCTTATGTGGTTTTTAAACACCTTAGGTGAAACATTTACCAATGTGCTTGAAGAAATCGACCAAACGGTTTTTAAAACAAACTTCTGGCGAAATGTCGATCAAACGCGACTGTCCTCGGAACAAGTTAAAGTGCTCAATCGAATGCTTGATGGAGATTTTGACCAAGGCATTAATACGTCGCAATATCATAAAGTGGCGAAAGTGAGTAAGCCAACCGCTTCTCGTCATCTAGCGGCGTTGGTCGAGATTGGTTGCTTGGTAAAAAGTGAAGCCGGGGGGAGGAGTACTCGTTATAGGCTCGCGCGCTTGAGTTAAAAACACGAGCATTGAGAGAATACGCCAATAGAACTAGTGACAATTTTCAACTAGCTTAAGGGTTGCGTGTTCGAGCGATTTTACGTTTAAGTTTCCGTTCGATTAAAGCAAATTCGCGACTTAGTTTATGATATTCCCGTACAACACTAGGATTTTTAAGTGCTTTTTCTTTCAATGTTTTTAGAGACATCAATTTTAACCCTACGCGAGTTCATAAGATTGGACTTTCAGCATTGTCTTTTTATTTCTGAGAGCTGATAAAACATAAGCATTTTACAGGCGTAACCAGTGGTCAGCAGAGGGCTTAGCAAAAGCCAGTTCCAAGCGGACGGCCATTTCCGGAGTTATTGCACCTCGTCCGTTCAATACCTTGGATAGGGTTTTACGGCTTACATTTAAGTGCTCTGCAACATCGGTAATCGTCAACTCCAACGGCTCGATGACCAACTCTTTTAATATCTCACCAGGGTGAGCTGGGTTATGCATAGTCATTAGTGATAATCCTCGTAGTTAGTAATTTCTGCATCACGTCTGTTAAATCTGAATGTAACGTGCCAATTATCGTGAATTAATTGTAACCCTCAAGGTTGCGATATCAATATGATTGTAATAGCAGAATCACTAAGCCACCTCAAAACCTTCAAGAATTCTGTATCTAGCTGACCACTGAACCTGCCAATCCCGAGGCATCCTTCACTTCTCAATTCAAACAACGAGGAGTGACTATGGAACCTGTAAATATTCCATCCTATATCGATGACCCGCCGCACTTCCTGCTTTGGAGTGCCGATGAGATGGCTCCCATTCTGTTTGGGCTAGTGATCGGCATTTTTACCGGTAATGCCTTGGTTTTATGCCTGTTGGGGTTGGTGACAACCAAGCTCTATCGGCGTTTTCGTGATGGTCGCCCGGATGGTTTTATTCTTCACGCCATCTACTGGGCCGGACTGTTGCCAACCAAAGCCAAGACGATCCCTAACCCATTTATCAGGAGCTATCTGCCGTGAAGTTCGACGTGTTTTTAAAATCATGGCAAGGCACGCAATTAGAGAACCGATGGCAGCGGTTCCTGATTGCAGTGCTGGTGCTATCTAATTTGCTGCTTGCTGTAGCGGCATTTTCTCGCAATACCGTGGTAGCCATTCAACCACCAACCTTGTCTGAAACGGCTGAAGTGTCACGAAACCAAGCCACTCAACCTTACCTTGAATCCTGGGGACTCTACCTGGCTGAGCTTATGGGCAACGTGACGCCGGGTAATGTGTCTTTCATCCGGGTTGCCATTGAGCCGCTACTTTCTCCAGCGGTGTACCAGCAAGTGGTCGATGCACTGGAGATTCAGGCAAGACAGATCCGTGAAGACCGAGTCACGCTCAAATTCCAACCCAGACAAGTGGAGTATGAGTATGAAACCGGCCATGTCTTTGTGACCGGTTATTCATTGGTCTCTGGACCATCTGGAGATGAACAGCGCCAAACTCGCACCTATGAGTTTGACATCGATATTGAGCAATACCGTCCAAAGCTCAGTTGGATGGATACGTATGAGGGGCCAGCTAGAACGAAGCGAGTTCGTGAAAAGTTGACCCAAGAGCAAAACCGGAGGGTGAATGATGCGAACCAAAATTAGTCGATGGATAACACCAAGCTTAATCGCAATGAGCTTGAGTGGCGTCCTTTTATCTCAAGCGTCGTATGCAGACGTGGAATTGCCGATTGTGCCAGCCAGTGTGATGAAGCAGTCTGCTACTGCAAATCCACCGGTTCAAACCAATACGGTTTCAACGGATGTGCCAACAACGCTACTGATGACACCGGGGGTTAATGAACTGATCCCTGTAGCTCTTGGTCATCTGAATCGGATTGTGACGCCGTTTGAATCGCCTCAGGTGAGAACAACCAGTGATGCTCAGACGCAAATCAAGGGGAATGTTGTATATGTGGCCACGGACAAAGAATCACCGGTTTCACTTTACATCACTCCGCCTGGTCAGGAAGCTCCCGCATTATCTGTCACCTTAGTACCTCGTCGTATTCCACCGCGTGAAGTCACCTTAGCTATTAATGGTCAGCAGTGGCCTATTAAGGACGTCGTGAACCGAAAAGCCGCCACTTGGGAAACGGCTCAGCCATACGTCGATAGCTTACGTGATTTACTCAGACGCCTTGCACTAAATGAGTTACCACAAGGCTATGACATCCGTTTAGCTGGCCAAACTGACAAAAGCCCGAAATGTTTTCAGCCGGGCTTAAAGTTTGGTTTTAAGCAGGGGCAAATTGTGACGGGACATTACTTCACCGTCTATGTAGGACTGGTTGAAAGCTTTGCCGATGAGCCGATAGAAGCCAGAGAAATAGCCTGTTATGCACCAGATATAGTGGCAAGCGCCTACTGGCCTCGCAATATCTTGTTGCCGGGTGAAAAGACTGAGTTGTATGTGGTTGTTCGCAATCATCGTGAAGAAGCGGTGGAAAGTCTGCGACCTTCGCTTCTTGTGGGAGGTGAATAACGATGAAAGCACAATGGGAACAAATGAGCCCGAACATGAAGCGGGGTCTATCGGTTGCTGGTATTGCTGGTGGTCTCATCCTTATGGTGATGGTGTTTTCACCTAATTCTGACGATGGCTCAAGCAGTCGGAACCGGCAGGAAACGATCCGGCACATTCTTACGGATACCAATACTCGTGATGTTGGGGTCGATAGTTTGGCTGCGAACGTAAAACTACTCAGTGAGCGCAATGAACAGTTACGTCGTGAAGTTGAGCGCTTGCGTCGTGACGTCGATTCAGGACGGCTAAGCCCAGGTTCGCCTTCTATACCAAGTGAGGTCAATGCGGAGTTGGCTCGCCTTCGAGCGGAACTTGATGATGTTCGCGCTGGAGGTGATGCAGCAGTTGAAGGCACAAATAGCCGTTTTGAAGTGCCTTTATCTGCCATGGAATTGCCTAAAGACGAAAAGCCACTGCCGTCTAACCCAGACGACTATTTTGCCAATGCGCCGCTGCCTGATCCGCTCTATCAGCAGCCAGCCAATGGCCAAGGCACACGAGCTCGGGATGTTCCATTGCCGCCAATCACGATTCGTATGATTGAGCCTGAAGTGGTTGTCAAACCAGACGTTGTTGTGCAAGAAGCGCCGCCTTTGTATCTACCGGCGGGCAGCATCATCTCAGGTACTTTGATCACGGGTTTGGATGCCCCTACTCACGAGTCCGCAAGACGCGAGCCTTTTCCTGCATTGCTGAGGATTCAAAAGGAAGCCATTTTACCCAACCGATTTAGAGCGGATATCAAAGAGTGTTTCTTGATCGCCGCAGGTTACGGTGATTTGAGCTCTGAGCGTGCTTATTTGCGAGGCGAGACCATTTCATGTGTGAGAGAAGATGGTGGCGTCATTGAAACACGGCTGGATTCTTATGCCGTGGGTGAAGACGGCAAAGCCGGTATTCGTGGCCGATTAGTGTCGAAACAAGGCCAGCTGGTGGCCAGATCGATGATGGCCGGATTCCTTCAGGGCTTGGCAGGCGCATTTGATGTGAATCCTGTGCCGACGATTCAGACGGGTAATGCCGGTGATACTCAGCTGTACCAGAAAGTCATGAGCCAAGAAGCATTACAAGGCGCTGCGATTAAAGGCACAGGTAAAGCATTGGATCGAGTGGCCAAGTTCTATTTGGACATGGCTGAAAATATGTTCCCAGTCATAGAGGTAGACGCTGCAAGGAAAATTGAAGTCATAGTCACTCGTGGTGCCTCGTTGTCGTTGGCCACTTCGCAAGGGGGAGGTGCAAGAAGATGAAAAAATCCTGCATGTTGCTAACCGATCGAAGTCCGTTTCAGACAATAAGATGTGTATCCAGAGGAGAGTTAACCATGACGACATCAATGCAGAACAACCCAAAGCACCAGTCAAAACAGTGGTCTAAAGCTGGATTACTTTTATTGGCAGTCGGCTCAACCTTATTGTCTGGCTGTAGTTCATTGGGTCTTGGGAGTAGTGAATATGGATGCCCAGGTATGCCTGACGGTGTGCGCTGTTTATCCGCTCGTGAAGTCTATGATCTTACCAGTAATGGGGCAGCACCCAAGACGATTGATGCTGTGGCGACTCGAATTGGTTCTCACTCTGGGTATTCACAATCTGATTTAGAGACAGGACTGCTGAGCCATCCAGCATTACCTGAGACGCAGCAATCTGCACCTATTCGCATTCCTTCAAGGGTGATGCGAATTTGGATTGCGCCTTGGGAGGATGACCGTGGAGATCTGAATTTATCCAGCTACGTGTTTACCGAAATTGAACCGCGCCGGTGGGATATTGGGGTGTCAGCACCTCGAACGGTTTCGCCAGTGCTACGTCCACTTCAGACTCAAAGCGATTCAGCCTCAGCGGGAGCTGATGGTAAGCACGATAACTTGAGTATCTACGGAGAAACTAACGAATGACAAATGCAATTCGCAGCATTCAAACTCAGCGCCTAATGACCATTGGTGCGCTTGGTTTGATGGCGTTAATGATTTCGGAGCCCTCATTTGCGGGCACCGGTGGTGATGCTTTCACTGATGTGTGGGATACCCTAAAAGATTGGACCCAAGGTACTTTGGGACGGATCGTAGCGGGAGCCATGGTTCTGGTGGGTATTGTGGGCGGTATCGCTCGCCAAAGCTTGATGGCTTTTGCCTTGGGCATTGGTGGCGGTATGGGTCTCTACAATACGCCAACAGTCGTTGAAAGTGTCATGTCTGCAACTTTACCTGTTGTTGCCAGCTCTCAAGAAGTCATTGGCACAACAATTCCAGCAATCAGCGCCGTTTTACTGGGCACTTGATAATATAGACGGCTTCTCTTGTGCAAGGGGAGCCGTCATCTCAGTCTATCGACAATGATTTTTCGATATCGCAGATCCTTGCCATGAGTACTAAAGGATCAAACGTCGATTCTTTGAAGCCAAATTTCTTGTAGAACGTTTGCGCACTACCATCAATAGCATGGACTAAGATTCCTGCTCCACCGACAGCGTTCATTGCTTGTACTGAGCGAATGATACAATCTTTTAAAAGACCTGCCGCAATGCCTTGACCTTGATAGGCGTTATCTACTCCAAGCCTGGCTAGAATCACCATGGGAATGAGATCTGGACTATTTCTTCTTAATGAACTGAAAGCTTGCTCTCTGGAAACTGATCCCATGGCAATGGCATAGTACCCGACCACTTGATGGGCGTCAGTGTCATTGACCACATACACCCTCGCGGTTCCCCGCTTTTGACTCTTTAACGCCTGTTTTCTTAACCAAGTATCGAGCTCTTCAATGCCACATTGAAAGGCATTAAGCTGGTGCTCATCAGTGAGGAGGGTTGGTGCACTTATTCCCAAGGCGCTTTCCTCTTAAACAGATCTTTCATACCTTCAAGAGTCTGTGGCTCTGCACGAAGTTCGTTATCAAACGCTTCAAAAGCCTTTGCTTCTAGAACAAAATCCCGCTGTTCTGCCAGTATACTATGCGCTTCATTGAGCGCTGCTTGCTGAATGAACACGGTTCTATCAACTTTTTTTAAACTTGCTGCGGCATCGATGATGTCTCTTACCGATGGCAGTACTCGCATGTTGATTGGGGCTGTCTTTGTAGCCATGACACCATCCTCTGTATATCTATTTAATACACAGTTTAAATGACTTTTCCGTGTAGTCAATGGATATACGAATTGTTGGGCATGAAACTTTGAGAGTAGGTCAGTTTGATTTCGAGGGGATGTCACTCTTTCTGGTTTAAAACATTGCAAAAATTAACACCTAAGGTATGAAAAAAAGGAATCAGCTAAACCAGATGACTTGAGGGGAAGTCTGTAAGGCTGGCAGAATGAAAGCTATACCCTTACAAATAGTGCGTAACAACAAGTGGCACCCTAGCAAGGCATCCAATTCTTCAATCTATCTAACCGAGTCCACATAGGACAACTGCATAGACTGGAGCCTCGATTTACATTAACGAGGACTCCTCATGCGAAAACTATCTCCAATTATTCTGGCGCTTGCGCTGTCTCCTTTGGTTCAAGCTGAACCTGTGTCTGAAGTGTCGCCCGTTGGCAAAATTGACGGCATGGTTTCTTTACCTGTCACGGGTATGAAAGCGGTCGAAAGCAATGGCCGTATTGTTTTCATGTCAGACAGTGGCCGGTTCGTCATTGATGGCACGCTCTATGATGCCTGGTCGAAAAAGCCGCTTACCAGCCTTGAAGAAATTCGTGAAGCGGGTAACACGCTGGACTTAAGCCGCCTTGGCTTAAAAATGGATGATTTGAATCCACTGACGCTGGGTGAAGGCAAAAAGAAAGTGGTGGTCTTTGTTGACCCCCGGTGCCCGCACTGCCATGAGCTTTTGAAACAAGCCCTACCATTAACCAAAGAATACACCTTCCAAATACTCCCTGTGCCAGTGCTTGGTCCTGATTCAGAGCGTCAGGTTCGCCAGCTTGGCTGTGCGCGTGACAAGAAAGCGGCCACCGATGCATTGCTCAATGGTCGAATTAGTAACCTAGAACAGGATGATGCCTGCAACTTAGAACCAATGCAGCGTACTTTGGTGACGGCTCAAATCCTGGGCATTCAAGGTGTGCCTTTCATTGTCGCCAATGATGGTCGCATCAGCCGAGGCCGTCCTTATGACCTTTCTGTTTGGTTGGAGGGGCGTTAATGAAAGCCTCTTTGTATTCAGGGCAACGCGCTTCTGAGCTGTTGCCAGTATTGGCCTATTCCGACGATGAGCAACTGTTTTTCATGGAAGACCAGAGTGTTGGCTTTGGTTTTCTATGTGACCCATTGCCCGGTGGTGATGAGTCTGTTGCAGACAGGGTTAATGTTCTACTCAACAACGACTGGCCAAAAGACACTTTGCTGCAATTTGGCCTGTACGCCTCGCCTGATATTCAAACCGACATTCAGCGAATGATGGGCTTACGGCATCGTCAATCCGATCCATTGCTCAGGGCGTCTATTCGCAAACGTGCGGATTTCCTCGATGGGGGCACGGTTCAACCGATAGAAGAATCGACCCAGACTCAGGTACGCAACTTTCAACTGATCGTCACCTGCAAATTGCCTTTGGAAAATCCTATACCGACGGAGCGTGAGTTGAGTCGAGCATCCGCGCTTCGGGCTTCTTTCTCTCAAGCGCTGGCAACGGTTGGTTTTCGCGTTACTGAGATGACTGACCGAAACTGGCTCGCGGCATTAAGTGCGCAGCTTAACTGGGGAAAAGATGCTTCCTGGCGTAATCCATCACCAATCCGCAGTGAGGCAGATAAGCCACTTCGAGAGCAAGTGTTGGATTATGACCGGGCTATCAAAGTGGATAGTCAAGGTCTGATGCTGGGTGATTACCGAGTTAAAACACTATCGTTTAAGCGCCTGCCTGAGCGGATCTGGTTTGGTCATGCCGCAAGTTTTGCGGGCGATATGATGACGGGCAGTCGAGGTTTACGCGGCAGCTTTTTGCTAAATGTCACCATTCACTTTCCTTCAGCTGAGGCGATGCGATCTCGTTTAGAGACGAAGCGTCAATGGGCGGTCAATCAGGCCTATGGCCCGATGCTCAAGTTTGTGCCGGTGCTTGCAGCCAAGAAAAAGGGATTTGATGTTCTTTTTGAAGCCTTGCAAGAAGGTGATCGTCCTATTCGGGCAAATATGACTTTGACGCTGTTCTCACCAACGGAAGAGGCGTCCATCAGCTCGGTTTCAAATGCTCGAACCTATTTCAAAGAACTCGGATTTGAGCTGATGGAAGACAAGTACTTCTGTTTGCCCATTTTCCTGAATGCCTTGCCATTTGGTGCTGATCGCCAGGCGATGAACGACTTGTTTCGATTCAAGACCATGGCGACACGGCATGTGATCCCTCTGTTGCCTTTGTTTGCAGATTGGAAAGGTACAGGCACGCCAGTGATTAACTTTGTTTCCCGTAATGGCCAGATCATGAGTGTATCCCTTTATGACTCGGGCAGTAATTACAACTGTTGCATAGCGGCGCAATCGGGATCTGGCAAGTCATTCCTGGTGAACGAAATCATCTCCTCCTACCTATCAGAAGGCGGGCAATGCTGGGTGATTGATGTTGGCCGCTCTTATGAAAAACTGTGTGAAGTCTATGACGGTGAGTTCTTACAGTTCGGGCGGGACAGTGGTATTTGCTTAAATCCGTTTGAAATCGTTGAGGACTATGACGAAGAAGCGGATGTACTGGTTGGGTTATTGGCCGCAATGGCCGCACCTACGCAGTCATTAACCGATTTTCAGATGGCCAACCTAAAGCGTCAGACCCGTGAACTTTGGGAGAAAAAAGGTCGTGCCATGTTGGTTGATGATGTGGCAGAGGCCTTGAAAAATCACGAAGACCGACGTGTGCAAGACGTGGGTGAGCAGCTCTATCCGTTTACGACACAGGGCGAATATGGCCGCTTCTTTAATGGTCATAACAATATTCGCTTCAAAAACCGTTTCACCGTTCTGGAGTTAGAAGAGCTTAAGGGGCGTAAGCATCTACAACAAGTAGTGTTGCTTCAGCTTATCTACCAAATCCAACAAGAGATGTACTTAGGTGAGCGGGATCGTCGCAAGATTGTGTTCATTGACGAAGCCTGGGATCTGCTGACTCAAGGTGATGTCGGTAAGTTCATTGAGACGGGTTACCGTCGATTTCGAAAATATGGCGGCAGTGCTGTAACGGTAACGCAGTCGGTCAACGATTTGTATGACAGCCCAACAGGTAAAGCCATCGCTGAAAACTCGGCCAATATGTACCTGCTTGGCCAAAAAGCCGAAACCATCAACGCGCTCAAAAAAGAAGGCCGCTTGCCACTAGGTGAAGGCGGCTATGAATACCTGAAAACGGTTCATACCGTCACTGGTGTCTATTCCGAAATTTTCTTTATTACCGAAATGGGCACCGGGATTGGCCGCCTCATCGTCGATCCGTTTCACAAGCTGTTGTACTCGTCCCGTGCAGAAGATGTAAACGCGATTAAACAGTTAACGCACAAAGGCCTTTCTGTTGCTGATGCCATCTCTCAGTTGTTGAAGGAGCGAGGCTATGAATAAGTTCACGCTTTGGCCATTTATGGCCTCTATTACTTTGTCTATTGCTGGTAGCGGTTTAATGACCAGCTGGCTCTTAATGAAAACACTCGAACCCATCCACAGCCAATTGGCGCTAAGTACGCCCATTGCAGTCGTCGATTTTGGGGAGGCGGTGTTGTCACTGGGCCCCAATGCCAGCGAACAAGACATCGAATCTAGGTTGCTTCAGACCAATCAGCAAATTGAAAAGCTAAAAGCAGCCGGTTTTATCGTATTGGATGCCCAAGCGGTGGTGGGTGCTGATGATTCCGTATTTGTGCCAGTAGGCTCAAAGGAGGTGTCTCATGCAGATACTCCGTAAAAGAATGCCTTGGCGGCCATATCTCATCCGTTTGACCATTCTTGGGTTAATCATGGCCTTGGTAGGCACCTACGCCATGATGCGCTACCGAATAGGTATTGATACCCAGCAAGAGCGCTGCCTGCCTGATACCACGGTGTATCTGATTGACCTATGGAATAAAGAGCCCGTTAAGGATGGTTTGTATGCCTTCCACTCAAAAGGACTCGCTCCGTTATATAACGACGGTACTCGGATGCTGAAACGCCTAACAGGGATGCCTGGGGATGAAGTCAATGTGACGCCTGAGCATGTGCTGGTGAACGGTGCTGAAGTCTCTACCGGCATGGCATTAGCCCAGCGTCTTGGTGTGGCTGAAACAGAATTTAGCCGCTCATTGACGCTGCAAGAAAATGAATATTGGTTTTCCGGCGAGGCTGCAACGAGTTTCGACTCCCGCTATTGGAATGCCGTTAAGCGCGAGCAGATTGTCGGTCGCGCTTGGCCGCTTTGGTAGGAGGTAGATGATGCAAAGACTATGTCTCTTATTTTTGTTGGTTGCTCCATTGTCTTGGGTTCAAGTGTCCTGGGCACAAGAGCCTTTTCTGTTGTCTGACGAAGACAAAAAGATCGTCGAAATGAGCCGCAGCATTTTACAAAGTGCTGTGGATGGTTCATCTGAATTTATCGAGCCTTTTTCACCGATTGAACAACCTGCGTCGCTCAAACACAGCGATGAATGGTTGATATTTGCGTCGTCCTCACTGGGGGATTCCTCACTGAAGCAGCTATTTAAAGAGGCCAGTGCTACCGGCGCTATTGTGTTGTTTCGGGGAATTCCTGAAGGAAAGACCTTGGGGGCGGCTATCCGTGATTGGCATACGCTGATGACGGGGCTTGATCCTGTTCCTCAGGTTCGAATCGATCCGAAAGCCTTTGTGCACTGGCGGGTGACTAGCGTGCCTGCCATTTTCCGCATAGAAGATGACAAGGTGACTGCAAGTGCACTAGGGGTTTACAGCAAGGACTGGTTGCAGCGTCAAATTGAAACAGGCAATACCGGTTCATTGGGTCAACGCGGTCCTATTCATTCGATTTTAGAACCGGATTTGATGCAAGTGGCGATGCAGCGTTTACAGTCGATTGACCTGGGCGCATTAAAGAAAAAAGCCATTGAGCGTTTCTGGTCTCGCCAAACATTTACTGAGTTACCCAAAGCCAGGCAGTATCGGATAAGAATGGTTGATCCAACCATCGTCATGCAGCGGCCACTATTGGATGCCAATGGCCGAACATTGATCCCAGCAGGAACGCGTATTAACCCGCTAAAAGCCTTGCCGTTCACTCAGCAGCTTGTGGTGTTTAATGCGTCGAACGCTGAAGAAGTGGACGCAGTAGCGCATTGGCTTGAGACGCAAGATAGGACACTGCGCCGCATTACGCTTATCACCACGCAGCTCGACCGTGCCCAAGGCTGGAATCGCCTCAATGCGCTCGAAAAGACATTGGATAGTCCGGTTTACCTTCTCAATGACTCGCTAAAGCAGCGCTTTGATCTGCAAGTCACCCCATCGTTTGTTCAAGCAAAGGGGCTCGCGTTTGAAATAGAAGAAATTCCAGCAAAGGAGCTTGTTCATGAAAAAGCTCAATAATACGTATCGTCTGTTGCGGACTCTCGTTGTCATGTTTGTCCTTGGCGCATCTATTCCTGCAAAAGCCGAACTGACCTGCCCAGACGCGGGGTTATTGTCGGGCAAGTTGCTGACGGATGTTTGCTGGTCATGCATTTTTCCTATCCGGGTTGCAGGGCTTCCTCTTGGCTCCGGCAATGTCCCTAGCGGCGCATCAAACAAGTCATTTTGCTTATGTGAAGACAACTTAGGCGTGCCAAGGCCAGGTATTGTTACCAGCATGTGGGAGCCAGCGCGTCTGATTGAACTGGTCAGAACGCCGGGTTGTTCGCCTTCCCTGGGAGGGATTCGTTTACCGTTAGGTGATAGGCGACTGCAAGGTGGTCATGGCGAAGGTGAATACGATACCGGTGATCTCGCTTTCTACCATTACCATTATTACGCCTTTCCGCTTTTGGTCATGCTCGATTTGTTCATGGATGGCAATTGCAATGCTGATGGTTACATGGACTTTGACTTGATGTATTTGTCGGAATTGGACCCAACATGGCTGAACGATGAACTGGCCTTTTTTACTCAGCCTGAAGCGGCTGCCGTTGCCAATCCATTGGCTATTTCGGCTTGTACCGCTGACGCTGCTTCATCAACGCTTGGTAAACCCATCGACCAGTTGTTTTGGTGTGCTGGCAGTTGGGGCCATCTCTACCCGTTATCTGGCCACACCTTAGCCTTCGGCTCATTAGCAGAAAACACCAGCCATTTAGCCGCGCGTGCAATCGCGGCTCAACACAGGCGTGGTCTTGCTAGGCGAACAATGGGGAACAGTGCGCTATGCCGACCTGTTATCGAACCCATGCTGCCGAAATCCCAATACAAGATGAGTATGTTCTTCCCTGTGCCGGAAACTGAAAGTGCGCATGTCATCGGTGAAAGCACCATGAAATGGGGAGAGTGGCGAACAATCCCAGGTGCCGGTGAAGATGCGCTCTACATTTTGTGGCGCTGGCAAGACTGCTGTAACTCGGGAGGTTAACTATGAAACCAACACTTTTTACCCGAGTTTTAGCGGGTGTCTTATCAATCACTATGGCGTGCTTGCCCCTACATGGTGTCGCCGCTGATGTGCAGCGCCAATCCGGCTTAAGCGGACAACAAGAAGGTAAGCAATTGCTGCAAAACTGGACGATGCCCGCACTCAATGGCAATACATTGTCGGTGCCGAATGGCAGTGGTAATGAGACGATTAACTTGCAAGAGCTTTTCCCTGGTATGGATCAGGGCTCATTGGATGTCTTAACGGGCGTTTATGGCTCTGATGCCAGTATGAATCAATTGGGAACACAGCGCCAAGAGAGCATGGCATCCGAAAGTGGCGCTACGGGTGAAGCATTTCGTTCGCTACAGCAAATCAAAGACAGGTCTCGGCCAGATATGGTCAATGATCCGCTTTGGGCATTAACTGATGCGGTTCAAACTGACCCCAATCTATTAACGCAAAGCTTCCCAGGCTGTGAGTCTCAAGGTGAAGGCAGCCCAAATTACCAGCAATGTGACAGGCTCAATACAGCGGTTAACAGCTGCACTATTACTCACGATTACACGGCAGGCATCATTGAGCATGTTTCAGGGCCGATGAACCTTCGCTCTTGTGGTGAAGGGTGTCTTGAAGTTTGGATAGGACGTATTGGCGACAACTACTGGAGTGGCCGTTGTAAAGTGTTTGAACAGGCCATCACACTCAAAGTCGTGAACCCCGATGCGATTACCTCAGCTGTTCTTGAGTACGCCAAATGGGATGACTACATGCAAGTGTGGCTTGGCGACCAGAAAGTCTGGTCTGGGCCGAACAATAACTTTCCACCAGAAACGGCAGGTCGCTGCGAGCTTAGTACCAGTTGGGAACGCAATCCTAATACTGACCTCACCGCCAAGCTAAAAGCGGTAGAGCCCGGTTTAGAAGTGCCAGTAAAAATTCGCGTATCGGTCACGGGTAGTGGTGAGGGCTATGCACGCATTAAGGTGCGCTTTGATCCAACCAAGGTGGTGATGAATGATAGTTGGTCACCACAGTCCTGTATCGAACAAGCAGCGGATATCCCGGCTAAGTTTTCAGACTACAGCATTCAATGCACGGATCAGCCGTCTTCAACCAACGGATGTACGGTGGTCAATGGTGTTTCAGTTTGTGAATCCTACTTTGCCCCAAGCCCAGTGGCTGGCATATCGCCTTTGTGTCGGCGTGTACAAGTGAGTGTGGATGATGAAAGCTATAAGGGGATTGAAAATCAGGCCTGCCAAGTGCTTGAAGCGAATCCTTCCTGTGGATTCATGTCGTCAGAATGTGCCGAGACCAATGATAAAGGTGAATGCATTCGTTTTACCGATACTTATGACTGTGGATTACAAACCAGCGATCCAAAGTGTGTGGTATCCAACCTTATGCCAAGTAGTTTTGAGGCCTGTGAGCCTACTCAGACGATTACGCCATTTACTGAAACCAAGCATGTACCGGATTACCAGGTGTGCGAGAAGATCAGCACGCTTACTCAGTGTCAGTTAGAGCGACGTGTATCCGCTGAAACCCATCAACAAAGCTGGTCCATTGAGCGCGGTTGCTTTAGCTCTGAAACGCTCAGCTTTGTTCCACAGCACAGCGGCACTATGCAAACTGGAAACGCGACACTGAGGATTTTTGATAATCAAAATACTGAGATAAAAATCACCGAGTCGCCGTCCAAGGCAAATGGTTGGAAAACGACACTCTCACTGACGGGCAATAAGGAAACGGTGACTGAGACGAAACCCTCCATTAAATACCCTGAAATGACCTGTCCAAAAGGAACCTTGGTTGGTTCATTGTGTAAAGTCGTCAATGGGTCGATTATTTCGTGGCATGAACCCCAGGAAGTCACTCGTTCCAGATGTGAGTCCGGCTGGAAAAAAGTCGATTTCGATACTTGCAGCCGAGAAGTTCAGAAGTGTTTGGCTCCTGCAAAACTGAGCGCTTCATTGACCTTCTCTGGCAAATACTTAGAGCAAGACGTTGTTCATCAATCAAGTGATCCGGGCATAGACCAATGCTTGATGCAAACGGATCAGTTTACTGCGGTGCAGTGGCAATGTTTGGATACGGGCACAAAACGAATCGACGGGTTAACGGTTGGTAGTGGCGAGTTGGCCAATCTTGGAAGCCTTTATCCAGCGGTTGTTTCGTCTCCTGCTCATTTAACCAGTCGCGGCAGCTCTGATGGACAGGGACTCTCATGCTGGAGGGCAAGAGCAACCTACAATCCTTCGACTGCTCATCCAGAGTTCAACATGGGCAGCTCAGATAGCTGGGTAGATGCCAATGGTAATACGCAAACCATCGTCAATAACGGACAAAACACGACCACCAATACGTGTTCCGCGCTAGAGCAAAACCCAGCCTGCCAGTACGTCAGAACCGAATGCACTGAAGGTGGGGCTGGTCATGAAGGCTTCTGCTATATCCAAAGTTTGGTGTATGACTGTGGACAAAGCGTTGAAGTGCAAAATGCACGAATGGAAACTCAATACAACTGTGAGGGGCCAGTTCGCTGTATGGGCACAGATTGTTTAGAGCCAGAGTCAATCAAGCAGGCTAACTTTGCAGAAGCCGCAGCGATGCTTAATGCGGCGCAGTTTATGACCAATGATATGTCTTGTACGGGAGCTGATGGCCAAGATAACGTTGAGTGTACGGTTTTTAAAGGTAATGCTGGCCAGTGCAAAAAAGCCGTTGGCGGCATAGTGGATTGCTGTGAAAAGCCAAGTGGCGTGTCGTTATCGGATTACATCACGATGATAGTGGCGGTTAACAAGCTTGATACGGCAGTCATGGCCATGAATCCGTCGTCAGCTATCTATGGTTCGTGGAATACGCTCAGGGAGCCAATCACGAGCACTTGGAGTGCGGTCAAAGAGCCTTTTGTGTCAGCATGGGACTCTCTCATGGGAGCTGGGCCATCAACGGCTGCTGGCGCGGGAGCGGAGCAAGCTGCGACTGGCTTCATGCAGGTGTTGACCAACAAAACGGCTGAATGGGTAGGTACGACCTTTGGTTCGGGAGCGCAATCGGCACTGTTTAGCAACGTTGGTGGCGCGGTTGGAGCTGATGGTGTCGTTTCGGGTGGCAACTTTGCATTGGGTGGCGCTGCGGGCGCGGTTCTGAGTACGGTTATGACGGCCTACATGATTTATTCAGTCACTATGATCCTCATTCAGCTTATCTGGAAATGTGAGCAGAGCGAGTTTGAAATGAACGCCAAGCGGGTATTGAAGAGTTGCCACTATGTAGGTTCTTACTGCAAGTCTAAGTTCTTAGGTGCCTGTGTTGAGAAACGGCAATCATATTGCTGCTTTACTTCGCCGCTTTCACGGATCATTCAGGAACAAGTACGTCCGCAATTGGGCCTTGGCTGGGGCAGTGCCAAGTCACCAAACTGTGAAGGTTTGACCGCGAGTCAGTTAAACCAGGTGGATTGGAGCCAAGTCAATCTGGATGAATGGATAGGTATCTTATCGATCACGGGCAACCTACCCGAAGTACCGTCACTGGATCTGGAACGACTCACAGGCTCAGGAAGTACGCTAAACGTTGATGGAAGCCGTCAAAGTGCCGCAGACCGAGCTATTGAAAGGCTAAACGGAATGGATGCTCAGAAACTGCGTCAGGAGGCGACGGAAGAAATTTCGGGGAATAACTAAAAGAAATTACTCTATTAGCGCGATTTTCTAAATAGATGTTCCTAAATGTAGCTCACTGACCTACATTACCGCGAGGCTGCACATTTTCATGCAGTTTAGCTGCAACACCGATGGTACTGAGATGCAAGGCAGCATGATCACAATGCATTGTACCACGTTGATTCTCGCCATATATAGCACAATTAGGGGCACCTATTTAGAGCGTGTTAGTCTTTGCTGTACATATTTTGATCTGCCCGCATAGGGAACCACATGATTGAAAATGCCAAAGCAACGACACTTTCATAATTTATTGCTAATTTTTCATACCGTGTAGTCACTGCTCGGTATTTCTTAATTTTCAGGAAGGCATGTTCAACTAAATTGGGTATCGATATAAACACTAATTTATATCGTCATTGCCCCGACTGCTATTTTTCTCTCCTTGATCGCAGCTGATACCAAATGCAGATGGGATCAAAATACTCATTCCGACAATAATAAACTGCCAGCCCTGATCGAGCTACTAGGTATTTAGTTCAATTCAAAACGCTCTTGCCGTGGGGTATATCTACTTATAGAGATTGACTTTATTGTGTTTTCGGTCTACCACAAGTATATTTGTGGTTAATGGACTAGAATTTGTCGTGTTTTTGGAGTGGATGTGAACATTGTAGATGCTCTTGTTATCAAGAGGTTAATGAACGTTGGTGATGAAACTGTTCTGTCCATCTTAAAGTTTTCAGCGTATAGCGGAGTGGCAACACTCGAAGAACTGGCACAGCACTCCTCCAATCTAAAAATATCAAACGGTAAATCTCGAGCAGCTATCGAAAGCTTCTTAGATACTGCGAACTTCCAAGCTCTCAGGGTCGAAGTACAAGCTGAGATTGATTCGTTCAAAAATAAAGGTGTTGAGATTGTTCTCTTCGGTACGAAAACCTATCCAATTTCGTTATACGGTCTCCCGAAACCTCCTCCTTTTCTATACTGTAAAGGCAATCTGAACCTCTTAGATAATAGGCTTTCATTAGCAGTTGTAGGCACTCGTGAAAACACCCCCAAGGGGGAAACCATAACGATTAAAACTATTCAAAAGTTTGCGACTTATGGCTTCACGATAGTCAGTGGACTTGCACTGGGTATCGATACAATTGCTCATCGTGCGGCATTAGACGCCAAAACACCAACGATTTCTGTTCTTGTCGATGTGGAGTCTATTTCTCCCGCAAGTAATCGGGAACTCGCTAAGGAAATTTTGGACGAGGGCGGACTTCTAGTTGCAGAGAATGCACCAGGAACCAAAGCAATACCTGCGTTCTTTGCTAAGCGAGACAGGATACAAGCAGGTTTATCTACTGCCGTCTTTGCTATTGAAACTTCGATAGATGGTGGGACGATGCACGCAGTCAAATCTGCTATCTCTATGATGCGTCCTGTCTTCGTTCCTGACGCACATAAAGCTAAGTATTCAGATCTTACTATCAAGGCTATTTCAGGAACTCAACAGCTAGTTAACGAAGGGAGGGCGATACCCTACACGAGCGAATCTTATGAAGATATTCGTCTTCAATTAGAAAATATCGCGAGTTCATTTGGGTCGTTGAAAGCAAACGGTGGCCTGCTGTGATAAAGGTCATCGTCCTCGATCTTGATGACACGCTTATTGATACATCAAGCCTCGAACCTCTTCGGTCAGCTGGCCGATGGAGAGACATACCCAGGTACTTTAATGGATGTGTAATCTATCAGGACGTTGTCGGCCTTGTTACAACTGCTCGGTCGGTTGGAATCAAGGTTGCTATCTTCTCGAATGCGCCTTCGAACTACGTTCAGGGGCTACTCAAACACTTCAGTATCACTGTTGATTATGTAGTAGCCTACCATGATGTAACGCACCACAAGCCGAGCCCTGAGGGCGTTACTCGTATTCTCGAGTACTTCGGTGTTAGCGCCGACGAGTCAATTTATTTAGGAGATAGTAACCTAGATCGAGACGCTGCTTCCAATGCAGGAGTTGAGTTTTTCTCAGTAGATTGGGGTTCTGCCTCGGAGATCGATTCGTCACATAAGGGAGTAATCAGTCTCTCCGAGCTTATTGGAAAAAATTCGATGCTGAGCTCTGCAACAACGGGACGTTCTGAGTTAATACAATCTGGAAATAAACTTCATCTGGGATTCTATTTAGATGGCATCAAACAGGAAGTTTGGTCTTTCAAAGATAACAAGAATCCTTCTGTACGCCGCTGGGTTAACAAGACTGTTGAGCTAGCTCCTTCATTCCCAGCCATAGATATTGTTGTCCGAGCGTTAGGTCATGCTGAGCTTAGGGCTGAAGATGGCGATAAAGCATTAGATACATTGGGCAAATCGTTAGCTGTTGCTTTAGGGGCTTCTTACCAACCTAAGATATTAGAGAAAGATCACGTATTAGATAAATCGACTAATTGCACTGCAACACAAAGACTTCACCAGGTCAGAGGTGCCTATAAAGCCGATGTTGATTTAATAGAAGCTAATTCAAATCCGACATTTCTGATCATTGACGACGTATTAACTTCGGGGGCTACAACTGATGAGATAACACGTTGTCTATCTCAAGCTTTTCCGAATTCAAGTATTTACATTTTTACGTTGGTTAAAACTCTCTATAGATTGGAGCTAGGCACTGACAGCCAAGAACAACAACACAATAACCAACTGTTTTCAGATTTGTACAGCCCAATCATCGACTCGCTGGCGAATAAAAATGAGCAATCTGGATATGGCAATCCGAAGTCTAGTAGCAGGCTTGTAAGCAAGAAGTTTTCTGCTAACTACGCGAGAACCAACCATAACTTCATTTTCCATAATCTTCTCCAGTATTCGATCTCGTCTGAAGCAGCGTCTGGTCAGCTATTTGGTGCAATGCAAGTTCTTAAGAACATGCTCCAGAGAGGGAAGCCAACAATAGCCTCGCGGAAACTGAGGAAAGCATTTGGCATTGAACTGGAGCAGAACGTTCTTAATACGCCAGTTCAGGCTCTTGTGTCAGATAAGCCAGTTTTTTGGAATAGATTGATTCGAGGCCACAAAGAGTCTGGAAACTACCCAGCGAAAAGGTTTTTTGATGAGCTGATACCGAAGTATTTCGGTAAGTACATTTTTGTAAAACAACTAATGCTCCCTGAAGTCCAGATTCACGATATGACTCAGGTCTACGTTGAACAATTCCAGAACCGACAGGTAGATTTTTACATTCCTCAAGTTGGTTTAATTATTGAGATAGACGGTCAGCAGCACCAAAATTCTCAGCATTTAGATGAAATGAGGGATGCGTTTACTGAAAGCCTGGGACTGAAGACTGTTCGATTCACTGTTCAAGAACTGGCCTCTGAGAACCAGTCATTTATCAGTAAGATTAATTCGATTATTTCTCAAATTCAGATCGTTGATGGTCTAGAGCGAAATGGTGTCCTAATGCCTCCTAATGGTATTTCTTTATTGAATTACCAAGAGGCTTATGAAAATGGAGTCGATGTTACTGACTCGCGATTGAGGCTGACCTCGGCGTTGCGTTTCCAGATACTGTTATTAGAGCTTCTTGAACGCGGTCAGATCAGACTAGGGGAGTTGAAAAAACTATTCATAGTCAATCGTGATGGAACTGATTTTGCTGAAGCGGCACTGGACGACCTGAACGATTTGTTATCGAATCTCTTTCGTCTCATCGGCATTGAAGAAAAGCGAATTGAGGTTGCGCTGATCGAATCAGATGAGCTTCCGAGCGAACGGTCTGGTAAAAATATATTCATCGACTTCAGCATACTGGAGCGTTATGACGATTCCTTTCAAGTTAACCAAGACGTCATATATTCACGAACGGATTACTTCGATTTCTATCGATACTTCGAAGATTCTGATGCTGCTTCAATAGAAACCAGTCAATTGATTGACTATGACTTTTTCGAGCTTTCATGCAGAAATCCTATTACCTATAAACTAGACCTTAGCCCAGGCAGCGAGCAGCGAGAGTCTCTGAGATACTTCCTCAGCAACTTGTTTCTACCATACCTAGAGGATGTAGATTTCAGGGAAGGTCAGGTTGGTATCATAGGATCTGCACTTTCGAGAAACGGCACAATAGGATTGTTGCCTACAGGTTCGGGTAAGTCAATTTGTTACCAGTTGTCTGCGATTCTGCAACCAGCCGTTAGCTTTGTTGTATGTCCGATTAAGAGTTTGATGTATGACCAGAAAGCCGATTTGGATAGCATCGGTTTCACTCGAAGCAATTTTATTACCAGTGACTTGAAGGCAGGAGAGAAGGCCAAAGTTCAGAGAGATTTCGGACGTGGTAAGTACTTTTTCGTATTCATATCGCCTGAGCGATTCCAAACCCATGCGTTTAGAAAAGAGATGTTGGCTATAGGACTAGATCTCTCATTTGCCTACGCGGTGATCGATGAAGCTCACTGTTTGTCTGAGTGGGGGCATGATTTCAGGACTTCTTACCTGAACCTGGCAAATACAATCGAACGGTTTGCTCCCAGTGCAAGTTATATAGGCCTAACGGCAACAGCATCAGTTAACGTCTTAAAGGATATTCAAACAGAGTTTGATATCCCCGATGATTTTGTCCGTACCCCAATGGACTTCACTCGCGAGGAACTCTCATTCCACGTTATCGACGATAAAGGCCGTAAAGGTGATGCAGTCGTCGAACTTGTTTCTGAAATGGAGGGTAAATGGAATTTCGATGAGGAAGACGGCAATAAGGCGGGGATCATATTCACACCTACCGTCAACGGAGCTAAGGGTTGTCATAGCTTAGCGGGCCGAATTTCAACACTCTTGAAGATGGATGTTAGATATTTCTCGGGGTCGGCTCCGAAAATGGGTGGATTGCAGGGAGAGGCTTTCGATAGGTATAAGCGCCAAGTTCAAGACGAATTTAAAGAAAATAAATACCGCCTACTTACTGCCACTAAGGCATTCGGAATGGGCGTGAATAAGGGGAATATTGCCTATACGATTCACTTCGGAATACCTGGGTCGATGGAGGCCTTGTATCAGGAAGCAGGCAGGGCCGGGCGAGATAAAAAACTATTCAAGGAAGTACCCGCAGATTGCTATGTGCTTCTCACAAAAGAGCCCAATTCAGCTATTCTCGACAAGATTTGGGACTCTAGCACGAATGTCAAAGATCTGAAGGAGTACGTGAAGTCATTGAGTCGCGATAGCGACCTGAACACAAATCTATTCCTGATGACAAACGGCTTGGACACAGTCAATGATGAGTTCAAGTTGATGGCAAACGTATACGAATTCTTTAAGTACAATCAGGAACACAACACGGTGACCATTACTGCCAGACAGTTTGGTACAGAAAAGTTTAAGTTGGAAAAGGCTATCTACCGTCTTTCTCAATTAGGTATTGTCTCTGACTGGGTAATCGAAGACTTTTTTAATGGCACGCTCTATGTCGAGTTCCAGTGCCTATCAGAAGAAAGTTTGGAAAAGAAAATTGAGCATACCGTCAGAAAGTACGATCCTGAGTTCAAGCTCGCGGATGTGTTTAGTAGTGATAACCAGTACTACAAAATTCTCTGCGATAAGCTGAGAAAAGGGTCTATCGATAAATCGCAATTTATCTTTCTTGTTCTTTTACTCTGGTCCTATGACCATTTTGTCTACAACCGTCGCCAGTCACAGAAGAACGTTTATGAACAATGTAGTTTATTCGCTGAAGGCAGGATGCTTGACAAAGAATTTAAGGAGAAGCTTGAGGGTTATTTCAGGCACGACAAGTCGAGCCAACTTCTGCTCAATATGGCTGAGAATTCTGTGTCGGCGAAGATATGGCCATCAGTATTTTTTGAAACTGATGAAGAAGATGGCACGGAACATCTAGTAGGGAGCGAGAAAATGATGATCCTACGAGGTCAGCTTTCTCGATTTCTAGAGTCATACAAAGATAATGCATTCTTGAACTACTTGAGTGGTGTGCTACGACTAGCTTCCGATGAGTTTGATGATGCAGATGGAGAGCGAAGAATGGCAGCGTCATTTGAACGGCTGATTAGTGATAATAGGGATGAAGCACTAGATTTGGTCCGAAAAACTATGCAGCTAAAGCCAATGTTCTCTGAACATGCACGAAGCCGCTTTGCTCGTTTTGTCCATGAGAAATTTGAAGATTTGGATGTTTTAGGGGAGGTAAATGAAGAGCTAGGGGATCCGTACTCCTATCACACTTTGTTAGCTCCACTTGCAAATAGACTAGAAAAACTTACCAGCCAATACAAGGGGATTAATTGGTGAATGACATACAGAAACTACACCGAGTAATCGATTCACTCGAAGAGCAATCGGCGCAAGTGGCCGAGTTTAATGGCCTGTTGAGCGCCGTCAACAATGCAAAAGCTGAGATTGAGGAAGCAAAGTCGACGCTCGCAAGTCTAGTTACTGAACAAGGTGAATTGGTTACAAAGAACTCGAAAAAATTTGAAGAGTTTGACGGTTGCCTGACGTCACTTAATAATCTTCTAGGCCAGATTAAAGATGATCAGTTGAAACTAAGTCGTGATGTGGCAGCCTTGAAGTTCGTAACTCCTGATCAGTTTGAACAAGGTCGCGCAGCAATTGATAGCTGCATTGCTAAACAATTTGCGGAATTGAACAACAAGTTAGAGGCTGAGGCGGAGTCTCAAAAAAGATCGATTAGTGGGCTACGAACTATAGTTGTTTTAGCTATGTTGGTGTTGGCTGGAGGTGTTGGATTCCTAGCTATGAAGATGGTTCTTTAGTTTTCAAATTGTCATTCAGTTTTTTTTTGTAATCAATAAGTTGGAATGCAGAATGGCGAGTCATGGTGTAAACCGTGTAATGTTAGTTGGTAATGGTGATGATCTGTCGCGCCAACGCTCACAATCCGTATCATTACTTCGCGCATCTATTCAGCGAGTTCCACAAACTGACAGTATGATGGTCTGTTAGTGATTTACTGCCGTTGAATGTGATGCTTAACGAGGCTGAATAAGGCCTCACTGGGTAACTTGGCGCTTGCCAGACTGCTGCCTTTATTATTTTTGTATATGATAGTTTTTATTGCCTTGTAAGGCATTAATTCGGTTGTTTCGCTTAATCTCCCATTCGTCAACAGGGTCCATTCTTGACCAAGCTTCAAATAGCTGAGTTTGTTGCCTGCTTAGTCTTAGGCCATATTGATCTCGCATGTAGAAATAAATTCTAGCAATATCACCCTGACGGTTAGCTGGTGGTTCTGCTCGACGGTCTTTGAAAACAACTTCGAAATCACATAGACCATAGGCTCTTGGTTCATTCGGAATCATGCCAAATCGAAAATTTGATCTATCCCCATTGAGTTCTCCTACAGATGGTACAAGGTTATGGAGATCCGACACCATTTTAGAAAACTCAGGATCATTCTTTTCACAGTTCCGACGACCACCATTTTGCCAGCATTGGCGTTGATGGCCAATTTCCCAAGCTGAGACAACGTGCTCCCACTCTAAGCGTTCTCCTCGTTTCGGTTGCTTCCTTGGTTCATATCCGCAAGATGCAGCATCAATCGCACCATCATTGTTATAGCTACATCCACAGTAAAACGTACTCTGGTTGTCTTGGTAAATTTCTCGGGCAAATCGTTTTGCCTGGCTGAACGATGTTGGGTGTTCTGCAAATGCAGGGATAGTGAACAACGCTATTAAGAAGGTAATGAGAAAATTAGTTCTATTCATGTAAATTGGCCAAAAATGACAGTTAAATTCATTTTAATGATTTTGATAGAAAATACAGCAAGATGAAGAGCCCCTTCGAGAGGGGCTGGTTGATGGGAGCCTAGTTGGCTAGTTGGCTAGTTGGCGGGGTTATCTGTTTCCTCTTCAGTGATATCGTCATCGGTTGAAGGCACCGCTTGCTCAACTTCTGCTTCTTTACCCTTAGCTTGGGCTGATTTTCGTGCTCGAATTTCGATATCAATAATGCGTCGTGCAAGTTTGATAATGCGCTGTTGCCATGCGTAGTTGCCATCAACACGTTGTTTGTTGCTAAGCACGCTAGACAACCAGAGTGTGTCCATTGAGATCATCAACGCATCGAGTTTGCGAACTAAGCCGACAAACTGGCCAACCTGAGGCGAGCTGATTTTGGCGTTGAAGGTAATCGGGTCGGTGTAGTCAGGTACTTCATCGATGCCGTTGGACTCCATCAGTTTGTCCAAACGAGCTTGTTCGTTGTCTACCGCTTTAGCGCAATCCTCGATCAACTGGCTAATGATCTGTTCCACTTCATCAATTTCGTTCTCATCGCCAATGATGCGCAAGATGACATCGATTCCGTAAAGCGCACTGACCGTCCGTTTAAAAACACGGTCAACGACACGTTGCGCCTGTAAGCTGTTAATTGTGAATGATTGTTCAAAGATGGGTTTCGAGTAATTGGGTTTTGCTTGGGCCATAAGTTTGCTCCTGATATGACAATAATCAGTCCCTAGCCTAATCCTCTGTGAGGTTATGGCCTTTCAGCTAGGTGGAAGAATTGAACATCTTTCTGACTATCCTGTCTGGATAAGACGGTTACACTGACTATCAAATATTGCTGATCTGTTTCAGTGATATCTGCGCCTGAGAGCATGAGCTCAAAGGAAGCCCGCCGCTGAGTTTCTCAGTGGTACTAAGAGGTAGCTAGCCTCCTTAAACAAATAGCCTGCATGTTTTTACATGCTCAACCATGCGTGCCTTGCGGTTCGCCATTTCACCACCCAACTGGGGGAGTTTTCCCCAGTTGGGGGTGACTCCTTCACAACCTAATTAAGGAGTCACCAATGGAATATATCTTCGGATTTATTATCCAAATCGCAGGCATTATGTTGCTTGCAAAACTGAGCTGGTCGCTTTTGCGATTGGTTGCTCGTCAAAGCGTGCGCCCGTTGCGATTTGTACTTACTCAAATCAAGCGATTGCTCACACCAACACCAAAACGTCGTCCAATGGCAGTGCCTAAAGCTCCTGGTATGCCCCGTTTGACATCTGCGTTTTACAAAGAGCCACATCAGTACGACATGGCTTTACTCGAAATACCAACCTATCTGCGTCGTCAGTCTTCTTTGCCCAGCCGGGTAGAAGCAACTGTGTGCACAGAGTTCAACTAAGACGAGGAGAACATCATGAAAAACCAAGTAACACTCATAGGTTACGTTGGCTCTGAGCCAGAGACGCGAGCCTATCCATCAGGTGATTTGGTGACCAGCATTTCGCTGGCCACTTCTGAGAAATGGCGCGACCGTCAATCCAATGAGCTCAAAGAGCATACGGAATGGCATCGGGTCGTTTTTCGAGATCGTGGTGGATTTAAGTTAGGGCTCAGGGCAAAAGATTTAATCCAAAAAGGAGCAAAGCTTTTTGTTCAAGGGCCTCAGCGCACGCGCTCATGGGAGAAAGATGGCATTAAGCATCGATTGACCGAAGTGGACGCGGACGAGTTTCTGCTTCTTGATAGTGTGAACAAAGCATCTGAGCCATCACCGGCGGATGATGCGGGCTCCCAAACTAATTGGGCACAAACTTATCCTGAACCAGATTTTTAACCGAGCAAAAACGCTTTAACCCAGCCGGGAGTACTTTCCCGTCAGGGGCAGACTCCCACTTTGATTGTCGGAGTCCACAATGGAAAAACCAAAGCTAATCCAACGCTTTGCTGAGCGCTTTAGTGTCGATCCAAACAAACTGTTCGATACCCTAAAAGCAACAGCATTCAAGCAACGTGACGGTAGTGCACCGACCAATGAGCAGATGATGGCGCTCTTGGTGGTTGCAGATCAGTACGGCTTGAACCCTTTCACCAAAGAGATTTTTGCTTTCCCTGATAAGCAAGCTGGAATTATTCCAGTGGTAGGTGTCGATGGATGGTCTCGCATCATCAATCAACACGACCAGTTTGATGGCATGGAGTTTAAGACTTCAGAAAACAAAGTCTCACTGGATGGCGCGAAAGAATGCCCTGAATGGATGGAATGCATCATCTATCGGCGCGACCGTTCGCACCCAGTCAAAATCACTGAGTATCTGGATGAAGTCTATCGACCGCCTTTTGAAGGTAACGGCAAAAATGGCCCTTACCGTGTAGATGGTCCATGGCAGACGCACACTAAGCGAATGCTAAGACATAAATCCATGATCCAGTGTTCCCGCATTGCGTTTGGCTTTGTGGGAATTTTCGATCAAGACGAAGCAGAGCGAATTATCGAAGGTCAAGCAACACACGTTGTTGAGCCATCGGTGATTCCACCCGAGCAAGTTGATGATCGTACCCGAGGGCTTGTTTACAAGCTTATCGAGCGGGCAGAAGCTTCAAACGCTTGGAATAGTGCATTGGAATATGCCAATGAACATTTTCAGGGTGTTGAACTGACGTTTGCGAAACAAGAAATATTTAATGCACAGCAACAAGCAGCCAAAGCGCTCACACAGCCTTTAGCTTCTTAGCGCCACGCATTCATTTTACGAACCCTGGCGGGATTATTCTCCCGTCAGGGGGAAGGTCTCGTCTTTTTTTTGGAGATCTTCCATGACTAAATCAGCCTCACTTTTACGCTTGGTATTGGTTGTTGCCCTTGTCGTAGGTTCGATTCAAGCCGGTAAAGCGGCAATTGATTCGGTTCAAGCAAGTGTTGTTCAGCACCAAACAGCGTTAGCACAAGCTGCAAAGTAACCACTTAACCCTGAAGGGGAGTTCTCTCCTTCGGGGGAGTCTCCCCTCAAAGGAGGCAATATGAAGGTTATCGACTTATCACAGCGTACTCCTGCATGGCACCAGTGGCGCATTGCAGGGGTTACGGCATCTGAAGCCCCAATTATTATGGGGCGTTCACCCTACAAAACACCTTGGCGATTATGGGCAGAAAAAACCGGATTCGTATTACCGGAAGACCTGTCGAATAATCCAAATGTGCTTCGCGGTATAAGGTTGGAGCCTCAAGCAAGGCGAGCATTTGAGAATGCGCATAATGACTTTCTTCTGCCGTTATGTGCAGAAGCCGATCATAACGCAATCTTTCGAGCCAGCTTTGATGGCATCAACGATGCGGGCGAACCCGTTGAACTGAAATGTCCTTGCCAGTCAGTTTTTGAGGATGTGCAATCTCACCGAGAACAAAGCGAGGCGTACCAGTTGTATTGGGTGCAAGTACAGCATCAAGTACTGGTCGCCAATAGCACGCGAGGTTGGTTGGTTTTCTATTTTGAGGATCAACTGATTGAGTTTGAAATACAACGAGACGCGGCGTTCTTAACTGAGTTGCAAGAAACAGAGCTTCAGTTTTGGGAGTTAGTACAGACCAAAAAAGAACCGTCAAAATGCCCAGAGCAAGATTGTTTTGTTCCCAAGGGTGAAGCCCAATACCGCTGGACATCGCTGTCCCGCCAGTATTGCTCAGCACATGCCGAAGTGGTTCGACTGGAAAATCACATTAAATCTTTGAAAGAGGAAATGCGAGAAGCTCAGTCAAAATTGGTCGCTATGATGGGTAACTACGCTCATGCCGACTATGCTGGGGTCAAACTCAGCCGCTACATGATGGCGGGCACGGTGGACTATAAGCAATTGGCCACCGATAAGTTAGGCGAGCTGGATGAACAGGTTTTAGCTGCTTACCGAAAAGCGCCACAAGAGCGGTTGCGTATCAGCACCAATAAGCCAGAGCAGCCCGTTGAAACACCAATCAAAATCAGCCTTGAGCAAGAGAACTTGGTTCTGCCAGGTGACTCACCGAGCTCATTTTACTTTTAACGTTCACTTGGAGCCGATTTCGGCTCCTTTCTCATGCACTTACTTCGAGTGCATCAGAAAGCAGTTTCACTCGTAGCCAATGCTGGGTACGAATGATAGAGCGAGCTGAACTCTTACATACACAGCCATACCACAATCAACACACCACCCGACGGGGACTTCATTCCCTGTTGGGCATGGTGCCTCGTCAAAACAGATGAGGTTTACCATGACTGAACAATCTCCATTTTTGGTTCAAGTGAATCAAGCGTTTAATGTCCCGGCTCCTGATGCTTTCGTTCTGGAAGGATTTAGTGCCGACACTACCCATCCAAACATTCCCGTTCGCAAGGACGAGTATGTTTTTAGAAAAGAAGACTTACGTGACGTATTGGCGTTTTTGTCTCACCCTGACGGTGACGGTTTGTATATTACAGGCCCCACTGGATGCGGTAAGACCTCGCTAATTTGCCAAGTTGCTTCTCGATTGAATTGGCCTGTTCAGCAAATTACTGCGCACGGTCGATTGGAGTTGTCCGATCTTATCGGTCACCACACACTGGTTAATGGCAACATGACCTTTGTGTATGGACCGCTGGCACTGGCTGTCAAGCATGGCCATTTGCTGATCATTAATGAAATGGATCTTGCTGAGCCTGCTGAATTGGCTGGGCTCAATGACATTTTGGAAGGTGCCCCGTTGGTCATCGCACAAAATGGCGGTGAGATCATCATTCCACATAACAAGTTTCGTTTTATCGCTACCGGCAACAGTGCGGGCAGCGGTGACCAGACGGGCTTGTATCAAGGCGTGCTTCAACAAAATTTGGCTTTTCTTGATCGCTTTAGAATCATCGAAGCGACCTATGCAGAGCCTTCTGTAGAGGAAGCCATTCTGGAGAACGTTGCGCCAGGCTTGCCAGAAGTCTTTCGCCGAAAAATGGTGAAAGTGGCTGGTGACATTCGCCGTCTTTTTATTGGGGGCGCGGATGGCGGTGCAGAACTCAGTATCACCATGTCCACTCGGACCTTGGTGCGCTGGGCAAAGTTAACACTTGCTTTTAAAGGCGCTCCTAACGCAGTGGAGTATGCACTGGTTCGGTCTTTGACGGCTCGTGCTGAGTTGGAGCAACGTGAAGCCATTCACCGTATTGCCGCTGATGTCTTCGGTGACCATTGGGAGGATTGATGATGGAAAAGTGCTTTGCTCTTTACCGTTACCGTCATTCTGATGGGACAGCCAAAGAATGGGCCATTTACGTTGGATCAGATAACCAGGAGATTGAAGTTCGGTTTGGAAAAGCAGGTCAATTGTCGCAGCAGCGATTGATTGATTCGACTGATCCTAAGGCTGAAGCAGACCGAAGAATCAATGAGAAAATCAACAAGGGTTATCGATTTGTTGGACAAGTCGGCATTGATCATCAAGGGCGGCCATTTGAACTCTCAAATGCGCTTGATAGCGTCGCGTGCGCCAATAACGTCAGTTGGGAGTTTCGTACTCGCAAGGACGTCAATGGTCAAATCTCGCTGGCGCAAAAAGCGTTGTTCGATATGGCAAAGCTGCTTGAAGCCTATGGCTTGGCTGTTATTGATGATAACCAGGTCAGGATTGGAGAATGGTCATTAGGGTTTTGCAAAAGCGGATTACCTAGTACCAATCAAATCAGCATGGTGTCAGGTGAAGGCGCTGGCATTGTTAACACGGATGATGGCCCGTGGCCATTGTTGCTGTTACTGGCCTTTAAGCGTCAATTACCACCTCTGTGTTCGCTCACAGTAGCGAGTCCTGAAGGGATAGAAGTATCCGACCAACTGAAGTTGGAAAAAGATGTATTGAGGCTATTAGGCAGTGATTTAGAGCGGGTTCGCCCGATAGCTGAAGCACTGGACTTAATGCCTGCGAAAATCGATCTCAACCAATCGTCGCCTGATTCGCAAAATTACTATTTCTGATAGTGATGTTGCCATTAGCGCGTCAACTACTACCACCCAAACGGGGGCCATTGCTCCTGTTGGGAGTGGTGCGTCCCCATCTCGCATGAGGATGCACTATGAGTATTCAAACCCTCGACAAACTTTTGATTTGTCACATCGACTGTTCCATCTGGAGCGGTAGAAAAAAACTAAGGCCTGAAGATTTCAGACTAGCCAATGGCAGCCAACTTCCACCGAAGGATGTTGCCAGCTTAGGGAGTAAAAAAATTTGCGACCCTGAGGCATTGGCGAACTTTGAAAGGCTTAAGAAAGAAGCGCAACGCTTGTGTGAGCAAGTCGGTGTGCGGTTCTTAGGTGGCTATGCCGTCCCTGAAGACCGAATTGATCAGATTGTTCCAGAGCTTGACCGGATCGGTCAGGAGTTTGCGCAGTGCAAGCAGCTGTTCTTGGACAACTATGATCAGGTGACGTTTGACTGGGTTGCAAAACACCCGGAATTTGCAGATGCAATCCGGCGTGCGCTGTCACCCATTGAAGATGTGGAACAACGGCTTCAGTTCGATTATGCCATCTATCGAATGCAACCGGCTGAACAAGCTGGTGGCTTAGATGACAAGGTCAATGGCATGGGACACACCCTCTTTAGGGAGGTGGCTCGTGATGCCAATGAACTGTTTGAGCGTTCCGTTGCAGGTAAGAATCAAATCAGCCAGCGAGCCCTTAATCCTCTGAAGCGGTTAAGAGACAAGTTGGATGGTTTGTCATTCCTGGATCATCGAGTCCAGCCGATGGTCGAAGCGATGGACAATTTATTTGTTCGTCTGCCGAAGACCGGCCCTGTGACAGACAATCTCTATCACGAACTGATGGCGACCATTTTAATTTTGTCTGATCCAGACAAGATGAGAATGCACGGTGAAGGTCAATTGGATATCAGACAACTGATGCCCAAACCTGAACCTAAACCCGCACAGCCAGTATCTGCTCAGCCAGATAACTTACGTGCAATACCACAACCAACCGTCAGACCAAACCTTGGTTCGACTGTACCAAACTCATTTTATTTCTAACGTCCTTGAGGGCATGTTGCCCTGAAGGGCGCATGTCCTCTGAACTATGTAAGAGGAAATTATGCAATCAACCATCCATAACCCCAGCCAACTGAACCAGTTTGAACCGCATTTTCGTGGTGTGACTGATGCTGTTGAAAGTGAATCGATACCAGAAGTGGCGTGTTGTCGAACGTTAGTACAACGGTCGTACTCAACACATAGTGTCGTGATCCCTAAGAACCCTGTGCTGATCGCAGATGCGGACGCACAAGGTGTTTGGTTATCAGCCATGGTATTTGTTCCAAACATGGCATTGCAGCAAGCCGCTTTTGAGCGGGACTGGCTGCAATATCAACACGAGGTGTCTACTCAGTTACAAGACCAGTACGGTCTGACATTGGATGACATCCTGAGTTTAGACCAGCTTAAAACGTCATTTGAGCAGCACGAGAGTCCAGCTCAATTGGTGGCTTGGTTGGGTCAAAAATACGATCTGGATAAGCTAAAAGCACAGGTTTAAACACTTACATTCCCAGCGGGGAAACGCTCCCGCCGAGGGAGTATTCCCCCTAATGATTAGGAGACTCCCATGAATCATCCATTAAAAAACGCACTGCCAATCGTTGCCGCAGCTTATGGCGAAAAGTTTGGTGTGAAGGTGCTTATTCAAGGACAAGATGCGTTTACCGATGGTGATCGGATTGTGATCCCAACAGCAAACCCAGACGACCCACACTATCAACAGATAGCTTGGGGTTATCTGGCTCATGAAGCGGCGCATATTCGGCATACCAACTTTGACATGGTGCAGAAGGCGTCGTCCAAACCGATCCGTAAGGCACTTCTCAATATCATTGAGGACGTTCGCATTGAAAACGAATTGGCAAAGGATTACCCCGGAACCCGGCGCAGTATTTCGCAAGTGATTGAGTACATGGTAGACACTCAGCAAATGTGTGTACCTGAACAGCTTGAGCCTGCATCTAACTTGCAAGCCTGGTTGTTGTTCCGCTTGAGATGCCATTTTCTCGGTCAGAAAGCGCTGACGCCTTTGTATCAAGCTGTTGATGACAGGGTGAGACAACTTTTTCCCGGCGCAGCGATGAGCCGGTTAAGCGCCATGCTGACAGCAGTGCCTAGCCTAGCGTCTACAGGTGAAGTGCTGAAACTTGTCGATGCCATCGTTGCCATGTTGGAAGAAGAATCTCGTCCACCACAGGATGAATCGGATGCTGATAGCGGTAATGACATTGGACAAGCTGCGAGTAATGACAGCAGTAGTGACAGTCAAACCCCAGAAACAGACTCGTCTGCAACAGGGGATGCTGCTGAAACGGGGGATTCTGATAACTCTGCTCAAGCTGACAATTTGCGACAAGCCCTAGAGGCCAGTGCCGCTCAGTTTGAACCTGATACCTTTGCACAAGTGGCAGAAGTGTTGTCGGAACAAGCTGAAGGACATCAGGGCGTCACTCCACTCAGTTTGCCCCAAGCAGAGCAAGCTATGTTGGGTGACGAGGCCATCTTGACCTTGTCAGCGTCTGAGTCCGCTCAAATTCGAGCCCGACTTAGAGGTATGGTTCAGTCTAGTCAGGACAATCGGAATCATGCCAAGAGGCACGGTCTTCGAGTTGCAACCCATCGTCTTGCCGCCTCACAAGCAGGTGAATCGAGATTGTTTATTCAAAGGCAGCCGCGCATTGCGCCCAATGCTGCTGTGCACTTGCTGGTCGATATATCGGGCTCAATGGGTAAGCCCATTGGCGAAGGTAATCGCAAGTACTTTCATGTTGCCAATGAAGCCGCTTTGGCTTTAGCCATGGCACTGGAATGCATACCGGGTGTAGTACCTGCGGTCAGTTATTTTCCTGGGATTCATCAGGAAGTTTCTATCGCGTTATTGCCCAAGCAATCGGTTCGACATCGGGCCGCCTGTTTTGACCAAAAACCACGAGGTTGTACGCCTATGGCACAAGCGATGTGGTTTGCGGCAAACAGTTTGTTAGCGCAAAAACAGAAGCGAAAGCTAATGATAGTGCTAACGGATGGTGACCCAGATGATTGGGCTGCCACGCATGACATTGTTGACCGGTGCAGACGCAGTGGCTTTGAGCTGCTGGGGATCGGGATTCAAACACGCAGTGTTGAGAAATTCTTTCCTCAAAGCATTGTGATTAATGACGTCAAAGATCTAAAGCGTGAGTTATTCGAAGTAACACAACAACTGTTAATTCAGTAACCACATCAATTTTACCACCCTGCGGGGACGATTCCGTCTCCGTCAGGGCATGGGTTCGTCTCCGCTTTTTTTGGAGACCCCTATGAAAAACAAAAAGTTCTTAGCTGGCGAAGAAGCCGGTACTTACATCGTTCCTGAGCAAGTGACTGAAGCAGATATATTAGATATGGCGCTCAAGCTTGCCCGTGGTCGATTGAGTAAAGGTAGCAAAATTGAACAGCCATCGTCGGCGTTCTCATACCTGCAAACACTGATGCACGAGTATGAGCACGAAGTCTTTGGCGTACTGTTTCTTGATACAAAGCATCGCGTCATTCGATTTGAAGAGCTGTTCAAAGGCACTTTAGATGCGGCGAGCGTGTATCCAAGGGAAGTAACAAAGCGAGCGCTAGAACTTAATGCAGCAGCAGTGATATTGGTTCATAACCATCCATCGGGTGATCCTGAGCCAAGTGAAGCTGATAAACGCATTACTCATCGACTCCGTGACGCCTTGTCACTTGTTGATATTCGAACGCTTGACCATGTTGTGGTCGCATCCGAGGGCTGCGTTTCGCTTGCCGAACGCGGTTATCTTTAATGAATGGGCGCATTGCCCATTCTCCTACATCACAAAAGCAGTCCCATCAACACACATCATCACAGCTCGAATTTCTATTTGAGTTTGATGATGCCCCAGTCACTTGGTCTGACACGGAAATCTGGCAGTTACGCGAAGGCATTCTATTGGATGCAATCCGAGTATTGCTGGACGGTCGTGTCAGCACTCGGTTGCGCAAGGATGTGTTGTCGTGGATTCAAAATGACGAAATAGCGCCATTTTGCTTTCGTGTTTGCGCGATGGCTGCGGTTGTCGATCCTGATGTGTTTCGTGATTCCATCATGTGGCTATTAAGACGACATGGTATCCAGCTTGACTAACGTTCCTGCATTAACCAAACGGCTTAATGCAGGACCCAAGCTGACTTTTACCACCAGTGGTAGGAGTCGGCTTTTTACTTAAGGAGGTTATATGGCGTTACCTTTACAAATTGAAACAGTAAGGCCATATCTTAATGGCCAATGGCTTCAAGTATTAGCGGCATTGGTGCCAGAACTTGATGCCGCTATTGCTCGAAAAGGCCGTCATGTGGCTTGTCCTGTTCATGGCGGTCGTGATGGCTTTAGGCTGTTCAAAGATGCTGAATATACCGGTGGTGGCGTTTGTAATACCTGCGGTATCTTTCATGATGGCTTTGAACTGTTGTCTTGGATTAATGGGTGGAACTTTGCTCAGTCTATTGAAGCAATTGGCCAAGTTCTTGGTATTCAATCCGGACAAATACAAGCACCTTCTCGGGCAATAACGCGTAACGCTGTTGATTGGAAGGCTAGAAAGCAGGACGAGGACAAAGCGATTATCCATCGCTTGAATCAAACCTGGGGAGAAACGCTATCTCTTGCAGATACTCGTGCGCAACCAGTTTGGAACTACTTGCATCGTCGTGGCATTGTTACCCGGCTTCGTCCTGAATGGGATTCGGTGCTGAGGTTTCATCCAAACTTGCCTTACCATGATGAAGATGGTCTGTTAATTGATAGCTACCCAGCGCTGCTAGGTAAAATCGTTACGCAGCAAGGGCGTTCGGCCACGTTCCATCGGATCTACCTAAGTGAAGATGGATTCAAAGCGCCGGTTGAAAAGCCTAAAAAGATGATGCCGATACCAAGTGACAGAACAATCACTGGTGGTGCCATTCCTATAGGTGAGCCTGGTGAAGTACTAGGTGTTTCTGAAGGTATAGAGACGGCTTTAGCTGTTACCAGAGCAACGGGACAAACATGTTGGTCGGTTGTGAATGCAACGCTACTGGCTAGGTTTGAGCCACCAAGTAATGTGAAAATGCTGTACATCTGGGCAGATCACGATCTCTCTGAGACCGGCCTGAATGCAGCGAATGAACTCAAGAAAAAAGCCTGGCAAAACGGCATTCTGACACAAGTGTTGATCCCTCCGATACCAACGTCACTTGGCGTGAAAAGTTGGGATTGGAATGATGTGCTGAATGTTTACGGTGCCATGGGGTTTCCTAAAGTTCATATCTGATCCAAGGGGCTTCGGCCCCTTTTTTTGCGCCTTGCATATTTGAAAAAACATGGAGAATGAAAAATAGATAACCAATAGGAGAAACAAATATGATGGTATTAACCCTGTTAACAAAGCAGATTGATGGTGAGTTTACGGTTTACTGGAAGACCGGCCTTCGAAGAGGTGGTGAGCTAAAGGTCGATTTAGGTGAGCAATACGACAAGCTACCTGAGCAGCAAAAGCCAATTGCAGCTGAGGTTTATGCTATTCATCACCTACTGTCAGTGAAAGAGGTGATGGGGAGTAACCGAAGCGGTAATGGGCTTCAAATCCGAGTCAGTAAAGGAGCTATCAAAAAGTTACAGAAACAACGCTCAACTCAGCATTCACTTTACAGCCTGACTAGGTTTTTGCTCACTCGATACCAGGAAGCACAGATCTCGGTAGAGAAGCGGGACGATTGGCTCTCACATTCCTTCGAAGAATACAGCGTCGATAATGCTACCGTGAGAGAAATCGATGAGGTCATCAACGTTCCGAACATTGGACCTGTCGTGGTGACTCGTCATGCACTGGAACGGTTTGTGGAACGGCTTTCAGACGGTGCTCCTAAGCATCCTTGGAAGGCTTTGTATTCTAAGCTGCTTTGCCCGCAGCTAGAAAAATCCAAATTGCCAGAAAAAGTTGCTACCAAAAAGGCAAAAAAATATTCACATGAGGCAGAGCTCTGGTGGCATATGGAGAGCAAAATACACTTTGTTATTGTACCAACTGAATCAATTAAAACGTTGGTTACTGTTTTTTGAAATTAGCTAGAATTTAGAACAGGTTAGCACGTTCCTATACGTGTATGTCAATAGGCGTGCTACCCAAAGTTTAAAAAGCCAAATGAGAAATTATCTTACAATTAATTGTTGATAAATCAACGTTATGATGTCCCGGATAAATTAAGCTCTATTAACCCCATTGACTGTCTACTGAATGAAGGTATTGTATAAGAGACCGTGTTTCTTCAAGCAGAGCCAAAATGTTTTCAAACAGATTGGATCTTACCTCTTGCATGTTTCGTAGTTCAGAGAGCTGTCTATCGACATCCTCTATTTCTGATGATAATGCGCTGGAAACGTAAGTTTGCGTAGCCTGATCATAATGCATTTCAATTACGTGAGCAGCATCATTAAAACCAGCACGGATGGCTGCGCGACTCTCTCTTAAGTCAGACTCTAACTGTGCGGCATCTGCATCCTCTTTGATTTGAAGAACAAATGTTAGAACAGTCCCAGCAACAGCAAAAACACGACCTACATTTGCAACATTGCGCGTCCACTTAACAGCCTCCCATGGCTTAAATTTCTTTCCAAAAAACTTGCCGATGGCTTTTACCGCATTGTGTGTTGCGGTGCCGGAATATTGATTGAGTTTAAAAAGCTCTCCAATAGATCCAGAATTAGGCTTAAAGGAATTTCTCACCAAGAATTCGCCCAGTTTAGAAGACACATCTGATGCTTTTCTCAAGTTAGACATGGTATCTGGTGAAATTGAAGCCTCTTCAATTCGATGCTCCAACCGGGGTAACAGTTCTTTTGCAAGCTCACTATTGGCTATCCCGTCGATCCGTTTTTCGAGGTCATCCATGTGCTTACCAATCACAACTTGAACAGTTTGACCTAATTGTTCGGTGATTGATTGGACACGGTCCTGAGACTTTTGGAGCTCTTGGTCAACAGCCTTTTGGTCAGCAGATCCATTAATCATATCTGAAATCTTTCGACCTTCATGGCGTATCGCAGAACAAGATTGCTGAATTTCTCCCTCTACAGCGCGAGGAATACGATCTTGTGTTTCAACTAATGCCCGCCTTCTTTGCAATAACAATTCTTCAAGAGCATCAACATCTTTGTCGCCGGTTGACTCAGATGCCAAAGCTTCTTGCAGAAGTTGTTCAAGTGTATATAAAGTAGTGCTGTATCTACCGGTTAACCCCTTTTCGCGCACAAAATCATTCAAATTTTCTGTAAAGGAATCTACTCCACCTTTTTTCCATAGTATTCTTGAAATGTCGGCATCATCCTCTGACTTACTTTCCAAGGCGGCTTCTGCGTCAATGAACGATGTACGCAGATCCTCTGGGGAGAATGGATTTAATACTTTTCTTATATCTTCCCTAATCACATTTTGAGCTTCAGGACTGTTACCTTTTGCACATCTTCGCATTTTATTGATAACAAGCATCATTTCATGAGCTTTGTCTCTTTCTATCGCGAGGTTCCGGAAATGTTTGGCGAGGTGAGAGTCAAATAGTTCATTTGTAGTCACAAAAACCAATAGATCTGCGTCCGCTATAGCCCTATAAGTGATCTCATCATGATCTGGCCTCAATTCCGTATGTACACCCGGGGTGTCAATGACCTTGATTCCATTCCAATCATATGAGTGGGTCTCTTCTGTTGTTATTCCTCCTCCAACAGCAATATCTTCTCGACCAGTCAAAACTTTTAGAATACTTGATTTACCTGCACTGTATTGCCCGGCAAAAACAAGATTTATACTGTTTTCGCTATCTAAAACGCATTCCGGAATTCTACTGGAAATGGATTTAACTTTTTCGCTCGGCGCAGAAGATAAAATTTCTTTGGAGCGTTCGAGCAGCTCATTGCCACGAACAGCCCATTCATGTATTTCAAATTTGCCAGTCATAGGTACTAACTCCTTTCATTATCTCATTATATGCAGGCCGGTGAGCTGTTGCGCTAAGCGCACCCGGGATCTTGTTGTCGCATCAAGATCATCCAGCGGTACATGGGCAACACGTATTTTCTCTTCAATACTAATTTTCTTTTTATCACAATTTCTGCCAATTGCTTGCGAGAGGATCGAAAACTGATTTTTTGTATTAATGGCAAACCAGATTTGTTCACCTAAGAGCCTTTCCATTTTTGCATGAACATCACCCGGAAAAGTTGTATTAGGGGCTATTAGTAACATTGTCGCAAATCCGGGAACTCTTGCCACATCAACGATGTGCTCTCCCAGATATGCTGAATCAAGTTGATCAAGAACCTTGTTTATCAGAATTTTTCCAAGATCCTTCTGGCGATCATTCAAAGTCCAGGCCAGAGCTCTTTGAGTATCTGCCAGTTCAAACAAACCTGCTGTTACTGCTCCCAAGTCATGGAGTAGAACATAAACCTGCTTGCTGAGAAGTTCCTGATGGAACCAGTCACCTGTTCCTTTTCTCAGGTTCTTCTCGATTTTATCAATATGATCATAAAGACGTCGGGACAGCTTTTCTCGTGCTCTTCTGGCCTTTTTTTCACGATCATCAAAAAACAATGAAAACAACCACCCAACGGCTCCAACTGCTGCTGCAGCCCACCCAAGTGGACCACTACCGAGAATGAGTGCGGCGATGCCCAGTCCTCCGGCAAGAATATTTGTTCCCCAATTCCAAGCACGTTTGAGGTCGAAGATACTATCCATTTTGATGTGGCGGTCACTTGATAAGTCAGCCACTAAAGAAAGCTCTGACTTTAACTCTCGGGCAATTTCACTAAGTGCTTTTTGGCATTCATCGAGAAGTGCTTTTTGCAGCTTCTCGATTTTGTTCTTTATTCCTATGGACTCTATTAATCTATTCCAGCTTTCACCTGCGGAATTGTTATCGTAGTGATCTTCGGAAAACGCCGGAACTTCTGATCTTAGCTCATCCATAAGCTTTGAAATCTGGGTATTTAATCGTTCAGCGCCCAGTGTCTTGAAGTCCTCCGACCAATCTTGGAACTGTCGTCTTTTCCCAATTAAAACACGACCACTGCTTGAGTTCTGTTCGCTGAATTCAAGCAGTAACTCAGTCAAATCCATCATAGGAGCGACAGCGCCATCGATAAAACTTTTCATTCGAAGAAAGGTGCCTCTACCTGTAACTTCTTGAACGATTCTATTTTCAATGCCACTAAACTTGCTGGCTTTTATTAATTTTCCACGATATTTGGCGTACTCATTCTGTTGAGCTAAATACTGAGAGCGAAGATGGGAGACCACAAATGGTACTCGCTTCCCGGGGATATATTGGTCTGCTAATAGATTGAACTGCGAAAGAATCTGGCCTATTCGTGTTCGATCAAAAGGTTTAGCAGGGTTTCTCAAGAAAAGAATCAAATCATCTTCATCATCCAAGCCAACTTTGACGTTGCAAATACCTAATACTGGCTTACCCAAGCGTCTAACGCGAGCAAGGCATTCTGCTTCCGCAGGTTGTGGTGCATCATCCGTTATCAAAAAAAGAACTAAATCAGCCTGAGTAGCTGCTTTAAAAGCCAGCTCCTCGTCTTCAGTACCTTCGAAGGCTGCCACACCCGGCACATCCGTCACTTCGAGCCCGTTCCAAGAGTATGTACGAACATCCCGGGTTGTCCTTTGTGAACCAGTACCAATGGATGCTCCATTTCCCCGAGTGAGAATTTCCATCAAAGTAGATTTTCCAGCCATTGTGCGACCGAATAATGTAATGGAAAAATGGTCTAAATGTTTTTTTCTCGCCTCAAGATTCTGAGCAGACGATTGCTGTAATGATTCAAGTTCACTCACAACACCTGTGAGTTGAGACTTCAATTGATTGACAACGCCGGGAGTTCTAACAGAACCGTTATCAAGCGACTTCAACGAGTTGGAAAGATTTTCCGAAACACCCTTAATCGCTTTTGCCGTCTCGTTTAGATTGTCTTTGGCAATATCATATCCCTCACGAGCAGCCTCCCTACATTCCTGAAGCGCTTCCTCAAGATCAGAAACCTTGTTTTTTTCATCAATAGCATACTGAAACATACTATCAACACCCCCCTTTGGGGCTGGCATCAATATTCCGTTGCTGCTTCATCCAATCATCAATTTCATCCCGGTCAAACCGCCACTGATTTCCGATCTTCGATGCCGGAATTTCACCTTTCTGCGTCATGGTATAGAGCTTGGTTCGGCTCATCTTCAGATATGCCGCCAGCTCTTCCATAGTCAGCCATTTATTTTCTGTCATAACCGTCATGTCCCTTATATGCGTTGATTACAGCTGATATTGAAAGTTATCAGATGCTAAATAAAAAAAGTTTACCAAATATATTAGTCAGAAACACTCACAATTCCTTCATCTATCTGGCTAATCGCTCTTACGGGGATCTTTAGCATGTTAGCTTTGTGAAATTTCTGGAGCTGACAATGAGAACGCCTTTGTTACCTTGGTTTATCCTATGGGTGACCATCCCAATCATTATTTTCTTTCTATTCATCTTACCCGCCTATGCCAGTGACGAGCCATTCTATCAGCGTGGTCAGGAAGGCTGGTTTTGGTATCAGGTCATTCCTGAACCTGAGCAGCCTGAGGAGCTGATAGGGCCGGAATCTGGTGCGGCAGAGTCGAGTAAGAGCGGGCTAAAGCCTTTCAGTGCTGCCTGGTTTCGTGAGCACATGCAGTCGTTCATGGACAAGGCAATTGATGAGCCGACGAATGAGAACGTCAGAGCCTATCTGTATCTCCAGCGCGTCATGATGGATAAGGGCTCACAGTTTGCTGATGTTAGTCAGCAGGTGGTCATGGGCGATCCTGTTTTGGATGAAATCAGTCGCAGACCCTTGGCGACTTATGCCGCCAATCGGATGGATAGAGAAGCTGGCACTCAACGGGATGTTGCTTTAGGTGAGGTAGCAAAACGAGCTGGCTTGTTCTTCTTCTATCGTTCGGATTGCCCTTACTGCCATGCTCAAGCGCCTATCATCGAATCCATGGCTTTGAACTACGGTTTTGAGGTGTTTGCTATTGCTGTTGATGGCTTGCCTTTACCCGGTGGAGAGTTTCCCAATTACAAAGTTGATTCAGGACAAGCACAATCCTTGTCCGTTACGACTGTCCCTGCCGTGTTCTTAGTTGATCCGCCTAATGTCATCACTCCGATTGGCCAAGGCGCAATGAGCCTTGATGAGCTCAATAATCGAATCATTCTCGCAGCCCATCAAGCCGGTTGGATTGACGATCAAACTTACTATGCCACCAGACCTGTTCAACCCGGCGTGTCACTCGCGATGTCAGCCCAAGAGCTTAACGAAAAGATATTACAGGACCCTGAGTTCCTTGTTCGCTATCTGCGTGCACAAGGAGGGTTATAACGATGAAAAAAGTATTCCGAGTATCGCTAATCGCCTGTGCGATTGGTTTTTCATCTATGAGCCAAGCAAGCTTGCAACAGGAGATGAACCAGTTGTTTGGTTCAATGACCAACACCACTGCGCCAGGTGTATTCGAGAGTCAGCGGCGTGGCGTTATATCTGGTGGAAGTGTTGTTGTTCGTAACAGGATCATGAACGAAAACCTCGTCTCTATGGTGCCTCCGTCATTCCAAGCTGGTTGTGGCGGCATTGATATGTTCGCTGGAAGTTTGTCATTTGTTAACGCGGATCAGTTTGTTCAATTACTTCGCTCTGTTGCTGCAAACGCCAAGGGGTACGCATTCCAATTGGCGCTCAGTGCTATGTGTGAGAAATGCTCCCAGCACATGGAGACACTGCAAAAGAAAATCCAGCAGTTGAACGAGTATTTTGGCAATTCCTGTCAAATGGCTCAGGGAGTCGTGAACGATACCCTGGCTGCTTTTGGTAAAAAGGGGCAAACAGAAGCCAGCATGTTGAGCTCACTTAAAGGGGCTGGAGACGTTTTTACCAGTTGGAGTGAGTCCAATGGTAAGAACCCATATGAGAACGCTTCGAGTGTCGCGGCATCTGATGTAAACAGAACGATTAAAGGTAATTTGGTTTGGCGAGCACTGAAACGTCATTCGGCATCAAGCTGGTTTGCATCGGGGGATGACCGTTTTCTTGAAGCGGTTATGTCGGTGACTGGTTCGATTATCGTTGGTGATTTAGCGAATGCCGCTGATGGCCAAGGTAAAGCCCCAAAACTGACCAGGCTGAATGGCAATAAAGTGACTATTGAGCATCTAATTCATGGCGGTAACGTCGCTATGTACCGATGTGACACAGTGACGCAAGACGGTTGTTTGAACCCGACAATCACTAACGTGACCCTTACCGGGTTATCAACTCAGGTAGAAAATTTACTTCTTGGTACAGGTTCTAGTAACGGCATTATTTTTAAATTTGCTCGAAATACAGGGGCTGCTAGCACCACCGAAAAGGCTTTTATGACCTCGGCTCCCGCGAGCATTGGCGGCATGATTCGAACACTTTCTGCATTAAATGAAGGTGCCGCTAGGTCGTTTGCTTCACGAGCAGCACCATTTATTGCTGTTGAGATGGCCCAAGCATTGGTTGAAGACATGCTCAATGCAGCTAGAAGCACCTCTGGTGTAGAAGATCATGCCTATGCGAAGTTATTAACTGAAGACCTTGAACGTGCACGTCGCCAAATCAATGAGGAATACGCCGCGTTACAGCGAAGATACGGTTCAGAGCAAGAATTGCTGGCGCATTTTAATCAGGTGATTCAGACCATTCGCAAACAGCGTTATTACACCGTTAAATCTACGGCGCTGGGGGAATAGGTCATGTGGGAAATCTATTCCATCGGGGATTCGGCTTTTTTAGAGCAGGTCTTGAACGCTGTCGCGATGATCACTGGTACAGGCGATTTTACTTCAATGGTTCGCATTGGCTTGCTCATTGGGGTATTGATGGTCTCTGTCCAGGCCTTAATGCAAGGCGGTCGTGGGATTAACTTTCAACACGTTTTAGTCTCATGGCTAGTCTTTGCAACCATGTTTGGACCCAGTACCCGAGTGAGCATTGAGGATGCGTACACGGGACAAGTTCGAGTGGTTGATAATGTGCCCATCGGTGTTGCTGCCGCAGGCAGTACGATTTCGACTGTTGGCTTTCAAATCACGCGATTGTTTGAAACGGCGTTCTCAACTCCCGCCATGACGGAATACGGCTTTGCATCCAGTTTACAGTCACTGATTAAAGTGAGAAAACAGGTGATGGATCGCTCGGGGTTGGGTGATGCAAATCGTGTCGCCGGTTCGGACATCGAGCAATCGTGGTTTAACTACATCAAAGAGTGCACCTTGATTGGTATCGACATTGGCCAAAAGAACCTCGATCAGGTGCTGAGTGATCCTAACCCGATGACTGCGATTAGGTTTGATTCGCGCATTTATGGCACGCGCATCATGCTCAGTGGTAGCAGTAGCGATTTGGACTGCACTGATGCCTACAGCCAACTGAAACTCATGACAGAATCAACCTTCATTCCAAGGCTTAAACAGGTTCTGTCGGCCTCATTGGGGACTTCGTCAGCAACGGACACTGATGACGTGATCCGAAATGCACTGAATAACCTTGGTTTGGCTTCGGTTAACACCCAAGAGTACATGACCGCGTCGGTGCTTTTGCCTATTTATGAGCAAAGCGTGACGGGCAAATATATGGATGATCAAGCTTTCACCGCAGCCGTTATGGTTAACCAAGCGATTGAGCAGCGCAATACGCAATGGGCGGCGGAGCAGACCCTGTTCCAAAGTATCGTTCGTCCGATGATGACGTTTTTTGAGGGTTTCATTTACGCCATCACCCCTTTGATGGCCTTTGTGATAGCCCTTGGCCAAATCGGGATGCGAATGGCTGGGAAGTACTTGTTAATCCTGCTTTGGATTCAACTTTGGATGCCTGTCATGGCCATCATTAACCTGTATATTCATTTAACCGTTGCAGGGAAAATGTCGGCTCTTGATGCCTTTGCAGGTACAGAAGTGCCATCTTTTGCTGGGATGATGCAGATGGATTCAGTACTGCAAACCTGGATAGCTACTGGCGGTATGTTGGCGTCGAGTGTTCCGGCGATTTCGCTCATGCTCGTGTATGGCTCAGCAATAACTGCAACCCACTTGGCTGGACGTCTTCAAAACGGTGATGCCATTGATGAAAAGATGGCAAGTCCAGATGTCGCGAAAAATGCCCCGGTAATGCAATCACAGTCAATGTTCCAAAATTCTGCCCTTACGGGTTCTGCGATGACCGGCGCGTCAAACCTACTAAGCAGTTTCTCTGTCGGAAATGCAGTGGGTTCAATGGTCGGCTCTGCAAAAGAATCCATGACTCAGGCAACTCAAGCCTTTAGCCGTCAAGTTGGCAATACCATGAGCCGAACTTTTGGTGAAAAGCTAAGTTACGACAACCTTTCTTCGGTTGGACGTCAGATTGGTTCTTCTAATTCCGCATCTAGCGCCGTTGTTAATCAGGTCACTGATGACCTGCAAACACGGTATGGTTTCGGAGACGATAAAAAAGACGCTGTACGTGGCTTGGTATCGGGCGTGTTATCTGGCGGACTAAGGGTTGGTGGCGATGGAACCATTACTAATCCCGGTGAGAAAGAAGTTGCTGATAAGGGTTTTCTTGGAAGGCTTCTTGGTACGGGCGGCAATGATTCTCCACAGGGCAACTTGCCAGGAATGGATAAGCCAGACTCATCTCGTGTACCAAAACTATCAAGGGTACGAGCAGGCCTAGATTTAGGTGGTAATTTTAGTGGCCAAGTTGAGTCGTCAGAAGGGAGTTCTCGATCTACGACCGCAAATACGCTCACAGGGGAGATGCAAAGCTTGGCATCAAGTGATTCACGACGTGCTGAGTTTCGCGATGCGATGGTTAAGGACCTTTCAGATTCAAGACGCTCTGGCGTTGAGATGTCGTTGTCTAATCAAGACTATCAGTCACTTCAGAGTTCAGCACAAGACGTTATCACGGCATCAAACCGCTTTAGTGAGCTTGATCAGGCCAGCTACAGTCTATCAGGACAAAGGAACACGGATGGTGCGACGTTAACTCGATTAGCAGCGGATAATCCTGAAGTCATGGATTATTTAGGTCGCTATATGAACCAGCATGTTGAAGCAGGTAACCGATTACGTGAAAACCTTCCAATGTATCAGCGCTTGCTACCTGATGATAATCAGGCGTATGTGGCCGCAGCTATGGAGTCTTTAACCTATAGCAACTCCTCGACGCCCGCTGAACGAGACAATGACTATCAAGCAGCAATGACTGTTATGGCCATGGCTACCGGAGCCGATTTACGATCAATTCAGCCACGCTCTAATGAAGGCTTGTCATCAACTGCACCTACTTTTGGTGGCACTCAAAGCCAAGTTGAATCCGGTGTTCTGGGAGGCTATGAGGATGCTGCAAGAGTTCAAACGCAGTTCAATTCGGCTCAATCTGCTTACCAAACCAATCTTTCTGGTGTAGATGGACAGCTGAATGCGCATCAGCAACAAGCCCAGCAGGCCGTAGCTTCTGACACAAGTACCTATCAATCTGGACTAAACAGTGAAGCTGGCTCTCAGTGGCGATCTCGCATTATGGCTGATGATAGCGGAGTCTCTGGTGCTGAAATGTTCTTCAACAGCGCCAGTGCTATTGGTGATTTCAGTGGCAAGCATACTGATGCAGCTCTGCATACCTTGAATCACTTTGGCGAAGACTATGAGAGTTACAAAGAACAAGCGCTTGAAGATCCTGGCTCACGAGGTTTCTTGCACAACGCAACGGTGGCCAGCAAATCAACCTGGGATGGGTTAAAAGCCGCCGTTGATGCCGGAACCTCTTTGGAAAATCCATTGACGGCGTTTAATGATGCATACAGTGGATCGAGTTCGCAGTATGCCTCCGAAGTAAACTGGGGCACTAAGTCTGAAGCCATGTTGGCGGGGGCATTTGGTGCGGCAGTTAACAATCGATATGGTGAGTTCTTAGAACAGTATGCCGATGATTTCAAACAGGAAGCATACAGCGAAGGGCAGAGAATGGGATTGACTCCGATTCAAAGTCAAGTGTTCGCTCAAGCTTTCAATGAAGGTTTGGCGGGACGCGTATTCAACTCTGAAGACTCATCGAGTTGGTCGCCTGAAATGCTAGGTCTAAGGGAGCAAATGCTAAATGAGTATCGTCAAAAGGATGAGAGTGGCGCTTACATTCCTGACAGTGTGTCCGAAGAAGATAAAGCATTTGTGGATAAGCAGATAGCGGTGATCTCAAATGCATCGCTTGCGGGAGATTATGCTCAGAACAACTTGATCGATATTAGGGCTTATAACCAGGCATCAGGAAGGAACTGAAAATAGAAGGTAGCCAGCTTGTGGTGGGCTGGCTATTTTTTTGGCTTTTTGGGATACCTTGGATAAAAGCCATCAAAAAACGAATGGAGCTTATACCAATACCATTTTTCTTCAATGCTCAAAGTTCTACCCGAATCTTTAACTTGGCTACTCAAGAATCTAATTCCAGTACAAATAGCTATGAAAAAGAGTCCCAAACCAACAATTGTCCAACTCGCTTGCCAATATGCGATTGCTAAAAGCATCGTGATGATGGCTATTAGGCCGATGGGGTTACAGGTCGCTTTGAATCCCAAGTAGCCGAAAAAAACGATGGTGCAGATCAGAAATGGCAAAGCCGCTAACTTGGCAGATGCCGTTAATATTTCTGATGGAAAAAAATGAGCCGCAGCCAAAGTCGCCAGAAAAAGTCCCAGTGATATAAACCAGCAGCGTGCTGGTAAAGATTTAAGTAAGTTTGTCATCTTGTTAGTACTCTCAAAGTGCACGGGAGGTGCACAATCAAATCATGCATCAGCATGTTAGTTCTCAAAAAGTGCTCTAGTGGTTTGCTCGGCCATAATCTCACACACAGGACATTTAAGCTGAATGCGCTGTTGAGATACCGTCAAATACAGACTACCGCATCGACAACGGTGTAAGGATGCAAGCTGTGACCTTAAATCACGAGCTAGAACCCAACCTTCATTGATGGTCAGTTTTTTCCATGGGATCTCAGCTGGAAGATCTGCTTCTTCTCTTGCAACCAAGTACGCATCGTAAGCCTTCATCAAAGCATCAATATTTAATTGCTTGTAGACATTGTCACCACCAATATTGACATAAAGCGCCATCAGCAGGGAGCCTTCAACTAATGCTCTTCTGCTTTTGACGATGGCATCAGATTCTGGCAATTGACCAGGACAAGGTGACTTGCCAGTCACTTCTTTATGGAGCCTTCTGATAATGTGGATTGGCAAACCTGTATCGAGCGCGATAATGGTTGTTCGAAATCCGTATTTAATAAGCAGCGAGGCTCGGGTAAACAGCTCACTTTTGGACAGGTTATCAATCATGCATCCCCCTTGTTGTTTAGGGTTGATAATAAATAAGCGATTCTTGGGATACCTGTGCCTTTGCTCTTCACCATCTCAATCAGTTGGCTTTGGTTACCCCTTGGTTGAAACAGCATGAATGATGAGGTCGCCACTCGTTGCAGGTCGTCAACTCCAGCATTAATCAGCGCATCAACCACATCGCGTGTAAGTCCAAAGCGCAAGACCGCCTCTTGTGGATCAATGCGCGCCAATTCCCGTGCTGCGTGTAGGTATGCCAAATTTAATTGATAGAAGTCTTGTTGATTGGTTGTCATTGACGGACCTCCAGTTCATGTAGAATATTGCGATAAATAGAAAGCACTCTTTGCCCATACCAGCGTGCACGCTCTTCGTTCCAGCTGTGATAGCGGCCTATGCCAAGCTCTAAATCGTTTGGTGAAGATTTGATTGCTTCGGCCAAAATACTGGAGCCGACAGTTAGGTTGGTGATGGGGTCTAGCAGTTCTGCTGCTGAGCTCACCCGATGTCCGTGCCAATGCAAATTGATTTGCATTAGGCCAATATCGAGCTGGTATTTTTCACTCTCTTGCAGTGCCTGGCTTAACAGTTGCTCCGCTTCTGTCTGAGATTTGGCGTAGGTTGCGTTTGAACCATTGCGAATTGCGTATGGCCATGGACTGGTCATGTTGAGACCACGATGTGAGGCCGACTCAGCTAAGGCAACGGCGTAGAGCATGACTGGATCAATACCAACGCTTTGTGCTGCTTTTTCCCACTGATAGCCCGGAAACGCATAGACTGAAGTGCTTGCGGACATGGCTATCACTAGGGCAATGGTTTTTGCTTTAATCGTTTTCATTTTTGTCCTCTAATTGATTTCCGAGAAGCGCCTGAATGGCTTTCGGGCTTATTCTTTTCAAAGGCACTGCGCTAAAGTCGGTGATGCCTCTTGTATAAACTTGTGCTGCTTTTGACCAGTCGCCCACGGCAACTGGCGCTTGCATATCAAATCCTTTTTGCTGGTTCTGATGGTCTGCAATACCTTGTAATAGCCTTGGGTATTCACCCACTTCGTCCCGCAACAAGTAAGTCTGGTAGCGTGTTAAAAACTCTTTTTGTTTAAAGGGGTATTCCCTGTCATCTACCTTGCAGAGTTCAACCCATCCCCCCATGTCTGAAATAACGCGGTGAATAAGCGCATCGTCAAACATCACGGATGTCCAAGCGCCAACCTGACGAACAGCCTTGTCAACTTTGTTCCAAGCAACCATGGCTCTTGAACCCGAGTTGCCATCGATATGCTTGATGACGTCAGCGGGCTTTGGAAAAAATTGCCCAGTATCCGGTGATTGAATATGCCGAGTCAGACCGATTCGCACTTCTTCAATGCTATAAGCACGAAGGGCTTCAAATGCGATGGATAGCAATTGTGGTGATACGCTTTTGCCATACATGGTCCAAGCAGCTCCCCAAACTTCAGCAAACTCGCGTTTATCAACCTCCTGCACTTGAACGAACCTCCCGAATACCTGGTCCGGCCCAGCTTTCAGCAATGCGGCGATTGCTTTCTTCAATGTTCAATTGGTGATTGCTGCCCTTTAGGCTCGTCGATGATTGCTGTACTTCATCAATGCGAACGTACTCGTCTTCCCATTGCCGGTTTAAAAGCCAGTTATGTGGCATAGGGGTCTTAGTCCGATCTTGATACTGCAATCGGTTGTCTCGTTGCTCTTTCCAGCGTGTTAGCACTTCCAAGGCGAGTTCATGGTCTTCATTGAGTCCCATGCGTAGCCATTCTTCTTTGGCTTTCGCTTTTTTTTCTTTGCGTATTTGTACATCCCAGAAGTCTTCAAACTGTATGTGGTCAACAGTTTTAACTGTTGGTTTATTGCTTCTCTCAGAGTCATCCGACCGTTGAGAGTCCCTAACCGGGTTGCCATCAGGCATAAACAATGATGAAAATTCTTCTGGTAGCCGAGCTTGAAAAGCGGCAAGAGATTTCAAAAGCGATGCCATGCCAATGAAGTCGGCAGGTACATCTTTAAGCAACCGAAAGGCTGCTTTACCTTGGTTTGGGTTTTCGATTGGGTTGTGCTTCAGAAAGCTCCGAATCAAAGTCCAACCGGATTCCTCGCAACGAAGGAGGAACTGATCTTGTTCTAACTCATTTAGAGCCTTGGCAACCTGTTGCTCATCCCAGTTCAAGTCAGAAGCAACGTAACCAATCGGCAATCGAAAGCAGCCAAGCAAATTACAATGTGGGCATGTAAGCAAATACAGTCCTAGCAACTTCGCTGAGTCACTCCAGGACAAAACGTTTTGCTTTAGCCAAAAGCGGGTATAGACCTTGCCATAATCACGCATGGAGGAACTCGCTTCTGTATTTACGTAAAATGCTGACCATTACTTGCCCTTAATCCTACTGGTTACTGGCTTTCAGCTCGCTTTGGCCTTCGGGATAGATATCCGGTCTTAACTGAGATCGGGTTACCTGTCCTTGCGTAGCTTGTTCGATGGGTAAAACGAATTCAGCGGGAACACGTCCTGATTTATTCAACCAAAACCAGACGTTTTGCTGTTTTGAGTTGATGGCTCGCGCTAATGCTGATTGCCCGCCGACCAAGTCAATGGCACGGCGGAGATGTTTTTGTGTCGTGTTGAACACTTCCATACCGTCTCCTGTTACAATAAAAACTGTTACAAGATTGAATGTTACAGTTTTAACTGTAGATAAGTCAACAGTTAAAATTGTTGAAAGGCTACAGTTTTATTTGTAGAATGCGGGCTTATGAAAACTTTATCCGAACGACTAAACCATGCCTTGCAGCTTACTGGGGTGACTCAGTCTGAGTTGGCTCGTCGCATTGGTATCAAACAGCAGTCGATCAGCCAGATTTGCTCTGGTAAATCGGCTAGGTCTCGTTACACCATGCAGATCGCGGAAGCGCTTCGCGTGAATGCTCATTGGCTCGCCACAGGTGATGGCGAGATTGGCTTGGGGGTCGGTAATGTAGAAGTTGGGCCTGACATTAAGGGAAGAATTCCTCTCATTAACTGGGTTCAGGCCGGTGATTGGACTGAAATAGCGGAGGGATTTGCCCATGAAGATGCTGAAGAGTGGCGTGAAGTCACAGGGAAAGCACATGAGGGTTGTTTCGCACTTCGCGTAAAAGGCGACAGTATGGAAAATCCAAGCGGCAAAAAATCCATACCTGAGGGGGCAGTGATCGTTGTTGATCCCGAGTTACCGTACTCTTCAGGTTCATTGGTTGTTGCGCGTTTGGATGATTCGAAAGAAGCAACCTTTAAGCAGTTGGTCATTGATGGTGAACAGAAGTACCTAAAACCTTTGAACCCGCAATACCCTGCAATACCGATCAACGGCAACTGCACCATCATTGGTGTTGTACGACAAGCTATCATCGATTTTTGGTAGCGAAGGAATTTGTGGTTTAGCCACAGTTGTTCATGAGCTGAAGAAGCAAAGATTGCAAACAGCTACAACTGAGCATTGGCGCACGCTGAGAGTAAATGGTAACCGATTAGATAACCATTGATTGTTTATAAAGTCAAGATCAGCGAAAATAGCGGCCAATTACGATTAACACGACGGATTTGACAAGCGAAGAACTGAAAAGAGAGTACTTCCAAAAGTGTGTACAAATCCGTGTACAAACTAAAAGAATTTATACATGGCAAACCAAGATTTTCTTAATGAAATCAATAAGCGAAGGACCTTTGCTATCATCTCGCACCCGGATGCCGGTAAGACCACCATTACAGAGAAGGTGTTGCTATTCGGACGAGCTATTCAGGTTGCAGGTACAGTGAAGGGGCGTGGCTCTAATCAGCATGCCAAGTCAGACTGGATGGAAATGGAGAAAGAGCGTGGTATCTCTATCACTACCTCTGTGATGCAGTTTCCCTACAACGATTGCTTGGTAAACCTACTGGATACGCCGGGACACGAGGACTTTTCGGAAGACACTTACCGTACGTTGACTGCGGTTGACTCTTGTCTGATGGTGATTGATGCGGCGAAAGGTGTCGAGGATCGTACACGTAAGTTGATGGAAGTTACCCGCTTACGGGATACGCCTATCATTACTTTTATGAACAAACTTGACCGTGATATTCGTGACCCACTGGAATTGCTGGATGAAGTGGAAAATGAGCTGAATATCATGTGCGCGCCAATCACTTGGCCGATTGGTTGTGGTAAGGCCTTTAAGGGGGTTTATCATCTGCATCGGGATGAAACCATTCTCTACAGTACTGGACAAGGTCATACCATCCAAGAAGTGCGTATCATCAAAGGCTTGGATAATCCTGAGCTAGACTCTGCTGTGGGAGAGGATTTAGCTACACAATTACGGGATGAGCTTGAGCTTGTTACTGGTGCCTCCAATGAGTTTGATAAAGAATTGTTCCTGGAAGGAGAGTTAACACCGGTCTACTTTGGTACTGCTCTAGGTAACTTTGGGGTGGATCATATGTTGGATGGCTTGACGGAATGGGCGCCGGCACCAATGCCACGTCAAGCCAATGAGCGCGAAGTCGAAGCGACCGAAGAAAAGTTCACTGGCTTCGTGTTCAAAATTCAAGCGAATATGGATCCAAAACACCGGGATCGTATCGCTTTCTTGCGCATCGTTTCAGGCTCATATCAGCAAGGTATGAAGATGAATCACGTGCGTATTGGTAAGCAAATCAGTATCTCTGATGCAGTAACTTTCTTGGCGGGGGATCGCTCCCGTGCAGAAGAGGCGTTTGCCGGTGACATTATTGGTTTGCACAACCATGGCACGATTCAGATTGGCGACACCTTTACCCAGGGTGAAAGTCTAAAATTTGCCGGTATTCCTAACTTTGCCCCAGAGTTGTTCCGCCGCATTCGTCTGAAAGATCCGTTAAAGCAAAAACAACTGTTAAAAGGCTTGGTGCAATTGTCGGAGGAAGGTGCTGTGCAGGTATTCCGTCCTTTGATTAACAATGACCTAATCGTAGGGGCGGTGGGTATTCTGCAGTTTGACGTGGTCGTTGCCCGCCTGAAAGCCGAATACAACGTGGAAGCTATCTATGAAAGCGTGAACGTGGCTACTGCCCGTTGGGTAGATTGCAGCGATAATAAACGTTTCGAAGAGTTCAAACGCAAAAATGAGACCAACTTGGCGCTCGATGGCGGCGATAACCTTGCCTACATTGCGCCGACCATGGTGAATTTGAATTTAGCGAAAGAGCGCTTCCCTGAAGTCACCTTCCGCGCTACACGTGAACACTGATCTATACTTGACTAATTTACTGGGTTAAGAGGATAATCTTGACCCAAGTCACTTTTTAAGATTAGGTAAACGACAGATCATGGTTGAATCCGCTGACCCAATCTCTTTCACCGATGCTGCTGCGGCAAAATTGAAGAACTTGATTGCAGAAGAAGAAAACGACAGGCTGATGTTGCGTGTCTACGTAACGGGTGGAGGCTGTTCCGGCTTTCAATACGGCTTTACGTTTGACGAAGAGCTGCAGGAAGATGACACTCAAGTGCAGCGCGATGGTGCAACCATGGTGGTGGATGCTCTGAGCTTTCAGTACTTGGTGGGCTCTGAGGTCGACTACGTAGAGAATTTGGAAGGTTCTCGTTTTGTTGTGGCGAATCCTAACGCTTCTTCCACTTGCGGTTGTGGTGCTAGCTTTAGTATCTAATCTCTGGATGGGGTACACTTGCCTAAATTTGTCTGATGTTGGCAAGGAACTCCATGTCTAAATATTTTCTATCGCTGTCGTTGCTGTTAAGTGCGTTTGTTGCTTCAAATGCAGCGGCAGTTTCTCCATTTTCCCTAGGTCTAGGGGTGCAATCTCTATACTTGTCTTCCGTTGAGCGTGGGTTTGATGAGCAGGACTTGGACGTAATAGGTGCGGCTGTGGCGCTGCAATACCATATTAGTGACCAAGTTGCCGTCACCGGGACGAGCTTGCTTGCAAGCAAGAGTTTTGTTGGAAAGAGTTCTAAAGAGCTGTCGACCTCCGCTCACAGCATCGATGTTCAACTACGTACCTCCTTTGGTGTCATTCGACCTTATTTGTTAGTTGGAGTGGGCTACATCGCTACCTCTCCAAGTGTTGCAAATGAGCAGTTTGCGCTGCGTCTCGGGTTTGGTGTGGAACATCCGTTAACAACGAATTTAGGGCTAAATCTTGCGTACACGCTTAATGAAGCCGGTGTGAAAGGTGGCGACAGTGAGAGTTCCACTTTATTTGGTCTGAGCTATCGTTTTCCCTAGTTGATCGATCTAGGCGCTGGTGTCTGTGTTACTGCTGAACTCGATAGAGTCGTTCTTAGTTACTGTTGCCAATTGCGGAATAATGTTACCCACATAGACATACCCGAATTGACTGTCCGCGATCACGATTGGTAGTCCTTGGTGGTCACTATCGAGCCACCATTGTAGTCCGTTAAGACCCTGCCAAGGTGCTTGGTTGTCGCGATGGAGTTCTCGTAATGGATCGGGCTCTCCGTCTTGGTCGACAACAAAGCGCCAAGAAGTAGGTATAGCTTGTAGTATTTCTTCGGTGTAGGGAGTGCGAAGAGCGCTTAAGACGAAGTTATTAGGTAGTTGTTGTAACCACTTTGGTGGTGTACCGCTTGCAGGTGGGCGCAGCTGAGTGAGCCATTCAAAATAGCTACCGTCCTGACCATATACGGGTACGCGCAGCAATTTGCTTGGTGTTTTTTTCTTGCTGCCTAGCGCTTCCAAAGAGTAGGCCTCGCTACTGGCTTGAGGTCGCAGTGGTGGTGTTTGCAGAAATATTTGCCACTGAGATTTGTCATCGGCTATTTGGCTGATGGCGGTGACCTTGGCTTCGGCGTGGTCGATATGGCGCAGTAAATGCTCAATTAGATTAGCTAATAAACTGTCACTACTGGTAAGGGTAAGCGCGCCATTATTATTTAATTCTATCTCGTGGACATCTTTGGCGGCATGGCTAAGTGTTAGCTGATCCTGCTCTACTGTGAGGCGACTGCGATATGCAGTCCGTAGAGATCTGATTTCACTAAAGTCGCGTAACCTAGATGTGGGTTCAATGAAAATCATACTGACTCCCCAAGAAAGTGCCTGATCACTTCGTTATCGTCGTCAATCGAGGGGAGTTGAGAATTTAGCGCAGTAGATTGGATAGCTTTGGGTTTGGTTCGAGCGCAGCGCGGTAGAAAAGGGCGACTTTACCGATAGTCTGTACGGTTTCGCATTTTAGTACCTTGGCTGTTTCTTTAACCAAAGTTTCACGTACGTCGCGATCTACAATGCTGTAACGTACTTTGATGAGTTCGTGGTCTTCTAAAGCACGGTCGATTTCAGCAAAAACGTTTTCAGTTAAGCCATTGCCAGCAACGGTGACGACTGGGTTAAGGCTGTGACCGATGAGGCGATATTGCTTTTTTTGTACGTTTGTTAGGCTCATAGTTAAATTTTCTCATATTAGTTGACCCTCTTTATTGGAGGCGGTCGAGGTTAGGAGATATTATAACGGAATATGCACCTGATTAGGTATGCTGATTCATAGGAAGTTATCGACTTCTGTCTACTTAAAAGAGGAACGAAAGGCTTCTTTTTCGGTCGAACTGGCATACTTAAGGAATCTTTCACTATCGTCTTTGCTTGAGCTGATAGTAAAGAGCGTCACTTAGGTGCGATGCAGGAAGCTCTTGTAATTTCAATGGCTAGTCCCCATTAGGGGTTTATAGCCTAGAATATAGCTTTAAGGTTAACACGGTGAAGCCGACTGCTTCACAAAACTAACCGTTAAGAGGTGTGCTCTTGAACGATATGCTCAAAAATATTTTGTTGTGGTTGGTGATTGCAGCGGTGCTGCTCACTGTGTTCAACAATTTCAATACAACGTCAGATATGAATCGTATTTCATACTCTGAGTTTGTCCAAGAAGTTCACGAGGGGCGCATTGCCCGTGTCGTGATTGATGGCTATACCATCAGTGGTAGCCGAACCAGTGGTGATGGCTTTGAAACCGTACGCCCAGCGGCGGCTGATCCGAAAATTATGGACGATCTGCTGAGCAACAACGTTGTAGTAGAAGGTCGTATGCCGGAGCAGCAGAGTCTATGGACTCAGTTGTTGGTGGCTAGCTTTCCGATTTTGTTGATTTTGGCGATTTTCGTCTTCTTTATGCGCCAAATGCAAGGCGGTGGTGGCGGTAAAGGCGGACCAATGTCTTTCGGTAAGTCTAAGGCTCGTTTGCTACCTGAAGACCAGATTAAAACTACGTTTGCCGACGTGGCTGGCTGTGATGAAGCCAAAGAGGATGTTGAAGAGCTAGTAGACTTTCTGCGCGAGCCGGGTAAATTCCAGCGTTTGGGTGGTAAGATCCCGCGCGGTATTTTGATGGTGGGTCCTCCGGGTACAGGTAAAACCTTGCTTGCCAAAGCGATTGCTGGTGAAGCTAAAGTGCCATTTTTTACCATCTCAGGTTCTGACTTCGTAGAAATGTTCGTGGGTGTCGGTGCTTCTCGTGTACGCGACATGTTTGAGCAAGCGAAGAAACATGCACCTTGTATCATCTTTATTGATGAAATCGACGCAGTGGGTCGCAACCGTGGTTCCGGTATGGGTGGCGGTAACGACGAGCGTGAACAGACGCTAAACCAGTTGTTGGTTGAAATGGATGGCTTCGAAGGTAACGAAGGTATCATTGTTATTGCTGCTACCAACCGCCCAGATGTACTTGACCCTGCGTTGCTACGCCCCGGTCGTTTTGACCGTCAGGTGACGGTTGGCTTGCCGGATATTCGTGGTCGTGAGCAAATCTTGAAGGTTCACTTGCGCAAAGTGCCGGTTGACGATGATGTGGAACCAAAAAATATCGCTCGTGGTACACCAGGTTTCTCCGGTGCTGATCTAGCGAACTTAGTCAACGAGGCGGCTCTATTCGCGGCGCGCTCTAATCGTCGCTTAGTGAATATGGAATTGCTTGAGTTGGCTAAAGACAAAATCCTCATGGGTGCTGAACGTAAATCCATGGTGATGAAGGAAGAAGAAAAGCGCAACACGGCATATCACGAAGCAGGGCACGCTATTGTCGGCTACTTGATGCCAGAGCATGATCCGGTTTACAAAGTGACTATTATTCCACGTGGTCGCGCTTTAGGTGTGACTATGTACTTACCTGAAGAAGACAAGTACAGCTTAAGTAAACGCGGTATCGAATCACAAATCTGTAGCTTGTATGGTGGCCGAATTGCGGAAGAGATTCTGCATGGTTTCGATGGTGTTTCTACTGGCGCTTCCAATGACATCGAGCGTGCTACTAAGTTGGCGCGTAATATGATCACCAAATGGGGCTTGTCTCAAGAGTTAGGTGCCTTTGCTTATGAGGAAGAAGATGGCAATGGTGGCTTCCTTGGTGGCTCTACTGGTAGTAAGGCTAATTATTTCTCGCCAGAAACCGGTAAGAAACTCGATGCGGAAGTACGTTCTGTGATTGACCGCTGTTATCAAAAAGCAACGCAGATCTTGGAAGAGAACCGTGATAAGTTGGATATGATGGCGGATGCATTGATGTTGTATGAGACTATCGATGCGAAGCAAATCAAAGAAATCATGGAAGGTCGCAAACCAACCCCACCAGAAGGTTGGAGTGATCCTAATGGTGGCAGCAAGTCAAAGCCGCAAGCTGAGCAAGATGCTCAGTCCGGGGAAGAAGCGACGCTTGATACAGCCGCCGATCATGATCAGGCAGAGGCTGAGCAAAGTCCTTCACCACAACGACCAACAGGAGAGGCTTAGGCCTCTCCTTCTGTTTTTTCCGTAAAGATAATTTATGTCTGTTATTCAATTTGGACAGAAGTCCCTCGACTTCTGTCGTCCTTTTGTAATGGGGATTTTAAACGTCACCCCAGATTCCTTTTCTGATGGCGGCCGTCATAATACCTTTGAGCAAGCTTTGCGTCATGCAGAGCAGATGGTGAGTGACGGAGCAGCTTTTATTGATGTTGGTGGCGAGTCGACCAGGCCAGGGGCGGCGCCAGTTTCCTTGCAAGAGGAAATGGACAGGGTGTTACCGGTCGTTGAAGCGCTGAACGACCGGGTCGACACGATAATTTCGGTGGATACCAGTTCCCCAGAAGTGATGTTAGAGGCTGCGCGATTAGGAGCGGGCTTGATCAACGATGTGCGAGCTTTAGAGCGTCCGGGGGCACTCGCTGCAGCAGCGGCTACAGGCTTGCCAGTATGTCTGATGCATATGCAAGGAACGCCAGTGGATATGCAAGAGTCTCCAAGTTACAGTGCACTGTTAGATGAAGTTTTGTCTTATCTAATGGGGCGCACCGAAGCTGCTATGGTGGCGGGCATCAATAAACAGCAGATTATTCTCGATCCAGGTATTGGTTTTGGGAAAACCCTAGAGCACAATCTATCCCTATTAAATCAGACTCAGGCATTGTGTGAGTTAGGCCATGAAGTTTTGATTGGGGTGTCCCGCAAAACCATGATAGGCCAAGTGCTAAATGCCAATGTTGATGAGCGCTTATATGGCACCATGGGGGCAAATGCTGCGACCTACCTGAAGGGCGCGCGGATATTTCGTGTGCACGATGTGAAACCCCATGTGCAAATGTTGGAATTAATGTATCGGATAGAGAGTGAATCGTGAAGCGTAAATATTTTGGTACTGACGGAATTCGAGGTGCGGTAGGTAAAGCGCCGATAACCCCTGAGTTTATGTTGAAGCTGGGGTGGGCTGCTGGACAAGTTTTTAAGCAGAAAGACAAAAAAATCCTGATCGGTAAGGATACCCGTATCTCTGGATACATGTTCGAATCTGCTTTGGAGTCGGGTATTGTGGCTGCCGGTGCCGATGTGCGCTTGGTTGGTCCAATGCCAACGCCAGCTATTGCTTACTTGACCCGTACTTTCCGAGCCAGTGCGGGTATTGTCATCAGCGCCTCTCACAATCCTTATACAGATAACGGTATCAAATTCTTCTCCGCCGAAGGTGGTAAAGTGAGTGATGAAATTGAGGCCGAGATTGAGTACTACCTTGATCAGCCCATGGAGGTGGTCGAGTCTAGCTTAATCGGTAGGGCGCGCCGTATTGATGATGCGGCAGGTCGTTATATTGAATACTGCAAAGGGACTTTCCCAATTGGTTTGCAGTTAACTGGTTTGAAGATCATTGTCGATTGTGCGGATGGAGCGACCTATCACGTAGCGCCTAGAGTATTTTCTGAATTGGGTGCGGAAGTAATCGCTATCGGTATCAACCCAGATGGTTTGAATATCAATGAAGATAGCGGCGCAACCAAGCCGGAATTGCTGCGTAAAAATGTTCTCGCAGAGGGTGCTGACTTGGGTATTGCCTTGGATGGTGACGGTGACCGATTAATTTTGGTGGATAAGCATGGCGTCGTGCGAGATGGAGATGATGTTCTCTTCATTATCGCTAATCACCTGATGCGTACAGGTCGTTTCAGCGGCGGGGTTGTTGGTACTCTGATGAGTAACTTTGGGTTGGAGCTGGCATTTTCTGAAAATGGCATTGGTTTTAGCCGCGCTAATGTAGGCGACCGGTATGTTAACGAATTGCTGATGAAACATGGATGGGTATTGGGTGGCGAACCATCCGGCCATATCGTATGTCGCAATATCACGACGACTGGTGACGGTATTATCGCAGCTTTGCAAGTGTTGCGTGCCATGGTGGAAGAGCAAAAGTCTCTGGATGAATTGTTACAAGGCTTTACCAAGTTCCCGCAAAAACTAAAGAATATTCGTGTCGCCGAACGCTTCGCGCCAGCAGAAGAGCCTTCTTTGCAAAAAGCGATCGCCCATGCCAATGATCGGTTAAATGGTCTTGGTCGCGTGTTGCTGCGTGCATCGGGTACAGAGCCTCTTATACGCGTTATGGTAGAAGGCCGAGATGAAGAAACTGTCGATGAGTTGGTCAATTATCTTGCCAATGAAGTGAAAGCCGTTGCTGACGCCAAACAGGGACAATAGATTTATTACCATCTAGTATTTTTGTTGTAAAACGGGTCGCTTGCTCTGGTTTCGGTTTTTACTTAGAATGAGCGCCCACAAAATAGGGGAGGCATTTTCATGGCACGTCGTAAAATCGTTGCAGGTAACTGGAAAATGAATGGCTCTAAGGAGTCAATTAAACAGCTACTTTCCGAATTAGTAGTACATGAAAATGCGGACGTTATTGTTGCGTCGCCTGCGTTGTACCTTGATTACGTTCAAGCGTTAGCGCCAAAAGGTATTTTGGTGGCGGCGCAAAATGTTTCTGATCAAGATTCAGGCGCTTTCACCGGCGAGATTAGCGTCGCTATGCTGCAAGATCTTAAGGTATCCTATTCCTTGGTGGGACATTCTGAGCGCCGCTCTTTGTATGCTGAGGATGATGCGTTTATCGCGGCAAAAGTGGCGAAACTGCTTGAAGCTAAAATGACACCAGTTTTGTGTATTGGTGAAACGCTAGCTGAACGTGAAGCAGGTGACACCTTTGCTGTGTGCCAATCTCAATTGCAGGCCGTGATTGATGTTGTGGGTATCGACGCATTTAGCGATATAGTGATTGCTTATGAGCCAGTTTGGGCGATAGGCACAGGTAAATCTGCTACTTCTGAGCAGGCTCAAGAAGTGCATGCTGATATACGTCAGTTTTTAGCGAATGAATCTACTGTCGTAGCGGAAAAAGTACAGATCCTATACGGTGGTAGCGTGAAGGCGTCTAATAGCGCCGAGCTTTTTGCTCAACCAGATATAGATGGTGCGCTCGTTGGTGGTGCATCCCTTGTAGCAACAGAATTTAATGCCATTATAGAGGCTGCTAAGTAATTTTATGGAAGCGTTAATCTTAATTTTTCATGTGTTGGCTGCGATTGCTATTATCGCGTTAGTGTTGGTTCAGCAAGGTAAAGGTGCTGATGCTGGCGCGTCTTTTGGTGGCGGTGCTTCCCAAACAGTTTTTGGTAGCCAAGGCGGAAGTAGTTTCTTCGGACGCTTGACAGCAATTTTTGCTCTGGTATTCTTTGCCACCAGTTTCGGACTTGCATTTTACGCTTCTGAAAAAGCTAAGACAGTTTCTAGTGGTCTTGAGTTTGTACCTTCAGCAACTCAAGTAGAAGACGCTGTTTCAATGCCTGAGCTTGGTAGTGATACTACGGTGCCAGCTCAATCTGACATCCCTTCTGTAAACTAATACAGAAAAGGTCAACGATTTGCCGATGTGGTGGAATTGGTAGACACGCTATCTTGAGGGGGTAGTGGCCTACGGCTGTGCCGGTTCGAGTCCGGCCATCGGCACCAATCTTGAGTAACTGCACAATACAGAGTATAATGCAGCTAATTGACGCGGAGTGGAGCAGCCTGGTAGCTCGTCGGGCTCATAACCCGAAGGTCGTCGGTTCAAATCCGGCCTCCGCAACCAATTATACACTGTCCAGTGTTAGCGCCGACTAAGTGTCACACAGTCGGTTTAGCATAAAGGCCCCTTAATGGGGTTTTTTGTTATCTGGACACGAAGTAAATGGGCCTAGTGCCCGTTTTTTGTTTCTGCCTATTCGATAATCGGAGAATATCTTTGTCGACTAAATTCGCACAACTGGAAGAGCTTATCCGCCCTGTGGTTGAAGGGCTGGGCTTTGAATTTTGGGGGATGGAATACCTTGCTAAAGGGAAAGATTCCGTACTTCGCATTTTTATCGACACTGATGCTGAAAAAGGTATCGATGTAGAAGATTGCGCTCAGGTGAGCCGCCAAGTTAGCGCAATTTTAGATGTAGAAGACCCCATCAGTGGTGAATACAACCTAGAGGTTTCCTCTCCAGGTATGGATCGCCCACTATACGAATTATCTCAGTACCAGCGTTTTATTGGCTCGGTGGTGGCGCTACGCCTTCGTGTACCATTCGATGGGCGGCGTAAATTTAAAGGACAACTGACTGGAGTAGAAGGGGACGAAGTCGTCCTGCTCGTAGACAACGAGGAGTATCTACTACCGATCGAGTTGATCGAAAAAGCAAACATTGTTCCGCAGTTTTAATTAATTAACCTTTAAGAGAGGCTAAAAGGATGAGCAAAGAAATTCTTTTGGTAGTAGAAGCCGTTTCCAACGAAAAAGATGTGCCCAAACAAGTCATCTTCGAGGCAGTTGAAACTGCTCTGGCCAGTGCTGCTAAACGTCGTTATGAAGGCGACGTAAAAATTCGAGTGTCCATTGATCAACGTACAGGTGAGTACAAAACCTACCGTCAGTGGGACATCGTGCAAGATGAAGACTATTCTGCGCCTGACTCAGAACTTACGACGGATGATATGGAAGAGCAGGGTTTGAATCTCGGCGTAGGTGATATCTATGAAGAAGAGATTGAATCTGAGGAGTTTGGTCGTATCGCAGCACAAACAGCTAAGCAAGTGATCGTACAAAAAGTACGTGAAGCAGAGCGTGCCAAGATGGTTGCCCGTTACAGCGAAAAAGTGGGCAAGCTTGTCCACGGTCAGGTGAAGAAAGTCACCCGCGATAGTTTGATTATTGATCTTGGCGAAAACGCGGAAGCGGTATTGCCGAAAGAAAGTTTGATCAATCGTGAAACGTTCCGTATGAACGATCGCATTCGCGCTTTGTTGTTGGAAATTCGTGAAGATAACCGCGGTTCTCAGTTGATCCTGTCCCGTACCGCTCCGGAGTTCATGGTTGAGTTGTTCCGCCTTGAAGTACCTGAAATTGCCGAAGAAGTGATCGAAATTCGAGGCGCTTCCCGTGATCCAGGTCTACGCGCCAAAATCGCCGTCAAAACTAGTGACCGTCGCATAGATCCTATTGGTGCCTGTGTGGGTATGCGTGGTGCTCGTGTACAGGCTGTTTCCAATGAAATGAATGGTGAGCGTGTTGATATCGTGCTTTGGGACGATAATCCTGCACAATTGGTAATCAATGCCATGGCTCCAGCCGAAGTGGATTCAATCGTGATTGACGAAGACTCCCATTCCATGGATGTAGCGGTTAAGAGCGATAACCTAGCGCAAGCTATTGGTCGTAATGGTCAAAACGTACGTCTAGCTTCCGCCCTGACTGGCTGGTCATTGAATGTGATGACAGCAGAAGATGCTCAGGCGAAGCAGCAAGAAGAATCGCAAAAAATTATCGACCTTTTCGTTGATGCTTTAGAAATCGACGACGATCTAGCTATTGAGCTAGTGGAAGAAGGTTTCGCAACTCTGGAAGAGATTGCTTATGTACCTATGGAAGAAATGTTAGACATCGACGGATTTGATGAAGATTTGGTAAACGAACTTCGCTCCCGTGCGAAAGAAGCGTTACTAAACCAAGCCTTGCAGGCGGAAGAGCAGCTTGAAAGTGCTCAACCTGCACAAGATCTTCTTGAAATGGAAGGAATGGATAACCACTTGGCGTTGGTATTGGCGTCAAAAGGGGTTGTAACGATGGAAGATCTAGCAGAGCAGTCTGTTGATGAATTGATGGAAATTGATGGCATGGATGAAGAACGCGCCGCTGCACTTATTTTGACAGCCCGTGCACCTTGGTTTGCCGAATCTGAATAAAATCTGAGTAACAAGGGGGAACTTAATGACAGTTCAAACCGTAAAGAATCTATCTGAATTGGTGAATACACCAGTCGATAAGCTACTGGCTCAGATGAAAGACGCAGGTCTTCCTCATACGAGTGAAAATCAGGAAGTATCTGATGTCGAAAAGCAGGTATTGTTAAATTACCTGAAACGTCAGCATGGCGAAGAAGGGGCGGGTGAGCGTAAAATAACGCTACAACGTCGCAAAAAGACGACTATTTCTGCGGATGGGGGCAAAACCGTTAACGTAGCGGTGAAGAAAAAGCGCACCTACGTTAAGCGTCCAGATGTAGATGAGGATGTTCGCGCTCAGCAAGAGTTGATTGCTCAACGTCTTGCCGAGGAGCAAGCGCGTATTGAAGCTGAAAAAGCTCGGGAAGAAGCAGAACGCCAAGCTGCTATGGAAGCAGCGAAAGCCAAAGCTGAAGCCGAAGAGCAAGCGCGCCGCGAAGCACTAGAGCAAGCAAAAGCCGCTGAACAAGCGAAAAAGACAGAAATCGTTGAGTCAGTGGACTCTAACGAAGGAGATGACGATCTCGTGAGTAATTCTGAAAAACCACAATCTGAACGTGCAGTCCCAGAGAAAAAAGTGGGTTCTGCTGCACCGAAGAGCAAAAAGACTGCGCCTAAGCCTGAACGTGAGAACGACAAGCCGCGCGGTCGCCACGTGGATTCAAAACGCAATAATCGCGTTAGCTTCACCGAAGACGAAGAGTTTTCTCGTCGCGGTGGCAAATCAAACCGTAAGCTGAAGAAGCCGGCGAAACAAGAACACGGTTTCCAAAAGCCTACAGCGCCAATTATCCATGAAGTAGCGCTGCCTGAGAGTATTACTGTTGCCGAACTAGCCGATAAAATGGCTGTGAAAGGCGCAGAAGTAATCAAGGTGATGTTTAAGATGGGCGCTATGGCAACCATTAACCAGACTATCGACCGTGATACAGCCACCTTGGTTGTTGAAGAAATGGGCCACAAAGTCAAATTCATCGATGAAAACGCGCTTGAAAATGACATGCTTGATTCGATCGACTACGAAGGGGAAGCGATTAAACGGGCTCCAGTAGTGACGGTTATGGGTCACGTTGACCATGGTAAAACCTCGTTGTTGGACTACATTCGTACCACGCGTGTTGCGGCTGGCGAATCTGGTGGTATCACACAGCACATCGGTGCCTACCACGTAGAAACTGATCACGGTATGGTCAGCTTCCTAGATACTCCTGGACACGCGGCGTTTACTGCTATGCGTGCTCGTGGTGCCCAGGCAACCGATATCGTTATCCTAGTCTGTGCGGCGGATGACGGTGTAATGCCGCAAACCATCGAAGCCATCCAGCACTCGCGTGCAGCGGGCGTACCTATCGTTGTTGCTATCACTAAGATCGATAAGCCATCTGCTGACATCGACAAAGTGAAAAACGAATTGGTGGCTCAGGAAGTTGTTCCAGAAGAATGGGGCGGTGACGTTCAGTTCGTTGGTGTGTCGGCTAAGTCTGGTGAAGGCATTGATGAACTACTAGAAGCAGTACTGCTGCAAGCGGAAGTATTAGAACTGACTGCCGTACCAAGTGCTCCGGCGAAAGGTGTGGTGGTTGAAGCCCGTCTTGATCGTGGTCGCGGTTCTGTTGCCACTGTGCTAGTACAAAACGGCACCTTGAAGAAAGGTGATATCGTACTGGCCGGTCTGCAAATGGGTCGTGTACGCGCGCTGTTAGACGAAAACGGTAAGTCTGTTAAATCTGCAGGCCCATCTATCCCGGTAGAGATCCTTGGTTTGGATGGTACCCCTGACGCTGGCGAAGAATTCATCGTTGTGGCGGATGAGCGTAAAGCTCGTGAAGTGGCTAACTTCCGTCAAGGCAAATACCGTGAAGTACGCTTTGCTCGCCAGCACTCTGCGAAACTAGAGAACTTATTCTCTGGTATGGGGCAGGCGGAAGTCGGTACTCTGAATATCGTATTGAAAGCGGACGTTCGCGGCTCTTTGGAAGCTTTGATCAAGTCTTTGACAGATCTAAGTACCGAAGAAGTGAAAGTGAACATTGTTTCTAGTGGTGTAGGTGGTATCACCGAAACCGACGCTACATTAGCGCTGGCTTCTCAAGCGGTTATCTTCGGTTTCAACGTGCGTGCTGATGCCTCTGCGAAGCAATTCATTGAGCGTGAAAACCTGGATCTACGCTACTACAGCGTTATCTACAACATCATTGATGATGTGAAACAAGCCCTTTCTGGTCTACTTTCACCTGACCTACGTGAAGAAATCGTCGGTACTGCTGAAGTGCGCGATGTATTCCGTTCACCTAAGTTTGGCTTGGTTGCGGGTTGTATGGTGCTTGAAGGTACCGTTTACCGTAACGAGAAAATCCGTGTCCTACGTGACAACGTGGTTATCTTTGAAGGTGAGCTTGAGTCCCTACGTCGCTTTAAAGATGCTGTTAACGACGTGCGTCAAGGCATGGAGTGTGGTATCGGCGTGAAGAACTACAACGATGTAAAAGTCGGCGATAAGATCGAAGTCTTTAAGACTATCGAAGTCGCGCGGACCCTATAAGAGATAAATATGGCAGGCGAATTTTCTCGTACCAGTCGTATTGGTGACCAGCTCCAAAAGGAGCTGGCTTCCCTAATACAATTTGAAGTGAAAGATCCGCGCCTAGGTATGGTTACTATTAACGAAGTCCGTGTTGCCAAAGACCTTGGTTACGCGGACGTCTATTACACCGTATTGGGCTTGGATGATGATCAGCAGCGTTTAGCGGATAACCAAGCAGCATTGGATAGCGCCAAGAACTTCTTACGCCATCGTTTGGCTAAAGAAGTAAAACTGCGTATCATGCCTCATCTGCGTTTTCACTATGATGCAACCGTCGTCAATGGTGCCCGCATGTCGGCGCTGATCGACGAAGCAATCCGTAAAGATAACTCAAATCCAACTGACCAAGAGTAACGACTTCTATGGCTAAAACCCAATGGCGCGCCATAGATGGTGTCGTGCTTTTGAATAAGCCACTTGGTTTAAGCTCCAATCAAGCTCTACAGCGTGTCCGCCGTTTATTTCGTGCTGCGAAAGCCGGCCACACTGGGGCGCTTGATCCTCTTGCCAGCGGCATGTTGCCCCTATGTTTAGGGGAAGCCACCAAGTTCTCACAATTCCTGTTGGATGCCGACAAGCGTTATTTGACCCGTATCGAATTAGGGGTTCGTACTACGACTGGCGATAAGGAAGGGGAGATTCTCACGCAAGAACCTGTTCCTCAGCTAAGTGATGACGAATTGGAGCAGCTGCTAGAGCGCTTTCGTGGTGAAATCGAGCAAGTGCCACCGATGTATTCGGCGCTCAAACATGAAGGCAAGCCCCTTTATGAATACGCCCGCCAAGGTATTACTATCGAGCGTAAGCGCCGCCAAGTCACCATTCGCAATCTGCAGGTGATCGAGCGCACCGAGAATACTCTCACGTTAGATATTACTTGTTCCAAAGGTACCTATATTCGCACGATCGGTGAGGATATTGGTGAAGCTCTTGGCTGTGGTGCCCATTTGGATATGTTGCATCGTATTGCTACCGCCGGCTATGACAGCAAGGACATGATGACGCTGGAGCAGTTCGAACAATTGGCTGAGCAGGGCGAAGCAGTGCTTGACCAGCAGTTGTTGCCAGTGGATAGTGCCGTAGCCTATTTGCCGGATTACCAACTCAGTGATCAAGAAGCGGAGCATTTGGTATTTGGACGACTTATTCCTGTAACGGGCGAGTCGGATAATGGACAACTGTTGCGTTTATTTCGTCAAAGTGATGGGTTTTTCCTTGGCTTGGGCGAAATCAAAAAAGGCAAAATAAAGCCGTTCCGGCTGGTAAATACCAGTGAGTTAGCGCGCAAATAGTGTTACACTTTTGCGCCTAGGTTAACTGAAAATATGCTCGGCTAACCTGGATTTTTTTATAGCATATTCCAATTGGAGATTTCGATTATGGCATTGTCTGCAGAACAAAAAGCAGCATTGGTAGCTGAGTTTCAAACTAAAGAAGGCGACACTGGTTCCCCAGAAGTTCAAGTTGCATTGTTGACTAAGAACATCGAAGGCCTACAAGGTCACTTCCAAGCTCACAAAGCTGACCACCATTCTCGTCGCGGCTTGATTCGCATGGTAAACCAACGTCGTAAATTGTTGGACTACCTAAAGCGCAAAGACGCAGCGCGTTACACTAGCCTAATCAAAAAGCTAGGTCTACGTCGCTAAGAACGAAGAGGGCCATAGGAAACTATGGCCCTTTTTCTTTTAATGGCCTCCCCAGGGACAGCCTGTACTTCAAATGTGTTTTGCCTAACAAAATGCATTTGAGTACTGGCTCAAAAGAACGTCTTTGGGAGCATAAGTAATTAAATAGTTAAGGATATTAAGTGACTATTACGACTAAAACTTTTCAGTTTGGTAACCAAGAAGTTACCCTAGAAACGGGCCGTATCGCCCGTCAAGCCACTGGTGCGGTATTGTGTACCATTGGTGACGTACAAGTATTGGCTACCGTTGTTGGTGCGAAAAGTGCTAACGCGGGTCAGGATTTCTTCCCGCTTTCTGTGCATTACCAAGAGCGTACCTACGCGGTTGGTAAAATCCCAGGTGGCTTCCTAAAACGTGAAGGCCGTCCTTCAGAAAAAGAAACACTGACTTCTCGTTTGATCGACCGTCCGATTCGTCCTCTGTTCCCGAAAGGTTTCATGAACGAAGTTCAGGTGGTTGTGACGGTTATGTCTACCAACACTGACCTTGATCCTGATATCGCAGGTATGTTGGCGACTTCTGCTGCGCTGACTATTTCCGGTATTCCATTTAACGGTCCTATCGGTGCAGCCCGCGTTGGCTTCAATGATGAAGAAGGTTACCTGCTTAACCCTTCTAACAGCGCACTTGAAGGTTCTCTGCTAGACATGGTGGTAGCGGGTACCAAAGATGCGGTATTGATGGTTGAGTCGGAAGCACAAGAGCTAACCGAAGACGAAATGCTAGGTGCGGTTCTTTTTGCCCACAAAGAAATGCAAACGGCGATCACCGCGATCAACGAATTTGCTGCTGAAGCTGGCAAACCTCGTTGGGATTGGGCCCCTGAAGCGGTTAATGAAGAGTTGAAAGCTGCGGTAGCTAACGGCTTTGCAGCACAAATCGAAGAGGCTTACACTATCAGTGATAAAATGGCGCGCTACGCTAAGCTAGGCGAAGTGCGTGCTGCTGCGGTAGCTGCTCTAGTAACTGAAGAAGGCCCATTCACAGAAGCAGACGTTACCGGTGCTTTCGGTAAGCTAGAAAAAACGATCGTGCGTCGCCGTGTTATCGAAGGCAAACCACGTATCGATGGTCGTGATAATTCTACCGTTCGTCCGATCGCTGTCGAAGTTGGCCTACTGAAGAAAACCCATGGTTCTGCTTTGTTCACGCGTGGTGAAACCCAGGCTATTGCGACTTGTACACTAGGTACTAGCCGTGACGCACAAATCGCTGACGGCCTAGCTGGTGAGTCGAAAGATAGCTTCATGTTGCACTACAACTTCCCTCCATACTCTGTAGGTGAGTGTGGTCGTATGGGTGGTGTTGGTCGTCGTGAAATCGGTCACGGTCGCTTAGCACGCCGTGGTGTACAAGCCGTTCTGCCTTCTGAAGAAGAATTCCCATACACTATCCGTGTCGTATCCGAGATCACAGAATCAAACGGTTCAAGCTCAATGGCTTCTGTGTGTGGCGCGTCTTTGTCTATGATGGATGCCGGTGTTCCTCTTAAAGCCCCAGTTGCTGGTATCGCAATGGGTCTAGTAAAAGAAGAAGACGGTTTTGCTGTACTAACGGATATTCTAGGCGACGAAGATCACCTTGGTGATATGGACTTTAAAGTAGCGGGTACCGAAGAAGGTATTACGGCGCTGCAAATGGACATCAAGATCGAAGGTATCAATGAGCAAATCATGGATATCGCGCTGAAACAAGCCCTTGAAGCCCGTAAGCATATCCTTCGTGAAATGGCTCAAGTCATTGGTTATGCACGTCCAGAAGTGTCACCGAATGCACCATCTATGGCGACATTCAAGATTGACCCTGAGAAGATTCGTGAAGTTATCGGTAAAGGCGGTGCAACTATCCGTTCTATCACCGAAGACACCGGCGCTTCCATTGACCTAGATGACGACGGTACTGTACGCATTTACGCACCTGATAAGAACTCTTCTGATGCAGCCATGCTACGTATCCACGAAATCACGGCTGAGGCAGAAATCGACAAGATTTACCAAGGTAAGGTAGTACGTTTGGCAGAGTTCGGTGCCTTCGTTAACATTCTTCCTGGTAAGGATGGTCTTGTGCATATTTCTCAGATCGCTGATGAGCGTATCCGTGCGGTAACTGATGTACTTCAAGAAGGCCAAGACGTAATCGTCAAGGTACTTGATGTGGACGCTCGTGGCCGTATCAAACTATCTATCAAAGAAGTTTCTGAAGAAGAAAAAGCGGCATTTGCTGGCTAATCCTCTCAGAACTGATTAGATATAAAAAAGGAGCACCGCGGTGCTCCTTTTTAGTTTGCCCTCATGTCGTCCTAAAATACTTTTTTAAAGTGGCTCTAGACGACACCAAGTAATGCCTTAGGCTCTTCCCCTAGAAAAACTAACGGCTATTTTTTAGCTCTTGTAGTTCTTCGCTAAACCAGATTTTGCGTTTAAAGCGAGGGTTTTTCGATGACATATCGATCTTATACGGGTTAGGCTCGTGAGTTTGTGGTAAGCCAAGAATATTGCATAGCTCTTGAGCTAACCATTTTTCCACTTTTAGCACCACCATCTTTTTACGCAAGCGGCCTTGCTCATCCCGGTTGAGGATGGTCGGTAGGGTATTCAAGGTAAGGATTTCCCCAAGAGCCGGGTGGGCCATACGCTCACGACCCTCATTGCTAGCATAGAAGTGAGAAACCGCAAACACCATGCGTTCAGGGTTAATTTGTTTAAGGAACTGACAAGACTTAATAATCGTTGAGCCGGTACGCACCATATCATCAAACAATACAATGCTAGCACCATCCAGACCTTCAAAGGTGTGCTCACTTTCTTTATGCAAAGTGATGTCGACGCGACGTTCATCGGTACGCTCTTTATCGAGCATGATGAATTTAGCTTTGCTAAGACCTAAGGTATTGTACATTTGCTTCACAAAGTCCCGGGCACCTTTGTCTGGTGCACAAAGAACCAAGCCTTCACCGTCTTCGCCGTAGTTCAGGATATCTGAATTCAACAGGTAATGGGCATAGATTTCGTAAGGGATCAGGTTATGGAAATCCCCTTCGAACACTTCATTAAAGATATGCTGTACCGAATCGGAATGGTTGTGAATGGTCATCACGGTATCCACACCGGAGAACTTTAGCATCTGTGCGTAAAGCTTAGCGGTAAAAGGTTGGCCGTCGAATTTTTTCACGTCCTTGACGTCACGCTCAAAGCTAGTTTTACCTAAGTCTTTGTGGGCACCCCGGTCTTGGGCACTGTAGAATAGGTCAGGTTCCACCAGGATGACACGCTCAGCACCATTCTCTTTCGCAGCACGGGCAATGATGAAGTTTGCCATAGCAAGTTCTTGACGGCTTTGTACGTGGCTGGTGGTACTTACGATAATGACCACTTTGCCTTTAAGCTTGCGTCCGATATTGTCGAAATCGGCTTCATCGGAAATAAAGCGCGGACAAAATTCGGAGTTCATAAATTGCTTCATACTAATGATGTCAGCAATGTCTTCATGCTGGCCCATGGCATAGGCGACATCAATGGCAAATGGGTTATCAGAAGAGTTGCTAACAACGACGACGTTGTTGGACTGACTGGTCGACAAGGTCATGGAATGTCCTTAACAAGGGAGATGGAATTTTTCCCTTAGATTAGCATATTTAGGTGAAGAATAACCCCAGCGTTTCCCTTTCTATGAGCAATTTATAATTGTATGAGTTTGTCCGAATCTAACCAATTTGGCTGATGAGTGACAAATATCAGTGCTCCTTGATATTGGGAGAGGGTCTGCTTCAGTTGTTCCTGACTTTCTAGATCCAGATGGTTGTCGGTTTCGTCTAGGATTAGCAGCCCCCCTGGCGAGAGCTGTGATATTAGTAACAGCGCAACCTTCATCCGTTCTCCACCGCTGAGTGTGGCGCTGGGGAGGAGTGCTCTATCACCTCGTAACCCAATACTGCCTAGTAGGGTTCGAGCAGTGCTGCTATCGAGTGGCGTAGTTTGTTGTAGAAGTTCCACTGGGCATGGATAAGCATCAAGTAAACTCAGGTGTTGATCGAGATAGAGAAAGTCACCATGGAGTTGTATCTCGCCACTGGCTAGGGCTTGTTGACCGACTATACAACGAATGAGAGTCGATTTGCCGCAGCCATTGTCTCCTTGTAAGCGCAGACGTTCCCCACGATCAAGAGAAAATGTCAGCGGTGTGTTGTTGCCAAATGGCAGAATTGCAGCAATAGCATCGAGGACTCGGTGGTTTCCTTTGTCCGCACTGGTAAATTGCAGCGATAGGTTTGAAAGTTGAGTTTGTTGGCTCTGGTATTGCCTGAGCTGTTCTTGTTGTTGCGCCAAGCGTTTCTCACTGAGTCGTTGTTGACTGCCGTTTTTCTGCTGTGCTTTGTCCTGTTTGCGATCCATCACCATTTTGGGTTGACTGCCGTTGGATCGTTTTGATTCACCTTGCTGTTGGCGCTTAAGAGCCTTTTCTTTGCGTTGTTGCTGTTGTTTTTGTTCTCGCTGCCATTGCGCTTTGGTTTGTTCGATCGCTCGAGCAGTTTCTTGTCGTTGCTTTACTAGAAGTTGGCGTAGCTGTGGAAAATCAGTGTGATAGGGAGTGATGCCCGTTTCATCCAAGACTAAAAAACGTTGCATGTTATCGAGCAATACTGGGTCATGACTCACTATCAATACGGTTTTGCTACTTTGCTGTAATTGTTGAATCAACCATTGGGTACTAGAGAGATCTAGGTGGTTGCTCGGTTCATCCAGTAGCAAAATGTCCGCAGTGTGGTTTAGCGCCGCGATTAGTTTAAGCTTGGTTTGCTGCCCGCCACTGAGTTGGGCTATAGGTTGATCGAGGGCGAGTGGTAAATTCGCTTCTGTCAGCCAATATTGGGCGCGGTCATTAATATCCCAATAGTTGGTTAGGGTATCGATGTCTGTGTCCAGTGGTTGGCCGATGTTCACCCGTTGTAGCGCATCGTAGTAGCAACCAAGTCCAAGGGTATCAATCACACGGGCGTTAGGATCTTGGCTCCTGTTGTTCTGCTGCAACCACAGGCAGGAGCCAGTTGTCGATACACCGGCCTCCCCTTGTGCAATACACTGCAATAGAGTGGATTTGCCAATACCATTGCGGCCGACTAACGCCGTGATACCTTTGGTGCAGGAAAAAGAAAGATGACGAAATAGGATGTCGCCATTTGGCAGACAATAATTGAGATCAGCAACGACCAGCATAACACGCTCACTTTGCCCTAAAGATAGGACACACCTTTGTTCAACGAAAAAATAAGTTGGAAGAAAGGCTTAGTTGTTCACGGCGCGTTAAGCTCCTCTGCAAGTGATAAGATGTAATGAGTTTAACAAGACGGCTTTGGAAATAACACCAGTATGGGATAAAGCGTCATTTCCAAAGATAGTTGGGGCTGTGATCAGGATAAGGTAATAGCCCGTATAAGATAGGGCATCTAACAATTGAGAAATAACAGCAGCAGTGAACGGTGGATGAAACCAACTAAAGTGGCGATTGTTAAAGTCTTTTTGATGGCTCTATTTGGTATGGGACTAGTAGCTTGTGATAGCCGTTATGCGCCATTGGCAGCGTTTGACGACTACCAAGAGGCTTTGTCGCGCTCCCAGTGGGTATCTATTGAAGAATCGTTCCCTGCAACGCCCATTCCCCTGCCGGAGCTACGGCAACGTCAATATGTTTTGTCGGAATTTGATGTCGGCCTGCTGGACTTTCTCTCACTGCAACAGTGTGATGTAGGGTTAGTTGCCGGTAAGCGGAATAGTATCTTGGGCAAAGTAATGCCCCCTAGTCAGCGATTGATCTACGAGTTGGAAATCATCCGTGCGATTGAATCCTGTGACGTAATTGATGATGCCTTACATGGTGAGCTGTTAACGGTTGCAGCAGTAAAGCGCCAAGAATTGCCCTTAGCTTATTTCAACAGTCTTTGGGCTGGAGAGGAGGCCAAAGCATTTTTTAGTTTGGCGAATGGTTATATACCCATGTCTCCGGCGCAGTCGGCTTTTCAGCCCTTGATCAGTACGCTTGCGGATTTAACCTTGATTCAGGAGAACTTAGCAACGGTACCACAGGTTTCCAGCGAACGTTTTGAAGCTCACCAAAAGGTCTTACTTGAGAGTGAATATGCAGGCCGTTTGTTAGTGACGATCCAGGGAATTAGTCAGAGCTTGAACCAAGTGACTGCCGCCATAAATCCATTAGCTAACCAGCCAGGCATTTGTGGCGCTCCGTTAACTTTCCTGAAAACACAATTTGAGACCCATTACGTGAAGGTGTTGCAACCTTATATGGCACGGATTCAAACCGTCGCCTATCGTATTTTGCCGGAGTTAGAAAAATTGTTGTCCGCACCCAAGCATTTCCCCACTCCTGAGTGGCAGACGTTCGCTGAACAATTTTCGATGACTACTTCAACCAGCGTTTGGAGTCGCTATCAGGCCGCTTCCCGAGCCCATGCTAAGGCTTGGAGCACGTTATTTAGTCGATGCCAAAGTTAGGCATTTGCGCTAATGCTACCGTTAGGGAGCAGGTTATCTAACGCGGCGACGGCATCGTATGCTGCACTGGCGCCAGTTGCCAAAGGTTCATGGCTGAGGGCTTTGAGCAACGCGATACTCGCCGTTGGATCCCCTTGCATGGATTGGGAAAACTGAATTGGGCGGGTGACGGCGTGGGGTTCATGTTGGTTTAGCGTGTCAGGAGCGGTGCGTAGACTTGGTCCGGGCTGAGTGAACAGACTCATGAACAAGGCGAAGTTGGCACTCCCAGAGACTTTCGTCCCCGGCTTTACCTCATGGGTAAGTTGAGATTCAACAACGTCGCGTATGTTCATACTAGGCACCAAAACAACATAGTGATGTTATCGGCCTATCTCGCTATTCTTTAATTGGCTCTCATACCTTAAATTAAAGATTTTGATGGACGTGGCGTTATTTAGAGTATTCAATAATTCTATTAGCAGTCCAATCTTCGTCACACAAATGATGTATCAATTGGCACCGGCTCAGCTGGAATGAGTGGTTTTAGCGCACCTTAAGGGCTTATCGAATGCACGATATTGATGAGTTGATTGAAAATGTTCGTCAGAATGAGCGTCTCGCACTCAAGTTTTTTGAGATCGAGCGTTGCATCTTATCGATTGGCCGTTGCGATCAGTTTGTTTCAACGCTTACCAAGGAAGTGCAAAACCAGTTCAATGTCCCCTATGTGTGGGTAAATCTAATCAATGAAGCGCCACTTGCCCATATGGTAGAGGCGTTGGAGAAAGTCGCAGGACTGAAAGACCGAGTTTTGTTTACCCGTCGAGGGGCTTTGTTAGATACCATCGGTGCTGGCAGCAAAACGGTTCTGGTCAATACGAGTATTGGGCGTTATTGGGAAGTCATTCCCCAGGCTTATCGCTCTGTAATTGGCTCATTAGCGATTTCACCGCTTACCATTGATGGAGAGCTGGTGGGGCTATTCTGTCAAGGGGATGCCGATACCAGTCGTTATGACCCTACGACTAAAGATACTTTTTTGCTCGATCAGTTAGCGATCAAGATTTCCATCTGCTTAAGTAATGTAACGGCAAGGGAAAAGTTGGAGTATCTGGCTACTCGAGACTCACTCACCGGATTGTTAAATCGCCGCCAGCTAGAATTAATGTTGGAACGTGAGTTTGCGCGCTCTAAAGCGCAGGAGCGAGACCTTACCGCAGTGTTTATCGATTGTGATGCCTTTAAATCGATAAATGACACACTGGGCCACAATTGTGGTGATGAAGTGTTAGAATACATTGCCAAGCGTTTGCTGAAATACGTGCATAAGCAGGGACTGGCATTCCGTTTTGCCGGTGATGAGTTTGTTTTTGTGATGCCGGGGAAGAGCTTGTCGCAAGCGCTCGATATAGCGGAATCGATTCACGATTATCTGCAAGCTAATCCGCTACGTTACAAAAATAATCTTGTTCCTATAACTGTGAGCTATGGTGGTGCCAGCCTGTTGGCTGACGCACCTGCTAATTACAAACAGCTGTTGAAGCTGGCCGATGAACGCCTGTACGACTACAAGAATAACCGCAAACGTTCTGTACCAACAAAAGTCTTCAAGTTTTTGAATAAAATTCGCTAATTTGTAATTTAATTACATTTTAGTTGTTTTTAAACGCCGTAGCTGGTGTTTTTTTCTTTATTTTCGTTGTAAAATTTCAAAAATTCCATTTTAGATTGGATGAATTCAATGTCACATGCCCTAATTGCTGATCTTGGTGGCACTAACGCCCGCTTTGCTTTAGCCGCGATTAACGACTATCAACCTAAAGAAGTCAGAGTCTTGCCCTGTAAAGACTACGAGAGCTTCTTTGATGCTGCCGCGGATTACGTATCCCAATGTAGTGTGGATATGGCCGCGATTGATGCGGTGGTATTAGCCATTGCTGGGCCAGTTAATCAAGCTGTCATCCGTTTTTCCAATAATGATTGGCAATTTACTCGGGCGCAGATCGAGGAATTCTTTGGTGCTGGCAAGGCTGTTGCATTGCTGAATGATTTTGATGCGGTGGGACATTGTCTCGTGGTATTGGGTAACGATGAGCTAGAGCAGTTAGGTGAGCCGTCCACTGTTGATCCGAGTGCGCCATGTTGGGTGATTGGTGCAGGGACTGGGTTAGGTGTTGCTTGCGTTGTGCCTCAAGCTCAAGGCCCTGCGATTGTGCTGCCTGGGGAAGGTGGGCATATTGACCTGTCTACTTGCAATGCGCAAGAGGATGCCATTGTGACCTTTTTGCGTGAGCGCCACCACCGAGTATCTGCCGAGCGTGTGCTTTCCGGTATGGGATTAGAAAATATTTATGAAGCACTGGCCCATCAGCAAGGTCTGAAAAAACGCCTATCGGCACCGGAAATTGGTGCCGCCTTAGCCCGCGGTGATGACCCTATTGCGACGGCAACACTAGAACAGTTTTTCGTCTTTTTAGGTCGTGTGGTCGGTGATTTTGTATTAGCGGTAGAAAGCCGTGGCGGAGTTTACATCGCCGGAGGCATTGTGCCCCGCTATCTTGAACAAATTAAACAAAGTGGCTTTCGTAAAGCCATGGAAGATAAAGGTCGTATGCGTGACTTTGTAGCGCCTATCCCGACCTTTGTCGTGACGTCTGAATACCCAGGGCTGATGGGATGTGCGCACTACGCCACCTATCTTGTGAATCAAGCCTAACCAATTGGAGAATAAACCATGAAGGCCAGTTTAAAAGCCTGTGATGTCGTAATATTTGGTGGTGGTGGTGATCTTGCCATGCGCAAGCTATTGCCAGCCTTGTATCACCTAGATCAAGACGGCCTATTGGCAAAAAATACCCGTATCATTGGTGCTTCTCGCCGGGAAATGAGCGCACAGGATTACCAAGAAAAAGTGCGCGCCGCACTAAACGAGTTTGTGCCCAAAAGTGTCGGGGATGAGAAAACTTGGCCACGCTTTAAAGAGCGTTTGAGTTATGTCTCCGTTGATGCACAGGCAGAGTCAGATTTTGCCCGTTTCAATGAGCATCAAGTCGGTGGCGATGGCAAAGATGTTGTGTTCTATCTCGCCACTTCCCCAGACCTGTTTGGCTCCATCTGTTCTTCTTTAGCGAATCATGGTTTAAACGAAGAGCGTATGAGGGTGGTATTAGAGAAGCCACTGGGGCGGGATTTGATTTCCTCCCGTGCCATCAATGATGAAGTAACGCAAAACTTCGCCGAGAAGCAAATCTTCCGTATTGACCATTATTTGGGTAAGGAAACAGTACAAAACCTATTGGCCATACGCTTTGGCAATACTCTATTTGAGCCCCTTTGGGACAGCGCCCATATCGATAACGTACAGATCACCGTATCGGAAACTGTCGGTGTAGAAGGTCGCTGGGGGTACTACGATAAAGCTGGCGCTATGCGTGACATGGTGCAAAACCACCTGTTGCAACTGTTGTGTCTGGTTGCTATGGAGCCACCAGCGCGCAATGATGCGGACTCGGTTCGTGATGAGAAAATCAAAGTGCTAAAAGCCTTGCGTCCTATTGAGGGTGCTAATGCTTACACTAAAACAGTACGTGGTCAGTATGCAAAAGGCATGATCAACGGTAAGGAAGTGAAAGGCTACTTTGACGAGGAGGGGAGTAACCCAGAATCCCGTACCGAGACCTTCGTTGCCTTACGCGCCGATATCGATAACTGGCGTTGGGCTGGTGTACCGTTTTATCTACGTACCGGTAAGCGTTTAGGGCAGCGTTACTCTGAAATCGTCATTCAATACAAACAGATCCCACACAGTATCTTCAACGATGAAAGCAATCGTCAGCTGCAACGCAACCAGTTGATCATTCGTTTGCAACCAGAAGAGAAAATCTCCTTAACGGTGATGAACAAGGTGCCCGGTGCTGGTGAAGGCATGAAGTTACAGCCGGTGGATTTGAACCTAAGTTTGACCGAGGCCTTTAACGATAAACGTAGTCCAGAAGCTTATGAGCGTTTGCTGCTGGACGTGATGCGCAACGACGCGACCTTATTTATGCGCTATGACGAAGTGGAAGCAGCGTGGAAATGGGTAGACGGTATCCTATTGGCTTGGAGTCAAACCAGCGAGCGTCCAAAAGAATACGCTTCTGGTTCTTGGGGCCCTGCTGCTTCCATGGCGCTGCCGATCAAAGATGGCCGCAACTGGCAAGATTATTAACAACCTTCGTTACGACCATTAAGAGGAATGACCATGACGACTTATACAGCCGAACAAGTAATGACCGCGACCCCAGTGGTACCGGTGATTGTCGTAGACGATGTTGAACAAGCCGTAAATTTAGGGAAAGCGCTTGTTGCTGGTGGTGTACCAGTATTAGAAGTCACCATGCGCACTGAAGCGGCTCTAGCCGCAATCACCGCCCTACGCCAACAGGTTCCTGATGCCATTGTCGGTGCAGGTACAGTGTGCAATCGCGAACAATATATCGCAGCCGTGGAAGCGGGGGCCCAGTTTATTATCAGCCCCGGAGCAACACCGGATCTGCTAACGGTTGGTAAGGAATACGATATTCCATACCTACCAGCGGTTGCGACCATTTCCGATATCTTGTTGGGAATGGAATATGGCTATGACCACTTTAAATTCTTCCCAGCGGAAGTGAATGGTGGTGTGAAAGCGCTTAAAGCCTTCGGCGGGCCATTGCCGCAGATTCGTTTCTGCCCAACCGGTGGTATTGGTGCGAACAACTTCCGTGAATACCTAGCCCTAGATAACGTCTTGTGTGTCGGTGGTTCTTGGATTGTACCAACGGATCTAGTTCGTGCTGGAAAATGGGACGAAATTACAGAATTGGCGAAATCCGTACAGTAATTTGGTAAATTCTGAAAAACGCCTCGCTTGTGGATAACACTGCGGGGCGTTTTTGTTTGCGCTGATTGTCTGGCGCTCTAGTGGCCTTGGGTTTTGCAGCGATTACATTCTTGCTGCAATAGTTCAACGAAAAGTCGAGTCGCCGGTCCGGTGCGTTCCCCTTTGCCGAAGATGGCATACATATGAAAATTACGCTCTACGCCGGAAACAAGAGGCAAGGTTTTGAGGGTTTCACAGGCAAACGCTTGGTGCAAATCGGCTTTGGGGAGCCAAGCAAAACCGACGCCGGATGACACGATTTCAAGGGCGGACTGTACGCTTGATACCGTCCAGCGTCGATCGGCACCAAGCCAGCCTGCATCGGTCGAACTGGTCGAGGAAGAGTCACGAATCACCACCTGTAATTCTTGGCGCAGTCGTTCGTTGTTAATTGGTCCTTCTTCCTCAAACAAGGGGTGAGTTGGTGCCGCTACGGCAATGAGTTCCACATCCACTATTGGATCGGCCAAGTAACCTTTTGGCACCATAGAGCTTAGTACCAAATCTGGGGAACCCTTTGCTAAGGCCTCTGAAGCACCACTCAGGACAACCTCTTTTAACTGTACCAAGGTGCCTTGGCTTTGTGGTTCAAAGTCTTTAAGCGCCCTTAGCAGCGGTGGAGTAGGAAACGCCTGATCTACCACTAATTCAATTTCTGGCTCCCAGCCTTGCCCAAGCGTGTGAGCCAAGTCTTCTAAATCTAACGCTTCTTTGATCAGATGGCGGGAGCGCCGTAGTAGGACTTCCCCTCGCTCGGTCAAACGTGCTTTGCGCCCATCAATAATCAATACTGGGTAGCCTAGCTGTTCTTGTAAGCGGGCAATGGTATAGCTTACCGAGGACTGGCTTTTATGCAGTGCGTCTGCGGCTTGAGCGAAGCCTCCCATATCAATCACGGCTTGTAGTACCCGCCATTGATCCAATGTAACTCGTGGTGCTTTCATGTGTTGCCCCGTTATTAAGGTGAAAACCAAGCTTAAGCATAGTGTATTCGGATAAATTATCACATTATTCGATCAATCTTGTCTAATAAATGCGCTTTTATATCGAATTTACTGCCCTTATTATGGTGTTATTGATTCATAACTCTTATTGAGGAGAGCAAAAATGGCAACTTTATTACGTATCGATTCTAGCGCATCTGGTGATAACTCTAAGTCTCGTCAGCTTGCTGATGCTTTCGTAGCGCAATGGCTAATGAAAAACCCTGGCGGCAAAGTAGTAAGCCGCGATGTGAATGCAAACCCACTACCGCACTTCACTAGCGAAACGCTTGGGGCATTGTTTACTCCTGAAGACCAGCGTACGGCTGAGCAACAAGCTATTGTTGCGATTGGTGATGAGCTAATTGCTGAGCTTGAGGCGGCTGATGTGGTGGCGATCAGTGCTCCTATGTACAACTTCAGCATTCCATCTACGCTAAAGTCTTACTTTGATTACATTGCTCGCGCCGGACGTACATTCAAGTATACTGAAGAGGGTGCTGTCGGCTTGGTGAATAAAGACGCTTACGTGTTTACCGCAAGCGGTAGCTTTGCAGAAGGTGAAGCTTTCGATCATCAAGTACCTTACGTGAAAACCTTCTTGAACTTTATCGGTTTAAATGTAAAAGATACCTTTGTTGCTGGTGGCCAAGCCCTTGGCGAAGAAGGTGAAAAAGCTTTTGTTGCAGCTAAAGAGAAAGTATCTAGCGCGATCTAATGTGGTAATCCGATCCAATCACAAGTTTAATCGTACTTCGAGCCGGCCAAAGTGCCGGCTCTTTTTTCAATGAAATAGGAGGTTAGATTCGTTTCAAGCTAATGCGCTTGCGTTTTACGTCGCACTCCAAGACTTTTACCTTAATTACTTCGCCGACGCGTACTTCTTCCCTAGGATCCTTAACAAAGCGATCCGCTAATTGGGAAATATGTACTAATCCATCCTGATGCACACCAATATCGACAAAGGCACCAAATGCCGCCACATTAGTCACCACACCCTCTAACACCATATCTTCCCTTAGGTCATTAATATCGCTAATGCTGTCGTCAAAGGCTGCATAACGAAACTCAGGTCGTGGATCTCGACCAGGTTTGGCTAATTCTTCGAGAATATCCCTTAAAGTATATTCACCGGCGAGTTTGGCTTGTGGAGCAAGTTTTAGTTGATTAATGGCGCTGGTATTGCCGATTAAACTAGATAGCGGCAATTTGATTTGCTGCGCCATGGCTTTAACGACACCGTAGCTCTCTGGGTGAACTGCGGAAGCATCGAGTGGCTCTTCTCCGTCTCTAATACGCAAAAATCCCGCACATTGTTCGAAGGCTTTGGCACCGATACCTTTTACTTTTTTAATTTGCTCTCGATTAGTGAAGCGACCTATTTGCTGGCGATATTCAAGTATATTTTGGGCCATCTTAAGACTTAATCCGGAGACATAGCTTAATAATGATGGTGAGGCTAAGTTTAAATCCACGCCAACGCGGTTTACACAAGTTTCCACTACCTGTGTAAGGGCTTCGCTAAGATGACTACCTTTTAAATCATGTTGATATTGACCGACACCAATAGCTTGAGGATCGATTTTTACCAGCTCTGCCAATGGGTCTTGAAAGCGCCGTGCAATTGAAACGGCACCACGAATGGTGACATCTAAATCAGGCAGTTCTTGTGTGGCTTCTTTCGATGCAGAATAGACCGATGCACCCGCTTCCGAGACAATCACAGTACGACAATTTAGCCCGTATTGTTTGATTACCTCGTTAGCAAAGGTTTGGGTTTCCCTTGATGCTGTCCCATTTCCTATGACCACCCAGCTAATGCGGTGTTGCTCAATCAGTTTACGTAGCAAAGCCGAGGCTTGCTGGGACTGATTTTGTGGCGAGTGAGGGTAGATGACACCATGATCAATAACATCACCTTGAGCATTAATAGCTGCCATTTTTACCCCGTTGCGAAAGCCAGGGTCTAATCCTAAGGTATTATGCGCCCCCGCTGGAGCGGCCATCAGCAAGTCTTGCAGGTTATCAGCAAAGACCTGAATCGCCTCGTTTTCAGCCTTGTCTTTTAATTGGGCGAGGACATCCGTTTCTAATTTGCCGAGGAGCTTTTCACCCCAAGCTCGATTTAGCCATTGGCGTTTTTGTGATGAGATTTGTTTACATGGCGTACCAAACGGAGTGACTAGATTGGTTTGCTGTAATTGACGTGGAAATTCGTCATGCTCTAATTGTATCGCTAGTTTTAAGATATTTTCTCGTTTACCGCGAAGCATAGCGAGAATACGGTGAGATGCGGCTTTTCTTACCGGCTCTTGATGTTCAAAGTAATCCTGAAACTTCTCCCCCTGCTCTTTTTTACCGCGCATCACTCGGCTAACGAGTAGACCATGTTGTGCTACATATTCTCGCCCAGCCTGTAATAAGGCTGCATTTTCACTGAGCCGCTCTAAAATAATACTCTCAATACCCGTCTCTATGTCCGTCACTGGTAAATCTGACTTAATCTGTTGCTGTACCTGTGTGAGGTATTTTGTATTGATAGTGATGTCCTGCTCCCAAGCTTGTTGGGCAAAGGGCAGTAGACCTTGTTCAATGGCGATGTCCCCTTTGCTTTTACGTGTCTTTTTGAAAGGGGCATAGATGTCCTCTAGCTCAGTTTTGGTGCTGGCTTTTTTCACTGCCTCATAAACACTTTTATCAGCATTCGTTTCTTGTAGGCTCGTCAAAATCGATTCTTTACGTTTTTCTAAATCCTGAAGATAGTTCCAGCGGCTATGTAATTCTCGCAGTGTTTCATCACTCATGCCGCCAGTAGCTTCTTTGCGATAACGAGCAATAAAGGGCACCGTGGCGCCTTCAGAAAAAAGTGCTAAGGTATTTTCAATATATTGAGATTTAAGCTGAAATTCTTGGGCTAGAGTCGCTGAAATTTGCATATTTTGCCTTAAATAACTCGATGCTTTTGAGTTTAATATCGCTAATTTTAAATTATTTGATTAAACTAATGCTGAATTCTTGATTTAAAAGAGTTTATCCGCAATATTTTAATGAGTATTTACACAGCGGGATAGGGAATATACCCATGTGTTTACAATTGTATCTTAAGTGAAGATAGGAGTGAGCATGAGTCTATTAGAAGAACTAGCCGGAAACAAAGCCAAAGCACGTGCTGCAGCAAAAGAACTAAGCATTCCCCAGCTAGAGAACCTAATCGCCGGTTTTAACGATGCCTTAGCTAAGCTAAAAGAGATGGAAGAACAGCGCTTAGCAGAAGAAGCGGAGAAAACCCAAAAAGCAGAACAAATTAGCCGTCTGATTGAGGAAAGTGGCTTAACGCTTGAAGAGATCGCTATCCTAAGCGCCCCACGTACTGCTAACCCTATTAAAGGTAAGACGGTAGCGCCGAAATACCGTATTGAATGGAATGGCGAAACTCACGAATGGACTGGCCGTGGCCGTACACCAAAAGTATTTGCCGAGTACTTCGCTGCTGGTAATAGCCGCGAGAGTGCAGAGATCTAACTTGAAATTCCGTTAGGTGAAATAAAAATGGCTCCCGATGGAGCCATTTTTAATTGAACTAGAGTTAGATCTTTTTGTAGATTAGATCCCATACTCCATGACCTAAGCGTTCACCACGTTGTTCGAATTTAGTCAGTGGACGCCAATCAGGACGAGGGTGATACAAGCCTTTGCCTGCTACGTTTTGATAGTTTTCTTGGGCTTCCATTACTTCCAGCATGTGCTCTGCATAGGGCTCCCAATCCGTTGCCATATGAAAGACTCCATCAGTTTTGAGTACGCCAGCCACTTGTTGGGCAAATAGTGGCTGCACAATACGACGCTTGTTATGCTTTTTCTTGTGCCAAGGGTCTGGAAAGAATAATTGGAAAGTACTTGCTTGGGCTTCGGGTAAACAATCTGCCATCACTTCAATAGCATCGTGACAGTAGACGCGAATATTGGTTAATCCGGCTTCACTTGCCAGCATCATCAGTTTAGCCACACCCGGCGGGTGTACCTCTATGCCGATAAAGTCTTTTTCCGGTGCATTCTTTGCCATTTCCACTAAGGAAGCACCCATGCCGAAGCCCACTTCTATGACAACATCGGATTCGCGACCGAATAATTGTTGATAATCAAGGCGCCCGGATTCTACATCTAAACCATAAATGGCCCAGTTGTTGTCATAAGCTTTTTGTTGTCCTTCGGTCATACGCCCGCCACGTACAACGAAACTGCGAATCGTGCGCTTGTGAGGGGCTTGCTCGTTTGAGGAAGTCGTTTCGGTGATATTGTTGTCTTCTGTTTGCATGGAATTGTATTGTTGGCTGATTGAATAAATTGGTGCCAATGGTAACAAAAATCCATGGGGACGGTGACAACTTTTGCTTGCCACCCCATGAAGCAACCGACTTATTGGGTTACGAAGCTAGTGAAGAGCACATCCATTACCGGTTCCATTCCCGTTTCTTCTTTTAGCGCCGCGTTGATAGCACCGACTGACTCTTTACGAGTTTCTTCCCGGGCGAGTGCGCCGCTAATTTGTTCGCCGGTACGTGAGCTAAGAAACATCACAATAGCATCACGCACGATCGGCATATTGCCCTGAATCACTCCAGCTTGAGTGCTATCTGAGCGCAGGCTAATTCCTGCTTTGATGTAGCGTAGCTTGGGCCCCGGGGCGATATAGTTAACAATGAAATCCGGTTTCAGCTCAATGTATACTGGCATAACGGGTGCCGCTTCATCTTCGGCGTGAGTAAAAGGTGATAGTGCGAGCAACATTGCAAATAATAGGAATTGCGATGCTTTTTTCCCTAAAAGAAGAGTTTGGAACATAACCTGTCTCTCGAATTCGTGACGATAGTCATTATACTACCTGCCAGTGCTTATGGCTGTCAGCAAGGTTTCGCACGAAATCACTAGTTAGCTGTCTATTATCGGCAGAATAATTTAAGGAATATCTCATGGTTGCTTTATTTTCAGCACGTCGTTTCCACGGGGTGATTGCGTTTACGGCGTTTGCGTTACTGAGCGTGGCGTTTTATATGGAGTATGAGATGGGCTTGGAGCCATGCCCTTTATGCATGTTACAGCGTATCTTTTTCTTCCTCATTGGTGTGGCATCACTAATATCTGCCCTGTATCACACAGTTCGTAGTCGTATTATTTGTTCTTGGTCGGTGGTCGTATTTGCTGTGTTGGGTGCCGCTCTCGCTATTCGACATCTATATTTACAGAATTTACCTGCAGAGGAGTTGCCCGCTTGTTTGCCAGGCTTGAGCTATATGGTGGAAGTATTCCCTTGGCAGGAAATTATGCAGGCCATGATCATGGGGACGGGTGAGTGTGGCGATGTATTGTGGACTTTCCTTGGCTTAAGCATTCCTGGTTGGACTCTGGTTGCTTTCATTGGTATGGCGCTGGTCAATGCTTTTATTGCTCTGCGCAGGGCATAATCCGTTTTACCAGAAGCTACAAAATGTATTGGAACTGCTCATAAACGTTACAAAGTGTTATCAGCGGCACCTTGTGAGCAACCAACTATAGGCATATGCTAGTCGAGTAACCTGAAGACGGCGAGGAACAGCTCATGTTAGAAAGATGTAAATCAGCTCAGGAAAGATGGGGTGGGGTGCATACCCTGATCGACCGTTGGTTGCAGCAACGACGTACCCTGATAGAAACCTATATTCGTTTACGAGAGCGAGGGGAATTCACCCCTACCGACACACCTAATATTCAATTATTTGCCGAAATGTTGGTGGATTACGTATCGGTCGGTCATTTTGAGATTTATGAACAGCTCGCCCATGAAGCTAAAGATTTTCATAACGACGAAGCTTTGAAACTATTGCATGAATTGTTACCGGAAATTCAGTCCACTACAGAAATTGTGCTAGAGTTTGACGACAAATACGGTACCAAGGAACAGTGTAATAGCTTGTTGGAAGAATTACCGTTTTCTTTGCAAGCCTTGGCCGTAGTAATGGCAGAACGCTTTGGGTATGAGGATCGACTCATTGAAGAACTCCATGAAGCGCACAGCGAAAAAAGCGCTTAAATCAGTACTAGCAATGGCCAGCTTGGCGCTGGTCGCTTGCTCCGCTCAAGGGCCCAGTAGCACCACTGAAATGGCGGTGCAAGGATTGTATTCGGCTGCGCTCAGTGATGACGGCAGCGCCGCTATAGTTGGCTCGATTCAGCATGGTGGTAGCTACTGGTCAACTCGCCGTGGCGAACGTCGCTATAACTGGAACCATGCCCAAGGGGAATTTACCCCTCTAATTAGCGTGGATATCGACCCAAGTGGCGATTATGGCGTAACCGGTGGCGCCCGTACGATGGTGCTGTGGAATACGGTTACTGGTCAGTCGGCTGGATTTTGGAATACTCCTGGTGATATTAAATCTCTCAAACTAACGCGTAATGGTGATTTTGCATTGGTAGGGATGGATGATCAGACTGCCCGTTATTTCGATGTCAAAAATGGCGGAATCCTACAGACTCTGCGCACCGGAGCGGTGGTCAGAGCGGTTGATGTGTCTGCCGATGGTCGTTATGGCTTGACGGGAGATGACAAATACCAAGTTATCCTGTGGGATCTGCAAACCGGTGAGGCCAAATATACCTGGCAGTTATCGAATAATATCGCCTCGGTAGCCCTTTCCCCGGATGGTACTTACGCCTTTGCCGCGGCTCAACTTGGTACTGCCAAAGTCTGGTCCACTTTAACTGGACGCGAAACCTCCGAAATTAACACCGGTGAGTTACAAAATCGTAAAGTCACTATTAGCCAAGCTGTCTTTTCTAAAGACAGTCGTAATTTGCTGTTAGGGCAAGTCAATCGCCGGGTTAACCTAGTCTCAACGGCAACGGGCAAGGTGCAACAATATTGGGACTTGCATCTTAGAGACACGTTGCGTCCGACAGGTGCCAGTGTGCTAGCTTTGGCGTTCGGCCCCGGTAATACCTACTATGCCATTGGTAGTAATGGTTTTCTAAACGTACTGAAATAAACATGAATCAAATGAAACAACTGACTGCGGTACAGCGTTTGTGGGGCAGCCTATGTGCACTGCAAGCGGGTATCGCCGTTGCCGCAGGGGCATTTGGCGCCCACGGGTTAAAGAATTTAGTCGATGAGCGAGCGCTAGGGTGGTGGCAAACAGGCAGCCAGTACCTGATGTATCATGCTTTAGCCGGTTTGATTGTCGTTGCTTTTATGGGTTATCGAGCAAACTTAGCCAAAGTAACTTTACTCTTTACCTTAGGCAGCATCTTGTTTACCGGAAGCCTATATGTAATGACATTAACCAGTATTACTAGCCTAGGTATGATTACCCCTCTGGGTGGAGTGACTTATTTGAGTGGTTGGGGGTTATTAGCCTACCGTTTGTGGCGTGGCTAGGCGAGATAACCAACTCGTTCTGTCAACCTCCTTTAGTAGTAATACAGAACGAGCCGGTGCGCTAAATTAGCAAGTTTGTTAGTGTCGCTGAGCTTTTATTACTCCCAACCCAGTCTGTACAACGTTTTCTTTAGTGAAACCGAAGAGTTCCATGAGTTTGTCCGCTGGCGCGGATTCACCGAACCGGTTGATACCAATTACTGCACCGTCGATGCCGACAAATTTAAACCAGTAATCTTTGTGTCCACATTCGATAGCAACCCGGGCCCGTATTTTATTGGGCAAGACTTTTTCCTGATAGCTATGGCTTTGCTCGGCAAACTTTTCCGCACAGGGCATGGAAACAACGCGTACTTTAGTCCCTAGTTGGCTGAGCTCTGTTGCGGCGTCGGTGGCTAGCATTATCTCAGACCCGGTGGCGATTAAGATTAGCTCAGGCTCCCCATCGCAGTCTTGCAATATGTAGCCACCTTTAAATACTTCTTCCTCTTGTGCCGCGGTGCGACTTTGTTGCGGCAAGTTTTGACGCGACAAAATAAACGCGCTCGGTCCATCATTGCGCTCCAGTGCGCTAATCCAAGCGGCACTTGCTTCAAATTGATCACATGGACGCCATGTGTGTAGATTAGGGGTGACACGAAGAGCCGTGAGTTGTTCGACTGGCTGGTGGGTCGGTCCATCTTCCCCAAGGCCAATGGAATCATGGGTGTACACATGAATGACGCGTTGATTCATTAAGGCAGACATGCGTACCGCATTGCGGGCGTATTCCATAAACATTAGGAAAGTACCACCGTAAGGAATAAAGCCACCATAGAGCGCCATACCATTCATTATTGCGGTCATGCCAAATTCGCGCACACCATAGTGCAGATAGTTGCCATCTGCATGACTAGGGGTAATGGCGTTAGAGCCAGACCACATTGTTAAGTTAGAAGGAGCCAAATCGGCGGATCCCCCAAGTAACTCCGGTACCCCTTTGCCAAGAATTTGCAGTGCATTCTGGGAACATTTTCGGGTGGCGACCGGAGCATCTAACCTGCGACTGTACGCCAACAGTTCAGCTTTTGTCTGAGACCAGTCTTCTGGCAAAGCTTTTTCTGTTCGGCGTTTAAATTCAGCGTATACCTCAGGAAACGCGTGGGCATATTGAGCTAACTTTTCCTGCCACAACGCTTCTAAGGTTTGTCCTTTGTCGACACTATTCCAAGCATCGGCTATGGGGGCAGGAATCTCAAACGGGTCATATGGCCAGTTCAAGGCTTTCCGTGTTTCGGCAATTTCTTCCTCACCAAGTGGCGCGCCATGACAATCATGGCTGCCACCTCTATTGGGAGAACCAAAGCCGATGGTGGTTTTACAGCAAATTAAAGTGGGGCGTTGGCTATCGCTACGAGCTTGTTCTAACGCTTTAATAATGGCGTTGGCATCATGGCCATCCACATCAGCAATGACTTGCCAATTGTAAGATCGAAAACGGGCTGGAGTATCGTCGGTAAACCAGCCATCAATGTCACCATCAATGGAAATACCATTGTCGTCATAAAAGACAATTAGTTTGCCTAGTTGTTGGGTGCCGGCTAAGGAGCATACTTCGTGAGAAATGCCTTCCATCAAACAGCCATCGCCAACAAAGGCATAGGTGTAGTGGTCGACTATATCAAAGCCGGGGCGGTTAAATTGGGCCGCCATGGTTTTCTCTGCCAGTGCCATACCAACCGCGTTGGCTATCCCTTGACCCAATGGTCCGGTGGTGGTTTCCACGCCTTCGGTATAGCCGTACTCTGGGTGACCGGGTGTTTTAGAATGCAGTTGTCTAAATTGCTTTAAGTCCTCAAGCGCTAGGTCATAACCGCTTAAATGCAGCAGGCTGTATAACAACATGGAGCCATGCCCATTGGATAAAATGAATCGGTCTCGATTAGGCCACTTAGGGTTGGCAGGATTATGTTGCAAATAGTCCCGCCATAGTACTTCAGCAATATCTGCCATGCCCATTGGTGCCCCGGGATGGCCTGAATTAGCCTGTTGAACAGCGTCCATACTAAGAGCGCGAATGGCGTTCGCTAAAGTACGACGGTCGGTGTTTGGCATTGTCATGATGGTTATCCTATTTTGACCAGTTCATTAGCAGTTGTTCTAGTTTGTCCTGAGCCTTGGCAAAGACACGAATACCATCAGCCAATTTTTCGGTCGCCATTGGGTCTTCGTTTAGAGCCCAACGTAGACTCGTTTCTGTGACAGTAGCTTCTGGGTAGGCCTGGCGTTGGTGAGCGGTTGTGATGGCTGGGAAGAAATCGTCAAGATTATCCATGGCGTCCAGTTCAGCTAGTAGGGAGGGGCCAATAGTGAGACGGTCGCAGCCGCTTAGATACAGTATTTCACCGGTATTACGGAAACTGGCTCCCATAACGATGGTTGGGTAACCGTGTTCTTTAAAATGGGTATAAATATCGCGGACGGATTGCACACCGGGGTCGTCACAAGGGTGACTATATGTTTGCCCCGTGTTGTTCTTATACCAATCTAAAATACGGCCTACGAATGGGGAAATCAAAAATGCACCGGCTTGAGCACAAGCAAGTGCTTGATGAAAGTTAAAAATCAGCGTCAAATTACATTTAATACCCTGTTGCTCAAGTATGCGAGCAGCTTGAATACCTTCCCATGTGGCGGCTATCTTGATGAGCACTTTGTCCTTGGAGATACCGATACTGGCGTATTGCTCTATCAAAAAGAGTGCTTTGGCGACGGTTTTTTCGGTATCAAAGGATAGCTTGGCATTTACTTCAGTAGAGACCACCCCTGGCACAACCGAGCTAATTTCTTTACCTAGTAGCACAATCAAACGATCACTCGCTAAGCTAAAGGTGTCCTCATTTAAGAAGTGGCTATTGTTTTGTGCCCAAGTGAGAGCATCGGTCACTAGGGCATCGTATTTGCCGGATTCGATGGCCGCCAAGATTAACGATGGGTTGGTCGTTGCATCTTGAGGTTGGAAGCGTTTAATTTGTTCAATATCACCAGTATCAGCCACCACGATAGAGTGATCGCGTAATTGAGAGAGAGCGGTCATAGTTATTGTCTTTTATATCAATTGTTAGTAGACGAAAGATCAGTCACCAAATTTCGTGCGCATCTCTTCCAATAGAGGAGAGGAAAGCAACATGAATTTGGGGAATGTATAGAGGGCTACGACGGTAGCCCTCACGGGGTTAGTTGAGGGAACTAACCGTATTACGACTTAGTACTCAGACAGTACAAAAGCAGCAGTGTAGTTACGAATATTTTCAGAAGTGATTAGGTAGCAATCAAACAGTTGTTTTTCCACATCCACTCCAGTAGAGCCAGTTTTGATGTAGTTGTCTGCTTGACGTACTGCTTCAGCGGCAAATATCGCCACGGGCTGTAGAACGGTGTACTCCATCTCACCATTCAAAATAGCATTGGCTGCATCTGGGGAACCGTCAAAACCACCTACTTTCACTTGGTCCAGTTTGCCGGCTTCTTTTAGGGCTGCGATAGCGCCGAGTGCCATTTCGTCGTTACCACTGATTACCCCTTTAATATTTGGATTCGCTTGTAGAATAGACTGCATTTTGTTGTAGCCTTGAGTACGATCCCAGTTAGCGACTTCTCGAGCAACTTTGTTCAGGTCTGGGTACTGGCTAAGCACTGTTTCAAAACCGTTTGAACGCGTCGCTGCGTTGTTATCACTTGGTGCGCCGAACAGCTCAACGTAATTACCTGAATCGCCAACGCTTTCCACCCATTGCATTGCGCCTAGTGCAGCACCTTGTGCGTTGTTTGATACTAACTGCGCTTTAGCTAGGCCACTTTGGTTTATTTCTGCGTTCACGATGAATACTGGAATATTAGCGGCAATGGCTTTACGTACCGCACCGATAGAGCCATCAGCGTTTGCAGGGTCGAGAATGATCGCTTCGGCTTTATTAGTGATGGCGGTATCGATTAGCTTACTTTCCGTGTTGGTATCGCCTTTGTGTGCAGATACATTAGCGGTATAGCCTAAATCTTCAGCGGTTTGCTTAGCTACCTGACCCTCTGTGAACCAGTATGGGTTCGATGGGTCGTTGACGATGATGGAGATTAAACCATCAGCCCATGCACTGCCGGCCATTAGTGTTAAGCTAGCAGTAGAAGCAACGAGTAAACGCTTGGTAGTTTTAAACATATCTTGTACTCCGATTTATTATTTTACGAGTTTGCCGAAGCTCGGCGAGCGAATGACGGCACAGTAGAAAGTTACTCTGCCGCACACAGTTCTAGCGACTTTTACCTGATGAGCCGTACTGCAAGCTGTTCAGTAATACCGCCAAAACGATGACTGTTCCGGTGAAGACTGTTTGCCAGTAGGCAGACACACCGATGATGACGAGACCGTCGGATAAATAACCAATGACAAGCGCGCCTAAGATGGTGCCGCGAACCGTACCGCGACCACCTGTTAATGCCGCACCACCGATAACCACAGCTGCGATTGCTGTTAATTCATAGGTTGTACCAGCGGTTGGTCCGGCAGAGGTTAATTGTGAAGACAACACTAGACCTGCTAGGGCAGCACAAATCCCAGACAACATATACACAACGATTTTGACTCGTTTGATAGGAACGCCAGATAAATCGGCTGCTGTTTCATTGCCACCGGAAGCATATAACCAGCGACCGAAGGCGGTGCGGCTAAGCATTAGCCCACACAAAAGGGCGACTGCTATTAGTACCAGTACGCTGATTGGTACACCGGCAAGACGGTTAAAACCAAGCCATTCAAAACCGGTGTTGCCTAGCTCTGGCTTACCGGCGAGTTGGTTGTAAGTCAAACCATTGGTCATCAATAAGGCGATACCACGGGCGACATACATGGTCCCCAAAGTGGCAACGAACGCTGGAACTTTGAAGTGTGCAATCAAGACGCCATTGACGATACCGACAGCGGCGCCAAGTCCACAGGTCAGTAGCACCACGACCCAGAGTGAAGGGTATAAGGTGATGCCCAGAAACTCTAAATTCACACCCTGCATCAAGAAGCCAGCGAATACGCCACACAGCCCAAGTGTAGACCCCACCGACAAGTCGATACCGCCATTCAGTATTACCAGCAGCATACCGATCGCCAGTAGACCGAAGATGGCCACGTGGGAAGACATGATTAAAAAGTTATTCACCGAAAAGTAGTGCGGTGACATAAAGGAAAAGAAGATGATGATGGCGATTAAGGCGAAGAAAGCGCGGCCTTCTAGCAGTAAACGTCCAATATCGAGCTTTTCTTTCTTTACCGGCACGTGCGGGGCCGGTTGGGTTTTAGCCGTTGCAGACATAATAGAGCTCCAATCTTGTTGTTATTTTTTAATGGGTAACAGCTTCACCAGAAGCTGCCATTATTTGTTCTTTGGATACGTTGGAATCGAATTGCGCCGAAATCTTGCCCTTGTGCATCACGATAATGCGGTGAGCGATACTGAGACATTCCGCCACTTCAGAGGTGGAATAAATCACGGCCAACCCTTCCTTGGCTTTTTCAGCGAGCAGTTTAAAAACTTCGGCTTTGGCACCGATATCAATGCCGCGGCTAGGCTCGTCTAACAGCAACACCTTAGGACCAGTAGCCAGCATTTTGCCGATGACAACCTTTTGTTGGTTACCGCCAGACAGGGATCCAATCGCCGCTTCAGGGCCAGAGGTTTTGACAGTGACGGATTTAATCGAATCTTTTATCAGCTTGTTTTCGGCACTGCGGGGGGTCAGCAGCCCCTTGGCAAACTCACCGATGCTCGCCAATGAGAGGTTTTCACCCACACTCATGGTTTGTACTAAACCATCCTTCTGACGATCCTCGGGGACTAATGCGAGACCTGATTGAATCCTTTGTCCCACGCTTAAAGTGCTAATGTCTTGGTCGCCAAGTAGGATGTATCCAGACTTAGGTTTGAGTCGACCGGCGGCACATTCCATAAACTCCGAGCGGCCTGCGCCCATGAGCCCATAAACACAAACGATTTCGCCGGCTTTTACCTCGAGGGAAAGCTTATCCACCACGTTGTAGTGGCCCCCTTTCGGGTCTGCGATGACTAAGTCTTTGACGGCTAATGCGGTGTCGCCAAAGTCATAACCTTGGGGTGGTGTACCTAGATCAAAGTTTTCTCCTACCATGTTGCGGACGATCCACTCCAGATCGATATCCCGACGGGGCGCGTAAGCTGTCATCACTCCATCCCGCAGTACCACCGCATGGTCAGTGATTTCTAAGGCTTCTTCTAAATGGTGTGAGATGTAGACAATGGAAACGCCTTTACTGGTCAAGTCGCGGATGACTTTAAACAGTACTTCCACTTCTGCCGCACTGAGTGCCGATGTGGGCTCATCCATAATTAGAATGCGCGAGTTTTGTGAAATGGCGCGGGCAATCTCGATAATCTGCTGTTGCCCGAGGCGTAATTCCTCAAGGGGCATAAGAGGGTCGATATCTTCCTCTAGCTCCTCCATTAACAAGCGTGTTTGACGCTCTTCCTCGGCAAAGTCCACCTGTCCATTGCGGATGATTTCGCGACCCATAAAGATGTTGTCACGCACGTTGAGGTTTGGAGCGAGACTTAATTCTTGGTGAATAATTGAAATGCCTTTGGCGCGAGCTTCATTGGCATTATGGAATACCACCGACTCGCCATCCAAAATGATGTCCCCCGAGGTTGGTGTGATCACCCCGGAAAGTATCTTCATTAGTGTCGATTTACCGGCACCGTTCTCACCAAATAGGGTGGTTACTTGGCCCCGGTGAATATCGAAATTCACCATTTTTAAGGCGTGGGTGTTACCAAAGGACTTGGCAATATGACGGGCTGATAAGACCACTTCATCTTGTGAAGTTGGTTGATGGTTGAAATCATGGGCTAAACTCATCGTACGCTCACCTCCACTGGCGTGACTAGCCAGTTTTTGGCGTTGATAAGACGAAACACGCCGGTTACATCGATCTCTTGCCCGCTTAGGTTATCTTGATCAAGATTGGCAAGCGTGTCCGCTTTCATAACACGGTTGATAGCCGCACCAACATCTTGGTATTCGATCTGATTCTTAAATTCACCGAACTGAATTTTGCCAGTTGCATCCCGTAAATCTGTGCCATTAATAGCAGGCCCCGTTTGCATCCGCACCGTTTGATTGTCAGGGAAACCGGGGATTTTGATCTTAAATACGCCGGAACGGCCGTCTAATACTTGACCGCTAAAGGTCACAGGGATCACTGGGCCAATGCCCCCGGCAACGCCGTATTGCTGCCCCGCCGCCTTCTTGTCTTCCTTTAAAGCACTCAGAAGTGTCTGCCCATCAACCGCTTTCTCGAGAACGAATGCTTTGATTTCTGGATAGTGAATTTTGGCGTAATTATCCGGTGAAAAGGCTTGTTGACGTAAATCTTCGAGTGAGCCGTTCACTATGACTTTGGTATCTAACACCATAGCGCCGACTAATGCGGCGGCCGCTAAGCCACTCATAGCAATGAGTTTACGTTTTTGTTGGGTGATTTGATTGGAAAGCTCAGTGCCCATGACGCTCTCCTTGTTTGCAACCTAGGGTTGCTGCAGTGGCGTCCGTGGCTGCAGTTTGGCGTGTAACACGCTCTGCAGATGGGAATAGATGCACAGTGATGTTTATCATTGTTATTTTGCTCCGGCAGTTTTCCTCTAGCCCTAAGTGGCAGCATCCGTCGCTACGTTTAATCGTTGCTTCTAGCGCCATTCACTTAGGTGATCTAGCCGAGATCAGAGTTTGTTTTTAGAGGTTTGTTTGATCTTTGCACATAACAATGGGACAAAAGAAAATAGCTGTCAATGAAATTTTTTGCTTAAAAAATAAAAAATATCATTTCATCGTGACGTTATAGGAGTCTGATGCTTTTTTGTTTTCGGTTGATAGAAAACTGTTTATACAGGTAGTTTTTCTGGATAAATGCAATAAATTCAGTTGGTTATGTTGCTATTTTGACCATGTTTTTGAACATCATTGGGGATTATTGAGTAGTTGAAAGATATTTCATTGATTGGAAAATAATCGAAAAACAAGGTTGACAGATACGGGAACCAAAGAAATAATTAACAAAACAAGAAAAATATTTCACCTTGGTTGAGGATTACTGATAACCAAGGTGTATTTCCGAGGTCTGTCATGCTAAGAACAATAAAAAGGGGCTTCATTGTTGCCGCGACTGTGTCAAGGTGTGGAAATATTCCTTCCAACACGCAGTCAGTCGAGGTGCACAATGACTAACCACCAGCCACTTATTATCGGCATCGATGCCGGCACATCTGTTATCAAAGCCGTCGCATTCTCGTTGAAAGGCGAGCAAATTCTCGTCGCATCAGTACGTAACACTTACCACACCACAAAAGAGGGCGCAGCAACACAGTCGTTACAACAGACGTGGTTAGATTGCGCGCAAGCGATCGCTGATCTTGGTAAGCAACTATCTAATTTCCGTGAGCGTGTCGTTGCTTTGGCGGTGACGGCTCAGGGAGATGGCACCTGGTTGATTGATGCTGACGGACAACCCGTAACGGATGCTTGGTTATGGTTAGATGGTCGGGCAGCTCCCACTGTGGCGCAGTTACAGTCTCTAGACGGAGAGAGGTCCCGGTTCGAAGCGACAGGTACAGGATTGAATACGTGCCAACAGGGTGCCCAGCTTGCTCACATGGTACGCCATTACCCGGAATTGTTAGACCAAGCGGCCACCGCCTTTCACTGTAAAGACTGGTTGTACTTCAATCTTACCGGTATCAAGGCGACGGACCCATCCGAAGCCAGTTTTACCTTTGGCGACTTCCGCACCCGCCAGTATAAGGACGAAGTGATCGCTCAGCTTGGCTTGAATGACTATCGGTATTTACTACCCCCTATTATCGATGGCAGTGAAACCACCCATCCGTTATCCCAGTCCGCAGCGGAATTAATTGGCTTAAAAGCGGGGATTCCCGTGTCGTTGGCTTATGTGGACATGGTGATGACGGCGCTAGGGGCTGGCGTTCATACCCAAGACGACAGCGTTTCTTGCTCCGTGATTGGTTCTACCGGGGTGCACATGCGTTCGGTTGCGGACCAAGAAGTGTATCTCAATGATGCCGGTACGGGTTATGTCATCGTCTTGCCGGTTCCAGGAAAAGTGACGCAAGTACAAACCAATATGGCATCGGCACTGAATTTAGATTGGTTGCTAAACGTAGCCAGTGAGCTCTTGGCGGAGTTCGGTATCGACGCAGATAACAAAGCTTTGATTGCCAAAATCGAAGGCTGGCTAAATCAATCTGAGCCGGGGCAGCTTATCTATCATCCTTATATTTCCGATGCGGGTGAACGTGGCCCCTTTGTTGATGCTAATGCCAGAGCCAGTTTTACCGGTGTCACTTATCGACATCGTTATCCTGATTTGGTCCGTGCGGTGATTGAAGGTATCGGTATGGCTATGCGTGATTGCTATGAAGGCATGGGCGGTGCCGCGACCGAATTACGCCTCAGTGGTGGTGCTGCACGTTCGGCCCAGTTGCGCGCTATTTTAGCAGCGTGTGTGGGTGCCGATGTGCGCGTCTCTTTACGTGAAGAAGCCGGTGCTGCCGGTGCCGCCATGATGGCAGCCGTGGCAAATGGCTATTACCCAGATATGAATACCTGCATTGCCGAATGGGTCACCCCTTTATTAGGGCAAAGCGAAGCGGTTGATCCTAACCTTACTCGCATTTATGACAACTTATACCAAGCCTATTTAGAACAACGTCAATCATACCCCCATGTTTGGCAAACCTTAGCTAAGCAGCGTGACTTTGCATGCGCCGCTAATGGTCAGAATTCAACGCATAACAAGAACGACGCAAGTGGGCGAGCCCCCGACTTCTGCGCGAATAATCAATGAGGCACATTATGACAACTGAACACATGCTTGATCTTTTTGTAATTGGCGGTGGCATTAATGGTGCCGGTATCGCCCGGGACGCTGCAGGTCGTGGACTAAGCGTTGCGCTTTGTGAGAAAGATGACCTTGCCCAAGGTACCTCGTCCCGTTCCGGTAAGTTAGTGCACGGTGGGTTGCGTTACTTGGAATATTATGAGTTTCGCTTAGTGCGCGAGGCCTTGATTGAGCGTGAAGTTCTGTTGAATTCTGCTAGCCATATTATCTGGCCGATGCGTTTTGTATTGCCTCATAGCAAAGATGATCGCCCGGCTTGGTTGGTACGCTTGGGACTATTTCTATATGACCATTTAGGTGGACGTAAGCGTTTGCCTGGAACGCGCACATTAGATCTACGACGGGATCCAGAAGGGGCGCCAATCAAAGACCAATATACCAAAGGCTTCGAGTACTCAGATTGCTGGGTAGATGACTCCCGTTTGGTGATCCTTAATGCTTTAGACGCCCAGCAGAAAGGCGCGCAAGTATTGACTCGTACCCGCTGTATCGCGGCTAAGCGCCAACAAGATCATTGGTTAATCACTACAGAAAATGAGTTCACTAAGGAAGTACAAACTTTCCGTGCCAAAGTCTTGGTGAACGCGGCTGGTCCCTGGGTACGTAATATTGTTGATGATGTGGCGCAATCCCAAAGCAGCCGCAATATCCAGCTGGTGAAAGGTTCCCATATTGTTGTGCCCAAATTCTGGGAAGGGCAGCAAGCGTATTTGGTACAGAACCACGATAAGCGGGTTATTTTCATAAACCCTTATGAGGATGACAAGGCGCTGATCGGTACAACTGATATTCCTTATAAAGGCAAAGTAGAAGAGGTAGTCGCCGACGAAAGCGAAATTGAATACCTACTGGCAGCGGTGAATCGCTACTTCAAAGAGAATCTACGCCGGGAGGATGTTGTGACCAGCTTCTCCGGCGTACGGCCATTGTTTGATGACGGACAAGGTAACCCCTCTGCCGTGACGCGAGATTACGTATTTGATTTGGATGAAACAGGCAATGTGCCTCTGTTGAACGTATTCGGTGGCAAGCTGACCACCTTCCGCAAACTATCGGAGCATGCGATCCAGAAGATTGATAAGTTCTTTCCCAATATGGGCGGGAATTGGACTGCAAAAGCTACCTTGCCCGGTGGGGATATTCCTAATGCTGACTTCCCAAGTTTTGTTCAAGCTATGAAGGTGAAATATAGCTGGATGCCCCGTGCGCTATTGATGCACTACGGTCGTCACTATGGCTCCTTGATCCAATCCATCGTGGGCGATGCAGAGAATCTAGTCGGGTTAGGTGAGCATTTTGGTGCCAATTTATACGAAGCGGAGGTGCGCTATTTGGTTGCTAATGAATGGGCACTGACGGCGGAAGATGTGTTAACGCGCCGGACTAAAGAAGCGCTGCATCTTAGTGCCGAACAGATCCAGTATTTTGAAAGCTGGTTCAACGCACAGTTTTTACAGACTGACCTAAATCGTAAGATTTCGTAGGAGTACCACCATGCCATTAACCCTAGGTTTGAATACCAATCCACTGGTGAACCGGTTTGCTGATGTGGATGATTTGATCGATACCGTGGCTCACGACATTAAAATTCGTGATTTGCAGCTGACCCATGAATTTATTAACCCAAGCTGGCCGGCACAGGTAATCCGTCGCCTGACTCGACAAATGGGGGCGGCATTAAAGCGCACTGGGGTGCGGGTGACGTCGGGAATGACAGGCCCTTATGGACGCTTAAATCATTTTGGTCACCCTGACGCAGACGTGCGCCGTTACTATGTTGATTGGTTTAAAACCTTTGCTGATATTACGGCAGAGCTTGGAGGGAACGCTGTCGGCACGCAATTTGCCATCATGACCTATCAGGATTTTGATGATACAGCTCGCCGTGAAGAGCTTATCCAAATAGCAATCGACTGTTGGGCCGAGGTGGCTGAGCACGCCAAGCAAGCGGGATTAGACTACGTCTACTGGGAGCCGATGAGTATTGGTCGTGAGTTCGGCGATACCATTGAGTCGGCTATGGCATTACAAGACCGCCTCACGGCTGCGGATATGGCACTACCTATGTGGATGATGGCCGATATTGATCATGGTGACGTCACGTCAAACAATCCAGCGGACTATGACCCCTACGCTTGGGCAGAGGTGGTGCCGCCGGTTTCCCCTATTATCCACATTAAACAGAGCTTATTGGATAAGGGCGGTCATCGTCCTTTTACCGCGGAGTTCAACCAAAATGGTCGCATCCAGCCGGAACCTTTGCTGCAAAGTTTGGCAAAAGGAGGGGCCCGAGACAATCAGATTTGCTTGGAGTTGAGCTTCAAAGAGCGAGAACCGACTGATCGACAAGTGGTTGACCATATTGCAGAGAGCGTAGCTTTCTGGGCACCACATATCGACAGTGGTGTGCAAGATTTAAATATTTAAACTATACCGGCTCTTTTTGGTTACAATACGCCAGCCCGCCAAGGAATTTATAAAGCGTGGCTGTCTGTAACCATTTGTCAGATATGGGTAACAAGGGGTCATTATGAAAGACAAATCCAAACATCTTGATTCAGATGACTCTTTGGCCATCCGAGCGGCTTGGCTTCATTACGTTGGTGGACTAACTCAAGCCGCGGTGGCAAAACGCCTCGGTCTGACCTCAGTAAAAACACACCGTTTGATCTCCAAAGCCGTTGCGGAAGGCGCGGTGAAGGTGTCTATTGATGGCGCCATCACGGATTGTGTTGCTCTGGAAGACGAACTTATCGCCAAGTTTGGCTTGAGCCACTGTATTGTGGCGCCAGATTTAGGTGAGGAAGGTATCCCTTTCAAAACCCTGGGACAAGCTGGTTCCACTTACCTACGTAATATTTTGACGACGCAAACCGATATTACCATCGGCTTGGCTCTTGGTCGTGCGCTAGCGGCTGTCGTTAATCAGTTGCCACGCATTGAGACGCCGAGTGTACGGTTCGTCTCTCTGCTGGGTGGTTTGACTCGGGATTACTCAATTAACCGAGATGACGTACTCCACTGGATTGCAGCAAAAACAGGTGCTCCTTCTTACACCATGCCAGTGCCCTTATTGGCTAACTCGGTCGAAGACAGAGAAGTCTTATTAGCGCAGAAAGGCGTAAAAGAGGTTTTTTCCATGGCCAATAATGCGGATATCAAAATTATTGGTATTGGTACGGTGGCGCAGACAGCGCAGTTGGTAGCTTCCGGGCCGATCAAGCCAGAAGAGATTGTTGAGATTGCCCGAGCCGGTGCGGTAGGGGAAGCAATGGGGCATTTCTTTGATGAGCAAGGTAAGGTAATTCAAACTTCACTGAGTGCTCGTATGTTATCGGTTTCTCTAGAAGGGAAGCAGGGGGAAGTGACTGCCATTGCTGGTGGGGAAGAAAAGGTGGAGGCCATTCGTGCGGTTTTAAATGGCAATCTACTGACTGGCCTTATCACCGATGAAATCACTGCCAAAGCTATTCTTCAGTAAACGGGTAAACAGAACTTATCAACTTACCGATCACAGATCCTAGCTGTGATCGTTTTTCTTCACAGCTGTTACTAGCAGAGAAAAAAGTCGCCCGGTATGGGTGATCAAAATGATGCTACCGGGCGCAAACCAGTCGAGGAGTGCCCAATGAAACTTGTCTTCTTTACCGCAAAATATGTGATTTTGTGATAAATCACATATTTGAGTTAGAAAATCACACCTTCTTCGATTAAAAATGACTAATTTTCGCTCTTAGAGTGTGATGAATTTGGTTTCGTTGGTAAACCCATGGGACTAAAAATGATAGTCTAGTCGAATATTTCTGCCTATTTTGGCAAAAACACTTAACTAAAACCTCAAAGCCGCTTGGGTAAAATTAACTTAACATCAAAAATCACAAAATAAAATAAAAAATGTTAAAAATAACTTTAAAAATGTGATTTATGCGGTTATAACATACTCAAGAGGTTTGTTATCTCGGTAGGTATCTATGAAACGTGATGAGCGCAGACAGCAAATTATCGATCTCCTGGTTGAACTAGCTAGCGTGGACTTAGAGGAATTGTCGCTACGCTTCGGCGTATCGAAGATGACGATCCACCGGGACCTAGACGAATTGGAGGCGGCGGGATTGCTACGCAAAGTGCGTGGTGGTGCTACCATCGAAGCAGGGATGCAGTTTGAGAGTGATTTTCGTCTGCGTGAGCGCCAAGGTAATTTGGCAAAAGAGGCAATGGCCGCCGCCGCGTTGGAACTGGTCGAGCCGGGTATGACCGTAATGGTCAATGACGGCTCTATGGCAGCGGTGTTGGGAAAGCAGTTGGTGACCAAAAAGCCGCTAACTATTATCACTAACAACGCAGCCATTATGCAGGCCCTCCAAGGGGAGTCAGGAATCGACCTGATTGCTCTAGGAGGACAGTATTCGGCTAAGTTTAACGGCTACTTTGGCGTATTGACGGAACAATGTTTGACCAGCCTAAGGGCGGATATTGCCTTTTTATCTAGTCCAGCTGTTTCCGGTTCTCAAGTGTTTCATATGGATGCAGACGTTGTACGGGTAAAGAAAGCTATGCTGGGCGCCGCAGTAAAGAAGTGCTTGTTAGTGAATCATTCCCGTTTTGACCGAGTAGCACTGCATGTTTTGGCAAACCTCGATGACTTTGATTGGGTGATTACCGATCAACCGCCAGCACCAGAAATTAGCCAATCATTAGCGGCATCTGGTATTTCGTTAACTATTGCCAAACCATTGGAATAACCATGACAACAAGCAAGCAATTTTGGGTAGGTACTAGCTGGAAAATGAATAAGACATTGGCTGAAGCAATGGCTTTTGCCGAAGGGATGCGAGCTGACGATAGCAATGCTGTAGACGCTATTCAGCGCTTTGTGATTCCACCGTTTACCTGTGTGCGAGAAGTGAAGTCACTACTGGCCGCCACTCATGTCAAAGTGGGTGCTCAAAATATGCATTGGGCTGATCAGGGTGCATGGACGGGGGAAATTTCACCGCTAATGCTAAAGGATTGTCAGCTAGATATTGTTGAACTGGGTCATTCTGAGCGTCGCGAGCATTTTGGTGAAACCAATGAAACAGTGGGTAAGAAAGTCGCTGCCGCTGTGTCTCATGGTTTGATACCGCTCATTTGTATCGGTGAAACATTAGCTGACAAGGAGCGTGGTATTGGCCCTCAGGTTCTTGCTGAAGAAGTTCGTGGAGCATTGCAATATCTAACAGAAGAACAAAAGTCAGCCCCCATCTTGTTTGCCTATGAGCCCGTTTGGGCGATCGGTGAGCATGGGGTGCCAGCTTCACCTGAGTACGCTAGTGACCGCCAAGGAGAAATCTCAGCGGTTATCGAAAGTGTTCTTGGGCGTCGCGTGCCTTGTTTGTATGGTGGTTCGGTGAATCCTGAAAACTGTGAAGAGTTGATTGCCTGTGAGCACATCGATGGTCTTTTTATAGGCCGCTCTGCTTGGAATGTTGAAGGTTATATCAACATTCTCAATAAGTGTGCTGCAGTCATCGAGCAAAACTAAATTAAGAGGTATTCATCATGAAAATAGCAATTGCAGGTGATAGTGCAGGTGAAGGCTTGGCAAAGGCCTTGGTTGAGCATTTGAGCAGTCAACATGAAGTGGCAGATTTGTCCCGTTTAGACGATGGTAGCGCCGATACATACTACGCCCACTTATCTGAGCGCGTCGCAAAGGCGGTGCTAGATGGCGAATACGACCGCGCTATTTTATGTTGTGGCACGGGAATCGGTGTGTGTATCGCAGCGACTAAAGTGCCGGGTATCCGTGCTGCACTCACCCACGATACTTATTCTGCCGAGCGTGCAGCATTGTCTAACAATGCTCAAATTATCACTATGGGGGCTCGTGTTATTGGGCAAGAGTTAGCGAAATCCATCGCCGAGGCATTTTTAAATCAAACCTTCGACGAAAAAGGTCGCTCGGCTGGTAACGTTGACGCCATTAATGAAGTGGATCGTAAATACCACGGCTAGGCTGGTCGCGACGTAATCCGGTGGAAAGGCGATACAGAGCGGCTCAAAAATTCGCTCTTACGCTTACTAAAAAAGGCATGCCCAGCATGCCTTTTTGCGTTTTATCTGCTATACATTCGCAGAATATTAGTGTGCGGTAACGTTGCCCTTTAAGCGCATGGCTTCGTGGGCTGCGACGGCAAGTTCTTGGCCTTTTTTCACGAAGTGACGAGTGAAGTACTGGATGTGCTCTTCGTGCTCGTGAAAGTGGTGAGGCGTCAATACAGCTGTGAGCACCGGCACGAGCGTTTCTAGCTGCACTTGCATTAGGCCGGAGCATACCGCCTGTGCGACGAAGTCGTGACGATAGATACCACCATCTACCACTAGGCCGGATGCAGCGATAGCATCATAGTGGCCTGTCTTAGCCAATAGTTTCGCTTGTAGTGGAATCTCGTAAGCACCGGGTACGGCGATTACATCAATCTGATCCGCTTGGTAGCCAAACTCAGCCAGTTTAGCCGAGAAGCCTTCTAGGCACTTTAGCACTATATCTTGGTGCCAAGAGGCATGGATAAAGGCGATTTTTTTGCTTGTAATATCGAAAGTTGAATTCGTTGAGCTCTGATTCATAACTAATACCTAAAAACAATTAAGTGAATCAGGGCGAACGCGCAGGTACGGCCACCAGATAAAATCTGGCAACGGAGTGAGCTACACGTTCTCTACCATCCGGACTATCACCGTCGGCTCTGGAATCACACCAGATCTGCTGTCCTTGAGTTGCATAAAGCGACTCAAGCGCTCGCGGGCTTTGGGGTCTGACCCCATTACCGCCGGTAGGGAATTTCACCCCGCCCCGAGAACGAATGCTATAAAAGCTAGGCTAATTTAGCGGCTCCACTGGGCAGGGTCAAACCGTTTTCGCGTAAATGTCATTAATATGACATTTGACTAAACTTCTGGCGCAAAGGCGCAATATTAGAGGTTTTCCTCGGCAAATTCCGCCAGACGGCTGCGTTCGATACCGTTTACATGCATAACGCTGGCATATTTAAAGGTCTTGGCTTTTTCCACCAAATAAGTGAGTCCAGAAGTCAGCGGCGTAATGTATTTGTTGTCTATCTGTGCCAAGTTACCGAGTACAATAATTTTGGAGTTTTCCCCCACTCGGGTGACGATAGATTTTAGCTGGAATTGGGTCAGGCCTTGAGCTTCGTCCACTATGATAAGCGCATTGTTGAATGAACGACCACGCATAAAGTTTAGGGATTTAAACTGAATGTTGGCTTTTTGCTTCACATATTCAATGCTGGACATGGAGTGCTCATCGTTACCATGGAGCACTTCCAAATTGTCATCAAATGCGGCCAGCCAAGGCGCCATCTTTTCTTCCTCTGTGCCGGGTAGGAAACCAATATCCTCAGCCAAGGGTGTGGTAGAACGGGCAACGATAATCTTGTTGTAGCGTTTTTCTTCCATGGTGACATGCAGGGCATAGGCGAGAGCGAGCAGGGTTTTACCAGAGCCTGCTGGCCCCGTCATGACCATCATATCGGTATTTTCATGGCGAAGTAGGTAGAACGCCATCGCCTGTTCTAGATTGCGTGGCTGAATGCCCCAGAATTGCTGATGCATTAACGACTGGCGATTCACGTCTAGTAGGTAAACAAACTCTTGGTCGATGTTGACCACAAAGCCTACAAAACTATCGGCATCGGTGATAAACATATTGAGATACAAAGTTGGCAGCTCGGTTTTGGCTATCTTGTGTACTGTGTGTTGGCCATGATTTTCTGTTTGGACGTTTTCAATATGATCCCAAAAATGTCCCTCAACTTGTACATAACCCTTGTTGAGCAAATCAACATCGTCCAAAACCTTATCTTTACGGTAGTCTTCCACCCGTTTTAAACCGGAACCTTTGGCCTTAAGACGCATATTGATGTCTTTAGTCACCAAGCAAACCGAAGACTTAGGGTGGGTGGCTTGTAGACTTAGGCCCACATTAATAATGCGATTGTCGTTAGCATGGGCTTGGCTAGTGTTAAGAAACGGAATGTTGTCCGTATGGGTGATCTGCTGGTCAGGGTAGATAGCCAGCATGCCTTTGCCCGAGTTGTCGACTTCATCACTTTGATCCGCCGCACGGGGAATGGGCACTCCTTCGAGGAGCTTTTTCGGAGAAGCGTCGCCGACAATGCGGTCAATCATATTGATGGCAAGGCGCGCTTCGCGGCTCACATCCTTATCGCGACGGTCTTTAATAATGTCCAGTTCTTCCAGAACCGTCATAGGGATCACGACTTTGTGTTCAGCGAAGGCATAGATTGCTAGCGGGTCGTGTAATAGCACATTGGTATCAAGAACGTAGATCTTATCCATGGTACGACTCCTTAAAGGACAAGCGGTATCCTCTGTTGTTATGTAGTGCTCACTTTCAGTGTAAGTCATAAATTATGAAAGGCGAGTGACAGATACATAAAAAAACACCGCCAGGAGGCGGTGTTTTTAAGGAGTAGTGCGCGTAGTGAGGATTAGTCGTCCAAGAAGCTGCGCAAATGTTCAGAGCGGCTTGGGTGACGCAACTTGCGCAGTGCTTTGGCTTCGATCTGACGAATACGCTCACGGGTTACATCGAACTGCTTACCGACTTCCTCTAGGGTGTGATCAGTGTTCATATCGATACCGAAACGCATACGCAATACTTTCGCTTCGCGGGCGGTTAGGCCGGCTAGCACCGTAGTAGTCGCCTCTCGTAGACCTTCGATGGTTGCTGTATCAATTGGAGATACCGCGCCATCGTCTTCGATAAAGTCACCAAGATGGGAATCTTCATCATCACCGATAGGGGTTTCCATAGAAATCGGCTCTTTAGCGATTTTCAGTACCTTACGGATTTTATCTTCCGGCATATCCATACGTACCGCCAATTCTTCCGGCGTCGCTTCACGGCCCATTTCCTGCAACATTTGGCGGGAAATACGGTTTAGCTTGTTGATCGTTTCAATCATATGCACCGGAATACGAATGGTACGAGCTTGGTCGGCAATCGAGCGGGTAATCGCCTGACGAATCCACCAAGTGGCATAAGTTGAGAACTTGTAACCACGGCGGTATTCGAACTTATCGACCGCTTTCATCAGACCAATGTTACCTTCCTGAATTAGATCAAGGAACTGCAGACCACGGTTGGTGTATTTCTTCGCAATGGAAATAACCAAACGAAGGTTAGCCTCCACCATTTCTTTCTTGGCGCGACGAGCGCGAGTTTCGCCAATCGAAATACGGCGGTTAATCTCTTTCAATTCCGCAATAGAGATAGCGGTATCTTTTTCGACGCCACGTAGCTTACGTTGGCAACGATTAAATTCCGCTTCGTTTTCCTGCAATGCGGCAGCATAGCTAGCACCAGAGTCAATTTGCTCTTGTAGCCAGTTGGTGTTGGTTTCGTTGCTTGGGAAACGCTTCAAAAACTCGGTACGAGGCATACCTGCTTTGCGTACGCAAAGTTGCATAATCAAGCGCTCTTGCTCGCGTACCTTGTCCATGCGTGAACGTACACGATCAATCAAGTCATCGAATAATTTAGGCACTAACTTGATGGGTGCGAAGTGCATGCTGAGCTCTTCTTGCTTGGCACGTACGGCATCATTGTCACGGCCGTGCTCGGCCATGAGTGCTTTCAGCTCTTCGTAAATGCGCTTGATCTCAGTGAAGCGCATAGCGGTTTCTTCAGGATCTGGGCCGCTATCGGTTTCTGACTCTTCTGAGCTATCAGTATCATCATCGTCTTCATCGCTATCACCAGCATCTTCGTCGATTTCTTCTACTGTTTCTTCAGCATCATCAAAGACTAACTCTTCACCGTCACCATCGATAAAGCCGCTGAAAATATCGCTTAGGCGACCTTCTTCTTCTTGGACTTTAGCGTAAGTGTCTATGAGTAGATCGACGGCGCCAGGGAAGTATGACAGTGCCGCCATTACTTCACGGGTGCCTTCTTCGATGCGTTTGGCGATGGCAATTTCACCGGAGCGTGTCAACAGCTCGACGGTGCCCATTTCGCGCATGTACATACGCACTGGGTCGGTAGTACGGGTAACATCCCCTTCTACGGCAGCTAGGGCAGCAGCGGCTTCTTCAGCGGCTTCATCGTCGGTAGAGTCGCCTTCTTCCATCAGCAGACTTTCTTTGTCTGGGGCGTACTCAGATACCACAATCCCCATGTCGTTGATCATGGCGACGATTTCTTCTACCTGCTCTGGGTCAGAAAGGTCATCTGGGAGGTGGTCGTTAACTTCAGCAAAAGTTAGGTAACCTTGTTCTTTACCTTTAGCGATCAGCTCTTTGAGGCGTGACTGTTGAGTGTCTGGCATTCGACAACCTATCGTTAGAAATTCGTTTGGGGAATTAGCAAGCCGCGAATGATAGCAAAATCAATAAAATTTATCCAGATATAACGTCGATTTTTGTCTGAATTGTAGGCAGTTTTCAGCGCTTTTTCTGGCGTAATTGATCCATTAAATTACGAAGTTCTTGCTGCGATTCACTAGACTTAATGGAGTCGTTACCACGGCTTTTCAACCGGTTAATATGAGAAGTTAAGCCGAGCTTACTTTCATAGTAGTGCACTAAGTCCGACACTTCCTGTTGCGCATCTCTAATGTGCAACTTGGTGGCTGCATCTGGATGGTTGAGTAGTTGGTAGAGTTGCCCTAAGAGGTTCTCATCCCGCAAGCTGGCAAGTAAATGTCCACCATTGTGGTTAGGGTGTTTCGAGAAGTATCGCCATACCTTGCCGAATAATACCCGTTCCACATCCTCTCCTTGAATTAACGGCTCAGGTACGTCGATATGCTGTGCTACTTCAGGGTAAAAAGTCAGGCAGAGGGTGCCATGGGCGATGCGCGACAATGGCTTGCTAGCTGGCGCAAGAGGGAACTGGGTACGCTCAGACTGGTCGCCGCGTTTTTTCCATTTGTTACCGTTAGAGCTGGATTTAGGCGTATATCCAGTCGAAGTGGGAGGTGCGTAGTCATAAGGTTCTGCGTCATACTCCCGTTCGGCAGGGTAATAGTCACTCTCTTCGTACTGGGCTGGCGCGCTGTGATATGGCGTGGGTAAGGGGGCTGGCGCAGCTCGGTTTAAGTCTTCTTGGCTCAGCCCTGTCTGCTCAGCTAGCTGGCGTAATAAAATAGAATGTAGGGTGACGTCGTGAGGAATACGCTCGATCAGCCCCATCGCTAATTGGGCAAATTGTGCTTCCCCCTCTTCATCATTGAGAGTGATCTGGCTTCTAGCATGTTCAAACAACACATGGGCCAAGGAACTGGAATCATCTAAGCGCTGATAAAAGTCTTCTTTGCCGTTTTTGCGTACTAAGGAATCAGGGTCTTCACCCTCGGGCAAAAACAAGAAGCGCACTTGCTTACCATTTTGCATCACCGGCAAGCTAGCCTCTAAACCGCGAATGGCTGCGGCGCGCCCGGCTTTATCCCCATCGAAACAGAGGGTGACTTTATCAACCAGCTTGAAAAGCTTGCGCAAGTGTTGGCTATTGATCGAGGTGCCAAGGGTGGCTACCGCATTGGTGATGCCGTATTGAGCCAGCACGATAACATCCATATAGCCTTCAACCACAATGATGTGGTCGAGTGTTTTGCTGTTCTGTTTGGCTTCATACAGACCATATAGCTCTTGGTTTTTTTGGAAAACCGGCGTCTCTGGGCTATTTAGATATTTGGGTTTTTCATCGCCAAAGGCGCGTCCACCAAATGCAATGGTGCGTCCACGGGTGTCGCGGATGGGGAACATAATGCGATCGCGAAAACGATCATAGTAATGGCCGGGATTGTCCTTCTTCTCGATCAGCATTCCCGCCTGGAAAAGGTTGATCTGATCTTCCGCTCTTTTGCCTGCATGTTTAAGTAAGTTGTCCCAGCCCGGCGGTGCGAAGCCAATGCCATAGACTTTGGCAATCTGGCCAGAAAGCCCCCGTTCTTGGGATAGATAGCGAGTTGCTTTGGCTTTGTCGGAGTGGGTGACTAGCTGCTGCTGAAAGAAAGTAGCAGATTCCGCTAGGCAATTGAGCAAACCGGCATTTTGTTCGTAGCGATCAGGTATGCCTTGTTCCCGTGGCACTTCCATACCAGCGTCTTTGGCGAGCAGTTCGATGGCTTCGACGAAGTCGAGGTGATCATGCTCCATCACAAAGGAGATAGCGTTACCGCCAGCACCGCAACCAAAACAGTAATAAAACTGCTTGTTGGGATTCAGACTGAACGAAGGGGACTTCTCATTGTGAAATGGGCACAGGGCAGAATAGTTTTGCCCAGTTTTTTTTAGGCTAATACGGGACGCCACCACATCGGTGATATCGGTACGAGCTAGTAGCTCGTCGATAAACTGGTCTGGAATGCGCCCCGCCATAGATAATTACCCGAGTAGGGCTTTCACCTGTTTGCTAACCACGCCCATATCGGCACGGCCTTGTACTTGAGGTTTGACAATTGCCATCACTGCGCCCATTTGCTGCATGTTGCGAGCACCGGTTTCTTCGATAGCAGCTTTCACAATGGCGCTAACTTCGTCTTCGGTCAGTGGTTGTGGCAAGAACTCGGCAATCACTTCCATTTCTGCTTTTTCAATATCGGCAAGGTCTTCACGGCCGCCGTCGGTGAATTGTTGGAATGAGTCTTTACGCTGCTTTACCATCTTGTCCAAGATCACCAGAATGCGAGCGTCGTCTACTTCAATACGCTCATCCACTTCCACCCGTTTGATTTCAGCTTGAATGGTGCGAATGATGGTTACGCGAGCTTTCTCTTTGGCACGCATGGCGGTTTTTAGGCTATCGGAAATGTGTTTTTTCAAGTCAGACATTGCTCGTTCCTATAATCAAAGCGAAAAGGTCTAAATGCTGGAGGGCAATACAAGAGGCAAGTATTGAAACAAAAAAAATCGGCTAGGTGTAGCACCCAGCCGATTCTTTTAGGTACTTGTTGATACTACGCGCTAGGTGCGCTGTTCAACAAGCCGACGTTTTACTAGGTTATTAAATCCTAGTACAAACGTTGGAATTTCTTCTGCTCACGAGAAACCTTCTTCGCGTGACGCTTAACAGCAGCAGCTGCAGCACGTTTACGTAGAGTAGTTGGTTTTTCGTAGCATTCACGACGACGAACTTCAGCAAGGATACCTGCTTTTTCACAAGAGCGCTTGAAGCGACGTAGAGCGATGTCAAATGGTTCGTTGTCTTTAACTTTAACTGCTGGCATGTCTTATTACCTTTCTGTTTTAACGTTTAAAATACCAAACGGCGCTGGATCATACCGACTTTTGTAACGGATGCCCAGATATAATCTACCGAGAGTGTTAGGTCGATTTAGTGAGTGACGAGCTCGGTGTTTGGGTTCTCAACAAGGGGTGTCCGTAAGGACTAAAAATCACCTGCCTTTTTATTTAAACGGTAAAAACGCGCGAGATTATACTGGTATGGACTGCTGTTGTCTAATTAGAAAAGCGTTTTCGCCATGGAAAACCAGCCGAAAACAATGCGTGGCAAGGACTGCTCAGGTACAATAGAGGCAATTTACGAACTAACGAGAGCGCCATGAAAGTACTGGGTTTAGAGACTTCCTGTGACGAGACGGGTATCGCTATTTACGATACTGACCAAGGCCTATTAGCCCACAAGATTTATACGCAAGTTGCACAGCATGCCGAATATGGTGGTGTGGTACCAGAATTGGCTTCCCGTGATCATATTCAAAAGACCTTGCCGCTAATAGAAGAAACCCTTAAAGCGGCCGACTTAACCAAGCAAGATTTGGATGCCATTGCCTTTACCTCCGGCCCTGGCTTGGTCGGTGCTTTGATGGCAGGTGCCACGATTGCTCGGTCGTTGGCTTATGCGCTGAATATCCCAGCGCTCGGGGTACATCATATGGAAGGTCACTTGCTGGCCCCCATGTTGGAGGAAAAACAACCTCAGATGCCGTTTGTCGCCCTGTTGGTATCCGGTGGACATACCCAGTTGGTGCGGGTAGATGGGATTGGTGAATACAAATTACTGGGCGAGTCCTTGGACGACGCCGCGGGTGAAGCCTTTGATAAAGCGGCCAAGATGATCGGCTTGCCATACCCAGGTGGTCCGTACATTGCTAAGTTAGCGACCCAAGGTAACCCTGATGCCGGTATTCAGTTTCCTCGACCGATGACGGATCGCCCGGGTTTGAATTTCAGTTTTAGTGGATTGAAAACGGCGTTTTTGACCGCGGTTCATGATGCCCTAGATCGAGATGGATTCAATGATCAATTTCAGGCAGATGTGGCGTTGGCGTTCGAGCAGGCGATTGTAGATACCTTAGTGATTAAGTGTCGTCGAGCCTTGGAACAGGAAGGTTTAACCCAATTAATAATTGCCGGTGGCGTGAGCGCCAATAAACGCTTGCAGCAGCAGTTACAGATTCAGCTAGCTAAGGTCGGGGGTAGCGTATTTTACGCTCGGCCTGAATTTTGTACTGATAATGGCGCCATGATCGCTTTTGCTGGGGCACAACGTTTACTCGCTGGACAGAGCTCGCCACTGAACTTATCGATTCGCGCCCGGTGGCCTTTAGCAGAGTTAGACCCCATTACAGAGGGAACAAAATGAACGATATTGTCTTTATCGAAGGATTGCATGTCGATGCGGTCATTGGTGTTTATGACTGGGAAAAAGTTATCCTGCAGCAGTTGGTGTTTGACTTGGAGATGGAGCACGATAACCGGGTGCCTGCCGCTACCGACGACCTGAGCAAAACGCTAGACTATGAAGCGATTTCTAACTTTATTCGTGATTACTGTAAAGAGAACCAGTTTGAATTGATCGAGACCTTGGCGGAGCGCCTTGCGGCGGCCTTGATCGCTCAATTTTCGTTGTCTGTGATCACCATGACGTTGCGCAAGCCCAGTGCTGTGCCAAGCGCTAACGCAGTGGGCGTCAAAATCCGCCGTTGTGCCGTTTAGGCTATAAATAAACTTATCGTCAGTCTCGATCATTATCGCGACTGACGACCTCCCCACCACGGCATATAGTTTGGCAACTCGCTTAATTTTCTAGCAGATCAATACCGAATCTAAACGACCGAGTTTTTCAATACGAGCTTGTTGCAACGCTTCACCAAGCTCGGCGCCACTTAGCCCCTGCTGCATAAAGGCTTTGGCGCTGATATCCGCAACAGCGCTGCGTAGGCGTTGCCATTCTGCTTCTGGAATGCCCGTGAGTTCTGCCAAAACTTTTACTAGTTTGGCAAAGGGCTGGGGGCGTTTTACCGCGCCGGTTTGTCCCAGCCACTTTTCCCAAACATCGGCAGGCAGTGGTATCGGCATACTTTGCACTACCTGGTTCACTTGCTCACTCAGCCAGCGGTATTGATTTGGCGCTCGGAGTAGATGATGTAAGTTGACCAGCTCATCTTGGGGTATGGTGGCGGTTAAAAAGGCCCATTTCTCCTGGCAGTCGAAGGTAGTAGGAGGGGTGCTAAAATGTGTTGGCCACCCGGGAAATAGCTGAGCTAAGGCGTCGATTTCTTGCAAAAGCTGGAAATAGCGCTGACAGTGATCGCTACAGAGAGCCGTTTCGGTTTCACGCCAGACCCGCTCTGGAGTAAGGTGGTTGAGTTCACCGTTGTGTGCCATATGGCGCATCAATTCTAAGGTCTGGGGGGCTACTTCAAAGTCAAATGCCGCGAAGCGAGCTAAAAAGCGTGCCACCCGCAGCACTCGCAACGGGTCCTCGATAAAGGCCATTGAAACGTGGCGCAGCATACGTTGCTGTAGATCTTTTTGCCCGCCATAGGGGTCGATTAGCTGTCCTTGATCATCCTTGGCAATGGCATTAATAGTGAGATCACGACGTAATAAGTCTTCTTCCACCGTGATCTCAGGAGCAAAATCACAGGCAAACCCAGTGTAGCCTTGGCCTTGTTTTTTCTCGGTACGGGCAAGAGCGTATTCTTCCTTGGTTTTTGGGTGCAAAAACACCGGAAACTGCTTGCCAACCTGTTGATAGCCTTTGGCAAGCATTTCTTCTGGGGTGTGGCCTGTAACCAACCAATCCCGATCTTTTACCGGTAGGCCGAGTAGTTCATCCCGAACAGCTCCGCCCACCAAATAAATGGCTTTATTCGCTGATTGCGTCACTGGCAATTAGCCAATTTCACAATGATCTGGGTACATGGCACTCCATTGACTGAAGCCGCCATTCAGAGAATAGACTTGTGAAAAGCCTTGCTCCGCTAAAAATTCGGCAGCCCCTTTACTGCTGTTGCCGTGGTAGCAGCACACCACAACCGGAGTGTCTTTCGCCGTCGTCTCAATAAAGGCTTGCACATTATCGTTGTTCAGATTCACTGCATTGGTGATGTGGGAGCTAGCATAGCTACCACCATCACGGATATCTGCGACCGTGGCGCCTTCTTGAATTAGGTTCAGGGCATCATTCACATTAATACAGGTATAAGTATTCATAGTGGGTCTCGTTAAAGTTGGCAGGGAGTAGCAAAACGTTGTTCATCTTCTAAGCGCAGGGCAGTCAAACTACCACCCCACACACAGCCAGTATCCAGTGCATGAATATTAGAAATAGGGGCTTGGCCTTCTAGGGCTGCCCAGTGCCCAAATACGATACGACATTGTCTATCGATCCGTCGAGGAAATTCAAACCAAGGGGCATAGCCCTTTTTCGCGGTGGTTGGGCCTTCTTTGGACTTGAGATCGAGCTTGCTGTCTGCTGTGCAAAAACGCATGCGAGTGAGGTAATTGGTGATGGCTCTGAGGCGCTCTTGTCCAAGCAGCTGAGCATCCCACTGGTCGGGCTTATTGCCGTACATGTCACTCAAAAATTCGTCCACTCGATCAGAGCGTAAAATGCTCTCGACTTCCCCGGCCAGGGATAGCAAATCGGTTAGATCCCAGCAGGGTGGTACGCCGGCGTGAGTCATCACGGTGTTTAACTCAGCATCATAGTGACACAGGGGCTGCTGACGTAGCCAGTCCATTAATTCGTCCCGGTCGCTGGCTTGTAGAATTGGGCCTAGAGTATCGTTTTTCTTCAAATGGGCGTGACCATGAGCAACTGCGAGCAGGTGTAAGTCATGGTTGCCAAGTACCACTTTAGCGTTACCACCAAGGGCTTTAATAAAGCGTAATGTGGCGAGCGATTCTGGGCCTCGGTTAATGAGATCACCAGCAAACCACAAGCGGTCTTGTTCCGGTTCATAGCCAATATTGTCTAGCAAAGTCATCAGTGGCGCAAAACAGCCTTGGATATCACCTATTACATACGTTGCCACGATAACTCCTAGTGGATCTGGTTCGGAACACTCAGGGTGAAAGGGGCGATGGGAGCATCAAACTCATCACCATTGTCGTCACGAAAACGATAGCTGCCTTGCATTACGCCCACTGGCGTCGCCAGAATCGTGCCGCTGGTGTAGTGGAAGGATTCCCCCGTTTGCAGATAGGGTGTTTCACCAATCACACCTTCCCCTTTGACCTCCTGAACCTGTTCTTCGCCATTGGTAATGATCCAATGACGTGACAGTAGTTGTGCTCCCATGGTGCCGCAGTTGGTAATGCTTATATGGTAAGCAAAAACATAGCGCTGTTCCGCTGGGACAGATTGACTCGGTATAAACTCCGTACGTACGGAGACAACAATATCGTGATCAAGCATCATGTATCGAATAACCCGTTTTTAATGGGAAACGCTTTGGCGGCGGCTGATGTAGTTGGCGATGGCGACAAAGTCCGCCACATCTAAACGCTCGGGACGCAAGCTTGGATCAATCGCAAGCTGTTCAAAGTCCTCGGCGGTTAGCACCCCTTTGTAATTATTGCGCAGTGTCTTACGACGTTGCTGGAAACCAATACGTACCGTGTCTTCTAGTGTTTTCAGATCATCAGCAACGACTGGGAGTTCCTGGTGTGGTGTCATGCGCACAATGGCTGAATCTACCTTTGGTGGCGGATCAAAGGATTCTGGGCCAACAATAAATAACGAATCCACGCGGCAGTAATATTGTGCCATGACGCTTAGGCGACCATATAAATTGTCACCGGGGCGAGCGGCTAAGCGATCAACCACTTCCTTTTGCAACATAAAGTGCATGTCGCTAATCACCTCGGCCTGACTCAACAAATGGAAAATCAGCGGTGTCGAGATGTTATAGGGCAGGTTACCAACAACCCGTATTGGACCGCTTTGCGCCAGCGCCGAGAAGTCAAACTTCATGGCATCTGCTTCATGAACGGTCAGCTCTGGGTAGCGGAACAGGTTAACTCGCAAGATTGGAATGAGGTCTCGATCCAGTTCGACTACGTCCATTTTCTTGGTAACGCTGATAATGCCTTCGGTTAGGGCACCTTTACCGGGGCCGATTTCCACAATATGTTGCCCTTCCTTTGGCGCGATACAGGCGACGATACGGCGGATAATACCGGCATCGTGTAAGAAGTTTTGTCCAAAGCGTTTACGGGCTTTATGTGGTTGATTTTTACTCATGAATTCATTTGCTTGCTGTTATTGGCCATATCAATGGCGTGTTGAATGGCAACGGTTAGGCTGCCCGAACTTGCTTTGCCGGTGCCGGCTAAGTCTAAGGCGGTGCCGTGATCGACCGATGTACGGATAATGGGCAATCCCAAGGTGATGTTTACCGCGTTACCAAAGCCAGAATACTTTAGCACAGGTAACCCCTGATCATGGTACATGGCGAGCACGCAGTCGGCGTTCTTAAGGTATTTGTCCGTAAATAAGGTATCCGCCGGTAATGGGCCAACTAAATCCAGACCTTGGCTGCGCAACTTTTCCAGCGTTGGGATGATGACATCAATTTCTTCACGACCTAAGTGGCCATCTTCACCGGCGTGGGGGTTAAGGCCGCAGACTAAAATACGTGGATGGGTAATGCCAAAACGCTGTTGCAGATCTTTATGTAAAGCCAGTGCGACGCGCTCGATAGTATCTGGCGTTATTGCGCCGGGGATATCTTTGAGTGGTAAGTGAGTAGTCACTAAGGCGACACGCATGGCTTCGCTGGCTAACATCATGACCACATGGGGGCTATCACACAGTTGCTGGAAAAACTCGGTATGACCAGAAAAGTGGGTGCCGGTTTCGCATAAAATCCCTTTATGTACTGGTGGGGTAACCACAGCGTCAAAGTGACCATTTAAACACCCACGTCCGGCGATACTCAAAGTAGACAGTACATAAGGGGCATTGGCCACATCAAGTTTGCCGGGGACACAATGGTCTGCCGTAGAAACCGGTAACACTTGCAGTACACCGGGTGTGTGTGGCTCAGCGAAATCGGGGGCTTCTAGCCATTTAACAGTGACGTTTTTCCCCAACAGCGCAGCACGGTCTTCTAACATATCAGGGTCGCCGATAATCACTGGACGTGCGGCCAATTCCCCTTGCAAGGCATCAATAATAATATCTGGGCCAATACCAGCGGGTTCCCCAGAGGTAATGGCGATGATAGGCAAAGTGCTCATAACTTACTGTTTCACATCTAAAAAGGCATCGGCGCGTAGCTCTGATAGCCAGTTATCGAGGACAAAATCACGCTTTTGAGCGATCAATGCTTGTTCTGCTTGGGAACGTTCCACCTGGTTGCTGATATCCTGTTGACGGCGACCATCGACCACCAAAATATGCCAACCAAATTGGGTACGGAATGGGGCAGCAATTTGCCCTACTTGGGTTTGTGCCATCACTTGCTCGAATTGCGGTACCATAGTGCCCGGTGCAACCCAGCCTAGATCCCCACCTTGTAGGGTAGAGCCTTGGTCTTCGCTGTAATCCCGCGCTAGTGTAGCGAAATCTTCCCCAGTGAGGGCGCGCTGGTAGATGGCTTGGATTTCGGTGCGAGTGGCGTTGTCATCTCGAACTTCATTTGGACGCAATAGAATGTGGCTGACTTTAGTTTGCGTTTGCAATGCCGCTTTATCGGTACGTTTTTCGCTGACCCATAGTAAGTGGAAGCCCGCATTACTTTGTAATGGACCAATTAACTTGCCGGTAGATTGTTGTAGCGCTTCGGTAAATAAACGGGGTAACTGATTCAAGGGGCGCCAGCCTAAGTCGCCACCTTGCAAAGCAAACTGGCCGTCAGAATTGGCAATGGCTTGATTAATAAAGTCTTGCTCGTTGTTGATCTTGCCCGCAATTTGCTGAATTTTAGCTTGAGCTGCTGTTGGGTTGGTGGCGCGAATCACAATATGACGCAGACGGTATTCGTCGTTGGCGCTGGCAAGTTGGCTAGTGGCCAGGTAATCGTCAATTTCCTGCTCGGTGATAGCAATACGCTGGCGCACCACCTGCTGTTTGGCTTTGTTAATCAGAATTTCCTGCTCAATCTGATCCCGATAGCGTGGATAGGCAATGCCTTGATTGGCAAGCATTTGTTGGAATCCGGTTAAGTCGGTGCCAAACTTATTTGCCATATTCATAATGGCGTTATCCACTTCGGCACGACTGATCTGAATACCTTGCTTGCGGGCATAATTAGCTTGCAGGGCTTCTTCAACCAGTTGGTTCAAAATCTGCCGTTCGATGTCTGCCGTTAAGGCACCGCCAGGAATTCGGTCACGAATCACCAAAAAGCGGGTTTGAATATCGCTTTCTAGGATGGGTTTGGCATCCACAATGGCGGCAATACCATCTAATTTTACTGGCGCCGACTGAACCGGTGACACGGATAATAAAAGAGCCAGCGTCGCTGTTGAGAGCCAAAGAGTTTTTTTCATTACTTAATATCCAACTTGTCCGTTGTTCCAGTAGTCATTGGCGATCGAGGTTTCGCTATTGGTTCGACCTACGCCACTTAGGCTACGTAAAATAAAATTTAAAAACAGCCCAGAATCATACTGACTGCTGTCGTTGAGCCAATACTGATAACTGAATGACATCTTTAAACAGCAATTTTCGAAACCAAAGCCAGTGACTTTCTTGGTTTCTTGCTCGGCTGTCCAATCGTAAGTTTGTTGATGGAACAGATGCCAGTTAGCGCTTAGTGGTACGATCGTGGCTAAATCAGACTGGCGGGTTACGCTGTCTGGATCTTCGTCAAACACATAGGAGAAGCCAAGGTTGACCACGACCCCGTTTTCTGGGGTGTATTTCATGGTTGTCTGGGCGAGATCCACCTGTTCAAGGTCTGCATCGTAGTTCACATTGGCGCTAAAACTGAATACATCGCTCTGGCGGTAGCTTGCCGAGGTCAAAATCGACGAGCGTGGATCATCGTCCACTACGTCTCCGGTATCTCCGGTTAAATCTACCCTACGGTCGTCTAGATAAAAAAGCTGCCCTGCTTTTAACGTCCAACGTTCCACATTATTGCCATCATAAAAACGGCTTTCGACGCCGATAGCGACTTGGCGGGTATCACCAACCCGGTCATTGCCGCTAAAACGCTGGTGAGCAAAGGCTTGGTTATAAGTCAGCGTGGTTTCGCTAGCATCGAAGTTCGGGATGTTTGATTGCTCTAAATACGGGGCATTTACATAGGTTAATTTGGGTTCTAAAGTCTGACGCCAAATGCTGTCCTGCAACAGAAAGCTGCGCTCGAACACAATACCGGTGTCCAGATAATAGGTCAGATGATCTACTTTTTCGTCGGAGCGACTATCGGTTTTGTAATCATTCAGCTGGTAATCGCGAAATTGGTGTAGTGCCCCGAGCTTCAACTCCCCCCAGGCATTACTAGCAACGACGCTGATATCTTGATTTAACACCCGGCGGCGTCCATCGATGGCGGTTTCGTCCGGGTCGTAAAACTCGGTTAACTGGGCGGTAGGTGCATAGTTTAAGAAGGTGTTGGCATAACGATAGGAAGCTTCAACTCGGGGTTTCCATTCCAGTGGTTGATCGAGCGTTTCATCCGGAGTGTAGTAGCGTTTTACCGTTGCTCGGGTACTGAAATTACCGAAGCTAGCGTCACCGTAAAAGCTACGTTCGTAATTATCTTTTTCACCCATGGAGGTGGTGTTCATGTCCGGCGTGATATTTGGCGTTGGGTTATCTTCCAGCAAGGTGCCAACCGTTATAGACGAATTCAGTTTTTGAGTAGACGTGAACTTACGTAGGGAGCCTTCTTCTTCCTGGGCATCGTAAAACGTTGATTGTTCAAATAGGCTGCTTCCGAACGGACTCAAATGGCGCACTTCCAAGTCAGCTCCGTAACCATTTAGAACAAACCCTGCGCCGGATTCATAGTTTTCGCGCCAGTGTGGGGTCAAGGTAGCGTCAAAGTTTGGCGCTAAGTTGAGGTAGTAGGGGGCCGAAACACTGATGCCCTCATCACTGTTGTAACTAAACGATGGGAATAAGAAACCGGATTGGCGGCGGTTATCGATCGGGAAACGCAGCCAAGGAAAGTAAAAGATGGGATTGCCGTCAATGCGCACTTGCACGTGTTTCGCGGTACCAAAACCAGAATTTGGATCTAGCTCAATACTGGAGCCATAAAGCTGCCAGTTGCTGCCACCGGGCTCACAGGTAGTGTAAAATCCTTCCTCGATAAAAATTACGCCATCGCTATGTTGCGCCAGCAGCTTGGCTTCCCCACGCAGTCCCGTTTGGTGGGCGAGGAATTGGGCATCTGTAAAGGTGGTCGGTTCTGTGCTATTCGCTTCGGCAACGTAGCCTTCTTGGCTGCGAATCAGTTGTCCCGGTCCTCGGACGCTGACATCGCCAGTAGCGCGATAGTATCGATCTGGCTGACCAACGATGGTTTGTGCTGCCAGTGTGGATTCCGGCTGGCGAATCTGTGCTGCGCCACTTAAGTGAACCTGACCACTGTTATCGCGGAAAATCAGATCCGCTTCTAATTCCGTGTGGTTCTGGCTGAGAGGTTGCCAAGCATCGATATAGGCACCACTACAGTATCGGTTCAGAGTGGCCTGTTGAGCAGGTTCAAGGGCTTCCCTAGGAACCCAGTCCCACTGGTTCGCCATTGCCGGTAACACGCAAAGACTATGAAATAACAGGATGTAATGGCGTAAATGCGATGGCATGCAAGGTATACTAAATCATTTGGGATGATGGTCCGCTCATGTGACAATGACTGACATGAGTCCGTTCGAGGGACAAATGATAATCTAAGCGCCCCACAGGGGCTACCGCTAGTGGAGAAATATCTAAATGTGGAAATGGTTAGGGTTGATCCTAGGGTCGCTGACACTTGGGATTATTGGCGGTCTTTTGGGCTTTTTTGTCGGTTTGTATTTTGATCAGCAGGCGAAACAAAGTTTTGGTCGCCGCACTAGCGCACCACGCCAACAGCAGCAACAGGTCTTCTTCCAAACCTTATTTCAATTAATGGGGCGGTTGGCGAAGTCCGATGGTCGTGTGAGTGAAGCAGAAATTCAACTGGCACAAGCCGTCATGCAACGTTTTCGTTTGGATCAAAGCGCGCAAGCACAGGCCCAAGCACTGTTTAATGAAGGTAAGAGCGAGTCGTTTGACGTGGATACGGCGTTGCGTCGTTTTTACGAGACCGTTGGCTCTGGGCTAATGACGCGTACCCTGATAGAAGTGCTGCTGTTGTCTGCCTATGCCGATGGGCATTTCAGTCTCGAAGAACGATCCTTAGTAGAACGTATTTGTATCGCCTTGAATGTGTCGGCGAGAGACTTTGCCTTATTACATGAACAGGTGAAGCGGGAAACCCATTTCCATCAGGGTTATCAATATGAGCAACAACATCACCAGCCCAATCAGGAAAAATCGTCTCCGGCGTTGCTTGATGCGGCTTACAAGCTGCTTGGGGTGAGTAGGGATGCCAGTGATGCGGAGGTGAAAAAAGCCTATCGTAAACTGATGAGTCAACATCACCCAGACAAACTGAACGCCCAAGGCTTGCCGGATGAAATGATCGAACTAGCGAAGGAACGTACTCAAGAAATTCAGTCGGCTTATGAAATGATCAAAAAATCCCGCAAATAAACCGCAAGGGCTCAATCATTCAACCACCGCCAGCTACTGAATGGTTGAGCTCTTGTAAAACAGTTGTTTATTAAATTCCGGCAGATCTTTGCGCTGTTTATCCTGAATCGTGTTTTGCTTCAAAAAGCCCCATACTCTCTGAGTTAAGCGTTTATCGCCGGTTGGATCAAAACGCCGGTCTGGCAATGCATCGATTTGGGTATAGGCTTCCGAACGATTAGGGCGTTTATTGGCTGCCGCTTGTCGATAGTCGGCGAAGCGTTGCGTTTGCGGCGACATATTAAAGTAATAATCCAGCACCGGTAGGCGCAGGCTTTCAATTTGTTGGCTCAGATCGAATTCAGATACTGGCTCAATCGTATTGATATCAATAAGCACCAATGCTTGACCCGCTAGCCCTTTGCTGGCGGCATACTTCAACATATAAGCCGCTCCAGAGCGATAGCCGAGATAAGCCGCCTGTTGATAGCCTTTGGAACGAATCAAATTCAAGCTGGCATCGATACGAGCAAAGACCATCTCTTCATGGGGGAGCGTGCTGCTATTGCCGTTTGCTGCGACGATTGGGTTGTTATCCGCCTGCGGTGTCTCTCGTCCGGGTAACACGGGGGCGGCTCGATCTTCAATGTCTGGTATTTCGATAGAGAGAGTACACCAGCTGTGTTGGGGAAGTTTACGTCGCAAGGGGGAAATCACTTGGGGCCAATCTGGATGACCATGATCCCCGTGAAGCATTAGGACACACCCTTGTGGGTCGCCGCTAGCGGATTCGTTGAACAAGCCTAAAAAGCTCTCCCCGTTGGCCTCGATGGTTTCAATTTCGTGGGCATAGTTCAGCCCCAGTCGTTCAACCAAGCCGGCAATACGGGTTTGCTGTGGCGTCGGCTGCACATGAGCCCCCCCAGTGCCATCTTCCGCGGCATAGGTGATTGAATTTAGTACGAGCGTCACGGTGGCGCTTACCAACAATTTCTTCATCGAATCCAATACTTATCCAAGTTGCCTTGCTAGAATACCGACCAACCATTGCCCTGTCACTGTCGGAGCCGAACATGAAAGACTTTTTGATTGCCCCTTCCATCTTGTCCGCGGATTTTGCACGTTTAGGTGCGGAAGTTGACCAAGTGTTAGCTGCCGGCGCGGATATCGTCCACTTTGATGTGATGGACAACCATTATGTGCCAAACCTCACCATTGGGCCAATGGTGTGTAAAGCATTGCGCAACTATGGCATCACGGCTGATATTGATGTTCACCTAATGGTGAAGCCAGTTGATCGTCTAATTGGGGATTTCATTGAAGCGGGGGCAAGCTACATTACCTTCCATCCGCAGGGTAGTGAGCATATTGACCGCTCTTTACAAATGATCCGTGATGGTGGTTGTAAGTCGGGTTTGGTATTTAACCCGGCAACTCCATTGGATGATCTGAAATACGTTATGGACAAGGTAGATATGATTTTGCTGATGTCGGTTAACCCTGGTTTCGGCGGACAGAAATTTATCCCTTCTACCCTAGATAAATTGCGTGAAGCACGTCGCTTGATCGACGAGAGCGGCTACGATATTCGTTTGGAAGTAGATGGTGGTATCAGCGAAAAGAACATTGCCGAAGTGGCCGCAGCTGGTGCGGATACGTTTGTTGCAGGTTCTGCCATCTTTGGTAAAGCAGACTACAAAGCGGTAATTGATGCTATGCGTCAGGAACTGGCAGGTGTGCGTTCATGAGAACGCCCACACATCTAAAGCGATTGTTTGATGGTTGGCCTGAGCTGGTTTGTTTCGACCTAGACGGTACCTTGGTCGATAGTGTGCCGGATATCGCCGCCGCTGTGGATGTGGCGCTGATTAGTCAAGGAGCTCAACCTGCCGGAGAAGACCGTGTGCGGGGTTGGGTGGGCTTTGGTTCAGCCAAGCTGATTGAGCAAGCGCTAGAGTGGGCGCAGTTAGATGCCAGTGTCACAGAGGAATGTTACCGGGCGTTTTTAACTGCCTATGATGCCAATCTGTCAGGTAAATCCACTCTATACCCAAACGTCGAGGCCATCCTTAAAGCCTTTAAGCATCAGGGAGTGCCCATGGCGTTGGTGACGAACAAGCCCAGCGTCTTTGTTAAACCGCTACTTGATCAATTCGGAATCACTGACTATTTCAGTTGGATTCTCGGTGGTGACACCTTAGAAGAGAAGAAGCCGTCCCCGCTGCCGTTGTTGCACTGCATGGAAGGCATCGAAGCTCAAGCCGATCAATGTTTGATGATAGGTGACTCCCAAACTGATCACAACGCTGCCCGTGCCGCGGGGTTTAAAAGTGCCCTAGTCACCTATGGCTATAACCATGGCATCGATCCTAAAACCCTTGAGCCTGACGTGTTAATGGATGATCTAGCTGAGTTACTGCTTTAGTGCGTTGTAGGCTTTTAGGTGTTTTAAAAAAAGCGCGATCTGATTAATGTTCGCGCTTTTTTTGATTTAAGCGTGTGCCTTGTTGGAATGCTTGATGGGCTGAAACGTCGGTTCCCCATTCTCGGCAATATGCACCGTAGTTGTAGGGAAGGCGACTTGTGCTCCACAGTCTTCGATAATGCCCATGATTTTGAGGAGAACGTCTTCTTTCACCCGGTGATACTCTGCCCAGTTCACGGTTTTGGTGAAGGTGTAGATAAAGAAATCCAGGGAAGATGGGCCGAATTGATTGAAGTTCACCATGATAAGTTCATTCGTATCAATATCGTCGTGGTTAGCGAGCATGGTGCGAACTCGGTGTAGGATCTCCTCCAATTTACGGAAGTCATCATAGCGTACACCAATGGTTTCATTGATGCGGCGGTGGGTCATGCGGGAAGGGTTCTCTACGGAAATAAGAGAGAAGGTGGAGTTAGGAACATAGAGGGGACGCTTATCAAATGTACGGATGCGGGTTTGACGCCAGCCGATGTTTTCCACCGTGCCCTCGATATCTTTATCTGGGGAACGAATCCAGTCACCTACCGCAAACGGGCGATCTAGATAAACCATAAGACCACCAAAGAAGTTGGCGAGTAGGTCTTTGGCGGCAAAGCCCACGGCAATACCACCGATCCCCCCGAAGGCCAGCACACCGGAAATGCTATAGCCGAGGTTTTGCATAATGACCAAGGCTGAGGTGATCAGTACTGCGGCACGGAGTAACTTGCTGACGGCGCTGGCGGTAGTCACGTCCACAGGTTTTGAAAACGATTCGGAAGAGGTTAGAGTGTCCTCTACGCCTTTGACCGCGCGCAGCAAAAACCATGTGAGAATTACCACCACACCCACCTGTCGAACTACACCAATGGCGGTGGTAATGGCTTCATCTAATTCGCTACCGGAAATTTCTGCCGCCACACTCAAGCCAACTAGCCAGATGAAGACACTAAGCGGTTTTTGGGCTGCTTGTAGTAGCATGTTGTCCCAAGGTGTGCGGGTTTTTGCCAGTTGGGCATCAAGCTTGTTTAAAGCGCGATTTACAAAGAAGTTTACCGTTAAGGTGCCAAGTACCACGATAAATACTCGGACAACCCAGTGCATTTGGGTATCACCCAAACCCAAGTAGACCTGCATGGTTTCCCAATTCATTCCACGTATTCCTATTCATCAGATCAAAGTAAAAGTAGGGTGCCGAGCCCTAAAAATGCCACGAAACCTGCAATATCAGTGACGGTGGTTAAAATCACCGATCCAGATAAAGCAGGGTCAATTTTCAGTTTGTCGAGGATAACCGGTATCAAGACGCCAGACAGGGCTGCCATCAGAATATTCACAATAATGGCTAACGCGATAACGACCCCCAGCATTGGACTTTGGAACCACCAGAGCACCACACCACCGATGATGACAGACCAAAACACCCCATTTAAGCCGCCTACTTTCATTTCCTTATTTAATAGGGAGCTTAAGTTGGCGCGGGTAATCTGCCCTAGTGCTAAGCCGCGCACGATCAAGGTGAGGGTTTGGCTGCCAGCGATACCGCCCATGGATGCCACGATTGGCATCAGTACTGCCAGTGCTACTACCTGTTCCAAGGTAGCCTCAAAGATAGAAATAAAGGCAGAGGCCAAAAATGCGGTAAGTAAGTTGATCCCGAGCCACATTCCCCGAGTAGCGGCACTGCGTTTTACTGGTGCAAATAGGTCAGACTCCTCATTCAAACCTGCGTTCGACATTTGTTGTGCTTCTAGCTCCAGCCGTGCAGCTTCTAAGGCCAAGCCACTATGAAAACGTCCCAATAGCAGATGGTTCTCGTCGATAACGGGTAGGGCTACGTATTCCTCCCGCTCTAAGGTTTCGGCTGCTTTGACCACATCGGTGGTGGCATCTAGGAAAGGGTAGTCTTCCGTCATTAAGGAGGAAACTGGCTCGTGACCATTGGCGTTAAGCAAAGCCTGTATACGCACACAGCCAACCCAGCGGCCAATACGATTCACAAGATAAATGACATCGGTATAGGGGGCATCGCTGCGTTTGAATAACTTAATCGCTTCGGCAACTCGAATGGTTTGGGAGGCAATCAGTAAATCGTGATCAACCCAGCGACCCACTTCGTCTTCATCATATACCGCGCCTTGTTGGTAGTAGGTACGCTGCTTGGTATCCATCTGCTTGAAGGCGAGATCAACCAAACGCTCCGGCAAGGAGTCGGCGATGTCGAGCAGATCTTCCGCATCCACGTCAGAAAATAGTGCTTCGATTTCGTCATCGTCCAGTTGCTTCAGAAGTAGCTGGCGGGACTCGCCGCGCATCTCTACCAGTACATCGAGCCGGTTAGCATGCTTAATTCGCTGCCATGCTTGATGACGCTCCGCGAGTGGCACCGACTCCAACGCCAGTGCCACATCATCCGGGTCCATGGTGGATAACGCCCGATCAATTTCCGCAGGCGTTTGCTCTTCTTCGATAAGTAAATTGATTAAATCGGCGACGGAATGGGACACAGCGTATTCCTTTTACAAATTCTTTAGCTGCTAGTGTGTATTAACTAACTTATTGAAGCAACGCCAATATTATCCCTTGCAGCTGTGACTGCTTGATGACGTTGCTGCGCAAATCCTCGTGGTAGGGCGTTCTATTCACTGGCCTTGTCAGGGGGTATAATCAACCGCTTTTATCATAGTGTTGTCCGGTCTCCTGATCGATTGACACGAGACGATGTTTTTGCCGAGGGGCTTACCAAGTATGTTGTTAATGCTGGATAATTTCGATTCCTTCACTTATAACCTTGTGCAGTACTTTCGTGAGCTAGGGCAGGAAGTCGTGGTGCAGCGCAACAATGCGATTACCCTTGCTGATATCGAAGCCATGGCGCCGGATTGTTTGGTGATTTCTCCTGGACCATGTACCCCTAACGAAGCGGGTATTTCCCTTGCGGCGATTGAACATTTTGCCGGTAAACTCCCCATATTGGGAATTTGCTTAGGTCATCAAAGTATTGCACAAGTCTTTGGCGGTAAGGTGATTCGTGCTAAAAACGTTATGCATGGCAAGACGTCGGCCATCTACCATCGGCAAACCTCGGTATTTAGTGACTTACCTATGCCGTTTCGGGCGACCCGTTATCATTCTTTAGTGGTGGAGCAAGACAGCTTGCCGGATTGCCTAGAGGTCACCGCATGGACTCAAAACGAAGCCGGTGAGTTAGATGAAATTATGGGGCTGCGCCACAAAACCCTGCCGATTGCTGGGGTGCAATTTCACCCCGAGTCGATTCTTACCGAGCATGGACATGCCTTACTAAACAACTTTTTGACTGCGAAGGAGTAAACATGGATATCCAACAGGCCATTGGTCGTGTCGTTGAACGTCAGGATCTTAATGCCGAGCAAATGACCAGCGTGATGACCGCGATTATGACCGGTGAAGCGACTCCAGCGCAGATTGGTGGTTTTTTGATTGGCTTACGTATGAAAGGGGAAACGGTGGAAGAAATTACTGCTGCCGCCCAAGTGATGCGTGGTTTGTCTGATAAAGTGAGTCTTAACGTCGATAATATTGTGGATACCTGTGGCACTGGCGGAGATGGTCAACATTTATTCAATGTGTCTACCGCATCAGCGTTTGTCGCGGCAGCAGCAGGAGCCAATGTCGCTAAACATGGGGGACGTTCGGTATCGTCTAAATCCGGTAGTGCGGATGTGCTAGAGCAAGCAGGAATATACCTTGGTCTAACTGCTGAGCAAGTCAGTCGCTGTGTGCAAGAGATTGGTGTAGGCTTTATGTTTGCCCCGAATCACCATGCAGCGATGAAATACGCGGTTGGCCCCCGTCGAGAAATGGCGACCCGTACTATTTTTAATTTGCTTGGTCCGTTAACAAACCCAGCCGGTGCAACCCGTCAAGTGATGGGAGTGTTCGCCAAGGAGTGGGTGCGTCCGATAGCGGAAGTACTTAAGCAACTTGGTAGTGAACATGTGCTAGTAGTTCACTCTGAGGACGGACTAGACGAAATTAGCTTGGCGGCACCAACCTTTGTGGCAGAGCTAAAAAATGGCGAGATTAGTGAATACAGTATTCAGCCAGAAGACTTCGGCATCGCCTCTCAGCCGCTTGCTAGTGTACAAGCATTGGATGCTGAGTCGAGTCTGGCGATGGTGAAACAAGCCCTAGAAGGAAAAGGGCAAGTGAATGGCCCCCGTGATATCGTTGCGTTAAACGCTGGTGCAGCGATTTACGTATCTGGCGTGGCGGACTCCTTAGCGGAAGGGGTTGCTATGGCGGAGGATGTTATTGGTGGGGGTGTTGCCAAAATCAAATTATCTGAGTTAGCCAGCTTTACCCGCTGCTTTAAGCCGCAAGACTAACGTCATCGAACAAGAAAAGAGAGCGAGACATGCAAGTCGATACACCGACCATCCTAAGAAAGATTGTAGAGCGCAAGTTTGAAGAAATTCAGGAGCGCCAGCAGCATACGCCGTACAGTAATCTAGAAATAGCGGCGGTGGCTGCCAATGCTCACAATGCGCCCCGCGGCTTTGCTCAGGCGTTGCGCCGTCATATCAATCAAGGTAAAGCGGCGGTGATCGCCGAGATCAAAAAAGCGTCTCCAAGCAAGGGCGTGTTGCGTGATCACTTTGTGCCAAAAGACATTGCCAAATCTTATGCCCGTGGCGGTGCTGCCTGTCTGTCGGTCTTGACCGACCATGACTTTTTCCAAGGTCATGAAGATTACTTAGTAGAAGCGCGTAATGCCTGTGAATTACCGGTCATTCGTAAAGACTTTATTGTCGATCCCTATCAAGTGATGGAAGCCCGTGCTATCGGTGCGGATTGTGTATTGCTGATTGCTGCCTGCTTGGAAGGTAAGACATTACGCTCCTTGGATAAACTGGCTCGTGACTTGGGCATGGATGTTTTAGTAGAAGTGCACAATCGTGCCGAGCTAGAGTTAGCCTTGGAATACACAGAAACGGAACTTTTGGGTATCAATAACCGTGACTTGCATACCTTCGAGCTGAGTTTGCAGCATACCTTTGAATTAATGAATGATGTGCCAAAAGATCGCCTTATTGTGACCGAAAGTGGTATTCATACCCGTGACGACGTGGCTGCCATGCGTGAAAATGACATTCATGCTTTCTTAGTCGGTGAAGCCTTTATGAAAGCGGATGATCCGGGCGAGAAACTGGCGCAGCTGTTTAAGTAACAAACCAACAGGCGGACATGGCTCCGCACGGAATGATCATGAAAGTAAATGTAAATTGGCAAGAAGACGTTCACTTTACTGCAGAGACGGGCTCCGGCTTCAAAGTAGAGATCGATGGTTCCCAACAACTTGGTCCGCGCCCAATGGAATTGATCCTCGCTGGCTTAGGTGGCTGTACCTCCTACGATGTAGTGGGGATTTTGAAAAAAGCACGACAAGATGTGGTGTCTTGCGTTGCCCATATTGATGCGGATCGTGCTGATACAGTTCCGGCTGTGTTCACCGAGATTCGAGTGCATTTTGTGGTGACGGGTCGTGGTCTGAAAGAAAGCCATGTAGCCCGTGCAGTGAAACTATCCGCGGAAGAATACTGCTCTGCATCTTTGATGCTTGAGCGCGGCGGAGTAAATATTGTCCACAGCTACGAGATCATTGAAGTGGCATAAACTTCATTCTGACTGCGGAATAGAATCCTCAGCCTCTATCGAGCTGGGGATTTTTTTTGCCTATTGATTGGGTTAGGTAATCAAAAGCCCCATTTCAGTGCAGCCAGCAAAATTTGGTATTTTTCACTATAATTTACCGGTTGGTGATTGTTTAGTTTGTAATGTCTTATAAATATAGTGAGATAAACTGCAATATTTAAATATAATAGATGAATACGCTTCTATTTAACTGATTGAGAGTACTATCCGCAAATGCACTATCGAGACACTTGGGTTGCTGTGAATCTAGATCGGATTCAAGCCAATGTCAGCCGAATCAAACAACATTCTGGCTACGAGCAATTATTTGCCGTGGTCAAGGCGAATGCTTATGGGCATGGTGATGTGGAAGTTGCTGGTGCTGCTCTAGAAGCTGGGGCTACTCATTTGTCCGTGGCATTTTTGGATGAGGCGCTGAAATTGCGGCGTGCTTTCTCTCAAGTGCCGATTTTGGTGATGGGGCCTGTGCGAGTCGAGGATTTGGAGCTGGTGGCGGAACAACAGATAGACGTTATCGCCCATGATCTTGCTTGGTTGCAAGCTGCTCAAGGCTACCGTGGTAAAAGTGTTCGGCTTCATTTAAAGATTGATTCCGGTATGCATCGCATCGGCCTACAAAGTGCCGATGAGTTTTCTCAAGCGTTAACACTTGTGGCACAAGTGCCTAGTTTGAAGTTGGTAGGGCTATTCACCCACTTTGCTACGGCAGACGGTAACGAAGCGTTTTATCAGCGCCAAGTTGAGCAGGTGACTGCCATCACCTCGGGGTTTGATTTAAGCCAACTTGAGTGTGTACACGAGTCGAACAGTGCCGCCCTGTTGCATCATACGAAACAGCCCCATACCAACGCTGGGCGTTTGGGGATTGCCATGTATGGGTTAGCACCGAGCACTACGTTACCGTTGCCATTTGCTTTAGAGCAGGCCTTTTCCTTACACAGCAAAGTGACCCAAGTGAAAACAGTGAAAGCGGGAGAGAGCGTCGGCTACGGTGCGACTTTTACCGCTGAAGAAGACGTGCGTATTGCCTCCATATCCATCGGCTATGCGGATGGTTGGTTGCGGTACCATCAAGGCCGACCAGTAGAGATCCTTGGCAAAACCTATCCGATAGTCGGTCGAGTATGTATGGATCAGCTGATGATTATGGTAGACAACAATGTCAAAGTGGGCGATCAAGTCAACTTGCTTAATGATGTGGTTACCGTCGATATGGCAGCCCAAGATCTGCGTACCATCAATTATGAAATAGTATGCTCAATTTCCGATCGTGTGCCACGATTCTATTATAAAGCAGGGCAAAAGGTTTCTGAGCGTAACGACCGATTCAACTGAATAATGACTGAGTGCTTTATCGCTCAGGATTTTGGGAGAAAGTAATGACTATCGAGAAAACTATGTCGCCATACGCGATTCGTCAGGCAATTCGCCACGGCGATTTTACCGGCAACACCTCTGGTATGGCGCAGGGCTTTGTGCAGTGTAATTTGGCGATTCTGCCGGCGGATTGGGCGGGCGATTTTCTACAATTTTGTCAAATGAATCCCAAACCGTGCCCGATTGTTGGTATGTCCGCCAAGCCTGGGGATTTCCAGCTACAAGCACTCGGGCAAGATATTGATATTCGCACCGATATACCGAAATACCGGGTGTTTAAAGATGGTCAATACGTGGAAGAAGTCACTGATATCAGCGCCCAGTGGCGGGATGATTTCGTGGTATTTGCCTTGGGTTGCTCATTCTCCTTTGAAGAAGCGCTTATTGCTGACGGTCTAGAAGTGCGCAATATCACCGAGAAGGTCAACGTGCCTATGTATCGCACCAACCTAGCCTGTCAAACGGCTGGGCGCTTCAGTGGGTCTATGGTGGTTTCCATGCGTCCAATGAAGCCAGCGGATGCCATTCGAGCGATTCAGATTTGTAGTCGCTTCCCATCGGTTCATGGTGCGCCGGTACATTTTGGTAGCCCTGAGCAGATCGGCATTCGCGATATCCATTCCCCGGATTACGGTGACGCTGTCACGATTAAAGAGGGTGAGGTGCCAGTATTTTGGGCCTGTGGCGTGACACCTCAGGTAGCACTAGAGCAAGCTAAGCCTCCGGTGTGTATCACCCATAGCCCGGGACATATGCTGATTACCGACTTACCAAACAGCCGTTTGGCTGTGCTGTAATCCAATTAATCTGGATGGGAGAATCAAGTATGGCAATTCAACTTAATTGTGATCTTGGGGAAAGCTTCGGAGCCTGGAAAATGGGCATGGACGCGGCGGTGATGCCGTTCATTGATCAGGCTAATATTGCCTGTGGTTTCCATGCCGGTGACCCCTTAGTGATGCGTAAAACCTTACAGCTTGCTAAAGAGCACGGTGTTACCGTCGGTGCCCATCCTGCTTACCCCGATTTAGTTGGCTTTGGTCGGCGTTCTATGGCGTGCCAGCCAGCGGAAATTATTGCCATGGTGCAGTACCAAGTAGCGGCCATTGACGGTATGGCGAAGTCTCTGGGGATGGAACTAGCCTATGTAAAACCCCACGGTGCTATGTACAACGATATGATGGCGAAAACGGAAGTGCGCCTTGCCATTATGGAAGCGATTGCTACCTATCACCGCCCGTTAGCTCTGATGTTGCAAGCAACGCCAGAGAGTGCAGCGCACCGCCAGGAAGCGGCTGATAAAGGTATTGGTGTGATGTTCGAAGCCTTTGCTGATCGTTGCTACGATGATGATGGTAAATTGCTATCACGTACTAAGCCCGGTGCCGTGCATACTCGCGAAAAAATGCTTGCTCAAGTTGCGCAAATTTGTCGTGAGGGTACGGTTACCACGGTTAGTGGGCATACGCTCAGTTTAGATGTGGATACACTGTGTGTGCACGGGGATAACGACGAGGGTATTGCTGCGATTGCTGAAATTCGTCAGGTTGTGAAGTCATGAGATTGTCCATTGCTGGTGAAAACGCCCTAATCTGGTATTTGGGCGAACATGGTGAAGTGGGCGTGGCAAATCGGGTAGAACAGGCCTCCCATCTGCTAAAGCAAGAACTTGGTGATGTTTTAGTGGATCTGGTGCCATCTTATGCTTCGATCCTGATCATTTTTGATCTGTTCAAAACCGACTATTACCACATTCGTCGTGCTGTAAAAGCCATCGATAGCCGTTTGGTTGATGGGGAAAGTGGAGTAGGTCGAGTGGTTACTTTGCCGGTGTATTACGGCACCGAAGTGGGAGCGGATTTGGTAGCGTTAGCCTCCCGAGCGGGGCTGACCATTGATCAAGTCATAGACATTCATCAGCAGGGAGAGTACCGCGTTTATGCCATTGGCTTTGCTCCTGGCTTTGCCTATCTAGGTGATGTGGATCCTCGTATCGCGACTCCACGGCTAGCGACCCCACGGCAAAAAGTCCCTCGCGGCGCGGTAGGCATTGCCGATCGGCAAACGGCTATCTATCCATCGGTTTCCCCAGGCGGCTGGAATCTGATTGGGCGTTGCCCGCAACGTATGTTCAACCCAGAACAAGAGCCAACCATGCCGGTGCAAGTGGGGGATCGCGTTAAATTTCGTGCTATCGACAAAGACGAATATCTGTCATTAGGAGGGGAGCTAGACCATGACTGATCGTATCGGATTTTTCGTCAAGAAGCCCGGTTTAATGACGCTGATTCAAGACGCTGGCCGCTTTGGTAAACACGGTATTGGTCTGACCTGTGGAGGCCCCTTGGATACGCTAGCCTTTTATTGGGCGAACCGTCTGTTGGGGAATCACAATAACGCAACACTACTGGAAATTAGCTTCGGCGGTTTAACTTTAACGGTAAACGCCACTAGCCAAATTGCATTGACTGGTGCTACCGCACCGCTGTCGATTAATGGTAAAGCCGTTTCTATGTGGCGCAGCCACAATGTCAAACCGGGGGATGAAATTGCGGTGGGCTTTGCCAGTGAGGGTTGTCGTAGCTATTTGGCGGTAGCGGGTGGTTTTGCTATCGAGCCAAGTTTTGGTAGTAGTGCTACTGTGGTGCGAGAAAACATCGGTGGCCTTAATGGCGGCAAGCTAGAGGTGGGGGATTTCCTACCGTGCGTCAATCACCCCCACAGTCAAAATCATCTGCTGCCGGAGTTGTATCGGCCACACTACGGTCGCCATGTGCAGCTACGTGTGGTGTTGGGCTATCAGCAGTCTGCGTTTAGTCGAGTGCAATTGGCGCACTTTTTCTCTGGTGAATACCAAACCACCGACCGCAGTGATCGCATGGGTTACCGCCTGTCTGGCCCAGAAATCAAGCCGTCTATTGATGGCATTTTATCGGAAGGTATTTGTCATGGGGCGATTCAAGTTCCAGCGGATGGTCAGCCGATCGTACTACTCAATGACCGCCAAACCATCGGTGGCTATCCGAAACTCGGTTCTGTCATGCAACTAGACACCGGCAAGCTTGCTCAGCTTACTCCCGGTGGCACCGTGACCTTTGAAGAAGTCAGTATTGAAGATGCCCATCGCATCAACCTATTGGCACGCCAGCAGTTGGCAGCCATTCAACTAACTCCTGTTGATAGTGAGTAACCCCAAATGAGTAATGCTGAAGCCTTGATTCAACTACAAGGTGCCATGGCACTAAGTAATGCTATTGAACTGGAGTTGGTAGCCCGTAACCCTCGGGGGATGCAGATTGTGCGTCGCAGTCTGTTGCCGGGCTACTGTCTGCGTGCTGCCATGATGATGCACGAATGCCAAGGCACCGTGCTTATTGGCACGGGTTTTCCCGTCGCAGGCACCTTTGAAACGGACGGCCCAGTGGGGGCAATTTCCTTATATCGTGGCCTAGAGGCAGCAGGCAAGCACCCGATCATTGTATGTGGAGATCCGCTAGCCAGCGCGCTAAAAAAAGACTTTCGCGTTCACAAGCTGCCTCTAGGCGAACTGGATCGCCAAGCTCGTTTAGAGACCGCACGACAAATTTTGGAACAGTATCAACCTAGATTGGTTATTTCCATCGAGCGCCCCGGTCAAGCGGAAGATTTTGGTTACTACAACATGCGCGGTGAATCCATTACCCCATTCGCGGCGAGTTTTGACGAGATCATGCAAGAGGCGGGTTGCCCCACCTTGGCTATTGGTGATGGCGGCAACGAAATCGGAATGGGGAATGTGCGTCCCGCCCTGAGGGATCTCAACATAACTCCAGCATTAACCCGCTGTAGTGAGCTTATTGTGGCGGATGTGTCCAACTGGGGTGGTCATGCCTTAGTGGCATTGCATGGCTGGTTGATTGGTAAAGACCTATTGGCAAACTTCGACAATGTGGCGGTGCTGGAGTACCTCTCCAAGCTCGGTAGTGTTGATGGCGTTACCCGAGAAAATACTCTGACAGAGGATAGCCTAGCGGCGGAGGAAGGCGTGGCAATGATCGCTACCTTGCGTCGCTTAACGGGCTTTGTGGCTGGTTGATATTGGCCCGATCGAGAGACAAGACAAATTGCCCGTTTCGGGCTCACTAGATGGAGTGAATAATATGACAACTGTATACCTAAATGGCGAATACTTGCCCATGTCGGAAGCCAAAATCTCTCCGATGGACCGTGGCTTCCTGTTTGGCGATGGTATTTATGAAGTAATCCCGTCCTACGATGGCAAGCTGGTTGGCTTTGGCCCCCATATTGACCGTATGAAAGAGGGTTTAGGTTTTATTGAAATTGGCCTAAATCATAGCCATGAGCAGTGGCGCGAAATCTGTGAAGGGCTTATTGAGAAAAACGGCGGCGGCAACCTAGGAATTTATCTTCACGTTTCTCGTGGTGCAGACAGCAAGCGCTTCCACGCTTATCCAAATGATGTGGCCCCTACGGTATTCGGCTTCGCCTTTGAAATTCCCCCTGCACCAGTTGCCGACAAAGCTAAGGCAAAAGGTTACAAAGTGTCTTCAACCGAAGACCTACGTTGGAAACGCTGCAATATTAAATCCACCGCGTTACTCGGTAACGTGATGCACTTCCAGCAAGGTTACGCTGCCGGCAACAACGAAATCATCCTTTACAATGCTGAAGGCGAGATGACCGAAGGTAGTGCTTGCAACGCATACATCGTGAAAGATGGCGTGGTAATTACGCCACCTTTGGATAATCAAATTTTGCCAGGCATCACCCGTTTGATGCTACTCGATATCCTGCGTAAAGATGGCTCTATTCCAGTAGAAGAGCGCACTGTCACTATGGATGAAGTACGCAATGCTGACGAGATCTGGCTAACCAGCTCTAGCAAAGAAATCGCCCCAGTGATTGCTCTCGATGGTAATCCAGTAGGAAATGGTGAAATTGGCGATGTGTGGCAAAAAGCCCAAGCTCTTTACTCTGCTGGAAAATTTAACTACTAAGTTTGCCAAATTCATAGCTACTTAACCAAAACGCCCAGCTTATGTTGGGCGTTTTTATAAGTGGCGTCTCCACAATATCCGTCTTACAGTTTTAAAGCGCCTATGGATAGCTCGCATTTATTTGGAATTGATATAAAATAAAAAACGTACCATTTATGATACAGGTCGCTATGGAAAGCAAAACTAGGAAAAAGATATCAGCTTATTTTTATCGGTCGGTCTCTGGCAACGAGCCTCTGCGTGATTGGCTGTTGTCGTTGCCCAAAGAAGATAGAAGTGTCATTGGACAGGGTATTAAGTTAGTCGAGTATGGTTGGCCAATCGGAATGCCCGTTTGTCGATCTATGGGGGATGGCCTGTGGGAGGTCAGAACCACTTTATCCGGTGGGCGTATTGCTCGGGTTATATTCTGTTTTCATGACGATCGGCTGGTATTACTTCATGGCTTTATCAAGAAAAGCCAAAAAACGCCTAAGCCAGATTTAGAGTTAGGCAAGAAACGCCAACGGGAGGTAGAGCATGGCTAACAGTCATATCGGTTCATCGTTTGATGACTTTTTAGAAGAAACGGGCGTATTGGCTGAGACCAATGCGGTAGCGATTAAGCGCGTGATAGCTTGGGAAATTCAGCAAAAGCTCGAACAAGAGCATTTGTCTAAAACCAAAATGGCTCAGATGATGAACACCAGTCGTGCCGCTCTTGATCGACTACTAGACCCTAACAATACATCAATTACGCTTCATACGCTGGATAACGCGGCTAAGGCATTGGGTAAGACGCTGCGACTGGAATTGATATAGTGATCTTGTGGCGTCCCCACCAGGACTCGAACCTGGAATGGCCGCTTAGGAGGCAGCAGGTATATCCCGTTTACCTATGAGGACGCAACTAGACATATTATAACGGTGCAGGCTGTCTTGTGCTACACGGTGTAGGTATGTTTTTGATTTGTATGGGGAAAAGTTGAAGTCAGAAATCAGGCACGACCAAGGGTGTGCTTGCTACTAACAGGTTTGGTGCCGCCGGAAGGGGTGTAAATGCGATTCTTGCGACTATGCCCCTGCATCATTTCCAGCATGGTTTGAGTGCGACGTTGTACTGTACCGAGAATCAGCATGTTCGTGTTGTTGTCTTTTTTGCAAACTTCTAGCAATTCATCGCATTCTTTGATCAGTGCTTTGACGTCATCAAGATTGTCTTGTTGTGCTAGCCAAGCCTTAAATTTAGCGTCTGAAGGTTTCTTTGCGTCGAGAATGCCAAACTTCACCAGCATTTTAATGCGTTTAGCATTCAGCTTATCGATGTTGTCGAGAATCTCTTTTTTGCGGCCGGCAGTATCTAGAACTTGCTGGGGGGAGGCTTGGGCAAGTTCTAGGCGTTCTTTGGTGAGGAGCTCAGCAAGTCTGCTCAGCTCATCGCGGATATCTTGGAAGATTGGCGCAAGAGGGATCATGGATTAGGCAAATTAAGCGAACAAAGAGTCCATCGCCATCATACGGCTTGCAAGTTTCTCTGTGTCGATTTTGTATTCACCAGCGGCGAGCGCTTGCTTTATTTGTTCTACTTTATCCATATCTACTGAGGACTTCTCATCAGCACCGGCAGATGCCTGTAGGGACTGCGCCACACTGCTAATTTGTACGGTGTCCTCTGCTAACGTCTTTTTGCTATCCACTTCGGAAGAAGAGGAACGAGCGACTGCGCTTTCTTCACGCGCAATACGGTCACTTTTGTTAAGGGTGGGTTGAGAACCAACACCATTTAAATTAATTGCCATGATCATGCCTCCAGTTGCGATTGCCAACATAATGTATATCGGCGAGCTGCAACAAAACTTTAGCAAGATTTAGATCTTTTTCTGCCGAGAGAAAGTTGTTGCAGACTTGGTCAGTAGTTTACAAGAATCTCACTGTCACTGACAACTTTTCCGTACACAATTCGACCAGAGCTATTGTTACGTACTCTTATTTGTTCTCCAATTGCGCCATCTTCCAGTGCCTCTCCATTCATTTTAACTATGATGGCGCCGCTTCTAGCGGTGATAAGCACTTGATTACCTTTGCGTATCACATCCGGTAGCTCGGTGTGATTGTCGGTGATAAAGTCATTGATACGAATGGTACGTTTCGCAATCATCCCATACGGAGGGTTGGTATCTGTGTAGATATGGCCGCGTATGGTAGAGATATCAACTTTACCTAATGCGGTGTTAGAACGGGTAATAGCCTCTCCGCGATTGATTGGCACACTAGCCTTCACGCCCTCTATAAGTATCGTTTGCTCTATGGGTAGGTAAGACTGCCAAGTGGGATTGGTACAGCTTATCGAGTAGGTAGTGCGACGTATGGCGTCGGGGCGTTGATTTTCGATGCGTAAGTCGTTCGCGTCACATTCAGGAAGGTAATCAATCGCGGCGCTATTGAGCGCGGTAATGGAGATTTCGGCGTCGGGATATAGCGTTTGTAATCTTTTTATCTCAATATTGTTAATGAATCGCTGAATTTGTGTTTCTATCTGTGACGCATCAACGGTATCGCTGACAAAAAGTGCTAGTATCAGGGAAAAGAAATAGCGCGTGGTCATGCCGTCTCCGCTTTTCACATGGTGTTACGATAAGGTATTAGTAAATTATAAAAAATCACTCTATCATTTGATGAGTTGAATTCATAATGCTGGGTTTTTCCCATTTTCCGATTAGACAAAAAAGATAAGTGCATGTTTAGGAGGCATTTATGGCCGGAGTTCTCGAAAGCGTTAACCAACGTACCCAGCTGGTCGGGGAGAACCGCCTTGAGCTATTGCTGTTCCGTTTAAATGGTAAGCAGATATACGGTATCAACGTGTTTAAAGTAAAGGAAGTGCTACAGTGCCCTAAGCTTACTACGATGCCTCATAGTAGCCCGGTTGTGCGTGGCGTGGCCCATATTCGTGGAGGCACTATCCCTATTTTGGATCTTGGTTTGGCGACTGGCGCCAGTCCTATCGAAAATATTCAAAACTGTTTTGTGATCATCACCGAGTACAACCGCCGTATTCAAGGTTTTTTGGTGCGTGGCGTTGAGCGTATCGTCAACATGAATTGGAGTGATATTCAGCCGCCGCCGAAAGGATTGTCTAATGACAACTATTTGACTGCGGTATGTCAGGTTGACAAGGAAATGGTAGAGATCATCGACGTAGAGCAAATCCTGTCAGAGGTGGCGCCAACCCGTCAGCATATTTCTGATGGCATTGTTACTGGTGAAGTTCAAGCATACGCTCAGAAGCACCATATCTTGATCGTGGATGACTCTTCCGTCGCTCGTAAGCAGATCAAACGTTGTATGGAAGATGTAGGTTTCTCGACGACCGTATTGTGTGATGGTAAAGAGGCGTTGGACTACCTGCAAAATATGGTCGCGGATGGTGTGGATATTACCAAAGAATTTTCTATGGTGATCAGCGATATCGAGATGCCCGAAATGGATGGCTACACGTTAACGACGGCAATTCGTAATGACAGTCGTCTGCAAGATTTGTTTATCTTATTGCACACCTCTTTGAGCGGTGTATTTAACGAGGCGATGGTTAAGAAAGTTGGAGCAGATGGTTTCCTTGCTAAGTTCCAGCCGGATGAATTGGCTCGTATTGCGATTGAGACGGTTGAAGCTCAGGAACAAGCATCTCAGTAGCGCTTAGTTAATGGCCTTTCAGGTCATGGTATTTAGGAGAGAGGATGCTCAGTAGCACCAACGCGATCACTCCAGGTGGGTATGATCGTTTTCGCAAGTACTTGCAAAAAGTCTGTGGGATTTCTTTGAGCGACAACAAGCAATATTTGGTTGCCAGTCGCTTAGGGAAGCTCATGGAGCGTGAAGGAATCGATAAAATAGAGTTATTGGTAGATCGTCTTGAGCGCGGTGCAACAGCGTCGCGTCTACGCGAAGAAGTGATCAATGCCATGACGACTAACGAAACCTTGTGGTTTCGAGACACTCACCCTTTCACTATCCTCAAAGACCGTATTTTGCCGGAATTTACCAAAGCGCCTTTAAGAATCTGGTCGGCGGCTTCATCCACAGGGCAAGAGCCATACTCTATCAGCATGGTGATTGAGGAATTTAAGGCAAGCAAACCAGGAGCCTTAAAAGCGGGTGAAAAAATAGTCGCGACAGATATTTGTACCAATATCCTCAAGCATGCCAAGCAGGCGGAATATGACAGCTTGGCAATCGCTCGGGGGTTAGGGGCAGATATGCAACGGAAGTACTTCGATAAAATCAATGATAGCACTTGGCGAGTGAAACCTGCCTTGACCAGCCGAGTGGAGTTTCGTCATCTAAACTTGATTGAGTCATTTTCCTCGCTAGGCAAGTTCGACATTATTTTCTGTCGCAATGTGCTGATCTATTTTACTGCCGAGACCAAGCAGGATATTCTGAAGCGTATGCATGCAAGCCTCAATCCTGGTGGTTATTTGTTTCTAGGGGGCTCAGAAGCCTTGAGCGGGTTGTCTTCACTGTTTGATATTGTTCAGTGTCATCCCGGTATCGTTTATCGAGCAAAATAGCGACAACTTGTAATATGGTTAATGAAAGCGGCAAGGTTGAAAAATCTTGCCGCTTTTTTTGTTTTAGCTCCCTGTTTCTTGCCGCCATGATACTCAATAAAATCATAAGTCTTTGATTTTAAATGATTAAATTTAGTGGCATTAATATTGCTAGAAGAGTGTCATGAATAAACAACGAAGCGGTTATTATGGCAATCTCCTTTAAAAGCGCATTTGCTGGTCACGACGATATGTTGCTGTTTCGCAGTGCGCGTGCGTCTGTGTTAGCTAACAATATCGCCAATGCGGATACTCCGAATTACAAGGCTCGGGATATATCCTTTGAGAGCATGTTGCAGCAGGAGCGCACTCGTCTGAGTATGGCTGCCACCAACGATAAGCATTTTGTGGCTGAAAGCTCTGTTGGAGCGACGGATGAGCTGTTGTATCGGGTACCAAGCCAGCCTTCATTAGATGGAAACACAGTCGATATGCAGCGTGAACAGGCGGAATTTGCACAGAATTCTCTGCAATTTGATACTAGCTTTATGTTGTTGGATCGTAAGATTAGCGGTATGAAAAAAGCGCTTAGCGGAGGTCAATAATGTCATTAAATAATATTTTTGCGATTTCTGGCTCCGCTATGAGCGCCCAGACCGTTCGACTCAATACGGTGGCGAGTAATATTGCCAACGTTGATAGTGTGGCGAGCTCGGTTGATCAAACCTATCGCGCCCGCAAGCCGGTCTTTGCGCAGATGTTGAACGAGTCCATGCGCGAGCGTGGCTGGAATACGAATGACGATGACTTTGCCCAAGCCGGTATCGGAGTGAAGGTAGAAGGCATTGTTGAGTCTGATGCTCCGTTACAACCTCGCTACGAGCCTGATCATCCGATGTCTAATGAAGAAGGCTATGTTTTCTATCCGAACGTTAATCCGGTGGAAGAAATGGCCGATATGATGTCTGCTTCCCGTTCTTTTCAGACTAACGTTGAAGTGATGAACTCTGCAAAAAGCATGATGCAGAAAATGCTAACGCTTGGTCAAGCCTAAGGAGATCTGACAAATGGCTGAAATTTCTTCCAACTCTGGCTTACAAAATCTGATATCCCAATACGGCACAGATAGGGCTAAAGCGAAAGCAGGTGTTGATGCAGACGCGAGCACAACGTCTGAATCTAGTTCAATTGGTAGCCAAGATGTCTTTTTGAAGCTATACATAGAACAGTTGAAGAACCAAGACCCAACCGCACCTGCTGAGACCGGTGATATGGTGTCACAAATGGCACAGTTTAGTTCCCTTGAGCAGTTGACCTCAATGACGGAACAGATGTCGACCATGTCAGCGTCCTTGATTTCTAGTCAGGCTTTAACGGCATCGACGTTGGTTGGTTCCTACGTTTATGTGGACAAAGATTCCGTCGAGATGATGGAGGGCGGATCGAGTTATGTGAAAACCAGTTTTGCTGATGACTCGGTATCAAACCAACTACGCATTTATGACGATAGCAATAAACTAGTGAAAACTGTCAACATGACTGAAGAAGAGTATTTGTGGGATGGTACGGATGCGAGCGGCAATGCTTTGCCGGCCGGTGAATACTCCTTTGTTGCTACCTCAACCAATAGTGCTGGTGAAGTGACACAGCTCACCACGCAAGTGCCAGCACGAATTAATGGGGTTAGCATCAATGGTCCTGACGGCACCACTTTAAATGTAGCCGGTTATGGTTCATTATCATTAACTGATGAATTAGATATTCTAGGCTAGCGGAGGATTTATGGGTTTTAATACAGCACTTTCAGGCATCAAGGCGTCCGCTGACTTTCTGAGCTCAACGGGTAATAATATCGCGAACTCCGATACCACGGGTTTTAAAAAGTCTCGGGTTGAGTTTGGTGATATTTACAACACTAGTGTGGTTGGTGCGGGTAGTAGCAACACTATCGGTAGCGGTGTGCGGATTAATAACGTCGCCCAAGAATTCTCCTCTGGTAATATTGCCTACACAGACAATAACTTGGATTTGGCGATCGACGGCACCGGTTTCTTTGTCTTGGATGTGGGTGGAACTCAGACTTATACGCGCGCTGGTGACTTCAAGCTCGATGAAGAAGGTTACTTAGTGACTAACGATGGAGCTTACGTACAGGGCTACAATGCCACTAATGGTATTATTGGTGGCAGTTTAGAAAACTTGGTTGTGCCAACTGAGCGTATTGCTCCTCAAGCTACTGAAAATATCTCCATTGAAGCGAACCTAGATTCAGAGGCGGAGGATATGCCTCCTTATATCTCTGCCTCCTTTGACCCTAGTGAGCCTGATACTTATACCTATACTCAAACTCAGAATGTGTTGGATTCGGCGGGTACGCAGCACTCTGTGACCCTGTACTACGCCAAGTCGGACTTGCCTAACACCTATGAAGTGTATGCGACAGTAGATGGTACGCTTACCGATAGTGCTGGTACTAGTTGGCTAGGTTCTACTTTTGTCACATTTGATGAAGAGTCTGGTAATTTTGCTCCTACTTACTCCGGCGCGACAGCTCCTGGGGTGGGTAGTATTGGTACGCTGACACCGTTTACCCTTGCTGGTAGTTTTGCCAGTGGTGCGACTTTGTCTTCTACTTATGACCCTGCGGTTGCAAATACATTGACGACACCGGCAAGTTATGCCCGTCGTTCTTTTGATCCAACCAACCCTGAAACCTATACCTACGGTAATACCAATACGGTTTATGATGCTTTGGGTGAGCGTCATACCATAGGTTACTACTTTATTAAGCAAGGTGAGCAAAATACTTGGGAAATGAAGGTGACTGTGGATGGTGAGGTGAACGACTCCAATGGTAATCCGTTCTTAACAGAAGATACGGTAGTGACCTTCGATTCTGAGGGTAATATCTCTGGTACTTACATTGGCTACCCTCCATTTGCTGTGGCCAATCCAACTCAGCTTTCTATTACTGGCTGGGATCCAACTGATCCATTTGCTCCTTTGGATATTGATCTAGGGGCGACCACTCAATACGCATTGACCAGTTCTGATGTCTTCGGACAAGATGGCTATGCTGCTGGTGAGTTGCAAGGGGTAGGCTTTGATGAAGATGGCTATTTGACCGCTACCTATACCAACCAGCAGACAGCGATATTGGGACAAATTGCGTTAGCTACCTTTGATAATACGGATGGTCTAACACCGGCTGGTAATACAGCTTGGGTGGCAAGCTCTAGCTCAGGAGCGGCAAATATCGGCAAGCCGGGCACAGGTACTTTTGGTAGCATTCAAGGTGGTGCCCTAGAAGAATCGAACGTGGATTTGACCTCTGAGTTGGTTGCTTTGATTGAGGCACAACGTAACTACCAAGCGAACTCCAAGACACTAGAGACCGAAAACACGGTAACTCAGACCATTATCAACCTTCGTTAAATGATCTGAGATAGCTTAAGATTTGCTTTTCAAAAGCCCAGCCATGCGCTGGGCTTTTCGCATTTTTAGGGTTGGCACAGTATTTGATAGACAGTTCTTTGATTATTGTGAAGTAACGTTATGACAACGAACCTATTCAACCGGAGTAACACAAAATGGACAGAGCATTATACCTTGCCATGACTGGGGGAACCCAAGTAATGAATGCTCAGGCTATTCGTGCTAACAACCTAGCGAATGTTGCCACTACTGGTTTTCGAGCTGATTTCGAACAGGCCCGTTCCATGCAGGTAAATGGAGACTATTACCCCAGTCGCGTTTACACCATGACGGAAAACCCCGGTACGCGCCAAACTCAAGGGGCGTTGCAGCAAACTGGACGCGATATGGATGTAGCGATCCAGGGTGAAGGCTTTATCGCGGTGTTAGACGGTATGGGGCAGGAAGGGTATACCCGTGCAGGGGATATGCAGCTCACCATGGCCGGTCAGCTCATTACTGGGAATGGCTTGCCAGTAATGGGGATTGAAGGTCCGATTTTTTTACCTCCATTGGATGAGCTTTCGATCAGTGAAGATGGCACCATTTCCTTCATTCCACAGGGTGGTGACGGCACACAGATTACTTCCATCAATCGGATCAAATTAGTAAATGCGGATTCGGAAAGTTTGACCAAAAGTCCAGATGGACTAATGCGTACCAAAGATGGCTCGGTATTGCAGCCATCAAATGAAGTCCAACTAGTCGCTGGTTTCTTGGAAAGCAGTAATGTGAATGCGGTGGAAGAAATGACCAAAATTATGGAGCTTGCCCGCCGTTTCGAAATGAACATCAAAGTGATGGATACCGTCAGAAATAACGAATCAGCGAGTGCTCGAATTCTTGAGCGTGGCTAATCATGGTTATTACGGTAATCCACTTAAGATAGGAAGATAAACAGATGCATTCAGCACTTTGGGTAGCGAAAACTGGCTTAACCGCCATGGACAAACAGTTGTCCGTCATTTCGAATAACTTGGCAAACGTTTCAACTACAGGCTTCAAAAAAGACCGGGGCGTCTTCGAAGACTTAATGTACCAACAGTTACGTGCTCCGGGTGGTTTGAGTGCGCAAAATACCGAATTGCCGTCCGGTTTGCAGATCGGTGCAGGGGTACGCGTTACCGGTACCCAGAAGGTCTTCTCTGAAGGGGATTACAACGTCACTGACCGCCAGTTGGATGTGGCGATTCAAGGGGCTGGATTTTTGCAGATTGTGCGCCCTGACGGTTCTATGGCTTATACCCGTGACGGTCAGTTGCAACTCAATAGTCAAGGGCAAATAGTAGACTCTTCCGGTCAGTTATTGGAGCCCGGTATTACCATCGATTCCGATGTAGTTGATATCAATATTGGTGAAGATGGTACGGTATCGGTCTTACGTGCTGGTGAAGTGGATATGGAGCAAATCGGTTCCATTGAAATTGCCAACTTTATCAACCCTACTGGTTTGCGCTTTTTGGGTGGTAACCTTTACGAAGAGACCAACGCCAGTGGTGCGCCTATTGTGGGTGTACCTGGGGAAGATGGTTTGGGGGTGTTGGCCCAAGGCATGTTGGAGTCTTCTAACGTGAACTCGGTAGAAGAGTTGGTGAATATGATTACTACTCAGCGTGCTTACGAAATGAACTCGAAAGTCATTTCAACAGCCGACGGTATGCTTGGTTTCGTGACGCAGCAATTATAATAATTAGGGTGACTAGAATGATTCGTTTACTTGCCTTGACTGTTCCTTTGATACTGGCTGGTTGTGCAGCAGTAGAGCCTGCGCCCCAGTCTGATGACCCGTTTTATGCCCCAGTGATCCAGCCGACGATGCAATATTCTAACAACGGCAGTGGTGGTATTTATCAAGCAGGTATGGGAGATGTCTTTTTTGGTGACAAAAAAGCCAGAAGAGTGGGCGATATCCTGACGGTAAACCTGTCTGAAAGTACCAGTTCTTCTAAATCGAACGCTTCTAACGTTACCAAGTCCTCTTCGGCTACAATCAACAACCCGACACTATTTGGTGTGCCAATCGGTTTAGACACGGAAATGCCTGGTATGGACAGCTCCTTCTCAGGAAGTGCTGGCGCGAACCAGAGCAACAGTTTGACTGGTAGTATAACGGTTACCGTGTATGAGGTTTATCCTAATGGTCTGTTAGCCGTGCGTGGTGAGAAATGGATTACACTGAATCGCGGACAAGAGTATATTCGTCTTTCAGGGCTGGTGCGCGAAGAAGACATTGGCTCTGATAACACAGTGCAATCAACCCGCTTAGCTGATGCTCGTATCGCCTACTCGGGAACTGGTGAATTGGCAGCAGGGAGCGAGCAGGGCTGGATGACGCGTATTATGAACTCCAGTTGGATGCCGTTCTAAATATAGGAATTAGGTGTATGTGGTTACGTATTCTTCTTTTTGCTCTAAGTGTTTTTACAGTGAATGCTGCTTACGCTGAGCGTTTGAAAGACATAGCTTCAGTGGAGGGGGTGCGTGACAACCAACTGTTTGGTTACGGTTTGGTTATCGGTCTAAATGGGACCGGTGACAGTACGGATTTTACTGATCAAAGTTTTATTAGTATGTTGAACCAATTTGGTATCAACCTCCCCGACGGGGCGAGTACAAATGCAGATAATGTGGCTGCCGTATCGTTAACGGCTACCTTGCCACCTTTTTCTAAACCCGGTCAAGCCATCGACGTAACGGTTTCCTCATTGGGTAATGCGAGTAGTTTGCGTGGTGGAACCTTGCTGTTATCGGCACTAAAAGGGGCTGATGGTCAGGTTTATGCGATTGCTCAAGGAAATTTGGTCGTCGGTGGGTTAGGGACTGGTGGCAGTGATGGTTCCCGTTTGTCGGTGAATATCCCAACTGTTGGTCGTATTCCAAATGGTGCAACGGTGGAGCGCGAAGTAGCTAATTCTTTCAATCGTGGAGACACTCTGACGTTCAACCTGAATCGTCCCGATTTTACTACGGCGAAGCATGTGGCTGAAACCATCAATAATTTACTGGGTCCAGGTGTAGCGCGTTCTATGGATGCTACCTCTATTCGTGTAAGTGCCCCTCGCGATCCTTCCCAGCGCGTTACCTTCCTTTCCATTTTGGAAAATTTAGAAGTCAAAATGGGTGAAGAGCGGGCTAAGATTGTGGTGAATTCCCGTACTGGCACCATCATAATCGGGCAACATGTAAAAGTGTCACCCGCAGCCGTAACCCACGGCAGTTTGACCGTTACGATTCAAGAAAATCCAGAAATTGGTCAAGCCCAAAACCTAGCTAACGGTGAGGTTATTTTAGCGCCGAGACAAGAGATTGTGACCGACGAAAGCAGTGGCCATATGTTTGTCTTTAATCCCGGAACGTCACTAAATGATATCGTGCGGGCGGTAAATCAAGTTGGTGCTGCGCCCGGCGATGTGATGGCTATCCTTGAAGGTCTAAAGCAAGCCGGGGCCATTAATGCAGACCTTGTGGTAATCTAGTCGAAATTGGTCATAGGTAATTTAAGGTGGAGTAATTATGAATCGAGTGAGTGGTAATGACTTCTTTGCCGATTTCTCAGCATTAACCGACTTGAAAGCTCGTGCCCAGAAAGACCCTGATGCTGCACTGAAAGATGTTGCACAAGAGTTTGAAGCCATCTTTATCGATATGTTGTTCAAGAATATGCGTAGCGCTAACGATGAGATATCTTCAGGCTTATTCGACAGTAATCAGTTCAAACAATACCAAGAAATGATGGATACCCAGTTAGCCCAGTCATTAGCTAAGTCGGGAGGAATAGGGCTTGCCGATGCCTTGATCCGGCAATATGGGGGTGAGGGTAAACAGTCGGTTCCTAGCGCTGATAACCACAGCACCTTATTATCAAATTTAGCGCCGATTCCCGCGGATACTTTGCGAGCCGTGGCTAGGCGTGCGTCCCAAGAGTTTGCACGTCAGGTCTCCGAGGCGAGCCAACAGATGGCTTCTATCACAGAAACTCCCACAACAGCAGCGCCGAAAGCGGAAGAAGTTGCTTTTGCTTCTCCAGAAGAGTTTATTGACACTTTATGGCCGCTGGCGCAAAAAACCGCCCAGCGTATCGGTGTTGACCCTAAAGCTATATTGGCTCAGGCTGCTTTGGAGACAGGGTGGGGGAAATACCCGATAGCCAAAGAAGATGGCACGGCTAGTTTCAATCTATTTGGTATTAAGGCCGACTCGCGCTGGCAAGGTGATCGTGCTGTTGTTAATACCCTTGAATATCGTGACGGAATAGCAAAAAAAGAACGGGCTGCATTTCGGGCCTATGACTCTTTTGCACACAGTTTCGATGATTATGCAAATTTTTTGAGTACTTCGGAGCGGTACAAAAATGCCCTCAATAGTAGGGGGGATGCGACAACCTTTGCCGCTAATTTGCAGCGTGGAGGTTACGCAACTGACCCGAACTATGCCGATAAAATTGGAAATATCCTTGCCAGCAAGTGGTTCCGCACCCTGCTATAATCTCTTTATCAACGCGAATACCTTGGTAAAGTATTTGCATCTAATGCCGATAACAACACTATAAATCATCGCTGATTGCATCATTAAGGTATCTGGCATGGCATCTAATCTCTATTCCATTGGCTTATCTGGCCTACAGTCCAGCACTGCGCGTATAGCGACTACCGGTCAGAACACGTCCAACGTTGATACCGAGGGCTATTCTCGCCAGAGCACCTCTACCGCTAGTGTGTCAGGTGGCGGCGTACGTATTCAAGATACTGCGCGTGTGGTGAACCAGTATGTAAACCAGCAAGTCTGGACGGATACCTCCAGTTATTCCTATTTTCAGTCTTACCATTTAATGATGTCGAATGCAGACTCAATGATAGGGGAAGATAGTGTTGCCATTAGCACTTATATCAACCAAGCCTTTGACGCATTGCAGACCGCAAATAGTGATCCCTCTGATAGCTCTTATCGCTCGGTAGCGCTCACAAAATTAGACAGCTTGGCGAACCAATACAACGAGCTATCTAATTTTTTGCGTGATCAAAAGCAACAAGCCAATAGCGAAATCAATGACAAAGTTGGTGTGATTAACAACTACACCAGTCAAATTGCGGATTTGAACGGCAAAATTCAAGCGCAAGAGGCGCTTAAAGGCACCACAGCAAATGAGTTGCGCGATCAGCAAGAGCAGCTCGTAAAAGACTTATCAGAATTTCTAGACGTGAAAGTTGCCTATGATGATAACAACCTGATGACGCTGAAATTAGCGGCGGGACAACCTTTAGTCTTGCAGGATCGAGCTAATAGTTTGTCATTAGTGGGTGGCAACAGTGACCCGCAGCAACTGGATATCATGTTGGATTTTGGCAAGTATTCGGTTGGTGTGAGCTCTCAAGATATTGGTGGTTCACTTGGTGGTCTCATTTCTTACCGAGATGAATTTGCTACCTCTGCGCAACGTATGCTTGGTCAGCAAGCTTGGGCGTTGGCAGATAATCTGAATGAGCAAAATCGTCTTGGTTTGGATGGCGATGGCAAGTTTGGTGCAGCTTTGTTTTCGGTTGGGAAAATAGCTGTGGCCGTGGCTGACCGAAACAGTGATGCGAATACTAGCATCGACGTTCGCCTCTCCGACGGTGGTTCGAAGGATGTAAGTACCAATGACTATGAGGTGATAATGAATTCACCGACGTCTTTTACGGTTCGTACTCTAGATAGTAATGGCAAACTCCTTTCCGAGTCGGCCTTAATCGATACAACAACGGCGACGCCAAATGCCAATGGCTACTTTGCCGTGGCGGGTTTTGGTGTCGAAGTTAAGTTAAATTCGGCTGGCTCCTATGCCACCGGCGATACCTATGAATTTGCTCCTACTCAAGATGTGGCCCGTCAACTAAATATGGTGGCGACTTCAGGTAGTGCCTTAGCTTTGGCATCACCTATCGAAGTATCTGCTTCAAGCAGTAATTTGTCCGACGCTAAGATTTCGATTTCAGCGATTACGGATACGGATATTGCCACATCGGACTTTGTTGCGACGCCTAGGTTGGCCCCCACGGCTCCCCATAGCTTACGTTTTACCGCCGCTGATACTTATGATGTGCTAGATAGCAGCGGTAATGTGTTAGGTACACAAACGGTGACGAGCTATGACAATCTACTGCAAGCTGCTGGTATTTCAAGCTCGGGTTACGATGTTTCCTTAGATTCGGCTCCCCAGGCAGGGGATACCTTTAGTATTGCGTTTAATAGCAATGGTTCATCGGACAACTATAACGGAGTTCGACTAGCGGGCATTCAAAACCAGTCAGTAGTCGGCGGTGATATGACGTTGGGGAATGCCTATACTTCGTTGGTCACGGAAGTGGGTAGTTTGACGGCTACATTGAAAACCAATATGGATGCTACGCAAGTGGTGATGAACCAGTCGGTGTCAACAAGAGACCAAATATCAGCGGTCAGTTTGGATGAAGAAGCGGTAAATTTACTGCGTTTTCAACAGAGTTATTCGGCAGCTGCGCAAGTTATTTCTGCGGCGAGAGAAACGTTTTCTACCCTATTAAGTGTATTGAGGTAAATTAAATGCGTGTTACGAATAATCATTTATATAACCAGTCATTGCATTCTCTTAATAAGGCCAATGAACGTAACTTAACCGTGTCTGAGAAGCTTGCAGCGCAGACTAATATTATTCGACCAAGTGATGATCCTAGCGGCGCAGCACAAGTCATGCGTTACGAGAGTTCTAATCAGAAATTGGCTCAGTACAGCGAAAATATGACGTTCGCTAAAAATAGCCTAGAGTATGAAGAAGTGGCGTTAGATAGCTTCGGTACCATGTTAAATGAAGCGAATGTGCTGTTTTTGCAAGCCGAAAACTCTGCACTTAAGCAGTCAGACTTGGACGCTATCATTAACGAGCTGTCATTAATGATGGAATCAGCAGTGGATCTGATGAATTCCCAAGATGCTTCCGGTAAGTATATTTTTGCTGGAGCTAGCAATGATAGTCCGGCATTTCAAAAAGATTCGACCGGTCGTTATGCCTTCGTTGGTGATGAAATTCAGCGAGAGGTGCAGATATCTGATGCGGTCACGGTTGCAGCGAATGACTCTGGTAAAGAGGTATTTCAAAATACTTGGAAACGCCACACCTTTACCGCTACCAGCGCCAATCCTTTTTCCTCCTCGGTCTCGGATCAAGCTGCCTATGACAAATTTATTATGGCAAATTATGATGCGGTAACACCGGCGAATAATACTTATACGTTAACTACCGATGGTGCTGACCCGAATCAATACAGTTTGACGGATGCAAGTGGTAACGTTGTTGCCTCTGGTTCAAATGCGGTAGGTCAACCAATCGAAGTTTTTGGTATGTCATTTTCAATTGACGGTAACGCTGCATCCTCGATTGCTGTGACTTTGGATACGCCAACCCGAGATAATATTGTTAATCAGATCAATGATTCTCTAGCAATTCTGTCTGATCCTACTACTACTCAAGAACAGCGTATCGCAGCGTTACGGAATGCTACGGTCGGGATTAGCAATGCTCAAGAAGATGTAGGTGCTGCGAGAACGGCTGTTGGTGTGCGCTTGTCTACGCTTGTGGATCGAGAGGGGTTCTCTGCTGACAAGGTATTGTCAAATACCTCTGCACAACAGCAAATTGCTGGGTTAGATATTGCCAAAGCAGCCAGCGAGCTAGCGTTGTCTGATGCTGCTATTAAGGCCTCACAAACTGTGTTTACACGACTGAGTAGTTTGTCGTTATTTAATTCACTCTAGCTTCATTTAAGGGATAGAAATGGCGAAATTTGATGTTCTATGTTGTTTTGGCGTCGATATCAGTTTTGCCTACTTTGACTTAGCTCAGATCCTTGATGTGCTCGGATGTCGCAAGACCATTTTGCAGAGCGAGAGAGTTAAAGGTCTAATCAAAAAGCATGGTACCAAACACCATATTGTCGGTATCTATATGCGTCAGACGGCGCTGTTGCATCTTAAGCCTGCTCTCGAATCAAAATTTCAACCTTATGACAGCTATTTTGATGAGGGGGCCTTGCATGGTTCGACCAAGGAGAGGCTATATGATGCAGAGGAGCGCTTCTTACAGTTGTGCTTATCCATTGCCACCGGTAAGTCAGTTAAAAGCTTACGGCGTCTAAATAAAGGGTTTAACTCCCGAGATCTACGGGATATGTACGGAAACGGTCGCAGTTTGTATAACTATTTTCGCCGTATTCTCAATGATAGCACCCGTGATTATATCCTAGATTACAAAAGCGGTCGGTTAGATGAAGAAGGTCGACCCTTAAAGCGTTCGGATGAGGTATTGGAGAAAGTCTCTGCCCCGGAACCGCGAGTGCTTCGTCCGGCAGTGATCAAGCAGGAGCGAGGTCTTGAAATCGAAAACACCCCATTCTCTGAAGAGGTAGAGACTGCACTTAAGCTCTATCAAGATGGTGGCGCCTTGCTACAACAAGTGGTCGACCAAGTTAAACGCGGAGAGCAGGTTGATATCAGTGATATGTCGCGTTATTGCGATAAGTTGATTGCCTCTCACTCCCGAAATAGCAATGCGCTGCTTGCAATTCGTCATATCAAAGAGCCTGAGCTTTATATGACGCAGCATGCCATCGGTGCGGCGGTATTGGCGTGTCATCTTGCTAAAGCTCTCCAGCTTGCCGACAGCTATATACAAGCCATCACCCTTGGTGCGCTACTGTTTGATATGGGGCGTTTTAAATTGCCATTGCCTCTTATCAATAAAACTGGGAAGTTATCTGATAGTGAGTTTTCTCTAATACGCAAGCATGTGCAGTTTGGTGAGCAAATGTTGCAGTATTTCAGCAACGTGCCTAGCGTTGTGTATAAGATGTTATGGGATCATCATGAAAAAGTGGATGGGACCGGGTACCCTAACGGCAAAGTGGATGAGGAAATCAGCGTTTATGGCAAGATAGGTGCTATTGTAGATGCCTATGATTCCATGACGTCGGAGCAAATCCACAAGACTTCCATGGGACCCATTGCAGCTCGGGCTCAGATTAAAAAAGAAGCGGGGTTGGCGTTTGACCGTCAGCTCGCGGCGTTATTCTTAAAAAGCATCGGTCAGATCCCAGTGGGAAGTTGTGTGCAGTTATCGAATGGTCGAATTGGCTTTGTACTGACACTGAATAAAGACATGCAACCATCCACGGTTCGCCAAGTTTACAGCTTATCCAGCAAGACCTTCATCACTGACACGGATATTCAGCTAGATAAGTCCCCTGATATTTCTCTAGTACGGAGTCTCAAGCCAGAGAGCGTTGGCTTGCAGTTTATTAATCATATTGCCCGCTAATACCTGTCAATTTTCCCTAAAGATATCATTGCTAGAGCCGTTAAAGAAATTGTATGGCAATGACTCTGGTCAGCGCTAAGGGAAGCAAAAAAATCGAAAAAAAAGATTAAAGCTTTTGCCCCCAAAGACGATAACTTGAGTATAGCAACTGACAACCAAATAACTAATTAAATCAAAAGGTTGCAGTCAAAAATTTAGAGTTCTAGGAGAGATTATCATGGCTTTATATGTAAACACTAACGCTTCTTCAATCAATGCTCAGCGTCAAATGATGAATTCAGGCAACGCTCTTGATACTTCATTCAAACGCTTGTCTTCTGGTTTCCGTATTAACAGCGCAGCAGATGATGCGGCAGGTCTGCAAATCTCCAACCGTTTGACTTCTCAGATCATGGGTTTGAGCCAAGCACAACGTAACGCTAATGATGGTATCTCTTTGGCGCAAACGGCTGAGGGAGCGCTGGATGAAACTACCAGTATGCTACAGCGTATGCGTACTCTAGCGATCCAGGCCTCTAACGACTTTAACACCAGCTCAGACCGTTTGGCGTTGCAACAAGAAGCGGATCAGTTGCGAGCTGAAATCAACCGTATCTCTGCCCAAACCACGTTCGGTGGCGTCAATTTGCTGGACGGTACATACTCTGCACGTTTTCAGATTGGTGCAGACGGCGGTCAGACCATCAGTTTCACAATGTCTGCCATTACAACTACCACTGGCGGTCAAGTGTCGATTAGTGCGAATGGTGGTTTTACTATGTCTGGTATGGCTGGTGCCGCTTCAGCGGTGACTACATTAACAGGCTTGGGATCTACAGTGAGTACGACAACACTATCGCTCACGAGTATTGCTAACGCTCAGAACCTGATTTCTGCCATTGATGCCATGGTTGCAGTAGTGGGTGCGAAGCGGTCTGAGCTTGGTGCGATTCAAAACCGTTTTAGCTCAACTATCCGTAACTTGGCAAACGTTGAAGAGAACGTAACTGCTGCCCGTGCTCGTATCCGCGACACTGACTTTGCAACCGAGACAGCAGAATTGACGCGTAATCAGATCTTGCAACAAGCAAGCTCAACTATCTTGGCTCAGGCTAACCAGCGTCCACAAGCTGCCCTATCTCTACTAGGGGGCTAATTAAAAGCAAAAAAAAGCGGCTGATCAGGCCGCTCATACGAAGCAAATTTCGATTGCCGGAGGCAAGAGGTTTATTGGCGATAGCAATCGAAACTTTCTCTCGCTTCTCTCTCCTAGAAGTGATTATTAGGCCAAGTGTGCAACCACTTGGCTTTTTTTTGTGGAGTTGGCGCTCCACGATTATTTATAAAGCACAATTTGTGCCAACTAAAAAATAGTCTTTAAAACCATAGAGATATAGCTTCTTCCCATCATTGTGACGGCACTTTGCTGACACCAGCGGCAAGCTTCTTTTCATCGGTTGGAAAAAAATTGCCGATTTTTTTAAATTTTTTCTAAAGTCTTCTAAGTTACGCCCGATAACTGTTACAAGAGGTTTAATTTTACAGTGTTTGTTTGGCGACAATGCTGTAGTTCAAGAAGCTCAAGTGGCATTGAGCTTGTGGCGAAACTAGGAGGCTATTATGGCTATCTATGTAAATACTAACGCTTCGTCTATTAATGCGCAGCGTCAATTAATGAACTCTGGAAACGCGTTGGATACTTCTTTCAAACGTTTGTCTTCCGGTTTTCGTATCAACTCTGCTGCAGACGATGCCGCAGGTCTTCAGATCTCTAACCGTTTGACTTCTCAGATCAATGGTCTGTCTCAAGCTCAGCGTAACGCAAACGACGGTATCTCTCTTGCACAAACTGCAGAGGGCTCTTTGGAAGAAACCACTTCCATGTTGCAGCGTATGCGTACTTTGGCTGTTCAATCTTCCAACGATTCAAACACTGACTCAGACCGTTTGGCTCTACAACAAGAAGCGGATCAGTTGCGCAGTGAGATTAACCGTATTGCCGATCAAACTACCTTCGGTGGTGTGAATTTGTTGGATGGTACTTACTCTGCTCGTTTCCAAGTTGGCGCGGACGGCGGTCAAACTATCTCCTTCTCGATGTCATCGATTACTACCAACTCTGGTGGTCAAGTAGCTATCAATGCTAACGGCGGTTTCCGTATGTCAGGTATTGCAGGCGCGGCTTCTGCGGTTACTACTTTGACTGGCTTGGGCTCTTCTGTAAGTACTACCACCTTGTCATTGACTAGTATCGCTAATGCTCATAACCTAATTTCTGCCATTGACGCCATGATTGCGGTAGTAGACGCTAAGCGTTCTGAACTTGGTGCGTTGCAAAACCGTTTTAGCTCTACTATTCGTAACCTTGCAAACGTGGAAGAGAACGTAACAGCGGCTCGTGCTCGTGTTCGTGATACTGACTTCGCAACAGAGACAGCAGAGCTGACTCGTAATCAGATTCTACAACAAGCAAGTTCATCTATCCTTGCGCAAGCAAATCAGCGTCCACAAGTAGCCTTGTCTCTACTAGGTTAATTTGGGAAAACAGCGCTATCATTAAAAGCTGGGTATCCCCCAGCTTTTTTGGTTTTTAGGAGGCTATTATGTCAATGGGTTCCAGTGATATTTCAAAAACATCGAGTACGCCTTTTCAATTTCGGCAAGACGCCCAAGAAGACTTACGTACATTTGCAAAGCAAAAATCTGCGGAGCTGCAAAAAGTAAACGCTCTCGAGCAGAGAAATCTCGGACAGCTGCCGAGCAACGATCCGAACGGCCAGCCTGTGACGGTGACAGAGCAGGCAATTGAGCAGGTAAACGCCAATATCCGTCAACTCAATGTTAATGTTTCTTTTGAAGTGGCCGATAAGCCAAGAGAGAACATCATTAAAGTGGTAGATCAAGACAGTGGTGAAGTCGTCAGACAGATTCCATCGGAAGAGTTTGTTAAGATGTCTGAACGTATACAAGACTTGGTCAGCGAGCTTGGTGATATCAAAGGTACACTTATTAATCAGCAAGTGTAGCTGTCATATTGAGGTGAGTTATGTCAATTACATCATTAGGCGTTGGTAGCGGTCTTGATTTAGAAAGTCTGGTCTCATCGTTGGTTAGCTCCGAGAAGACGGTTAAGCTGAATAATTACAACTCCCGTAAAAGTGATCTGAATGTAGAGTTGTCTGCGGTCAGTGCTATTAAGTCTAAGATCAGTGCTTTCCAAACCAATGTTCAAAAACTGAATTCGGTTAGTGATTTCCAGCAGCGTACCGCCTCGATTACTCAGCCTGATAGTGGCGATATCATTAGTATGACCACAGATGAGACGTCCGCCCCTGGCAGCTATAACATTTCCGTGGAAACTATTGCCAAGGGCAGTCGCAGTATGTCCCAGGTAGGGGCGTTCACATCTGCCGATGATGTTGTCTCTGCTACTGGTGGAAATCTTACGTTTACAGCAGGTAGTGAAAGCTTTTCTCTCTCTGTGACAGCCAATATGACTCTAGCTGAGCTTCGTGAAGCAATAAATGATGACGACAATAATTTCGGAGTCACGGCCAACTTAATTGATACGGGAAGTGATGTTCGATTGGTACTGACGTCTGATGTCACTGGCTCGGGTAATGATTTAGTTGTAACCAACGATGATGCCAGCTTGGCGGCAGTATCCTCTGATATGACAATTGGTGCCAATGACAATGCCTCTTCTGCTCGTATCTGGGTGGATGGATTACAGGTGGACAGCGACACCAATACCTTCGAGAATGTTATCTCGGGCGTTACCATCAAGGCATTAGCGGAAAGTAATGGAGAAACAGCAAAAGCTAGTGTTGAAACAGATAAAGAAGCCGTTAGGGGGCTGCTAGACTCCTTTGTATCTTCATACAATGAGGTTCTAAGTATCTTTGATGAGGCTACTCAGACTGGTGCAGCACTAAATGGCGACTCGTTTGTTCGTAATTTGGAGTCCCAGCTATCTCGAACTTTGATGACGCAGTTTGCCAATACCGGAGATTTCGAGACCATTTTCGATCTCGGTATTGAAATGGATAATGATGGGCTGTTATCGATCGATTCCAGTAAATTGGATGAAGCAATGGACGCTGGTTATGACGATATTGCTACCATGTTTGCTGATGAGAATGGTATTGCGTCTCTATTGGATGGTCTACTAGAACCCTACGTGCAATCAGCAGGGATACTAGACAAGCGGAAAGATTCGATTCAAGAGCAAATAACCTCCACAGAGGAATCAATCGAAGCATTTAATTATCGTATGGATCAGTATGAATTGACGTTACGTAAGCAGTTCGGGGCGATGGATACGGCTGTGGCGTCTTTGAGTGCCCAGGGTGCCTACTTATCGGCACAATTATCGAGCCTGCCAGGGTTCTCAAGTAGTAGCAATAGCTAAATTATGAATGTTGAGGTTTAGATGTACGCAAAAAAAGGCATTCGAGCTTATCAGAAAGACTCTTTACGATCGGATCTTGCCAGTGCAGATCCCCATCGTATTATTCAGTTGTTGATGCAAGGAGTCTTAGAAAGATGCGCTCAAGCGAAAGGGGCTATAGATCGTCGTGATTTCGAAGCTAAAGCAGAACTTCTTACCAGAATTACCGACATCATCAATGCCCTTAATGATGCACTAGATCCAGAAGTGAATCCCGAGTTAGTAGAAAATCTTTCGTCCTTATACGGGTATATGAATGAGCGTGTTCATCAAGCCGGTTTGGAAATGAGAGCGGAAATCCTTGATGAAGTTATTAGCTTGATGTTAACGATCAAGTCAGCTTGGGATCAAATTTCAGACGAGGCCAAAGTTGAAGCTGCCCAAGCAAGAAGTTAGCGACATAAAAGCTGCATTAGAGTCTAATTCTCATGCGCTGTTAGACTTGCTGCAGAATAGCATTAGTGACACTTTTGATCGCGATGTGGCGGCTTTATTGAGTGAGAGAGATCATTTAATTCGTAGTATTCCTGTATCAATTGCCACAGCAGATTATCTTAAGCAGCTACTGCAAGAAAATGCTCGTCTAAGGGCTTCATACCTAGAAAAAAAGCATTCTCTAACCAAGAAGCTACAATATACCCAAACTAGTAAATCAGCGTTAAAAAAGTATAAAGGGATATCAAGAAGTGAGTGATAGTTTCGAAGGCATGTTGCAGGAAGCCAGTATACAAGTAGAAAAGTTGGAGAAAAGGTACAAACTGGCGATTGAGTTAGATCGCACCTTAAATGACAGATTTCGTGATAATCTACTCGCCTTCGAGCATTATATGCCTCATGTTTTAGAGGACTATAAATCGTTCAGTTTTGATGAAAATCTTTTGTTTATGTCCGATACAGGCACGCTGAACATCCTCCATCCAGAGTTGAAGCAGCCTTTGTATGGTGAAGATCCCATCTCTGCATCTAAGCAACAATTCCAAGCTTATAAAAAATCTCCCAAATTTACACGTATTCGTTATGGTCAGGAAGATAACCCAAGAAATCAGTTGCAGACGGAGTATCTCAATAAGGTTGCGGCTTTTTGTCTTGAGGCAGAAACTCAACTTACCCCGCTTAAACAACTTCCAGATTATGTGCCAAACCTTTTAATACTCGGAATTGGTCTTGGATATCATTTGGACGAGCTATTAGAAGAACTCAATTCTAACCATTTTTATATTTATGAACCTGTTCCAGAGTTCTTCTGGGCGTCATTGATGGTATTTAATTGGCGTTCATTATTTGAAAGGGTGAATGAACAAGGTCTGACACTTAACATAAATATAGGTTCTAAGCCTGAACAATTCCCTAGAGACTATATCTCTCAGCTTGATTTGAATGGACGCTATAGCGCCAGTAAAACATTTCTTTATCTTCATTATCACAGTGATGTTCTAGAAAGAGTTATCAGTGAACTGCACGCCAACTACAATAAGCAGATAACTGGTTGGGGCTTTTTCGATGATGGAGTTTTCTCCGTTGGTCATGGTTTAACTAATTTAGAAAACGAAGTTCCAATTCTGAAAGAAAAGAATCATATCTCAAAAGAGATTTTTGATAAGATAGTCGATATGCCTGTTTTTATCGTTGCAAATGGTCCATCTTTGGATAACTGTATAGAAACGATAAAAGAATATCGAGACCAGGTTATTCTTATGTCTTGTGGTAGTACTATCACGACGCTTTACCGCTATGGTATCAAGCCTGATATTCAGCTTGATGTGGAGCGAACTAAGCATTCAGCAGATAAATTTGATTATTTGCCAGCTAGTTATTTGGAAGATATTCTTGCCTTAAGTGTCAATGTAATGCACCCAAAATACTTCAAGTATTTTAAGCGCAAGGGTTATGGGATGAAACCTGGCGAAACAATGTCTTCCATATTTTCGGACAAAATAGACCCGGCTCGAAAATTTGCGTTCTTACAGGCTTGTAACCCTTTAGTAGGAAATATCGCGTTATCTTATTCATATTACTTTGGCTTTAGAAACGTCTACCTAATGGGGATGGATAATGGTTTTGTCAAAGGTGGCCTACATCACTCTAAAAACAGCATTTACTATACTGCTGGGAATGAAGATGTTAAGGCATTACAAAATTATGTGGAGCACGATGGAGTAACAGTTCCAGGTAATTTTGGAAGAGATGTTTTTTCTAGCCATCTAATGGACTATAGCCGCTACATGATCAATGTTATCATGCGCGAGGTAGCAAAAAATAAGCGCGCAAACTACTACAATTGTTCTGATGGTGCGAAATTTGAGAGTATTACGCCGTTATCTCCAGAAGACGTTTTTCTACTAGACCCTCCTCTAGACCACGAAGCTGTCAAAAAATATATTTTCGAAAACTTTTTCGAGGTTTTACCGTTATCGTCATTAGATATACAAGCTTTAGCTGGGCGAGAAGAATTTGCTAAGGTTGTTAATGCCTTGATAAGCAAGTTTGATATGAAGCTTGAAACTCGTGCTGACTTTAGTTTGTTAGCTAAAAAGCAGATAGATTTTGTGAAGGATTTTAGAAAGCTCATTAAAGGCAGTAGTTATATTTATTATCTGTTGGTAGGCAGCTTAAACACTTTTAATGCGATGATGCTCACTATGGTTTATGACTATGAAGAAGAGCAAGAATGTATCAAACGCGCGAAGCAAATGTTATCCATTTGGCAGGAGTACTTAGAGGCCATGGTGGTACGTTATGATCAAGTGATTGGCTACCACGATGTGTATGACTGGGATGGTATGAAACTCTTCAAAGATGACACGAACGGGGCTGCTACAGATGATGCCTAAAGCTAGAGTATTGGTTACCGGCGCAGACGGCTTTATTGGCTCTCACTTGTGTGAATTTCTAGTGGAGCAGGGGTATCAGGTGAAAGCCTTTACCATGTATAACTCTTTTGGGAGTAATGGTTGGCTGGACTCGACGGATCCTGAAATCTCAAAGCAAATCGAATTTTTTGCGGGTGATGTACGTGATCCTAATGGGGTGCGCACTGCCATGCAAGGTGTAGATGTGGTGTTACATCTAGCCGCACTGATTGCTATCCCATACTCCTATCATTCGCCGGATTCCTATATTGATACGAATATCAAAGGCACACTGAATGTGGTACAAGCCGCTCGGGACTTAGGTGTTCGCGTGGTTCACACTTCTACCAGCGAAGTTTATGGCACCGCCCAATATGTCCCGATTGATGAAGAACATCCTTTGGTTGGTCAATCCCCATATTCAGCCTCTAAAATCGGAGCGGATCAAATCGCTTTATCATTTTATCGATCATTTGAACTACCAGTCACGGTGATTCGCCCATTTAATACCTATGGTCCGCGTCAGTCTGCCCGAGCCGTCATTCCGACGATTATTAGCCAGCTTGCTAATGGTGTTGAGCAAATCAAGTTAGGTGCTCTGACCCCCACTCGCGACTTTAATTTTGTGCGGGATACTGTTTCAGGTTTTGAAAAAGCGATTGGCGCCGATGCAGCCGTAGGCGAAGTTGTGAACTTAGGTTCTAGCTTTGAAATCAGTATTGGCGATACGGCCCAAGCCATTGCCGATGCGATGGGCAAGCAAGTAGAAATTCTGTTGGATGAGCAACGTTTGCGTCCCGCTAATAGTGAAGTAGAACGCTTGTTTGCGGCTAACGGCAAAGCCAAAGCTTTGTTGGACTGGCAACCTGAGTTTGGTGGGTTAGATGGCTTCAAGCGCGGCTTGAAAATCACGGCCGAATGGTTTCAGCAGCCGGTAAATCTAGGACGCTATAAGTCGGATATTTACAATCTATGAGCCTAGTTGAAAAGGTTGTTGCTTTCTATCGACAGCGTCAATCTGACGGTGTTATTCCTCTGCATGAGCCTCAATTTGGTTCAAGTGATTTGAATCATGTTGAAGACTGTCTGCGTTCAGGATGGGTTTCGAGTGTTGGCAAATACGTGGATCAAGCAGAAAAATTGGTTGCCAAATTCACTGGAGCTGCCGGTGCCGTTGCAACCGTCAACGGGACCTCAGCTTTGCACTTGGCGTTGCACACGCTTGGTGTTACACCCGGTGATGAAGTGTTATTGCCTACGCTGACTTTTGTGGCCACATCCAATGCCGTACATTATTGCCATGCCATGCCGCATTTTGTTGATGTTGAGGCTTCGCAAATGGGGATTTGCCCCAATAAATTAGCGACTTACCTAAGTGACACCGCAGAATTGCGTGACGGTGTATGTTACAACCGCCATACTAAACGTCCCATTCGAGCATTAGTTTTTGTACATATTTTTGGTATGCAAGGTGCAATCGCAGAAGTTGTTAGAATAGCACGAACTTACCATATTGCTGTTGTTGAAGATTGCGCTGAAAGTCTGGGTACATTTTTGGCCAATGACATACACACTGGGCTAATGGGAGATATTGCTGCTATTAGCTTTAACGGGAACAAGATTATTACCTGTGGCGGTGGCGGTATGTTGATTAGCCAAGATCAGGCCTTACTGAGTCGTGCCAAGCATTTAAGTACAACAGCTAAACTTAGCCAAGAAGGCTTTTTTTATCATGACGAAGTCGGCTTCAATTATCGCATGCCAAATCTAAATGCTGCTTTGTTGACTGCTCAGCTAGGTCAATTAGAGGAGCGGCTTGAGCGAAAACGGGATCTTTTCTATCAGTTGCAACACGCACTACACACAGAAGCTTGGCCCTGTGAGTTGAATGAACCCTTGGCCCCGCAACTGTCTAATCATTGGCTATTAAGTATTCGCGTACCTAGTGATGAGCATGCAGCTATTATTTCTGCGTTAAATGTTAGTGGTATTATGGCGCGCCCCTTATGGGATTTGAATCATACTTTACCGATGAATCAAAGATGTCCTAGGGACACCTTGGAGGTAAGTGAAATGCTGCTTGATACGGTGATTTGCTTACCTAGCTCAGCTCAATTGGCGCGTAGGTGAGGACATTGACTCTGGTTGTGGTGACGACCAATCGTGCAGAGTACGGCCTATTGTACTGGTTGCTGGATGTCCTGCATCGTGCCGATGACGTTGACCTTAGATTGGTAGTAGCAGGCTCTCACTTAAGCCATAAGTATGGCTATACCATAGATGAGATTACTCTTGCTCCGTGGCATATTGATAAAACCATCGATTATCTCCGCGATGGTGCCTCTGATTTTGGTAGTCAGTATGCTCTTATCAGTCAACAATTCTATCCCTATCTACAAGATACTCACCCTGATCTCGTGATTTTGCTCGGCGATAGGTATGAATTACTAGGCTTTGCTAATATCGCCGTAGTATCTGGCGTCCCGATCGCACATATCAGCGGTGGGGAAATTACCGAAGGTGCAATAGATGACCGAGTTCGTCATGGGTTGACCAAACTCAGTGATCTGCATTTTGTGGGCAGTGAGTCATTTCGTCGACGAGTGATTCAAATGGGAGAAGCTCCTGAGCGGGTATTTACCGTCGGAGAGCTTGGGCTAGAACACATCCATCATCGACAAACTATCGATTTATTCGCTACAGAACCGTGTCAATGGCATGAGTCTCGGAAGCCCTTTATGTTGGTCACATTTCATGCTGAGACAGCCTCCGGTGCTGATCCTTTGATGCAGCAAAATGAAGTTCTTGCCGCCCTAGAAACTTATCTTGATCAATATAATTTGCTAATGACTTATCCCAATTGCGATCGTGGTGGTGACATCTTGATCCATGGGTTGCATGACTTTAAACATCGCTACCCAGATAGTGTGCATTTAGAGGCAAGTCTTGGTTTTAAGCGTTATGGACAGGCCTTATCCGAAGCCGCGTTGGTGATAGGGAACTCTTCCAGCGGTCTCTACGAAGCGCCGGCCTATGGCACTTTTACAGTAAATATTGGTGACCGACAGAGAGGGCGGCTACGAGGCAATAGTGTACTTGATACACCTTGTGACCGTAATCAGATCATTACGACTATCGCTGCCGCTTTACAGCTACGGCAAGCCAACTTCATTATTGAAAACCCTTATGGTGATGGTCATTGTGCCGATAAGATATTAACCATACTGCGCCGGGAGCTTCCTCGGTTGACCGGTATAAAACCTTTTATTGATTTGCCTGATAGTGGAATCGCAAAATGAGCAAGCCGACTTTGATCATTGCAGAAGCTGGAGTTAACCATAATGGCTCGGTAATTCGGGCCTTAGAGATGGTCGATGCTGCCGTCCTGGCGGGCGCTGATGTTGTAAAATTTCAGACCTTTGTACCAGAATTGACGGTTTCGGCTAGTGCTCAACAAGCGGAATATCAGAAGCAAAACATCGGTAAGACGACATCTCAGCTTAAGATGCTGCAACAGCTTACATTGACTTTTGCCGAGCACCGGCAAGTAGCAAATTATTGTCGTAAGCAGGGAATTGAGTATTTATCGACGGCCTTCGACTTAGAAAGCTTGGAGCAGTTATTAGAAATTGGGGTCATGCGTTTGAAAATCCCCTCCGGGGAAATTACTCATTGGCCACTATTGGTAGCCAGCGCTAAGACCGGTTTACCGATCATTCTATCCACGGGTATGTCCTCCTTAGAGGAAATAATGGCAGCATTACAGGTATTACTTGACCATGGTGCCCAGCGCCAGCAGATTACGATTTTACATTGTAATACTCAGTATCCAACGCCACTTGAAGATGCGAATTTAAACGCCATGAGTGCTATTGCAAGTGCTACCGGTGTCGCAATTGGTTATTCAGATCACACTCTGGGTATTGATGTATCTACTGCTGCCGTTGCAATGGGTGCGACTGTAATCGAGAAGCACTTTACCTTGGACAAAAGCTTACCTGGGCCAGATCATAAAGCGTCTTTAGACCCTCAGGAGCTCAGCGCATTGGTAAAAGGCATTCGTCGAATCGAACTGATTAAAGGTGATGGCGTCAAAAAAGTTTCTGCTAGTGAAGCGGGGAATCTTCATATCGCTCGTAAATATCTGGTTGCTCGCCAGCCGATCCGTGCAGGAGAGCATTTCAATGAGCATAATGTGATTGCGAAACGTATCGGCTTTGCTGGAATGTCACCCATGTGCTGGCCTGACATTATAGGAAAGGTGGCACAACGAGATCTTGCCGTGGATGAGCCGTTGGTTTTATCCGATATCGGTGGTTAGAATGTTGGTAGCGCTAGATATCTCTGCCGCTCGCCGCTTGTTTGATGAATTGCCAAGTACCAAGCGCAACCCGTACTTACATCCTGATTACGTGAGCTTGGATGCAGCTCATAAGGGAGCCGAACCATACTTTTTTGGTGGTAGCATAGGAGATAAAACCTACCTGTTTAGTGGTCATTTCATAGACAGCCCCGAGCTAGCGATTCGCGATAGCGAAAGCCCCCGTGGCTATGGTGGCTTATTATGTTCTTGTAACGAACCATTGGCTTTACGAGAGGCCTATGAGCAGTATCGTCGGTGGTTGGCGAAGCAATCTTGTCTCGTGGAGTTTGTGCGTTTTCACCCATTACTAGCTAATCATCATGGGTTCGATGGTGATGTGTTTGTTAACCGTCAGACTTGTTCCGTTGTCTTGACGAGTTATCATATGAAACAACTAGGCTCCCGCGCACTTCGTTACGTTAAGAAGGCCAAAAAGGCGGATTGCTTTACTCAGATTACGCTTACTCCGGATACCCTGCAACTCGCTGCATTTACCGCACTCTATAATCAACGAATGGATGAGTTGGATGGGATGAAGCAGTATCGCTATCGCCCAGAGTATTTCCAGCAGCTGTTCGAATTGCCGATAGTAACTGCGTTGGTGATGGTGTGGCATCAACAGCGACTAATTGCCGCCGCGATTTTGATGGGGGCAGGGGAGTATCTGGAGTACCATCTTTCCTGCTCCGACGACGTTGGGCGCCAGTTAGGTGCGACAAATCTATTGTTGCACGAAGCAAGCCAGCATTTTTCGGATCAATATCGGTATTTACATTTAGGTGGCGGTTTATCAAATGATCAGCAAGATCCACTATTCCAGTTTAAACATTCCGTTGGTAAGACACTGACCCCGTTTCTGATTGGTGGTTTTATTATTGATAGCGAACGCTATGAAAAGCTAAAACAGTCAATTGCTAACCCGCCACGACGGATTATTTTTTATCGACCTTCATAAGGAGCATGAGTATGGCTTGGGACTCCAACTGGGAAACAGTTTTTGCATCAAGGCCTTGGGGCAAGTATCCAGGTGAGGATCTGATTCGTTTTGTGGCTCGACGCTTTTTTTCAGTCGAGGATCGTAGCGCTATTAAAATTCTTGAGGTTGGCTCTGGTACTGGGGCTAACTTGTGGTTCATTGCCCGCGAGGGATTTCAGGCATATGGGATTGAAGGTTCAGCATCCGGTGTAAAAATTACGACACAGCGTCTTAATGCGGAAGTACCTGATTGGCAGGGTAATATTCAACAGGGTGACATCCTATCTTTGCCATTTGCTGATAATGTCTTTGATGCGGTGATTGATGTTGAGGCGGTAAGCTGCAATAGCTTCGTGGACAGTCAGCGCATTTATCAGGAAATGGTAAGAGTTCTGAAACCTAATGGACACTTTTATAGTCGCTGTTTTACCGCTGGTAGTGACGGTGATGGCACTGGCAAACCACTGGGGCGCGGTTATTTTCTTGCCGATTCAGGCCCCATGGCAGGTATTGGGCCAGTGCGTTATACCAGTCAAGAGGACTTAGCTGAACTATTGCCTACACAACTCATCGATCTGGAGATTGACCAAATGGTGTTGCGAGGAAATCTGACCGCAACACCAGTAAAGGAGTGGATGATTTCAGGCGTAAAAGTTAGCTGATACTGCCTACTCGATAGGTTGGGGGTGGTTAATCCACCCCATTTTAGTTAAGTCAAAGATTGATAGATGTCGAGTATGACATCATTCATAAAGAAAATATCTCCTCTCGCTTTTCCATAGAGTGAAACATTTTTCAGATTCTCACGGATACAGTTTACTTGCACTTGTTGTTGCTGACGAAATGCCACTGTAGGAACGGGAAAACTCCGGCTAATGCGGTCAACGTGATGATAAGTGAGCTGACTTTCTTGGGGAAATACGCCACAGTCAATGAGCTCCTGGAGGATGTCGGTAGCGCTAATTTGCGTTGTATCAGCATGTTTGCTGAACGCTTCTACTGTAACTCTGTGGGCACCGTTTTCGGTTTCTCCTTGCATGTTGCTGTACAGTGTTGAGCGGAAATGAGCATACTGGGGGTCGAAATTATTATAGTAATGTAGTGATGTTAGCGGAGCTCGATCAACCTCCAGATGTACAAGCCAACTATCTAAAAAATTGAGTTGGTTGGCAGCAAATTCGGGGAGCAAAGCATGCAAGTTAGTGCTCTGTAGCAACATAAACGGCGCAATTGTCCAAGTTAGCTTCTGACAATAAAGCTCTCCAGCGTCAGTATGTAGGCTTGTTACCTTTTGTTCGTGAACTGACATACCTGTGATTTTACAGTTTAGGTATAGCTTGCCCCCATGTTCACAAAACTGGCTCAACAAGTGATCGACCCATTGTCCAATACCACCCTGTTTAGGGTAATAGCGCTTAATCGCGCCATTGCCTTCTTTATGGCTGTGAAAGGCCAACACATCATTAAGTTTCGGTAGTTGTTTTAGTATCCTTGTTGTTTGCTCAGAAAAGCCTTGTACCCGAGCCAGTCCATAAAGGAGATGGGAGTTAGTAGCCAAGTCATCGGCCGAGGCAAAAAAAAGTTTTTCGACGGCGGGCTTCAAAAGCTCCTGATACAGTGTGTCACCGAAGCATTTGGTGAGCTGCTGGGAGAGAGTATCATAACCATCCCGTGGGTTGGCTGTCGCCTCCACTAGCTCAACCATGGCACGCAAATAATCGGCTTCTTTTAAAATCGTGGCATCCACGACAGGGGAGCGTTCGCATAGGGTTTTGTGTATAAAATGACCAGATTTTAGATAATCAAACTCATGCCAACTGTCGTTACGCACACACTCGAAGAGGAGTTTATCCAAGTCTGCGATACCTAATTCACTAAGTAAATGAGTGCCATAATCGAAGTGTTTGCCTTCAGGCGTAATGTAGGTTCTCATCAGTCCACCAGCGCTCTCTGCCGAGTCCACTAGTGCTACCTTTTTACCTTGCCGTACGTGTAGCAGGCCTGCCACAATTCCAGCAATTCCAGCGCCAACAATAATCTCATCATACTGTGTCGACATCGCAGTCTCCTCGTCTTGTTCCCCGCTCGTCGGGGTAAAGATCTCTGTTGTAAAAACGTTTAGACACTGATTGCTTTTGTCATTAGGTTGATACGTCAGAGAGAATACAGCAGTAAACGGCATCAGGTGGCGTTACTTTAGCTTTAAAATCTCCCTACAGGGAGCAAACTTTACCCAGATCAATATTCTGTTAAACAATTGTCTGAATTAAAGAAACTGCCATGCTCGCCGTTAATAAAACTATGAGTAGCAGTATGATGTACGGTGATTGATAGTGGTGCCTTGGGCCGATTAAGTGGAAATGTCCTATGCAAAGTAGCAGACCTGACGAGAATGACTACACCAGTGTGATCGTTACTGGTGATGCGCCGATTCTTAAAGCCATTGAACTGATTAATGAATCAACCTACAAATTGGTTCTGGTGTGTGACACCAGTGGCGTGTTGCAGGGGGTCATTACCGATGGGGATATCCGTCGTGCGATACTGGCTCACACATCATTAGAAGCCAGCGTTTCCCTAATCATGTGCAAAACCCCCACTTATGCTTTCCTTGGAACGCCAACCCGAGAAATGATCGCCCTGATGGAGTCAAAAAAAATTCAGGCGCTGCCCATTTTGGACAAGTTTCACCGGGTAGTTGGTATTGAAACCTACATGCATGCGGCATCTCGACGGCAAGTACAAAAGTCTCCTGTGTTCCTGATGGCAGGAGGATTTGGTACGAGACTGCGCCCACTAACGCAAAACTGTCCTAAGCCACTGTTAAAAATTGGCCCACGTCCCTTGCTGGAAAGTATTTTGCTCAGCTTCGTCGAGCACGGCTTTGATACCTTTTACATTTCCATTCACTATCTTGGTGATCAAGTCAAAGAGTACTTCGGCGACGGCAGAAAATGGGGCGTTTCTATCACCTATGTGGAAGAAACCTCACCACTTGGTACGGCCGGGGCGCTCAGTTTAATCAAGGAGCCCCTGTCCGCTCCGGTTATCGTAATGAATGGCGATTTGCTAACTAAGGTAGATTTTCGGGCTCTGCTGGATTTCCATGAGTCTACCCATGCCTCTGCCACCATGTGTGTGAGGGAATACACAATGCAGGTGCCTTATGGGGTAATCGAGCTCGATGGCAGCCGCATAGTCAGTATAAAGGAAAAGCCCGAGCATCATTATTTCGTCAACGCCGGTATTTATGTGTTATCCCCTAATGTGGTGAATGGCCTGACACTCGGGGAACGTGTCGATATGCCCGACTTGATGACCAAGCAAGTGGAGCTCGGGGAATCTGTCAGTACCTTTCCTTTGCATGAATACTGGCTCGATATTGGCCGTTTAGGGGATTTTGAGCGTGCCCAGCAAGAATTTATCGAGTATTTCAATTGATGAAAGTGCTTATCGTCGGTTTCGGTAGTATCGGCAAGCAGCATTACCAAAGTGTGTTGCGGGTGTTTGGCGGACAATCTGTGGAAGTCGCCTTATTGCGACGTCAATGTGCGCCAGAGCTTGCCATCCCCCAGTTCGATAACCTAGCAGCAGCCCAACAGTGGCAGCCCAACTTAGTGATTATTGCCTCCCCAGCAACCACCCATTTGCCCTTTTACAATGGTTTTATTCACCTAGATTCCGTTCAAGGCATTTTGTTGGAAAAGCCTCTTTGTGCTGATTCCGCTGATTGTGAGCATTTTTGTGTTCCCGCTAAGCCTGTGGTGCTCGGTTTTGATTTACGCCAACAGCCATTGTTGCGCCTTCTTAAACAGTATTTAGATGGGGCGGCCTTGGGTAAAGTGCTGAGTATTCAAGGGCGAGTAGGGCAGGCGTTGCCCACATGGCGACAGTCAGAAGATTTTCGTTTGGACGTGAGTGCACAAAAATCCCTCGGTGGTGGTGTGATTCGCGAACTTTGCCATGAACTGGATTACCTAATGTACCTAGGGTTTCAGCCTATTACGACATTTGCAGCCACGGGCAAAAGCCGATGGCTCAAGCTAGAGGTAGAGGATAGCGCCTATATTCAGGCCGATATGCAGCAGGCCCGCTCAGATAAACGCCTAATAGCGGCTTCAATCGCCTTGGATATGGTATCCAGTGAGCCTTTCCGAAGCTTACAAATTGACTGCGAAGAGGGTCGCTATACCCTAGATTTTATGGCCAATACTCTCACCACTGATCGTTTTGGCATAGGTATCGAAACCATCACCGGGCAGTCAGTGGGCGCAGCTATTGATCAACAGCTAGCGTCATTATTAGAGAGCATTCAGGGTGGTGTATTGCAGTCAGACCTGTGTTCCTTGTCGGGCGGAGTGGCGGTGATGCAATGGATCAGAGCAATTGAACTATCCGTTTTGTCGGGACAACGTTGTGAGGTGACTGATGCCTAACGTATTTGCCTTTACCTTCGCCCGTGGTGGTTCCAAAGGAGTACCGCGCAAAAATGTGCGTCTATTGGGGGGGAAGCCACTAATTGGTTGGGCCATTGATTTGTCGCGGGAACTACCATTTGTAGCCGCCCATTATGTCTCTACGGATGACGATGAGATCGCAGCTGTTGGTAAGCGCTTTGGCGCGAATATTATTCAGCGTCCGAATGAGTTGGCGTCTGATACCGCTTCTGAATGGCTAGCTTGGCAGCACGCAGTTACCCACTTGATAGATCGAGGGTTGGCAACGAAAGAGGATGTCTTCCTGTCTCTCCCGGCTACTGCGCCACTACGCACCTTGGCAGATATCCAAGGGGCTTACCAGCAATATGTAGACAATGGTTTAGATATTTTGGTAACGGCGACTGACGCCCAGCGTAACCCTTACTTTAATATGCTCAAACCCAGTGTTCATGGTGGATTTGAATTGGTCTGCCAAGGTGAGGCCCATCGTCGCCAAGATGCACCAGAATGTTATGACATGACAACGGTTTGCTACATTACCACTTTTGGCTTTATTCAGAGCGCAACGGGTGTGCTTGATGGTCGGGTCGATATGTACCGTGTCAGCCCACGCTCAGCGGTGGATATCGATACCGAACAAGACTTTCGTTTAGCAGAATTTTATCTCACGGAACCCCTATGAAAACTACCGATGATCTTTTTAACTTGTCCGGTCGCACCGTCCTAATTACCGGAGGTGCTGGCCATATCGCTCGTAGAGCGGCTGCGGCATTTCTTGAACGGGGGGCTGATCTAATTTTAGTGGATCGTCACCGTGACGTCTTAGCGTCGGCGCAAGACTCCCTTTCTGCATTGGGGCATGGCGGTACGATTACTACCATGACAGCGGACTTGGAGCAGCCTGAAGACGTAGCTGAGCTGATTCAAAGGGTGCATCAGGGTGTCACCAAGCTGGATGCTCTGATCAATGCCGCTGCTTTCGTTGGTACGGATAAAATAGAAGGTTGGGGTGTGCCCTTTTTAGAACAATCACTCAATACATGGCGTCGCTGCCTAGAAGTGAATCTAACCGCTCCTTTTGCCTTGATTCAGGGGCTTTACCCCCTGATGGAAAAAGCACCATCTCCTGCCATTGTGAATATTAGTTCTATTTACGGCCAAGTTGGCCCCGATATGTCGTTATACGAAGGCACAACCATGGGAAATCCCGCTGCTTATGCGGCGAGTAAAGCAGGATTGGCTCAACTAACGCGTTGGTTATGTACTACCTTGCCCAGTCATTTTCGCGTGAATACTGTCACACCTGGTGGTGTAGAGCGCGGACAAAATCCAGAATTTCGTACACGCTATATCGCTAATACGGCGAGTAAGCGAATGGCAACGGAGGAAGACTTAGTTGGTGTGCTATTACTATTGGTGAGCGATGCCGGTGCTTACATTACAGGGCAAGATATAGCAGTAGATGGTGGTTGGACGGCGAAATAGCCGATCTGTTAAGTACTTCAGGCGTTATTATTGTCTCCATTTAACGAAAGCTCTAAGTGGGCCAAAGTTGATGCCATAACGTAGTCAATCTACAACCGTTGCAAATCTTTGCTATAGCATTGTCTCCGAGTGACTATGCTTACAGTGAGAGATGTTGAGACGTCGAGAATATTACGCCAATTCAGGAAACGCAAATGAGTCTATCCAGTGCTCTTTTCCCCAGCGGTTTATTATGGTTCGCCGTGTTGCCGGCACTGCTTGCTATTTTTATGGCGGTCAAGGCTGCCCCTTGGCAATCTTTAATTGAAGATAAAGCACTACAACATCGCTATCTAGCCGTCACGGTAATTTTGGTTATTGTGTGGCGCATCAATATCGATTTGAACTTTGATGTGGTGATTCACTTCCTCGGCTTGACCACGGTGACACTGTTGTTTGGTTGGCCGTTGGCGATACTTTCGGCGGCAGCAGCGCAGCTCGGATTTTTGTTTTCCGGGTTAGATGAAGGTGCCAGCTTGGCTCTGAATTTCTTAATCAGCGGCGTCTTCCCAATTGCAGTGACGTGGTGGATTCACCAATGGATCGAAGCCCGCAAGCCGATCAATCCCTTTATGTTTATTATGGGGACTGGTTTTTTGAGTTGTTTGATCAGTAGCACTTTGGTCAGTGCCCTAGCGGTGGGGTTGCTATACTTGGGAGGCATTTACGAGTTCAGCATCACCATCAGTGAGTATTTTGGCTACTTGCCCCTGTTTATTTTCCCTGAGGCAGTGGTCAATGGCATGTTCATTTCTGCCATCACTATTTTGCACCCGAACATGGTGGTGACGTTTGACGAAGAACGTTACTTTAAACAAGATGAGCATCGCATGATTCTGGATGAAGAAATTCCCGATTCACTTGATGTGGAAAAGCATGAAACCCAGTCCGAGCGGGATGAGCAGGGTAATTTTATCGAGGATAAAGACGCCCCCTATCGCCCGCCGGAAGAGTGGTACCAAGATAAGGATAAAGACCGGTGAGATTTACCCCAAAATACACCAAAGCCGATGTGCAAGTGACTCAGGACGAGTGTGTCTACAACGGCTTCTTCAAAATGCACAAGAAGACGCTACGTCACCGTAAATTTAATGGCGAGTGGTCGGATTACATGACTAGGGAAATGATGGTGCGTAGCGATGCCGTTTGCGTGCTGTTATACGACCCAAATACCGATCAAGTGTTGCTGATCGAGCAGTTCCGTCCCTGTTTGCCGCGCTCTGAATCCCCATGGTTACTGGAGCTGGTGGCCGGTATGGTGGAAGAAGGGGAGAGCGACGAACAAGTGGCCCGTCGCGAATCTAAAGAAGAAGCCGGTGTCACCATTGACCGGTTAGAATACATGTTTAAGTTTGTGCCATCCCCTGGCGGACTGGTGGAGTATCTGCGCATGTACGCCGGGGAGTTTGACGCGAATAAAGTAGACGTGACTCAAACTCAAGGCCTCGACGAAGAGCATGAAGACATTCGCTTACACCTAATGAGTGCTGATGAGGCTATCGGTCTGTTGGATCACGATATCGAAAATGCGAGCACTATCATGGGGTTGCAATGGTTAGCGCTGAATAAACAACGCTTGCGAGATAAGTGGCTGGGGTAACGTTTCTGTGCTGCAGTCCTTATGTCGGTCTCCGTTGCTGTGTCATCTGGTTGGTGTTCTCTCTTTTACCGTCATTGCTTTGAATGTGATGTTGTGGGTGAGTTTGATCCACATCTTAGCGCTTCTTTTGCTACTGCCATTTTCGTGGGCCAACCAATTTGTGGAAACCCAAGTGAACCGCTGTTTCTCGGCTTGGGTGAGTACCAACGAATGGTGGTTTCGCCACATGCTTGGAGTATGCTGGGATTTAGACCCACAGCTTCAATCGGACTTTCAGCAATCCCATTTGCTGATTGCGAACCACCGTTCTTGGGTGGATGTGTTTTTGTTACTGGCCCAGCTAAACGGTCGTCTGCGGTTGCCGCGGGTGTTTATGAAAAGCTCCCTGCGCTGGTTGCCACTGATTGGCTCTGCCACATATATCATGGGTTTTCCCCAAGTGAAGCGCTACAGCAAAGAGCAGATCGCCAACAAGCCCCATCTTGCCGGAAAAGATCTGCATACGACACGCAAAGCCTGCGAGCGCTTCAAACGCTACCCCAACAATCTTTTGAGCTTCGTGGAAGGCACCCGTTTTACCGCGAAAAAGCACCAACATCAGCAAAGCCCCTACCAAACTCTACTCAAGCCCCGTTCTGGTGGTATTGCCTATGTGCTAGAAGCCTTGCCGGGGCACTTTGATCACCTTGTGGATTTCAACCTAAGTTATCCCCAAGAGAATTGTTCTTTTTGGGATTTGTTAACCGGACAGCTAACTTGTGCCACGGTGCGAGCAACCAAAGTACCGTTCCCAGCCACTTTTTTACAGAGCGATTTCCATCCAGCGGGGAAAGATAAAGCGGCCTTCTTTACTTGGTTTAACCAATATTGGACAGAAAAAGACCAACGCTTACTTGCGCAACAGCAGGAAGCCTGCTTACTTGAATCCTCACAAAATGGCGCTATAAATGAGTGTCATGACCAAAATGCAGAGAAGTAGCCAGTTATTATGAATCACTATGTGCCAAACCTAAGCGAGTTACAGTTACTCGGGGAGTTGAATTATCGACGCCTCGGTAAACTCGTGCGTGGCCATGAGGAAGATGACACTTGGCACTTTGCCGTCAATACCAGCGGCGAGCATCAAACCCGGTTGTCACTGTATTTAATTGGTGAAAGTCGGTTCACTGCGGATGTGAAGCTGGAGTTCTACAGCGAAACCAAAGCCATCTTGCCCTTTGATACTAAGCTGGTAATGAATATTCGTCTGTATCACGATGCCGGTATTGCTGAGATCACCGACGGCCATCGTCACTACATGGGAGTGTACCCATACCCCAATGAAGACATGTTGCATCGGGACGAGAAGTTTCGTCTCAACCAGCAACTCGCCGATTTGTTAGAGCTGTGCCTCAAACATGGTCATCGACTTTACGATGTGCCCGATTTCCAATTTGCCTACTAGCCACTTTAGCGTTGAATACACGATGCCATTTTTAATCTATGTTCATGGCTTTAATAGCTCGGAACGGTCATTCAAATCCCAACGGGTCAAACAAGCCTTAGAGCAACGTGGTCTTGGCCAGTGCTTCGCTTGCCCGCGTCTTGATTGGCAACCGCAAGTGGCGATCCAGCAGCTGTGTGAGTTAATTGAAGCGAAACAACAAGATACCGAGTCAGTGACTTTGATTGGCAGCTCACTGGGGGGCTTCTACAGCACTTATCTAAGTGAGCGTTATCAGCTGCCCGCCATTTTAGTGAACCCAGCGGTAGCAGCACCGGTGCTGCTGCGGGATTACCTAGGGGAACAGAAAAACCCCTATACGGGGGAACGCTATGTACTGACCGAACGCCATATGCAGCAGCTAGAACTGCTCGATATTGCCACCCCCACCCAATCCCGCTATTGGCTGATGGTGCAAGAAGGGGACGAAGTACTGGACTACCGGGCCGCTTTAAAACGTTTTCCCACCCCAGCAAAACTCACCCATGAACCAGATGGCGACCACAGCTTTGTTGGTTTTGAGCGCTTTGTCGATGACATTCTTCGCTTCGCGGGCTTTTAGTCTGTAACGGGGTTGAGTAATTTAACCCCCGTCCCGATAAAGTCCTTGCTGTTACCAAAATTGACGTAAAGCCCCGCAGCTTGCTGCGAGGGATGGATAGTCAATCCTTCGAAGAAGGCTTAGTGCGGCCTATCTTGTTGAGCCACGTATTGCTTTTAAAACCTCCAATGGCGCACCTCCTACTGAGCAAGCAAAACAACCACTGCTCCATAAAGCATTTTGAGTGCGAGCGAGTCTTATATGTCATGATGCTGTTGACTGTATGTTTGTGGCTGTGTTGTAGTTAGGTGTTGGTCATAGCAGCAAACAGCAGACCTTGATCTGACTTTTCATTCTGCTTCATATACCGGAACCAGCTGAGATAGTGGGGTAGATATT
>NZ_VFRR01000029.1 GCF_006385675.1 Maribrevibacterium harenarium | reverse complement strand
CAGTTAGGAGAGAAAGGTTAGAGTAAGCTTGCGTTAGGATTGCAGGTGTTCACGTTCAATCAGAATGACCGTTCAGCTTCACCGGAATACGCATTCCCCTGAATTTAAAGCAGAAGCCCTAAAGCTAGCAGAGAAAGTGGGAGTGGCTGCTGCAGCGAGGCAACTGTCGTTACACGAATCCCAGATCTATGGCTGGCGTAAGGCAGTTAAGAGCGACACCAGCACCAGTCAGCGAGAAAAAGATCTAGCCGCTGAGGTTGCCAAACTCAAAAGACAATTGGCTGAGCAAGCTGAAGAGCTAGATATCGTAAAAAAGGCCGCCACCTACTTCGCGAAAAATCTAAAGTAGATTGCTACGAATTTATGCTCGAACACCTGCTGTGCTTCAATGTTGTTCGTATGGCTAAGGTGTTCGGAGTATCTCGAAGTGGGTTTTATTACTGGATTAAGCATCACCACAAGACCGTCCAGCGCGAGGTAACTCGCCAAGAGCTTGATACCAAGGTCAAGGAGGCGTTTGACAGCAGCAAGGGCAGAGATGGCGCGAGGCGCATTCAAAAAGAACTGGCTGAGAACGGTGATAGTCATAATATTAAAACCATTGCGGCCAGTATGAAGCGTCAGGATTTAACTCCGAAAGCCGCACGCAAGTTCAAGTGTACAACAGACAGCAAGCATAAAATGCCTGTTGCTCCGAACCTGCTGGCTCAGGACTTCAACGCAGCGGCTCCGAATCAAAAGTGGGCGGGTGATATTACCTACGTTGCCACAAGCGAAGGTTGGCTGTACTTGGCGGTAATTATTGATCTTTACTCAAGACAAGTAGTCGGCTGGTCTATGGATACCAGAATGACTGCTACGTTGGTCTGCGATGCGCTATCAATGGCCTTGTTCCGTCGTGGATTCCCTGAGCAAGTAATTGTTCACAGTGACCGAGGCAGCCAGTATTGCTCAAAAGACTATCGAGATCTCATAACCGCTTATAATCTAAGGCAAAGTATGAGTAGAAAAGGAAACTGCTGGGACAACGCTTGTGTTGAGAGCTTCTTCCATTCAATGAAAGTTGAAGCGATCCAATATGAGCCGATCATGACACGACACGAGATGCGCCAAGCGATCTTCGAGTACATAGAGGTTGATTATAATCGGACGAGAAGGCACAGTGCTCTTGGGTATCTAAGCCCAGTTAACTTTGAACAGCAAAATATCGCTTAGTGGAGTGTCCAGTCTGGCTGGAGCAGATCAATACGCTTATAGAACTTGTCGTAGCGCTCCATGAATGCCTGTTTATTAGCTTCATTGGGTTCGAAAATAAAGTTCTTTTCTGCTTCACGAACTGGCAAAAATTCTTGTTTTACCAAGCTTAGGAAGGAGACTTTTTCGATAACTTCTTCGCCTAAGGTCCAAATCTGTCCCTTCAACCCTGAAGTTCCGGTAAAGCCGATATATTGTGTTTTGGTAACCAGCTCTGAAATCGCCTCGGAGTAGCTACCGAGATTGACTTTCAAAGAACCTAACGCGTCGATTGCCTGTTGATTAACCAGAAGCTGGATGTCGCTATCGATTAAGTTAACGTAGTCTGAGGAACTGGCGGAGAATGTTTCTAAGTAAGCTTGGTAGGAATCGTCATTCAGACTGCCAAGCTGTTCATAATGTTCCATCATGGTAATCACCAGATTGGATAGATCATTTTGAACTTTGGTGATGATTTCAAAACGCTCTGAGGCGCTGTTTTGTGCCTTTAGTCCTTGCAATGCCACGACGGTCACGACCACAAAGCCGATCACTGCAGCACCAAGTAGCGTCATAAGTTTTGTTCTGAAACTAAGGTTTGCCAACATAGTTGTACCCACTTCCTGCTGAAGCATCTTGTAAGCTTTAAATTACATAACTTAACTGATGCTATTTTATTTATGTTTTTTGTAACTAGGTGGTTTGTTATTCTATTGCCAATACTTCGCTAAAAGCAACGAGTTAGCGTCGTTGTTCGCGACTTAAAGTGAGTTTAGTTGCTGTTGTTGGAAAAATACAACACCTGTGATGTATGGGTTTTGTAGCCCAGCTCTAAAGCGGTAGATTATTCTCTTGCGATAGCCAAACAGATTCTACTTGATGCCCAATCATGAGAATGAAACCATTTTGGCGCTTGGTAGCGTCCATAGAATAGCTAAACATATATCGGCGTCTTACTTTAGGTTGTCCGCGGTGATAGGTGGGCCGCCATTGAGTACCGGCAACGGTATCGTCTAACAACTGCACGCCATATAACTCGCATTCCTTTTTGGCTGCGGCTTTGGCGATTTCCCGAGCGCGCAAATTCGACCAAAATCCCCAGATCAAGCATCCAAACAAAAGCGCAAAGGCAATATCTGATAACGATAGGTACATGTGACAACCCGCAACATATAAATTGACTCAAGGGTAACTAAGGTGGGCTTGAAAAAATAGAAAAAAATACACGCTTCCCCCAAAGCAGGAGAGAGAAAGAGGAAGCGTGTAGTATGCGAAAAGCGGATTCTCAACAGCCTAATTCAGCAATTTGGTCATTCGGGGCAGCGAATGAGTGGAAGCCAAATTTGAGTCGTGCTGTTAGGCTGGCCAGTCAGAGAATCAGGCTGCCAGGGCGGCATGTTCCGCATAAACTTGAATGACCCATTGTTCAATTCGTTGATCGGTTAAATCAAATTGTTGGTCTTCATCGATGGCGAGACCGACAAATTCTGACTTATCGCTATTGCAGGCGCGGGAGGCTTCAAAGTCATAACCTTCAGTAGACCATGCGCCGACGAATACTGCGCCGGTAGATTTAAGTTGTTCATATAGCCAGCCCATCGCATCGACGAAATAGTCACCGTAGCCAAATTGATCTCCCAAACCGTACAGGGCAACAATTTTGCCACTCAGATTTAGTTGCGTAAGCTCGTGTGCTAGATCTTCCCAATCAGCTTGAATACCACCGAAATCCCAAGTGGGAATGCCAAGGATTAGCGTGTCATAACTCAGCATGGTGGCGATGGGGATATCGACCACATTGTGCATTTCCGCCTCGATACCGAGTTCCGAGAGCTGCATTTGAATTTTCCCTGCTACCATTTCGGTATTGTTGGTATCCGTCCCATAAAAAATGCCTACTTTATTCATTGAGATACGCCTTTGCTTATCAGTGTAGAGTGGTATTGGTGGGATAACTTGGTACCGCGGTGCCACCGTTATTATGAGATGGCCAAGTAAGCTGTAGCTCGTTCAGTAGACGACAAACTAATTGGTACAAAGTTGCCCGTTTAAGGAAATGGTTTTGGTTCTGAATTAACGAGGTTACGAGCTGATTCGCTTCAGCAAGATAAACTCTATCTATGCGGCGCAACGAATTCTGCAGCGTATTTCGGGTGGTATCGAGTGAGCTTTGGCATAGCTCACTCAATGCCTGCCAGCCGATAAATAGCTGCGTAATTATGACTTTGCCATCCTTCGGTAGGTGATATTGACGCTGTTGATCTTGGTAAATTGGTGTCAGCTCAATGGTATTGTCACGATAAATGGTGGCATATAGGCCAGCGGTTACTCGGCACTCCAGATCTACTCCATCCAATAATCTTAGGAATATCTGGCGAAAGGTGATGCCACCTGGAAGTGAGAGCAGGTGGGAGTGGCCAGCGATCGAAGTTTGCCATGGCGTGGTGATCTCGCCACTGCCATTAAATAGTTCGTCACTTGAGATACGCATTTAACGAAACCTTCACTTAATTGAGAATGGTTTCTATTTAAAAGCAAAGTCTGCCTTATTGCAAGTGGTTCTCATTAATGTTTTTTGATTCTAGCTGTTTAAATGAGTCCCGCTGAGCGCAGTAGTAATATCCCTAGACTGATAAAGGCAATAGAAAGAATGGTTGTAAGAGCAATAATATTAGCAGCCAGGCTGGCATTGCCGCCGTATGCTTTTGCCATAACATAGCTGGCTGCTGCGGTCGGTGAGGAAGACATCAGAAACAGCACGCCAAGCTCTTGTCCTCGAAAGCCCAATAGAAATCCAGAACCAGTTACCACAATAGGTGATACTAGAAGTTTGCCAAGCGTAGCAACGAAAGTGGCATTAAGGCTGTGTTTATCAACTTTAAAGTTCAAAGTGGCGCCAGCGCATAGGAGGGCGAGTGGTAAGGTCATTTGTCCTAAATAGCTGCCAGTAGTGAGGATGATGGCCGGTGGTTTTATATCGAGATACGACAACAAATAAGCCAACAGAATAGCAATTATTAAAGGATTCCGAGCGATATTTTTGATGGCTACTAGGGGGCTGGAGTCGCTATTTAAGGAGCGATTTAAGGTGATAACAGACAGTACGTTATATAAAACCGTAACCGCACCCAAATACAAAGAAGCCACCCCAGCCACATCCGGGCCGAAGGCATTAAAACAGAAGGCTAACCCGATAATGCCCATATTCGAACGAAAAGCACCCTGAATAACGATGCCTCGGTCGGTTCTATTGGAAATCAGCTTTGGCGTAAGGAATTCATAGGTAAAATAAAGGGCGATAGTAGCAAGCAACCCCAGCAAGGTTACGGCATAGTGGTCGTGATTGGTCAGATCCACCTTTAGCACACTCATAAAGAGCATGACAGGCAGAGCAACATTGAAAACCAGCCTTGACGCTACATGACTAAAATGCTCATCAATAAGTTGAAAGCGCCTAAGCAATACGCCAAGAACGAGTAATAGAAAGATGGGGGCGGTGACCGTCGTAGCAAATGAAAAAGCCTTGTAAAACTCCATAAACGGTACCGCTCCTTATCAATGTGGAAACACTAGAAATGATTAGTCATTATTCTCGAAGCGATAACCCGCCCCATATACAGAATGGATGACGTTAAGCTCTGGCGCGACAGCGGCGATTTTCTTGCGTAGCTTCTTAATGTGGCTATCGATAGTGCGATCGCTCACAACCCGGCTATCGCTGTAGATGCTCTTCATAATCAGATCACGGCCAAAAACGCGTCCTGGCTCTTTGATCAGCAATTGCAGTAGCTGGAATTCTACCGTTGTCAGATCAATCAGTTCGCCTTTGTAAGTGGCGCGCAAGCGGTCTGCATCTAGTTCAAAGCCTTCTGCGCGAGGCGCTTCCACCTGGTCAAGCTCCACGCGACGTAAATTCGCTTTAACTCGAGCGACGATTTCACGGGGACTAAAGGGTTTACAAACGTAATCATCGGCACCCATTTCAAGACCGATTAGGCGATCAATTTCTTCTGCCTTTGCGGTAACCATGATAATTGGGATAGCTGAAAATTGGCGTACTTGCTTACAAATCTCGACACCATCTAAACCTGGCAACATCAGATCAAGTAGCATCAAATCAACTTGGTTGTGCTTCACGTAATCTACAACAATGTCGCCGCGCTCAAGGTGATGATGTTCATAGCCCGCTTGTTCTAGGTAGGCGGCCATCAGCTCTGCTAATTTTGGTTCGTCTTCGACGATCAGTACCTTACTCATGGTTATAGAGTCCTTATTTTGCAAATAACTAAATCAATGGAAATACGACTTTAATGCCTAATCCGCCGCTAGGGGCAGGATAAGCGTTGATAGTTCCCTGATGGCCATCGACAATATTGGTGCAAATAGCCAACCCTAAACCACGACCACCGGTGGCGCGGTTGCGGGAATTTTCCACCCGAAAGAACTGATCAAAAATTTTGGGTAAATCTTCTTCACTTACACCGGGAGGAGTGTCTTCAAAACAAATCACAGCTTGCTTCTGCTCTTTTGTCAATTTGATCGTCAGTTTTCCCGGAGCATTAGTGTACTTTAGGGTATTGTTCATCAGGTTAGCGAATAACTGATGCAAGCGATCAGTGTCGCCAGTAATTCTTAGTTTCGATTTATGTGGTGCTTGTAACTCTATATCAAGCCCTGCATCCTCAAATTGCCGTTGCATGGCGCTGACGCTTTGTTCCAGTATGTCCAATACTTCCACATCTTCCATCTGGTAATTCAAGTTGCCCACATCGTGCATGGACAGCTGATTCAAGTCGTCGATCAGGCGCGCAATATGTAATGTTTCTTGTTGTAGCGATGCTAGCGAGTCTGGTGTAACTTTAATGATACCGTCCTGCATGGCCTCGATTTCCCCTCGCAATATGGCAACGGGAGTGCGTAGCTCGTGAGCAGTGTCCGCGACCCACTTTTTCCGTGCCTCACGCATGTGCTCAAGGGTTGAAGCTAAGTGGTTGAAATCACGACCGAGATCCGCTAACTCATCGCTACCTTTGATTCTGATACGGGTGTCAAATTTTCCCGCTGAAAGACGTTTCGTACCTTGTCGTATCGTGGATATAGGGCGACTAAGCCACTGGGCGAGTGGCCAAGTTAGCAGTGCTGCGATAGTTAGCATAAAAGCTGAAATTAACAGAAATGCTTCGCCTTGCTGACGCACAAAGCGCAAGGTTTGGTCTTGTACTAGTGCGCGCATGGAGCGTAAGCCTACATAGCCTACGATTTCGCCAGCCACCTCAACTTCGTGAGTTTCAGCGTCAACGAAGGCAACATCGCCGATCAAGGGAGCTTTATCTTCATCAAACAAGAGAAAGCGCTGACGGTAGTACTGTGACGGGTAAATTAGATCTAGGTTAGGAGTACTTGGTGGTGGAATCAGATCCCGCAAATTTTCGAGTTTTGCCCGTTGCCACTCTTCCTCAAGACGGCTTTCTTGAACGAGAAAATACCAATCTTCATAGTATAAGTAGAGGTTAGCGGTGCGATTGGCCATTTGCTCTAAGAAATCGCGATCCCGTTCAGTGGCGTAGGTAACAAAGCCTCGGTCAAAACTCCATTGGAACACCTGCCACATGGAAACAATGAGCAAAATATTACTTAGTACAAATACTGCGAACAGTTTGTGTCGTATCTGCATGCCGCGCCGGTTACCCATGTGTGTGCGTTTGTGCCTTCTGGAGAGTGTTAAAGTCCTAACTATACAATGGGGTAATAAAATACTGCTATCGGTTCAGATGAAAATAATAAGGATGCTGTATTGAGCTTTCAATCTTCATTATTTCGGATTGGGATGCGCTGTTGTGCTAGGTCACGCCATTGATCGCATTCCTTAAACACTCGCTTTTCACAGACCGCGCAAACCTTGGGTGACAGGTGGTGTGCCAGTTTGTCGATGGCGATACCTTTACTTGGGTAGATGTACTCTTCGCCCACCGCGGCAATAACGCCGAACTGTCTCAAGCGATCGAGTTGCCATAGGTAGCGCACAACTAAATGAAGCTGCTGATTGTTACGGGCAAGTTGGTGATGGAGCTTGAGGAGCAGTTCGCCACCTTGCATATCCATACTTGAAATACCGCGACACAGGATGACCCAATGTTGTTTCTCGGGATAGCTTAGTGCTAATTCATTGAACTGTCTTGCCAATGAGTCGATCGAGCCGAAATAGACGGGCCCGTCTAGACGAATGAAATGTACTTGAGGACAGGTCTCTAGCTCGAAATGCTGGATATTGTGGAAGTAGCGCCCTTGTGTGGTTTGCATCGGTGCGAGAACTCGTACATTCGGATTGGCCGTCTGCTTCAGAAATAGGGCGAGACTTAGGCCAACTCCCACCAAAATACCGAACTCTAGGCTTACCAACAAAGTAGTTACTAACGTAGCCGCTGCGATAATTAGCTCAGTGCGACTGGTTTGGCCATAATGAATCAACTCCTTGATGGCGATTAGCCGTATGCCTACCAGGATGATAACGCCAGCCATGGCGGGAATAGGGAGATGTGAAAACAGTGGGGCGATTAGACTTAGAATCGCAACCAAGAACAAGCTGGTGAAAATCACCGCGAGGGGCGTTTGGGCGCCAGCCTCTACGTTCAGTGCACTGCGGGTAAATGATCCGCTACTCATATAGTTTGAAAACAAGCTGCCAACCATGTTGGAAAGCCCTTGGCCAATAAACTCCTGATTGGTATTGATTTCCTGACCTGTTTTTAGCGCAATCGCTTTAGAAATTGAAGCGGCTTCCATTAATCCAATTAGTGCCAGCACGGCAGCCCCGGGTGCAAGATCACGTATATTGCTAAGACTTAATTCAACTGCCGCCAATGGTGGGATAGCGCTACTAAGCTCCCCAACCAAAGGGACCCCGACATCTTGCGCTCCGAGCAGAAAGCCAACCAGGCTGCCGGCGACGAGAGCAATGAGATAGCTTGGTAGGCGTCTAGACAAGCGCTGACAGAGTAAGGCAACAAAAATAGTTGAGCCCGCAATGGCGAGTGAAACCAAATTACTGTCTGGTAAATGGGTTCCTAGATCGTAGACAAATTCTCCAATCTGCTCTGGGCGCGCCAGATCCAGGGTAAGGGCGTGCTTGATCTGACTCAGAATAATTAGCAGCGCAGCTCCGGTTATAAAGCCAACCATCACGGCGTGGGAGACAAAATTAGTGAGATTGCCGAGCTTGGCGAACCCCAGCAAGAGCTGGAAAACCCCGGCTAAGAAGGTGATGCTGATCGCTGCGCTGATGAACTCAGCCGTGCCAGGCTCAAAACTTCCACTCAAGGTAGAAAACAAGAGCGCCGATATTGCTGTGGCTGGACCACACACCATATGCCAACTTGATCCAAACAGCACTGCAATGACGGGAGCCACCATTGCGCTATAAAAGCCATATTCCGGTGGTAGCCCCGCGATAGCGGCAAAGGCAATACCTTGAGGGATAGCCATGGAGGCACAGGTGAGTGCTGCAATGATATCCGCCCCAAGAGTGCGGCGATTAACTTGAGATAACCAAGGTAAGTAATGATGCAGCATAGATTTAGGCTAATTCCCTAGTGAGTGTGAATAGGGGGACTATGACGAAATTATGAATAGAATAAAAATCGATTAATCAAATTATTAAAATAAGTAAAACCTATATGACTAATCTGTATAGGGGGCTCGGACTGGTTAATTTTAGCTTCCCTCTGTTGCTATATCACAGGGGAGTAAACAGGAGTTTGGTTATTTTCGGGCTTAGCGTTAGAATCATGCCTTTGTTTATTATCCGCAAACCGTTATTAGCAAATAAGTAGGAATACGTATGGGCAGAGCCTATCAAAACCGTAAAGAGTCCATGGCAAAAACCTCTGATCAAAAGGCCAAGGTTTACAGCAAATATGGTCGTGAGATTTATGTATGTGCCAAGCGTGGTGGTATCGATCCAAATGGTAACTTGGCCTTACGCAGCTTGATGGATCGTGCCAAGAAGGATCAAGTACCAACTCACGTAATCGATAAAGCTCTTGATAAGGCGAAAGGCGGTGGCGGTGAAGACTTTGATACTGCCCGTTATGAAGGCTTTGGTCCCGGTAACGTGATGGTGATCGTGGACTGTCTGTCCGATAACCCGAACCGTACTTTTGGCGATGTGCGTACCGTGTTTAACAAGGGTAAAGGTAAGATTGGCACTCAAGGTAGTGTTAGTCATATGTTTGACCACTCTGCCATTTTCATGTTTGCTGCCGATGATGAAGAGGCCGTGTTGGAAGCACTAATGATGGCGGATGTTGACGTTACCGACATTGAAATCGAAGAGGGCAAAGCGACCGTATTCGCACCTCACACGGAATATGGTAAAGCTCGTCAAGCCCTAGTCGAAGCCTTCTCTGATATTGATTTTGATGTGGATGAGATCCAGTTCGTTCCTCAGGTTATGCAGGCAATTTCTGGCGAAGAGATCGATATGTTCGAGCGCTTCCTAGATATGATGAACGACCTAGATGATGTGCAAAACGTTTACCACAACGCAGAATACTAACTGAGTAAGCTTAGTCCACTTCTGCGTGGGCTAAGCTAAGTGCAGGAAACCATGGAAAAACCACAGCCACCAGAAGATTGGGAATGTTGCGAAAGTGAGTGTAGTCCCTGCGTGTGGGATACTTACTATGAAGAGCTGCGCCTGTGGCGTGCCCAAAATACTGAGACTACTAGTGAAAGTGCGGCAGCAGAAGGGGATGAGGATGAATGATGTGCCACGCTCCCCTTGTGTGAATGTGTGTTTTTTAAACGACGAAGATATCTGTGTGGGGTGTTACCGCACCGGTCAGGAAATCAGCCATTGGGGACGCATGAGCGATGCCCAAAAACGTGATACCTTGGTCAAAGTGGCTCAGCGTGAAAAAGCGAGCCGTTTTGTTTCTAGTGTGAACGAGTAATCGGCTGTTGCTGTGTAATAACACCAGATAAAAAGTAGAAAGAGATTCATATGATTATTAAACCAAAAATTCGTGGATTTATTTGTACCACGACACACCCGGTGGGTTGTGAAGCCAACGTACGCGAACAGATCGCTTTTACTAAAGCAAAAGGCCAAATTACAAACGGGCCTAAGCGCGTTTTAGTAATCGGCTCCTCTAGTGGTTACGGCCTTTCTTCTCGTATTGCTGCGGCATTTGGTTGTGGTGCAGCCACTATCGGTGTCTTCTTTGAGAAGCCAGGATCCGAGAAAAAAACAGGAACGGCTGGTTGGTACAATGCGGCAGCTTTTGAAAAAGCAGCTCATGAAGAAGGTCTATACGCGAAAAGTATTAATGGTGATGCGTTTTCGAACGAAGCGCGCCAGCAAGTGATCGATCTAATCAAGGCTGATCTCGGTCAGATCGATATGGTGGTGTATTCGTTGGCTTCACCTGTACGCAAGTTGCCAGATACTGGCGAGGTCGTACGCTCCGTGTTGAAACCAATTGGTGAGCCGTACCGTTCAACCGCCATTGATACCAATCGTGATGTGATTATTGATGCGGAAATCGAACCTGCTACCGAGGAAGAGGTTGCTGCCACTGTAACCGTGATGGGTGGTCAAGACTGGGAGTTGTGGATGTCAGCTCTTGCCGAAGCGGGGGTGCTCGCTGAAGGTGCTCGCACAGTAGCGTACTCTTACATTGGTTCCGATATTACTTGGCCGATCTACTGGCACGGCGCTCTAGGTAAGGCAAAAGAGGATTTGGATCGCGCGTCTCAGGCCATTAATGCTGAGCTTGCCAAGCAGGGTGGTGGTGCTAACGTAGCAGTACTGAAGTCCGTTGTCACCCAGGCTTCGTCTGCCATTCCAGTTATGCCCCTTTACCTATCCATGGTGTTCAAAGTCATGCGTGAAAAAGGTCTACATGAAGGTTGTATGGATCAGATATACCGCATGTTTGCTGAGCGTTTATACAACGACTGTCAGCCAGATACATTGGTAGATGATGCGAACCGTTTACGATTAGATGACTGGGAATTGCGCGACGATGTACAGCAAGCTTGTCGCGATCTTTGGCCTCAAATTACCGATGAAAATCTATTTGCTGAGACGGATTATCAGCTTTACAAGGATGAGTTCTTGAAGCTGTTTGGATTTGGTGTGGCTGGTGTCGATTATGAGGCGGATGTAAGTCCTCTGGTAGACTTTGAGCCTATCACTCTGTGATTTGAACAAAGAAAAAGGCGACCCAGTGTCGCCTTTTTTAATGTTGGGCTGTTACACTTTTAGTGGTGTGTCGGTGAGGTCATTATGAAGTTTGTGCTGTTTGGGTTGATTTTCGGGTTGTCGGCAGTTGTGCAAGGGCAAACTGTTGAGGTGCGCCCAGTAGATGTTATCTACGGTGATGAGGTATATCGCGGCGATCATCAGGTCGTGCTTAGCTCCCCTGACGCGGTGGCAATCATTCCGGCGGAAAAAGCCAAGCCGCAAAAACAGCTCAATGTCATTGTGTCCGCTGATCGTACCAAAGCCTCCCGCTTGGATGAGATGGAGCTAGCGTTGCGGGAACAACAAATTTATGACGAAGTGAATCGTCGTACCGAAGAGGCGCCGTTTACCGTGTTGTTTACTGGGCATATTCCCGAGGAAATACAGCAGCGCCGTCTAAGCATGATGCCAGAGGTCGGGATATTTGGTGATCAAGCGGATAAGCTAGAGCAAGATCAAGCCATCTTGCATCCGCCTGAAGAGCAAAAAGCGGATGTGGGTGATTTTAGTGTGATCGAGCCCGGCAACAGGGTAATGGGTACCGCGCCGGAAGATGAAGAAGTGGCTCCCGAAGCTAGTGCGCCACCTTTAAGTGATGAGCAAAAGCTAGAGCAATTAATTGGCGGCTAAGCCTGTATAACTACAAAGTAAAACGGCCCATCTAGGGCCGTTTGTGTATCTAATTTTAGTAATAAGTTGGCGTTACTTTGGTTGTGCGTCCAACGATTGGCCATTAATGGCACTGCTATCCTCACCCATCAGGTAAAGGTAAAGAGGCATGATTTCTTCTGGAGTCTTTAGGGTGCTAGGATCTTCCGCTGGATAAGCGAAAGCGCGCATATTGGTGCGGGTCGCGCCAGGGTTAATGGCATTGACTCGAACCTTAGAAATATTCTCTAGTTCATCGGCCAAAAGTTGCATCATGGCTTCGGTGGCAAATTTAGAGACAGCGTAAGCTCCCCAGTAGGCGCGAGCCTTACGACCAACGCTTGAAGTTGTGAAAATAATAGACGCTTGTGGAGCTGCTAGTAGTAGCGGCATCAAGGCTTGTGTCAGTAGGAATTGGCTAGTGACGTTGACGCGCATGACTTGCTCGAAGGTACTGGGCTCGTAATTGGCAAGCGGTGTGCGCATGCCGAGAATGCTGGCGTTATGAAGCACGCCATCTAAGTGGCCAAATTCCGCTTGCAACGTGTTGGCTAGCTCAATGTAATCATGCTCTGCGGCGCTATCTAGATTTAACGGTACGATGGCGGCTTGTGGGTAGCCTTTTGCTTCAATCTCGTCGTAAACATCTTCTAACTTCTTAGTGGTGCGTCCAACCAAAATGACCGTTGCGCCGTGGGCGGCATAGCTAAGCGCAGCTGCGCGGCCAATGCCATCACCCGCGCCTGTTACGAGAATGATTTTGTCTTTCAGTAGCTCTGTAGGAGCCTGATAATTGTGCATGTTCGACCTGCTATGTGTTTTAAACGTTAGGTTTTTGTGTGTGCATTAGGTAGTTAACTGACACATCGCGCTCGTTAAGTTTGTACACCTTTGTCAGTGGGTTGTAAGTCATTCCTGTCATATGAGTGACTTCTAGTCCAGCTAGACGAGCGTATTCACTCAGCTCAGCAGGTTGGATAAACTTAGCGTAATCGTGAGTTCCTTTCGGAAGCATGTTAAGAACGTATTCCGCTCCAATGATGGCAAACAAGTAGGCCTTTGGGTTGCGGTTGATGGTTGAGAAAAAAACATGACCACCTGGTTTGCAGAGTTTCATGCAGGCTTTTACTACCGAGCTTGGATCTGGGACATGTTCCAGCATCTCAAGGCAGGTAACCACATCGTATTGGCCGGCTTCGCGTTCAGCGATTTCCTCCGCTGTAATGCGCTCGTAGTCGATTTCTAAACCGCTTTCTTGTAGGTGTAGTTTAGCTACGCCGAGTGGGGCTTCCCCCATGTCGATGCCTTTTACTTGAGCGCCATATTGAGCTAATGCCTCCGATAAAATCCCGCCGCCACAGCCAATGTCAATGGCTTTTTTGCCGCTTAACTGCGCACGTTGATTGATGTAGTCAGCGCGCAGTGGATTGATGTCGTGCAATGGTTTAAATTCACTGTTCTTATCCCACCAGCGGCTTGCCAAGGCTTCAAACTTTGCTACTTCGTCAAAGTCCACATTGGTGCGTTCAGTTTGTGACTCGCTCATGTTTGTTCCTGCTATCGATAAAAGAGATACGTTAGATACGCCAAACCACTCTATACGGATGAGGTGCACCGGCAACGTTAAGTCAAAGTTGTCGGCATTATAGCGATTTCCCATGAGACTGACCAACGGGAAAAGGGGGAAATAGTCATGTATCAATATATCGATCCAAGGCGGGCTTGTTGCTGCCTCGGTCAGGGGTGGTTGTCAGCCTAGTGAAAGGCTAGCAAGTCCCTGACTTTTAAACGAAATAAAAGCAGGTCGAACCATGGGTGTTCCGCAAAGGTGTGTGGTATAATGCCGCGCTTATAAAAAATGACAGTTGGGAACTTGTGTGTTCCAAGCATAAGGATCGGTTGTACCTATGGGTGAATTAGCCAAAGAAATTATCCCCGTCAGTATCGAAAATGAGTTGAAAGGCTCCTATTTAGATTACGCCATGAGTGTAATCGTAGGGCGTGCGCTCCCTGACGTTCGCGATGGTCTTAAGCCAGTGCATCGTCGTGTGTTATACGCGATGAATGAGCTTAAGAACGATTGGAATAAACCCTACAAAAAATCGGCACGTATCGTCGGTGACGTAATCGGTAAATATCACCCACATGGTGACTCTGCTGTATACGAAACTATCGTCCGTATGGCGCAGCCGTTCTCGATGCGTTACACCTTGGTTGACGGTCAAGGTAACTTCGGTTCTGTCGATGGTGACAGTGCCGCAGCCATGCGTTATACCGAAATTCGTATGGCGCGAATTTCCCATCATTTGCTGATGGATCTAGAAAAAGAAACCGTAGACTTTGTGCCCAACTATGATGGTACCGAGTTTATGCCGGAAGTCTTGCCTGCCCGTGTGCCTGGTTTGCTAGTCAATGGTTCGGCTGGTATCGCTGTGGGTATGGCAACCAACATACCGCCACACAACCTTACCGAAGTGATCAATGCCTGTGTGGCCTTGATCGACCAGCCAGAGCTTTCCATTGATGAGTTGATGGAATTTGTGCCAGGGCCAGATTTCCCAACGGCAGGCTTTATTAACGGTCGTGCAGGTATTGTTGAAGCCTATAAAACAGGTCGTGGGCGTATTTACATGCGTGCCCGTCATCACGTCGAAGAGCTGGCCAAAGCAGGTCGCCAGGCGATTGTTTTCACTGAAATTCCGTACCAGCTAAACAAAGCGAAAGTGATTGAAAAAATCGCCGAGTTGGTAAAAGAGAAGAAGCTCGATGGTATCAGTGAGCTGCGTGATGAGTCCGACAAAGACGGCATGCGTATCGTGGTAGAGCTGCGTCGCGGTGAAAACCCAGAAGTTGTAGTGAACAATATTTTCGCCCAAACCCAACTACAATCTGTGTTTGGTATCAACATGGTGGCCTTGGTTGATGGGCGCCCAGAGTTATTGAACCTGAAGCAGGTGTTAGAGTGCTTTGTTAAGCACCGTCGTGAAGTGGTTACCCGCCGCACTATCTTCGAACTTCGCAAAGCCCGTGAGCGTGGTCATATCCTCGAGGGTTTGGCCGTGGCGCTGGCGAACATCGACCGTGTGATCGAATTGATTCGCCAATCACCAACCTCCGCTGAAGCGAAAGAAAAACTAATCGCAGAAGCTTGGGAGCCGGGTAACGTGGTTGCCATGTTGGAGCGTGCTGGTGCTGACGCCTGTCGTCCAGATGATCTCGATGCTCAGTATGGCTTTAATGATGGGGTTTATCATCTTTCCCCAGATCAAGCACAAGCGATTCTTGATTTGCGCCTGCATCGTTTGACCGGTTTAGAGCATGAAAAACTGCTTGCTGAATACAAGGCTCTTATCGACCTGATTGCTGAATTGTTGGAAATATTGGCAAACCCCACGCGATTAATGGAAGTAATTCGTGATGAGCTGGTAGATGTTCGTGAACAATTTGGTGATGAGCGTCGTACGGAAATTCTGACTTCCCATCAAGATCTAACAATCGCTGATTTGATTGACGAAGCGCCGATGGTGGTGACGATTTCCGATACGGGTTATGCCAAGACTCAGCCATTGGAAGAGTATAAAGCCCAACGCCGTGGCGGTCGTGGTAAGTCGTCTTCTGCGATAAAAGAAGAAGATCATATTCGCCATCTGCTGGTGACAAGCAGTCACGATACGGTAATGCTGTTCACTAACTTCGGTAAGGTTTACTGGTTACGGGTGTTCGAGATTCCGGTTGCTAGCCGCAGTTCGAAAGGCCGTCCGATTGTAAACTTGATTCCATTAGCAGAAGGTGAGCACGTGTCGGCATTGTTGCCACTTAATGCCGAAATGGAAGACTCCTATATCTTTATGGCGACTGCCAATGGTACGGTGAAGAAGACCTCTGTTGAACAGTTCTCCCGTCCCCGTTCTAGCGGTTTGATTGCTTTATCTTTGGACGAGAATGATGCCCTTGTCGGTGTGGCTCAAACATCGGGCTCGGATCACATCATGCTGGTGTCTAGCTCTGGCAAAACAATCCGTTTTGATGAAAACGATGTGCGTGCCATGGGCCGGACAGCCGCCGGTGTGCGTGGTATCAAATTGAGCGATGATGCTAAAGTGGTATCTTTAATAGTGCCACGTAATGATGCTGATATCCTGATTGCCTGTGAAAACGGCTACGGTAAACGTACTAACACGGCTGAATTCCCAGTCTACGGGCGCGGTGGTCAAGGTGTTATCGGTATTCAGGTTTCTGAGCGTAACGGCCCAGTGGTGGGTGCGACTCAAGTTGAAGAATCCGATGAAATTATTTTGATCACTGATCAGGGTACACTAGTGCGTACGCGTGTTTCTGAAGTCTCTTGTCAAGGACGCAATACCCAAGGTGTGACACTTATACGTCTAACCAATGGTGAGCGCCTAGTGGGTGTTGAGCGTGTGGTTGAGGATGATGACGCGGAAGTGGATGAGGTGGCTGAAGCGAGTGAGCTGCCAAATCAAGCCGACGACGTAACACCAACAGATGCGTTGCCAATTGATGATGAAGCAGAAACGCCGAATCAGGATGACTAATACCAAATGGCGCACCTCGGTGCGCCATCTTTGTTTTATAACTAGATTGTTGATTAACAACTCAATTACGAGGTTAATGGCAGAATGAGCCGTGTGTATAATTTTTGTTCTGGTCCCGCCGCACTTCCTGAAGCCGTATTAATTAAGGCACAGCAGGAGCTGTTAGATTGGCACGGAAAAGGTGTGTCAGTAATGGAGATGAGCCATCGCAGCGATGAGTTTGTGTCTATCCTAACCTCTGCAAAAGCACGTCTTTCCCGCTTGATGGGAATTTCCAGTGACTACGAAATACTTTTTGTACAAGGCGGTGCGAGCGGCTTATTCGCTCAAATTCCAGCCAACTTGTGCCATGGCTTTGATAAGGCTTGTTATATCGATACGGGTACCTGGTCAAGCAAAGCTCTGAAAGAAGCGAAAAAATACACCGATGTTGTTGTATCTGGCTCTACCAAATCCATCAACTACACCTCTGTGCCGGACTTTTCTACTCTTAATATTGATGAAGCCGCCGCTTATTTGCACATTACACCGAACGAAACCATCGGTGGGGTAGAGTATATGGATCTACCGCAGACCGATTTGCCTATCGTAGCGGATATGTCTTCCAACATTTTGTCCCGTGCCATTGATGTTTCTAAGTACGGCATGATTTATGCGGGTGCGCAAAAGAATATTGGCCCAGCAGGAGTGGCGATCTGTATCGTGCGCAAGGATTTGTTAGAGCGTTCCAATGACGATGCGCTGCCGACAACTTGGTCGTTTGCGAATTTGGCGAAAAACGACTCCATGATCAACACGCCACCAACCTTTGCTATTTATCTTGCTGATTTGGTATTTGAGTGGTTAGAGCAAAATGGCGGAGTGGCGGCAATGGAACAACATAACATTGCCAAGGCTGAGTTGTTATACCAAGCGATCGACAACAGCAGTTTTTACTCCAATCCTATCGATGTGCGTTACCGTTCACGTATGAACGTGCCATTTGTTTTAGCGGATGAGAAACTAGAAAGTGTCTTTTTAGCGGAATCAGAAGCGGCTGGTCTGAGTACCTTGGCGGGGCACCGCTCAGTGGGCGGAATGCGTGCCAGCATCTATAACGCTATGCCAATGGCTGGTGTCGAGGCGCTTGTTGCCTTCATGAAAGACTTTGAGCAGCGTTACGCCTAAGGAGAGGAGATATGTCAGAAACACAGAAAACCGTATCCCTAGCGGATCTGCGTGATCGTATTGATGCCATCGATGCTGAAATTCAAAATCTGATTAATGAACGTGCAAGCTGTGCCCAAAAAGTTGCAGAAGTAAAGCTAGCAGAGCAAGGTAGTGAAGCGGTCGTTTTTTATCGTCCCGAGCGCGAGGCACAAGTATTACGCCGGGTCATGGAGCGTAATCAAGGCCCCCTAGGTAATGAGGAAATGGCGAAAATTTTTCGTCAGGTGATGTCCTCATGCTTGGCTTTGGAAAAGCCTATGCGTATCGCTTTCCTGGGCCCAGAAGGTACTTTTACCCAGCAGGCGGCACTTAAACATTTTGGTAAATCCATTATTAGTGCGCCGATGGCGGCCATTGATGAAGTATTTCGTGAGGTAGAATCCGGTGCTGCCAACTATGGTGTGGTTCCGGTAGAAAACTCTACCGAGGGTGTGGTGAATCATACCTTGGATAGCTTCCGTGATTCCCGCTTGCGTATCTGTGGCGAAGTGGAGATTCGCATTCATCATCATCTATTAGTGGCTCCGAACGTGAATCCAGATGATGTGACTCATATTTATTCCCATCAGCAGTCCTTGGCCCAATGTCGTGCTTGGCTGGATCGGTACTGGCCCCACGCCGAGCGCGTGGCGGTAAGCTCGAATGCAGAAGCAGCCCGTTTGGCCATGCAAGCAGGGCAAAATGGCAAAGCTGTCGCGGCAATTGCCGGTGAAATTGCCTGTGAGTTGTATGGCTTGACGACTGTGTCCGCCAATATTGAAGATCATCCTGACAATACCACGCGTTTCTTGATAGTCGGTAACCAGGAAGTGCCCCCAAGTGGTCAGGACAAAACTTCATTGTTAATCAGCGCCAAAAATGAGCCTGGTGCCTTATATCGCTTACTGGAGCCCTTTGAGCGACATGGGGTGGATATGACTCGTTTGGAGACGCGTCCATCACTCATGAGTAAATGGGGTTACATTTTTTACATTGATTTCAAAGGACATCATCAGGATGATGCCTGCCAAGCCGTCATTGCAGATTTGCGAGAACGTGCTTCAGAAGTAAAGGTATTAGGCTCCTACCCTGTGGCGGTGCTGTAAGCGGATGGCAAAACAAGGTATTACTGCATGCAAGTAACAAATAAGACTGGAGAGCATTTTGGGAATGTTCTGATTATCGGTCTTGGCATGATTGGTGGCTCGTTTGCCAAAGCGTTGCGGGAGCGTGGCTTAGCTTACCTTTATGGGGCAGATCGTCGTGTTGGTGAGCTGACACTGGGGATTTCCCATGGGGTGATCGATGCGGCGGCTGAGCTAGATGCCGCGACCATTGCCAAGATGGATGTTATTGTTCTGGCGACACCGGTACGAGCCATGGAAAGTGTGATGGGGCAAATTAAGCCTCATTTGCGCCCCCATACTTTGGTGACAGATGTAGGATCTACTAAAGGTAGTGTTGCTGCTGCTGCGCAACGTGTATTTGGTGAAGTGCCGAGCAATTTCATTCCTTCTCATCCTATTGCGGGTGCAGAAAAAAGCGGCGTATTAGCTGCCAATCCAAATCTTTTCGAGCGTCATATGGCGATCGTAACGCCCATGGCGCATTCTAACCCCGATCAATTGGATCTGCTTTACCGGATGTGGCGCGCCATTGGTGCGGACGTGGTGAGTATGGATGTAGAGCACCATGACCATGTGCTTGCAGCTTCCTCTCACTTACCTCATCTGCTTGCTTATACGTTGGTTGATGCCCTGGCGAATGCCGAACGGAGTAAAGACATTTTCCGTTTCGCGGCTGGTGGCTTTCGCGATTTTACCCGTATTGCGTCTAGTGACCCAACCATGTGGCGAGATGTCTTTTTAGCAAATAAAGAAGCCACTCTTAGTACCCTGGATTTGTTTACTGACCGCCTCGCAGATATGCGCACAGCCATCGAGAATGAAGATGGGGCGGCCATGTTCGGGGTATTTACCCGTGCCAAATCCGCCCGCGATCATTTTTTGCGCTTACTAGAGCAACGTAAAGGGGCACCGGTAAAAGAGCAAAAAGCCTTGAATTTACAAGTGCGCAGTGGCTCGGTGTTAGAAGGTGAAATTACCTTACCTGCTGACAAGTATTTGTCACATATCGCACTTATTATGACCGCCCTCGCTGATGGTGTTAGCACCCTAAATAATGTTCAGCTTGTCGGTGACCTATATGTGACGGCGCAAGCGCTGCGAGATATGGGCGTTATTATCGAAGAGTGCGGCAATGGTGTGATTCGCGTCTTCGGCGTCGGTCGTCGTGGGTTGCGAGCCCCCATTGCACCGGTCAATATCCATGAATCGCAAACGAGTTTGTATTTTCTGCTGCCGGCACTAGCTGTACAGTCGTTCCATTGTGAGATCATTGCCGAAGGTGAATTGCTGTTGCAGCCGCAAACCCTGTTGCTGCAACAGCTGCGTTCCTGTGGTGTAGAACTTGAGAGTGCAGAAGCGGATTGTTTGCCACTTACTATTACTGGTGGTTTGCCAGCTGCCATCGCAACAGCACAATCAGACCCTTACCTTGCGATTAGCCAAGTGTTGCTAAATACCCTGTCAGGTAATGCCGCTTCGGCTGCACAGTGGTTAACGGTTGATCCCTTAGCTCGCCAAGTGATAGGCAGCTTTGTGGGTTCTAGCGGCGATTTTAATAACAGTTGGTCAGCGACTGAGTTAGATATTCCAGCTGATCCCCAACTTGTGTTGTGGGCGGTGCTTACAACAGGTGCTTTGCCTGGTTCTCAAGTTGTGATTAATAATGTTGGACAGAGTCAAGTTGTCATGTCACTCATAAGTAGTTTGCGTGAAGCGGGTATGCAACTTGAGTGGGATGGTCAAACTGGATTGCCGGAAGCGAGTGTGCCGTTACATCGTCTCGTAGTTCGTTATAGCCGCTTGCAGAAGTTAATTATTGATGCCAAGCATGACCCTAAGTTGCAGGCATTTTTACCTATGCTACTAAGTGCTAGTGCATTTGCCGAAGAGGGTGGTGTGTTGCTGTTTGATCAAACCATGCCTTACTACTTTGAAGATAGGCTAACGGCTGTTTGCGATGGATTGCGACATTTAGGAGCGCAAGTTGAGCGAACGCCTGATGGTATCACCATGACAGCGCACTCCTTAACCGGAGGACAAATGGATAGTGCTGGTGATTTATATGTTGTACTTGCACTTTTATTGATCAGTGCTAGGGCAGCCGGCGGTGGAATCGTTCAAGATTGTCGGTTGTTTTTAGAAGAATTCCCGGGTTGGGAAGACATTTCGGGTCAGCTGGGATTTCAATGCCAGTTGTCAGTATGAAATAAAGAGGAAAAGTTATGATAAACCAAGCCCCAGTGATTACGATTGATGGCCCAAGTGGTGCTGGTAAAGGCACAGTAAGTCAAATCGTCGCAGAGAAACTGGGTTGGCATTTGCTGGACAGTGGTGCCTTGTATCGTTTGCTTGCGCTAGCGGTAAGTCACCACGGGATGTCTACGGATGATGTCGAAACTTTACAAGTATTGGCGGAGCACCTAGATATTCAATTCACCCACAACGATGAAGGCAAGATTGACATTGTGTTAGAGGGTGAAGTGGTTACGCAGGCGATTCGAACCGAAGAAGTGGGCAATAGTGCGTCAAAATTGGCTGCTATTCCAGAAGTTCGTGAAGGACTATTGCTACGTCAAAGGGCATTTGCACAACCGCCGGGTTTAGTCGCCGATGGTCGTGACATGGGGACGGTGGTGTTTCCCCAGGCAAGCGTAAAAGTTTTCCTAACGGCGAGTGCAGAAGAACGTGCAGAACGCCGACGCTTACAGCTTGAGCAAAAAGGCGCTGAAGTGGATATGCAAGAACTTGTCAAGACCATAAAAGAGCGTGATGAGCGTGACGCCAACCGTTCAGTGGCACCTTTAGTGCCTGCTACTGGTGCTTTAGTAATCGATAGTACAGAGTTAACGATTGATCAGGTTGTGGAAGAGATTATAAGCGAAGCGCGTAAAGCAGGTTATTGCTAGCTCTTCCTACTGTCGCGATATCTGTGCTAAAATAGCTGATTATTTATACAAGACCCAAGTCGTCTATTGCGCCAGCAGTGCAATGGGCGCATCAACCATGAATTAACCCCATATTTGCTGGCAATATGGTGCGGGTGCATCGCGTACCCAACTTAATAGGAAAAAAAATGACTCAAAGCTTCGCAGAACTGTTTGAAGAAAGCCTAAAAAGCGTCGAAATGGCGCCTGGCGCAATTGTTACTGGTATCATTGTTGACATCGACAGTGACTGGGTAACAGTTCATGCAGGACTAAAATCTGAAGGTGTTATTCCTCGTTCTCAATTCCTAGATGATAACGGTGAATTCTCTCTTAACATCGGTGACGAAGTTAAAGTTGCACTAGACGCTGTTGAAGACGGCTTCGGTGAAACAAAACTTTCTCGTGAAAAAGCGAAACGTGCAGAAACTTGGTCTGTACTTGAAAAAGCTTACGAAGAAGGTGAAATCATTAAAGGTATTATCAACGGTAAAGTTAAAGGTGGCTTCACTGTTGATATCGCTAATATCCGTGCTTTCTTGCCAGGTTCTTTGGTAGATGTTCGCCCAATCCGCGATACAACTCACCTTGAAGGCGTAGAGCTAGACTTCAAACTTATCAAGCTTGATCAAAAACGTAACAACGTTGTTGTTTCTCGTCGTGCCGTTATGGAAGCGACTAACAGCGCTGAGCGTGAAACTCTGCTTGCTTCTCTTGAAGAAGGTCAAGAAGTTAAAGGTATCGTTAAGAACCTTACTGATTACGGTGCGTTCGTTGACTTGGGCGGTGTTGATGGTCTTCTACACATCACTGACATGGCTTGGAAACGTATCAAACACCCAAGCGAGATTATCGCTGTAGGTGATGAGATCGACGTTAAAGTTCTTAAATTCGATCGTGAGCGTAACCGTGTATCTCTAGGTCTGAAACAACTAGGTGAAGATCCATGGGTAGCAATCAAAGCTCGTTACCCAGAAGGTACTAAAGTATCTGCACGCGTAACTAACCTAACTGACTACGGCTGCTTCGCTGAGCTTGAAGAAGGTGTTGAAGGTCTTGTTCACGTTTCCGAAATGGATTGGACTAACAAGAACATCCACCCATCTAAAGTGGTTCAAATCGGCGACGATGTTGAAGTAATGATCCTTGATATCGACGAAGAACGTCGTCGTATTTCTCTAGGTATCAAACAGTGCACTCCAAACCCATGGGAAGAGTTTGCTGGTTCCTTCAACAAAGGCGACAAGATCTCTGGCGCTATCAAGTCTATCACTGACTTTGGCGTATTCATCGGTCTTGACGGTGGTATCGATGGTCTTGTTCACCTATCTGACCTATCTTGGGACGAAACTGGTGAAGAAGCAGTACGTAAGTACAAGAAAGGCGATCTACTTGAGACCGTTGTTCTTTCTATCGACGCAGAGCGCGAGCGTATCTCTCTAGGTGTTAAACAACTAGAAGAAGATCCATTCGTTGCATTCGTTGCTGAAAATGACAAAGGCGCGATCGTAACTGGTACTGTTGCTGAAGTTGATGCTAAAGGCGCTGTTGTTACTCTAGCTGAAGGCGTTGAAGCTTACTTGAAAGTTTCTGAAATCAGCCGTGAGCGTGTAGAAGATGCTTCTACTGTTCTTAAAGCTGGTGATTCTGTAGAAGCTGCGATCACTAACGTTGACCGTAAAGCTCGCACTATCGCTATCTCTGTTAAAGCGAAAGACGCTTCTGAAGAGAAAGCTGCTCTTAAATCTCACGCTGAGAAACAACAAGCTGAAGTTAGCGGTCCGACTACTATCGGTGACCTGATCAAAGCTCAACTCGAGAACCAAAACTAATTTAGATTAAGCAATAGCTTAACTGATATAGTTGCAAAAAAGCGGATCTTTTTAGGTCCGCTTTTTTTATGTTTTTTTAAACTGGGCGTTGACAAAATGGCTATGCACAGAAGATGTGGATAACTGTGGGAATAGTCGAAAGTTAAGCGATTTAGTTCAATTGACGCAACAGAGTTTGAACGTCCTCTTCATCCCATTCTGCTTTCTCCAGCAGGGCTTTCAAGGTAGGGTTATGGCTCAGTTCGGCATGATTACGCCGGAATTTGGCGAAGTGATAGTCTTTGATGAGCTTTTCATCATACTCAGAACGATAAATAGATGGCTGCTTAGGGTGCGATGTTCCTGAAGTAGATTTATCCACAGCTCGGTAAGCGTTAAGCATTTTTTGCCGGTTCATGGGACTCTCCTAGCTCAATCTCGGTCACCTCAAAGTATTCATCATAGGCTACCCATTTCACATTCGCATCCCAAAGTTGATTGCCATGAATGCGTCCAGTGGTTCCCCATAAATAAGAAGGGCGAGGATCCTGGCCAATAACTTGGGAAGCCAAACTCTGTAAGTCTCTTCCAGTATGTTTTAGATAGCTGTGACACTGTTGCTCCGCTTGCGGAGTAAATCGTACCGGTTTCACTTCAACCGGGAGTGGTGCAAAGCCCCCTTTGGCATCCGGGAGAGCATCTGCATAAGGTAGATAAGGTTTAATATCAACTACAGGGGTTTGATCGAGTAAATCTGCACCAATAATATCAATATAAACACGCCCTTCCTCTTGATAGATTGCACCCAGTTTTACTACTGATAATCCTAGAGGGTTGGGTCTATGGGTAGCGCGAGACGCAAAAACGCCAACTTTGGTTTTTCCGCCTAAACGTGGTGGACGAATTTTAGCTTTCCAGTTTTCCTGCATACATTGGTGGAAAATAAAATGTACCCAAATATGGGAAAAACCTTCTAGGCCATCCAGTACATCCATACGATTAAAAGGCGCAAGTAACTCAATTCTGCCATTCGCGGCCTCGATTAATCCAGGTTGACGAGGGATGCCAAATTTTTGTCGGTAGCATGAATGGACTACCCCTATCTGCTGGAAGGTAAAACTGGTAGGTGTTGACAAGTAGCCTCCTTATTTGCGCCTTTGTGACGGCAACCATGATCGCCTCAAAAAAAGATTGTGATAGTATAACCGCTTACGAAGGAAAGCGGCTTACACAGAATGAGCCCATATTATTCAAAACAGTGAGATAAGTTATGTCGATTGAGTCCTATATGAATGACGTTGGCCAACGTGCCCGCGCGGCCTCTCGCCAATTGGTGCGGGCAACTACCGAGCAAAAAAACCAAGCGCTATATGCTATGGCTGAAGCGCTCGAGTCTGCTCGACCTTATCTCCAGCAAGAGAATGAGAAAGATTTGGTCAATGGCCGCGAAAAAGGCCTTGATGCTGCACTTCTTGATCGGTTAGCGCTTAATGATGCTCGGATCAGCGGTATGATCGAGGGATTACGCCAAGTTGCTTCCTTGCCTGACCCTGTTGGTGAAATTACCGACATGGTGTTCCGCCCATCTGGTATTCAGCTAGGTAAAATGCGGGTGCCTCTCGGCGTGATCGGGATTATTTACGAATCCCGCCCTAATGTAACCATTGATGCGGCAAGCTTATGCTTGAAGTCGGGGAATGCCACAATTTTACGCGGTGGCAGTGAGGCATTTTACTCCAACCAAGCTATTGCGGCCGCGGTTGCTAGCGGATTGAAAACGGCCGGATTGCCGGAGGATGCCGTGCAGGTTATCAACACAACTGACCGTGACGCGGTCGGCAAACTCATTACCATGCCTGAGTACGTTGATGTGATTGTACCTCGCGGTGGCAAGGGTCTAATCGAACGTATTAGCCGCGATGCGCGTGTGCCAGTCATCAAGCATTTAGATGGTAACTGTCATGTTTACATCGATAATGAAGCGGATCTGGATAAGGCGTTTCGTATTGCTTTGAATGCGAAAACCCGTCGTTATGGCGTTTGTAATGCAATGGAATCGCTATTGGTACATGTGGAGGTCGCTGAGGCTATTTTACCGAAACTGGCTGCGGCCTATGCCGAGAAAGGTGTAGAGTTAGTTGGCTGCGAGCAAACCCGTGGTTTGATCGCTGCAGGAGTCGCAACCGAGGAGGATTGGTATACAGAATATCTCGCGCCAAAATTATCAATCAAATTGGTGACAGATATGGATGAGGCCATTGCCCACATTAATCAGTATGGTTCTCACCATTCTGATGCGATTGTGACCCAAAACTATTCCAAGACTCGGGCCTTTATGACTGAGGTGGACTCCTCCTCTGTTATGGTAAATGCCTCGACGGCATTTGCTGACGGTTTCGAGTATGGCTTAGGCGCGGAGATCGGTATTTCTACCGATAAAATTCATGCTCGCGGACCTGTTGGTCTAGTCGGTTTAACCAGTCAGAAATATGTTGTACTGGGAGATGGTCATACCCGTGACAACTGAGTTAGATGTGAAACATAAAGGGATTGTGGTGATGGGAGGAACCTTTAATCCCATTCATCATGGTCACCTTCGCACAGCGGTCGATATTCTCGACCGTTTTGCTTTTAACGAGTTACGTTTGATTCCTTGCTTTCAACCGGTACATAAAGACGCTTTGCAGGTGAAGCCGTTTGAGCGTCTGCACATGGTCGAATTAGCTTGTCGTGCAGATCCTAGGTTAAAAGTTGATCGGCGCGAGATTGAACGTCAAGGCCCCAGTTATACCATCGATACCTTGGCTGAGCTAAGGCAAGAAGTAGGGCAGACGACTCCGATTGTTCTCACGGTAGGCATGGACAGCTTTCTGTCACTTACCACCTGGAAACGTTGGGCTGAATTAGTACAATTTGCCCATATTTTAGTGGTCTCTCGTCCTGGATGGGAGCCGGAACTCCCCTCTAAACTAGAAGACTTCTACGAAAAACGTCGAGCGAATGATGTCACTGAGTTACAATCAGCACCATCCGGTAAAATCTGGCAGACATCGCTGACGCCACTAGCAATTTCTTCGAGTATGATTCGCAAGTTGTGCGCTCAGCAACAGTCAATCGCCTACCTATTACCGGAAAACGTACGTGAATTTATACTCGACCATCAACTTTATCAGAAAGGCTAAAACAAGCTATGAGTAATACCCAGGTAACCGCAGATCAAATCCTCGACCTCGCCGTTGAAGCATTGGAAGATGTCAAAGCACAGAATATCAAAGTACTCAAGGTAAGTGAGTTGACAGACTTAATGGACTACATGGTGATTTGTTCTGGTACCTCTAAACGTCATGTACATTCTTTGGGGCAAAATGTGGTTGAGCACCTTAAGGCCAATGGCGTACAACCCCTTGGCAGTGAAGGTCGTGATATGGGCAGCGATTGGGTATTGGTCGATCTTCATGACGTTGTTGTGCATGTGATGACGGAAGAAGCCCGAGCTTTTTACGATCTTGAGAAACTGTGGGATATCAAACCAGAGCAGCGTTAATTTTGTTCGTTTGCGAGAACTGAATCCCTATTAATTGGTAACCATCACTAACAAGACACTATGAGAATCCGAATTATCGCGGTAGGCACCAAAATGCCAAAGTGGGTAACCGAAGGCTATGATGAATATGCCAAGCGCCTGCCGAAAGACTTCGCTTTGGAGGTGGTGGAACTACCGATGGCACAGCGCTCAAAAAATAGTGACATCGCTAAAGCTATTCGCAAAGAAGGCGATGCTATGCTCGCTGCCATACCTCCAGGGGATCGAGTCATCGCCCTTGAGGTATTGGGAAAAGCTTGGTCGACCCATGATTTAGCGGCACAAACCGAGCAATGGCGCATGGAAGGCCACAACGTAACACTACTCATTGGTGGGCCAGATGGTCTTGACCCACGTTGTAGTAATCGTGCTGATCAAAAGTGGTCGTTATCCAATCTTACCTTACCCCACCCATTGGTTCGCGTCTTACTAGCCGAACAAATCTATCGTGCGTGGACTCTGATGAATAACCACCCATATCATCGTTAAGGCGCTTGCGTGGCTAAACATCATCAGTTCTTTCGTAACTATCGCGCCGAGCAGTCCTTAACCCAACGCCGGATAATATTTGCTGCGGTATTTGTACTGATTTTAGTCGGTGTGTTAATGGCGCGCTTGGTCTACTTACAAGTGTTGCAATACGAGCGTTATCAAACGCAGGCAGATGACAACCGCCAGATGCTGGTGACGGAGCCTCCGCCGCGGGGGTTGATCCTCGATCGTAACGGCATTGTGCTAGCAGACAATCGTCCCATACATAGCTTAACTGTTACCCCCGAACGTATTAAAAGTATCGACTGGCTGCGTCAAGAGCTTCTCGGTGTGATCGACATTTCTGATGATGAATGGGACGAGTTTGAGCAAAAGCTACGAGAATATCGCCGTCCTTATCAATCGGTAACTTTAAAGGCTCAACTGACCGATGAAGAGTGGGCCGCGATTGCGGTAGATCTGTATCGTTTGGATGGCGTGCAAGTGGAAGCACAACTTAATCGCTACTATCCCTTCGGCGAAGCCTTCGCCCACGCTATTGGTTATGTCGGTCGTATTACCGCACGTGACTTAGAGAGTGTTGATAGGCAGGCCTACCAAGGTGCCCAATTTATTGGCAAAACCGGTGTAGAAGGCTTTTATGAGGATGTGTTATTTGGCACTCCTGGGTATACCAAGGTAGAAGTAAACGCTCGTGGTCGTATCATGGCCGAGATTGAACGGCAAAACCCGACCCCTGGACAGGATGTTCACCTGTATCTAGACGCTCGCCTACAGCAGTATGCTTATGATTTGTTGGGTGACTATAAGGGCTCTGTCGTAGCTATTGACCCTAATACAGGCGGAATATTGGCGCTGGTATCCAAACCCGGTTTCGACCCCAACCTGTTTGTAAGGGGTATTTCGGTTAAAAATTACTCTAAGCTTCGCGATGATAAACGTTTACCCTTGTTTAACCGAGCATTACGTGGTGGTTACCCTCCAGCATCGACAATTAAGCCCTTTATGGCGTTAGCGGGACTGGAATATGGCTTTTCCACTTGGGATGAGATGTTCTTTGCTCGCGGCTTTTATCAGATTAATCCCAACGGAAGGCGTTATCGGGACTGGAAGCGTGATGGCCACGGTTGGGTAGATTTAGAGCGTTCTATCATCGAGTCCGTAGATACCTACTACTATAGCTTGGCCCATCGAATGGGCATTACTCCAATCCACAATTTCCTTACGAAATTTGGCTATGGTCAAGATCCCATTCTTGACCTGAATGGGGCTAGTGTGGGGCTATTGCCGTCAAACGAATGGAAGAAAGCACGCTATAACGAACCCTGGTATCCAGGGGACTCGGTTAACGTCGGTATAGGGCAGGGCTTTATGGTCGCAACACCACTGCAAATTGCGAACGCCACAGCCATCTTAGCGAATCGAGGTGATTATTATCGTCCTCGTATGGTGGCAACAATTGGCACAGAACCGGTTCAGTTTGAGGGGGAGTCGGGGCAGATGCACCATATAACTCTTAAGAATGAGCGAAACTGGAATCGTATGGTGCAAGCGATGGAAAAAGTGATTACCGACAGCAAAGGTACCGCAAGACGACTACGTGGTACGCCGTATACGATTGCTGGCAAGACCGGCACCGGTCAGGTGTTTAGTCTGCAAGAAGATGAAGAATACGATGCCACTAACTTAGAGAAGCGCCTCCACGACCATGCCTTATTCATCGGTATGGCGCCGGCCGAGGAGCCAAAAATCGCTATTTTTGCCATCTTTGAGAACGGTGGTAGCAGTTCTAAACCAGCAGACCTGAGTAAAGCTCTGTTTGATGCGTACTTGTATAACGACTACCCCGAGCGCTATGACTATTTTTTAAGAGGTGTTTATGAATAAGAGCCTCTACCAACGGGTGCTGGAATTCACCAATGCTCGTCTATGGCGCCTCACTCACATTGATATATTGCTAGCCGGAGCGCTCTTGCTCTTAATGGCTGGTGGGCTTGTCATACTTTATTCCGCTTCCGGTCAGGATGTGGATATGGTTGAGCGTCAAGTATTGCGCCTTAGTATCGGTATGATGGTGTGTTTGACTCTTGCTCAGCTCCCCCCAAAATATATGCGACGAGCCTCCCCACTGATGTTTGTTGGTGTCACGGCACTGCTAGTCGGGGTGTTATTAGTTGGGGTCGGTGCCAAAGGAGCGCAACGTTGGCTGGAGCTTCCTGGCGGAGTGCGCTTCCAACCATCCGAGTTAATGAAAATTGTGATGCCGATGATGATCGCTTGGTATTTCTCCATGCGTCCAATTCCACCAACGCTTAAGCAAATTGTTGTCGTGTTAGTATTAGTTACATTGCCTTCATTGATGATTGCCAAACAGCCAGATTTGGGAACTTCTTTGTTGGTTGGGGTGTCTGGAATATTCGTCTTGTTTTTAGCAGGGCTCGGCTGGCGGTATATCATCGGCGCGGCGACTATCGCGCCGGTCGCTATTTATGGTCTATGGCAGGTGATGCGTGACTACCAAAAACAGCGAGTGCTAACCTTTCTCGACCCCGAGAGTGACCCTCTTGGAGCGGGCTGGAATATTATTCAGTCTAAAACGGCCATTGGCTCTGGGGGGCTCTACGGAAAGGGATGGTTAGAAGGCACCCAGGCGCAACTGGACTTTTTGCCGGAGAGTCATACGGATTTCATTATCGCGGTCTTGGCAGAAGAGTTCGGGATGTTAGGGTGTGGTTTGTTGATTACCGCATACTTGTTGGTGATTGCCCGCGGCCTTTACATTGCGGCTACCGCAGAAGATAACTATGCCCGTTTACTTGCCGGTAGTCTGACATTGACTTTTTTTGTTTACATGTTCGTAAATATAGGAATGGTGTCGGGGATCTTGCCGGTAGTGGGAGTGCCTTTACCCTTGGTGAGCTATGGTGGTACTTCGATAATCACTATTATGGCCACATTTGGGATTTTAATGTCCATTCAAACCCATAAAAAAGCGGTTTAAGACATGAGAACTATTTGGATTTTGTTTTTTGCATTCTTGTTGTCAGCTTGTTCTGCAGCGCCACAACCGAAAACGGATTCTGCTCATGAGATTGAGGAGAAAGACGTAGCCTATGCAGATAGCTATTACGCCAACCAAGAAGTACAGCAGTTCGTTGAATACATGGTGACTACCCATAAATACGATCGAGATATCTTAGTAAAGGCATTTTCGAGTATTGAAAAGCGTGAGCAGGTAATCACCAAATCTGACAATCAACCAGAAGTTATTACTCCTTACTACCAGTACGCTACCCGTTTCTTAGAACCATACCGTATTCAAAAGGGTATCGAATTTGCTCAGCGCAATCGTCCTTGGTTGCTTAGAGCCGAAGAGGAGTATGGGGTAGATTGGCATGTAATCGTCGCCCTGCTAGGCGTGGAAACAGCTTATGGCAGGGTGACCGGAAATAGAGATGTTTTTACCTCACTAACGACCTTGAGTTTCGACTATCCTCGTCGAGCCGACTATTTTCGCTCAGAGCTAGAGGCTTATTTACTGCTGGCTCGCCGCGAAGGCTGGGGGCTTGGCACCACTAATGGTTCCTACAGTGGTGCTCTCGGTATGGTTCAGTTTATGCCGAGTAATTATCTAAAGCTTGCATTGGATTACGATGGTAACGGCGTGATTGAGCTTTGGGATTCAGAAATTGATGCAATTGGCTCAGTAGCGAACTATCTGCGACGTCATGGCTGGCAGCGTGGTAAGTTGCCCTTTGTATCGGCAAGTGTAGCGAATATTGAGCCAATTGCTGACTGGGTCAATAAAGGTCGGAAACCAGAAAAAAGCGTTGCTCAATGGCAACAGTTGGGCGTTACTCCAAGTTCCCTGGTAAATGGGCAGGCTGGGCTTATTGGGCTGAGAACCGCCGAAGAGGAAGTAAGCTACTGGTTGGCGTTCGAAAACTTCTTTACAGTTATGGATTACAACCCTAGTCGACGCTATGCCATGTCGGTATTGGAATTAGCACATAGGATAAAAGCAGGTGCAGAAGATTAAGTGGTTATGCCTTTTTAGTGTTGTCGTGCTAAGTGGGTGCATGAGTACCCAACATATTAACGGCGGGCGTACTTCGAGTGCTAGCAGCGCAGCCATTGACTACGATAAAGCCTCCGGTGGAGGGCGCTATAGCATTTTGCAGGATCATGCGCCCAGCGGGGATATCAAAGTAGATCACTTGCCCGACTTAGTGCCCAAATACGAGCCAAAGAGTCGGGGTGGCAATAAAAGCCCTTATGAAGTCTGGGGCAAGACTTATTATGTTATGGATTCGGCGGAAGGTTATGTGGCTGAAGGAACTGCATCTTGGTATGGCAATAAGTTTCACGGTCACAAAACGTCGAATGGCGAAATCTATGATATGTATGCGTTCTCAGCGGCCCATAAGTCATTGCCATTACCCACCTACCTTAAAGTCACCAACCTAGACAATGGGCGAACAGTGATTGTCCGCGTGAACGATCGTGGGCCGTTTCACGGCGACCGCATAATTGACCTTTCTTACGCAGCGGCGGCACGACTCGATTACCATAAAAAAGGTTTAGCCCGTGTGCGCATTGAGGCAATAACACCCAAGCCCGGGGAAACGGTTGTTACTAATCCCAAACCTGTCGCAGCGGTCTCTAGCGTTGCCGTCACCTCCACCCCAACGGCTATGCCGGTGGTCGAAACCACTAAATCTCCTGAAAATCAGTTATTGTTTAGTCATTTACAGATCGGTGCCTTTACTCAAGAGCAAAGCGCCCAAGGACTTAAACAGCGCTTATTTGAAAAGTTTGATACCACCATTAGCTTATCTGTGTTGAAGGCTGATGATGGTCTATTTAAGGTTTTGGTGGGCCCATATAGCTCTGTGAACGAACTTGATCAATGGCAAACCAAGCTGGAGGCGGCTGGCTTTGCCCGGGGAGTGCGAGTAGCAATTACACCTTAGTGCCACTTTCCAGGCTAGAGATTCTAGAGTGGCTTTAGTATCATTTGGCGACTTTTTGCCAGCAAACTGACTTTGGATGTTATGAAATCACTTAATACGCTGATCATTACACTTTTGACCTTTTTCGCTTCCTCGGTGTTTGCCGTGGCTCCACTCATTCCAGCGCCCCCACAAGTGTCTGCATCTAGTTACGTATTGATGGATGCTTACACAGGCGAAGTGTTGGTTGAGAACAATAGCCATCAAGAATTACCACCGGCTAGTTTGACTAAACTTATGACAGCTTATGTAGCCGACTATGAAATGGCGCGGGGTAACATAGCCTTAACCGATATGGTGCGTGTAAGCGAAAAGGCTTGGCGTATGGAAGGCTCACGTATGTTTATCCGTGAGGGAACGCGCGTTCAGCTCGAAGATCTCATGCGTGGCATTATTATTCAATCCGGCAATGACGCTAGCGTAGCCGTTGCAGAACACGTAGCGGGCAGTGAAGCGGCTTTTGTCGATCTGATGAATCAACACGCTCAAATCCTTGGACTCAAAAATACTCATTTTGCTAATTCAACCGGTTTTCCAGCGGACGGCCATTATTCAAGTGCTTACGATATTGCGTTGTTGTCTCGCGCCAAAATTTTCCAGTTTCCCGAAAGTTACAAAATGTACGCGGAAAAATATTTTACTTTTAACGAAATTCGTCAACCCAACCGCAATAAGCTTTTGTGGCGTGACAAAACTGTTGATGGCTTGAAAACTGGCCATACGGAAGAAGCAGGTTATTGTTTAGCTGCGTCTGCGCAACGTAACGGTACTCGCCTAATTGTGGTGGTGATGGGAACCGCTTCCGATGAAGCTCGTGCAGCAGAATCGCAAAAGCTATTGGATTACGGATTCCGTTACTACGAAACTCGTAAGCTTTACCAAGCTGGTCAGGTAGTGCAGCAGGGTAAAGTTTGGGGCGGTGCGGTAGATTCAGTGAATATCGGTTTCGCTCAAGATGTCGTGGTTACGCTACCGAAACAGGATGGTGAAATACCGGCTACATTGGTACTTAACCCAATTATCGAGGCACCAATTGCCCCAGGCGATGTGCTAGGTAAAGTGATTGTCGGTAGTAGCGATAATATTATTCTTGAACAAGATGTGGTTGCACTGGAAGCAGTCGAACAAGGTGGTTTCTTCAAACGCTTGTTCGATAAAATCCGTTTGTTTTTTTCTAACTTGTTTTAATTAGGTTTGCAGAACGCTAATGGCACTTTTTAATCAAACAGGACAGCAAATCCAGCAGGGTCAAGAAGCCCCCAAAATTGAGTTTCCTTGTGATAATTACTTAATCAAAATAGTCGCTCTTGATCACGATGATACCCATGAAACGGTAATTACTTGTGTGCGTCGGCATGCGCCTGAAGTCGATGAAACCCAAATCTCAACGAAACGATCAGGGAAAGGCACTTTTGTGAGTTTCTCCTACCGTATCCTTGCTCATAGTGAAAACCAGCTTTCTTCCTTACATAAAGACTTAATGGCCTTGCCTGCTGTTAAGATGGTTATGTAAATGACAACGCCATTATTATGTCTCGATCTGGGGCAGGTTGATTACCAACCTGCTTGGGATAGGATGCGTGATTTTACCCAAACTCGGGATAAGTCAGCCTCTGACCAGGTGTGGTTACTGGAACATCCTCCGGTGTTTACTCAAGGGCAAGCTGGTAAGCCTGAGCATGTGATTGATACTGGCGACATTCCTGTCGTGCAAGCCGATCGGGGTGGTCAAGTTACTTACCACGGTCCAGGGCAGCTTATCGCCTATGTGCTAATCGATTTAAAACGCAAGGGTATTGGTGTAAGGGATTTGGTCTCTGCTTTAGAAAATGCGGTAGTTGAAGTACTACAGCATTACAAGATCGATGCCTATCCAAAGCCAGATGCGCCTGGCGTTTACGTCAATGAAATGAAAATATCCTCGTTAGGTCTAAGGGTCCGTCGGGGATGTTCTTTTCATGGCCTAGCCTTGAATGTAGATATGGATTTGACCCCATTTTTACGTATTAATCCCTGCGGCTACCGTGGATTGCAAATGATTGATATCAGGCGTCTCAACGCAGACGTCACTATCGAGCAAGTTAAGCAGCAACTGGCTGCTGCCCTAGCTCACCAGCTCGACTATTCGAGTGTCTTATTTCAAAAAGGGTAAGATTCAATGACAACTGAACAAAAAACCGTCGTTCAGGGACAGAAATTACGTGGTGCCGACAAAATGGCACGGATTCCAGTGAAGGTGATCCCAACAGAAGAGATCCCGCGCAAACCTGATTGGTTGCGTGTACGTATGCCTGCCTCACCAGAAATTGCTCGGATTAAAAGTACTTTGCGAGAACATAAACTAGCTTCGGTTTGTGAAGAAGCAAATTGCCCAAATTTAGGGGAGTGTTTCTCCAATGGTACGGCTACCTTTATGATCATGGGTGATATTTGTACCCGTCGCTGCCCATTTTGTGATGTGGCCCATGGACGTCCAAATGCTTTGAGTCCCGATGAACCAAAGGAATTGGCTACCGCGATTCGCGACATGAAGCTAAAGTACGTGGTTATTACTTCGGTAGACCGTGATGACTTACGTGATGGTGGGGCACAACATTTTGTTGACTGTATTCGTGAAACGCGAGCATTGAGTCCGAACATCGAAATCGAGACATTAGTACCAGATTTCCGCGGTCGTATGGATGTCGCTCTGGATATTTTGCAAATCGCGCCACCAGATGTATTTAACCACAACCTAGAATCCATTCCGCGTTTATACCGTCAGGTACGCCCAGGATCAGATTATCAATGGTCCCTTGATTTGTTAAAGAAATTCAAAGAGCGCTGCCCAAGCGTACCGACAAAATCGGGTTTGATGGTGGGTATGGGCGAAACTTTTGAAGAAATCGTAGAAGTTCTAAAAGATTTACGTGCTCACAACGTTGATATGCTGACCATTGGCCAGTACTTGCAACCATCTAAACATCACTTCCCAATGGCGCGTTTCGTGCCACCGGAAGAATTTGCACGTTACGAAGAAGTCGCGAAAGAGCTTGGCTTCACCCACGCTGCTTGTGGCCCATTGGTACGTTCTTCTTACCACGCGGACAAACAGGCACGGGGCGAAAAAGTATCTTGATGTGCTAATTGGATATAAACGGGGCTTGTCGTAGGCCCCTTTTTTGTGTCAAAAAAAGCCCGTTTTAAGCAACGGGCAACCTATTCCTGTGTGCTAGGGGATGCACATTAACGCTGTAGAATGCCACTCACTTCAAAAAAACAATCGAGCAGGCCTACAAATACAGCGCTAAGTCCCGTATCAGCTTGTAAACTATAGCCCATAGTTTTAGATTGGTCGAAATATGAACAGAATCTATGCCTAACCCGTTTGCATCTTTGGTTTCCCATCACCAAATGTTTGGCGTTACTTTGCGCACTTCCACAGTTGCCGATGACGTCATGCTGCGTGTGTTGCTGGATAAACTTGAACAATTGGCACGAGAACGAGAGGGCTTCATTGATTGCCAGTGGGTGTTGGCTGAGACCTGTGAGTTTAGCTGCTATTGGCATAGCCAAGAGTCAGCCGATGGATGGATGAATCACCCTATGTTGCGTCGGGTGGTCAGTATCGGTAACCAGTGCTGGTTTGAAAGCTATCATATTAGTGCGTTCACGGTAGACCGGCAAGATTCCCATTGTTTTCCTCACGTGGATGTAGCTTCCATGCGCTTCCCTAAAATTGAAACCCCACGGGGTCAGTTAGTGGTGCTCGGTTTAGAGCATGTTAGTCTCCTTCATGACTATGTGAATCGTTTTAAAGCTCACTTAGCACCTTGGGAGCCGGAACGGACCGATGACTATTATAGTGAAGAAACATGCCGTCTACGCATCCGTGAAATGCGGCGGGACTTTCTTAATGATCGCGGTGTCGTGCTGTGTCTTTTAGATAAAGCAGGAACACGCATGTTTGCATACTCTAATTTCTCACGCTTTCATCGGGGTATCTCACAATCCTGCGAACTCGGCTACAGCGTCGCAGCCGATGTAGAAGGGCAGGGCTATATGAATGAATGCTTGGTTGCTGGCATACACTATGTGACCGCAGAATTGAATATAGACCGCATAGAGGCATGTTATTTACCACGCAATCAGCGCAGTGGGGCTGTTTTATCCAGACTAGGTTTTGAAAAAGAGGGGCTGGCTAAGAACTATCTTAAGATCAATGGTGTTTGGGAAGATCATGTACTCACAGCATTAGTGCTACGTTAATTATTTGTTAGAAGATAAAACAAAAGCTCTATCTCTTGGGGCGAGTGGGAAGGTAACAGAAATTAACTGGGTCGTATGTGGGCTTCGGTTACGTAATGTGAGCTTGGTTTTTGCCGGCAGCAATACTCCACTTTCGGAGAGAGGCTCATCGTTGAGTAAAATATGTTCACTACCATGGCTAAAGAGATAGATCTGTCCCTTCCTGAAATAATGCCTTGGTTCCTGGTAACCACCAGGGAGATACCACCATTCCATTTTTACGACATTTTCGATCTCCCATAGGCGACGCTGGACACCGCTCTTGCTGGTGATACTTTGAGCCGAAGTAGAGGAGAGCAACCTGGTATTGTTAATTGCTTGGGAATTTTCTAACACGAGCACTGAAACCCGAGAGTTGGGAGTTACCGTCGTAATCTTCATGCAGTTATTGAAGCCCACCACTAGGCCTTGATCGGTTCGAACCAACTGCTCATCGTCAGCGACTGCAACGACAATGCTGCCAACTTCTACATGGAGGATGCAATCGAATGGGAAAGCAAGCGTGTGGCTAGGGACGTCATTTTGATACAGTCGCAGTTGGTACTTATTGGTCAATTGAGCCAGACGACTGATAGCTAAGCAACTTTGCTGTCCGAGCATAACGACCGTTGACTTTGTCTCATGTTGCATCAGCAGGGCTCCTCCGCTACTTATCAGGCTGGATTCAGAAAAATCTTGTAGTGAAGGGCGGTTGCAGTGCGCCCCGAGCTTTCATTATAGTATCGCCCCATACCCTATTGTCTATTCTGAGCCGATGAAATATTCGTGCACAATCACATTTTTGTAAAGGAACCAGCGCTTGAGTGACCTGCTAAACTTCGAAGCGAACGAGACCCTACCGTTAAAAGAATATACGGAAAAAGCCTACCTTAACTACTCCATGTACGTCATTCTGGATCGTGCCTTGCCTCATATTGGGGATGGATTGAAACCGGTACAGCGACGTATCATCTATGCCATGAGCGAGCTCGGACTCAAGGCGACGGCGAAATATAAAAAGTCCGCCCGTACCGTCGGTGATGTATTGGGTAAGTTTCACCCCCACGGTGATAGTGCTTGTTACGAAGCCATGGTATTGATGGCGCAGCCGTTTTCCTATCGCTATCCGTTAGTGGACGGTCAAGGCAACTGGGGAGCGCCAGATGACCCTAAGTCCTTTGCCGCTATGCGTTACACCGAGTCGCGGTTATCGCGCTATGCCGACGTGCTATTGAAAGAAGTGAGTCAGGGGACGGTGGATTGGGTGCCCAACTTTGATGGTACCTTGAAAGAGCCGGCAGTACTTCCTGCTCGTTTACCTAATTTGTTGCTAAATGGAACGACTGGGATTGCGGTCGGTATGGCGACGGATATTCCTCCCCACAATCTAAGAGAGGTAGGGGAAGCTTGCATCCATTTATTAGAAAATCCAGCCGCCGATCTAGATGATCTGTTGAACTTCGTACAAGGCCCAGATTTCCCTACTGGGGGAGAAATTGTTACCCCTAGTTCCGAGCTGCGTAAACTCTATGAGACAGGTAAGGGACAAGTAAAAGCACGAGCGCGCTACCAATTGGAGGAGGGGGATGTTGTTGTTCATGAACTTCCCCACCAAGTGTCTGGGAGCAAGGTGCTGGAGCAGATTGCCGCCCAAATGCAGGCGAAAAAGTTGCCAATGGTCGTTGACTTGCGGGACGAATCAGATCACGAAAACCCCACCCGCTTAGTTATTGTTCCCAAGTCGAATCGCGTAGATATTGAGGCCCTGATGACTCATTTGTTTGCGACGACAGACTTAGAAAAGAGCTATCGGGTAAATATGAACGTGATTGGATTGGATGGCTTGCCGCAAGTGAAAAGCTTGCCAGCATTTTTGTCCGAATGGTTACGTTTTCGTATTCAAACGGTGCGCAAACGTTTGCAATATCGTTTGGACAAAGTGATCAACCGATTACATATTCTAGAAGGTCTGTTAGTCGCTTTTCTAAATATTGACGAGGTAATCGAGATCATCCGCCATGAGGATGATCCCAAAGCTGAGTTGATGGCGCGTTTTGGCATAACCGATATCCAAGCGGAAGCGATCCTTGAGCTTAAGCTGCGTCACTTAGCGAAACTTGAAGAAATGCGCATTCGAGGCGAACAAGATGAGCTAGAAAAGGAGCGTAAACAGTTAGAGGGCTATCTCAATTCTGATAAGAAATTGCATAAGCTAATCGGCGCCGAAATTCGCGAAGCAATTGAACAATACGGTGACGATCGCCGGACACCTATTGTCGAACGTAAGGAAGCTCAGGCATTTACGGAAGAAGACTTGTTGTCGAATGAGCCAATTACAGTGGTGTTATCGAAACAGGGCTGGATTCGCTCGGCGAAGGGGCATGATATCGATGAGCGTGGGTTAAGTTACAAATCTGGGGATGACTTCTTGCTAAGCTGCCGTGGTCGTTCCAACCAAACCTTGGTGTTGGTGTCCTCTACTGGGAGAACCTATTCCATCAAGGCCCATACATTACCATCTGCCCGGGGGCAGGGTGAGCCCATCACAGGGCGCATTACCCTTGAAAAAGACAGCCATATCGTAGCCGCTATGCTTGATAACGATGACGCTTACTATCTTATGGCGAGTGATGCTGGCTACGGGTTCGTTGCACAGTTAGGCGATTTGCACGCCAAGAATAAAGCAGGCAAGGCCACTTTGTCATTGCCTGCTAACGCTCAGATTGTAACGCCGGTAAAAGTGCAGCATCCCGAGCAAAGTAAGGTTGTCGTGATCTCTAATGAAGGACGCATGTTGGTATTTAATATTGCCTCACTGCCGCAGATGGCGAAGGGTAAAGGCAATAAAATGCTCAGTATTCCGGCAAACCGTGCTGCAGATCGAGAAGAATTATTAATTGTTATGGCAACGGTAACGGCGGAAGATCAGCTTATCGTCCATAGCGGTAAGCGTTTCCTATCCATGACTGAGAAGGATTGGCAGGCTTATGAGGGTGAAAGAGGTCGCCGCGGTTTGAAACTGCCCCGAGGCTTTCAACGTATTGATGAATTAGAGGTGAAGTGTAAATAGTCGTCCCTGAATAATGGCGATTTTAGACTAAAGCGCCATTTCATTTTCTAGCCTTCTCGGCAATAAGGATTGTATCAATCTCATCCCGCTAT